>CAYSCW010000018.1:55423-60257 GCA_964429795.1 uncultured Eubacteriales bacterium
TTTGATAAGCCTCCTCACGAAGCGAACACAGCCGAATGGATAAAAACCGATCAAATAGGATTCAGCTCGGATTGGAACCATTATATTTCTGAAAGTTTATATTATAATCTTTCCTTCTCTCTCGTAGATGCCAAAAGAAACACGTACTACGGAAGCCATAAGGATCCCAATGCTTATGGGAAGACAAAAAATCCTCTTATGTTTCTCAACTCCCAACTCAACTATCAAATAGGAAGTCATGTGTTCTCCGTTGGAGCACAATACAAGCGAGACAAGATTAAAGATGAAGCCACAGGTTATGACAGGATAATCGAAGATCTCTATCACGAAAGCGGTATCTTCATCCAAGATGATTTTAAAATAGGTAAAACATTTTCACTTTTAACCGGAATAAGGCTGAACAAACATTCTGCCTTGGATAGAACCATATTTACTCCACGATTAAGCATTCTGGTGCACCTCATGAAAGAGCTGAGTTTTAGGACGTCATTTTCAACCGGATTCAGAGCCCCTCAAGTCTTTGATGAAGACTTACATATTACTCAAGTTGGCGGTGAGGGCATGATGATAACCAATTCTCCAAATTTGAAAGAAGAGAAATCATACAGCATAAACAGTGGTCTCGATTACGGAAAACAGATGGGAAGAAGCCTCATTCAATTGAGTGTGGAAGCCTTTTACAATAAATTAGAAAACTCGTTTATCCTTCATGAAATCACGCGCATAGAAAAGGCAAGAATCTTGGAGAGGATAAACGGATCCGGATCAAAAGTATATGGCGTTTCTTTTGATTTCGGCTTTGTTTTTGGGCCAAAGCTCTCTTTTGCTTCAGGATGGACATTCCAGAGAAGCAAACTTGACGAACCAGAGCCGGATTTCAACTCAACAGAATTCTTCAGAACTCCTAAGATCTATGGATATCTTAATATGAGCTATAAAAACAATAAATTGGCAAACATTAATCTTTCCGGAGAATACACAGGCTCTATGAAAGCACCTCACTACGCAGGCTATATCAACGAAGACAGACTTGAGACTACTTCATCATTCTGGGCAGTGAATTTAAGGTTTCACAAACCCATAAATATCACTGAAAACTACAGAATTTCTATGTTCTTAGGCGCCTATAACATCCTTAATTCTTATCAAAAAGATTTAGATAAGGGAGTAGACAGAGATTCAGGTTATGTTTATGGTCCGGCAAAACCCAGATCTTTTTATGCAGGTTTTGAGTTTTCCTTCTGAGATTTTTTTACTGAAAACTTTTCTAGCTAAATGATATTTTTCGAATGGACAAAGCGGTCGAGGAAGAGTTGGAGAGGTTATCCTTCAGTTTTAGTCTGATCCCAGCTTCGAGCTCCTCTGACTACTCTCTGAGCCCACGTTCTTAGATCGTCCAACAGAACATATATGGTGGGAAGGATAACCAGGGTAACCAGAGTGGAAAAGGCAAGACCGCCCACTATGGCTCTGGCCATGGGATAATAAGGGGGGCCATTCCCCCCGATCCCGATGTTGGTTAGGCAGAGGGGCACAAGGCTGAGGATGGTCGTTCCTGCGGTCATTAAGATAGGGCGAATGCGGTTTCCACCAGCCTGAACGATGGCATCATAACGGCTTAATCCGCTGGCCCGGAGCTGGTTGATGTGGTCGATCAGAACGATTCCATTATTGACCACCACTCCGATCAATATCAGAACTCCGATCCAGGCCATCAGGGAGAAAGTGGTTCCTGTGATAAGGAAAAACCACCATACACCGACAATAGCGAAGATGATGGATGTCCAGATGGCTCCTGGGAATATGAGTGATTCAAAAAGAGAGGCCATCACAAAATAGATCAAAGCCAGAGCCAGAAGAGTATTGATCAGCATGGTTCTGGCGGCTTCTCCTTCAAAATCAAAGCTTCGCCCGAAGTCCCAGCTTATACCTGCAGGAAAGTCGAACTGCTCTAAAACTTTGCGGATTTTATCTTTGGCTTCACTGACTGTCAGATCCTTAAGACCTACATTCACCCCGATGGAGGTCACCCGGTTTTCCCTATGGATGGTGTTTGGCCCCTGTCTGATTCTGAAATCTGCCAGTGTCGATAGCTTCACTGGATTGCGGTTGTCTCCGAAAAGGATGATATTCTGAAGCTGCTCCAGGTTTCTCTTGTCCTCCTTCTGAAACTCGACCTTGACCTCAATTTCACCCTCTTCATCATGGATGCGCCGGAGATTCACTCCTCGCATGGCAACTGAGATATTGCCGGCGACCTGCTGAGGAGTAAAACCATATTTTTTCGCCCTCTCACGATTAACCACAACGTGGACTTCTTTTTTTCCGGCTGAAGCCACAGACCGCACATCCTTAAATCCCTCGATCTTCCCCAGCATCCAGGCTACCTCATGAGAAAGTTCGATAAGCTGGTCGGTTGAACTGCCGATCAGGTAGATTCTCAGGTCATCTGTGCTTCCTCCTGAACGACTGAACTCAAAGGAGAGCTTTCCCACAGCGATTTCAGGAAGCCCTTTCCTGATTTCTTCCTTGATATTCTCCTGGGATTTTTTGGCTTCTCTTCCTTTCTTGAGAAGAATCGTGGACAGGGCATAACCTCCCTCGTAATAGCTGTAAACAGATTCGATCTCAAAGCTGTCCTGGCTGGTAAAAAGATAATCCTCAATCTTCTCCACAGCTGATTCAATCTTTTCGACGGTGTAATTATCGTTAATGTTGTAATAGAGATAAAGCCTCCGATCCTCTTGAGGAGGGAACATTTCTTTTTTAACAACCATGAATGGAACGGCAATACTTAAAAGGGTAAGAATAAGGATGGCGATTGAAGTCTTCCTGTGACGAAGCAGCCAATCAAGAATTTTTTTATACCGGGATATGAGCCGATCGATCCATCGTGTCTTCTTGTTTAATGGAGAAGACTTAATCCGTGAAGCCAGGAGCGGCACGACGGTCTGGGCCAGAATCAGGGAGGCCCCCAGGGCCACGCAGAAGGATATGGCCACATGTTTCAAATAGATGGTCACTTCATTCTTTTGACTGACGATGTTGGGCAAGAAGACGATGGCCGTGGTCAACGTTCCAGCCGTAATTGCCAGGGCCACCTCTTTCACTGCAGTGATGGTGCTTCTATGATTGGGGAGGCCCATCTTCTTATAACGGTAGATATTCTCCGTAACCACCACAGCGTTATCCACCAGCATCCCCACAGCCAGGAGCAGACCCAACATGGAGAGGATGTTAAGAGAAAGGTTGATAAAATACATGAAGGCTAATGTCACCAGCAGGGAAAAGGGAACGGCAAGAACCACGATGAAGGTACTCGACCATTGACGAAGAAAAAGAAAGAGGACGATAATGGCCAGGGCTGCTCCTACCAGGCCGGCCTTAAGCAGTTCGTTGAGAGAGCTGACGACTCCCTCAGCCATGTCATCCATAAAAAAAATGTTGATGCCCTCCATCTTAGGATCTTTACTGATTTCAGCAACAGCTTTCCTCACCTGCCTTCCGACATCGACGATATTGGCTCCGCTTTCTTTATAAACATTCAAGCCTATAGCATAGGTCTGATTGAGATGCCTTCCGTAATTGAGCTCGGGCATCTGGTAGCTTACCCGCGCGATATCCCGCAACTTAAGCCCATTATCACCCACAACAAGGTCGTTGATCTCTTCGATGGTTCTAATCTCCCCCATAGGCCTGACTGTAAAACGCCGCTTGGCATCGGTGATACGTCCAGCGGTCATCAGGAAATTGCTGTTTCTGAGAACTCGAGAAAGACGGTCAAGGTCAATCTGATGGGCAATAATACGGTCAGCTAAAAGCTGGATGAGCACCTGTTTCTTTTCCACCCCATACATCTCTACCCTGGAGACACCTTTGAGGCGTTCAATTCTGCGTTTTAAGTGACGGTTAAGCATATCATAGGAGTTGGAAAGATCACGGTTACTCGAAATCCTCATGACTAAAACCGGGAAATCAGAGGTGTTGTACTTCTGAACAGAAATCCTCTCCACATCTCGAGGAAGCTGGTTTCGGATGCTTTCTATTCTCTCCTTGGCCTCGACAGCTTTTATATCGGTGTCAACTCCCCAGTCAAATTCAAGAAAAATATTGGTCGCATTTTCTGTAGAATCAGAAACCATGCGATTGATGTCACTGATGGTGGCCAATATCTCCTCTATGGGCCGGGTAATCTCCCGTTCGATCTCTTCAGGTGTGGAATTGAGATAGGGGATGTTTACAGTAACAAAAGGCGCATCAAGTTCGGGGAAAAATTCGAGGGGGAGCAGCCGGGAGGAGATCCAGCCGATAACAACGAAACACAGGAATATCATTAAGGTTGTGACAGGACGGCGGAGTGAAAATTCCGTTATTTTCATTTTTTCCTATCCACCAAGCTGTAGACAACCGGAATCACGATCAGGGTAAGAAAAGTGGAAACAGTCAGTCCCCCTATCACTGTTATGGCCATCGGTGCCCTGACCTCGGCCCCTTCTCCGATGCCTATGGCAAGAGGCAAAAGCCCTAAAGTCGTGGTCAGCATGGTCATCAGGATGGGACGCATGCGCTGCCTGCCTGCCAGGATGATAGCTTTTACCTTTTCCTCTCCCCCTGCCCGTATTTGATTGATACGGTCTATCAACACGATAGCATTGTTGACCACGATTCCTGCCAGGAGGATCGAGCCTATAAACACCACCACACTGATTTTTGCCCCTGTTACCCAGAGGGCGAAAACAGCGCCTATGAAGGCCAAAGGGATGGTAAAGATGATGACCAAGGGATGAAGGAAAGACTCGAATTGGGATGCCATGACCAGATAAACCAGGAATAT
>CAYSCW010000019.1:0-40274 GCA_964429795.1 uncultured Eubacteriales bacterium
ACGTACGGTAGGAGCCGGGACAGTAACGGAGATTTTGGAATAGGCCCTGTTGCCCAGACAGGCCGCTGAAGGGTCTGGTCCTTGATTGGACCGGTTAATTAAAGGAAAGAAAAAAGGCTAGAGGAGAACAGAGGATCAGATGGAAAAAATAAGAATCAGACTCCAATCATTCGATCATCGGCTTCTGGACCAGTCTGTCAAGGACATCGTGGTCAAGGCTAAGAGAACTGGGGCAAAAATATCCGGCCCAATTCCGCTGCCAACCCGCATTCATCGATTTTGTGTCCTCCGTTCTCCTCATGTGGATAAAAGGTCCAGAGAGCATTTTGAGATGAGAATTCACAAGAGGCTGATCGATATCAGTGATTACAATAATGAAACCATCGAGGAGCTCCAAAAACTGGACCTGCCTGCAGGGATCGATGTCGAAATCCAGGCCTTCGGTGCAGGGGGTGAATAACCATGGTGGAAGGTCTGATTGGAAAGAAAATCGGAATGACCCAGAGTTTCGATGAAGAGGGAAATGTCATTCCTGTGACTGTGATCAAGGCAGGTCCCTGTACTGTCATCCAGAAAAAAACAAAGGAGAAGGACGGTTATTTCGCCCTGCAATTGGGCCTGGTGGAAGAAAAACCAGCAAAAAAAGCGATAAAGCCTTTATTGGGGCATTTGAAGAAATCCACAGCCCCTCCGACAAAGCTTCTGAGAGAGTTCCGTTTCGACGAGAATGATGAGGTGAAAGAAGGAGACCAATTCTTTGTGGATATTTTCCAACAAGGAGAGAGAATTCACGTAATGGGAGTCAGCAAGGGAAAGGGATTTGCAGGCGTGGTGAAGCGTTGGGGCTTTAGAGGAGGAAAATCCAGTCATGGCTCCATGTTTCATCGGGCTCCAGGCTCCATCGGTGCTTCTGCCTTTCCTTCCCGAGTGATAAAGGGAAGAAAGCTTCCTGGACATATGGGCCAGAATAAGGTAACGGTGAGGAACTTAACAGTGATCCAAGCCGATAAAGAGAACAGCCTTTTGGTGGTCAAGGGAGCTGTCCCGGGAGCAAAGGGAGGTTATCTGCTCATCAAAAAGGCCAATTTTCTAAAACAATCTTCAGAGGAAGTAGAGAAGGAAGAAAAAAGGGAAGAGAAGAAAGAATAAAAGATGCAAAAACTCAAGGTTTTGGATAGAAGTGGGAAAAAAGTCAATGAGATATCTATACCTGAGGAAATCTTTTCTTATCCTGTGAAAGATCATCTCTTGTATGAAGCAGTGGTGAATTACAGAGCCAATCAGAGAAGAGGAACAGCCTCCACCAGGACAAGGGCAGGAGTTAGAGGAGGTGGACGTAAACCTTGGAGACAGAAAGGCACAGGCAGAGCAAGAGCAGGGAGTACCCGTTCTCCCTTATGGAGAAAGGGAGGAGTGACCTTCGGTCCGAAACCAAGGGATTATTCTTACAACTTGCCCAAAAAAGTCAAAAGAAACGCCTTAAAATCGGCATTATCCCTAAAATTTGCAGAAAAAAACCTGCTGGTGCTTAAAGAGCTTGACTTCAAAGAACCCAAGACAAAAGAAGGGATGAACTTCTTGGAAAAGCTGCAGTTGGATTCAGCCCTGATAGTGGATAGCCATAAGAATAAAAATTTAATCCTCTCCTTGAGGAATATCCCTAAAGTCAAAGTTGTGGATTTCAGTCAAGTCAACGTCTATGATGTTTTGGACCATAACTGGCTGGTTTTTTCCCAAAGCGCTTTTGAATCTTTGATGGAGAGATTGAAGTGATCAAAGATCCCTATCAGGTCATCTTGCGACCTCGTATTACAGAAAAGAGCACCATGTTAAAGGAAGCAAACCGAGAGATTTGCTTTGAAGTGCATCCAGAGGCCAATAAGATTGAGATCAAAGAGGCCACTGAGAAGTTATTCAAGGTCAAAGTGGAAAGGGTCCGTATCCAGAATATGAAGGGAAAGCGTAGAAGAGTAGGCCGAAACGAAGGGAGAAAGAAAAACTGGAAGAAAGCCTATGTGAAGCTCAAAGAGGGTGAGAAGATGATCGAATATTTTGAGGCAGTGTAGAAAATGGGTATAAAATCATTCAAGCCAACCACTTCCAGCTTGCGGCAGAGGACTGGACTGGATTTCGAAGATTTGACCACAGATCGGCCTTATAAGCCTCTGGTCAAAACTCTTTCCAAGTCTGGAGGAAGAAATATCAAAGGTCAAATTTCTATCCGCCATCGAGGAGGCGGGCATAAGAGGAAGTACCGCGTTGTCGATTTTAAACGAGACAAGATTGATGTGCCTGGTGTAGTGGAGACCATCGAATATGATCCCAACCGATCAGCTTTTATCTCTCTCGTTAAGTACAGAGATGGAGAGAGACGGTATGTTCTTACCCCGCTGAGGATGATGGTAGGACAGACTGTCATCTCCTCCGATAAACAGGTTGATATCTTTCCTGGAAATGCTATGCGCCTCCGTTGCATTCCTCTAGGGACTGTCATTCACAATATCGAACTCAGAAAGGACAAAGGAGGACAACTGGCCAAGGCAGCAGGCTCTGGGGCACAGATAATGGCCAAAGAAGGAGATTATGCCCAGATCCGCCTGCCTTCCTCTGAAATCAGAAAGATACATCTGGATTGTCGAGCCACAATCGGGCAGGTAAGCAACCTCGAGCATCAGAATATTTCTATCGGCAAGGCCGGAAGAAATCGTTGGAGAGGAAGACGACCAAAGGTCAGAGGAACGGCCATGAATCCAATCGACCACCCCCATGGCGGTGGCGAAGGAAAGTCAAAGGGTGGACGGAATCCAGTTTCTCCGACAGGTAAACCCACCAAGGGATTCAAAACGAGAAGGAATAAAAGAACCCAAAAGTTTATCGTCAGAAGAAGGAGTAAATAGCCATGGCACGATCTTTAAAGAAAGGTCCTTATATGGATGAAAGACTTCTCAAGAAGATCAGAGCTTTAAGCACTCAGAAAGAGAAAAGACAGGTGATCAGGACTTGGTCTCGAAGTTCCACCATTATTCCTGAGATGGTGGGATTAACCATTGCTGTCCATAATGGAAAAAAATTTATTCCTGTTTTTATTTCAGAAAATATGGTGGGTCATAAATTAGGGGAATTTTCTCCGACCAGGATGTTTAAAGGCCATACATCCAAAACGGCAAGAACAATCAGGATGAAGAAGTAAAATGGCAGAACAAGATATTGTCGCTCGAGCAGCCGCCAAATACGTAAGAATTTCAGCCCAGAAGTGCCGGTTGATCACTGATTTAATCAGGGACAGGTACGTGGGAGAGGCCCTGACCATTCTCCATTTTTCCAAGAAGAAAAAGGCCAGTTTGATTGTAGAAAAGGTCCTTCGCTCGGCCATAGCCAACGCTCAACAAAAGGTTCACAACATCGATGTGGATAATCTTTATATTTCAAATATATACGTCAATCAAGGACCTCAAATGAAGAGGTTCAGAGCGGCGCCGATGGGAAGAGTTGCCCGGATCTTAAAAAGGACCAGCCATGTTCATATTTATTTAGAAGAGAGAAAGGGGATATAAAAAGTGGGACAAAAGACACATCCTCATGGATTTAGACTCGGATTCAATAAACAATGGAGTTCTCGTTGGTTTGCAAAAGGCGCCAACTACTGTCGGTTGGTCCATGAAGACCTGAAGATGAAGAAGATGATCAAGGATCGATATTACCATGCGGGGATTTCTTCTGTCGATGTGGAGCGGGTAGGTCCCAAGATTCGGGTTATCATCCAAACAGCCCGTCCGGGTATTGTGATTGGTCGGGGAGGAAAAGAAATCGAAAGTCTGAAAATCCTCCTGCAGGATATTGCTAAGAAAGAAGTCTACGTGGATATAAGAGAGGTGGACAAGCCTGAACTTGATGCCTTGCTGCAAGCTGAAAGCATCGCTGTTCAGCTGGAAAAGAGAATTGCTTACCGAAGAGCCATGCGAAGAGCCGTTGATCTGGCCTTAAGAATCGGAGCCAAAGGAATAAAGGTGATGTGTTCAGGCCGTCTGGGTGGCGTAGAAATCGCTCGGTCAGAATGGTACCTAAAGGGTCGATTGCCCCTTCAGACACTAAAGGCAGATATCGATTATGGTTTCACTGAAGCCTTCACCACCTACGGCCAGATTGGGATTAAAGTCTGGATATATAAAGGAGATGTTGAAAAGCAAAAAGTGACTTCTCAAATGGCTGAAATAGAGGAGATTTAGCCATGCTTATGCCCAAGAAAGTCAAATACAGAAAACTTCAAAGAGGGCGAATGAGGGGCAAGGCTCACAGAGGTTCCACTCTGGAATTTGGTGAGTTTGGTCTCCAGGCTTTGGAGCCGTGCTGGTTGACTGCCCGTCAAATTGAAGCTGGCCGAATCACCATCAGCCGCCATGCAAAGAGAAAGGGAAAGCTCTGGATCAGAGTTTTTCCTTGGAAGCCAGTTAGCAAGAAGCCTACAGAAGTCAGGATGGGGAAGGGGAAGGGCGACACAGAATTCTGGGTAGATGTGGTCAAACCAGGAAGGATCATATACGAACTAGAAGGTGTTTCTGAAGGCGTGGCCAGAGAAGCCATGCGTTTAGCCAGCCATAAACTTCCTATCAAGACCCGTTTTATTTCCAGGGAAAGTATGGAATTGAGATGAAAGCGAGAGAATTAAGAGAACTATCCGGCGATGAGCTTCAAAGCAAGGAGGAAGAACTCAAGGATCAGCTCTTCAAGTTGAAGTTCCAGCATGCACTTGGCCAATTGGAGAATGCGATGAAACTCAAGAGCATCAAGAAAGACATCGCTCGGATAAAGACAATATTAAAAGAGAAAAGCAAAGGAACGGAATAAATAATGATTGAAGCAAGAAAAATAACAAAGATTGGAGTAGTGGTCGGCGATAAGATGAAGAAGACTGTCACCGTGCTAGTAGAAAGGCCGGTGAAGCATCCTTTATACAAAAAATTCATAAAGAAGAGAAAAAAGTTCTTGGTTCACGATGAATACGAGAAATGTAAGGTTGGAGATGTGGTAAGGATCATCGAGACCAGACCTATCAGCAGAAGGAAAAAATGGCGAATTCAAGAAATTGTGGAATTGTCCCGCCGGGAATCAGAAAAGAAGGTTAAGGAAAAAGGAGAATGATCCAGACAGAAACCATGCTCAAAGTGGCTGACAACTCAGGAGCAAGAAGGATTTTATGCATCACTCCCCTGGGCGGTGGAGTTGGAAAGACAGCCACTATCGGAGATGTTATCTCAGCTACAGTGAAGGAAGCAGAACCTGAAAGCAAAATTCAAAAAGGGAAAGTGGTCCGAGCTGTGATTGTCCGCACTAAGAAGGAAATCCGACGCAAGGATGGTTCCTATATCCGTTTCGATGACAACGCGGCTGTGATCATCGACAGGTTGGGAGAGCCAATCGGAACCCGCGTTTTTGGGCCAGTGGCAAGGGAGTTGAGAGAGAAAAAATTTATGAAGATCGTTTCTTTGGCTCCGGAGGTTCTCTGATGAATAAAATGCTTTTCAGAAAAAATGACTTGGTTATTGTCCACAACGGAAAAGACAAGGGTAAAACAGGAAAAATACTAAAAGTGATCCCTGAGAAGGAGCGAGTGGTAGTAGAAAAGGTCAATTTCAACAAAGAATTCATTCGGCGTGACCAGAGCCGAAACATCCAAGGTGGAATTATGGAGAAGGAAGCTTCTATCCATGTTTCCAACCTGATGCTATACTGTCCCGAGTGTGGTCAAGGTGTGAGGGTGAGAAGCAGAAAACTGGAGGATGGAAGCAAGATCAGAGTTTGTGCCAAGTGCGAAGCGAGTTTAGAGAAGCAAAAATGAGGAATACAAGATGAGTCGACTCCTTGAAAAATATAAAAAAGAGATCGTTCCTACTCTTAAGGAAGAGCTTTCTATTGAAAACAAGATGGCTATGCCCAAGCTCGAAAAAATCGTGATCAACATGGGAGTCGGCGATGCCATTCAAAATATCAAGCTTCTGGATGCCGCTAAAGCCGAATTGAGCCTGATTACAGGTCAATGGCCAGCTGTGGGAAGAGCAAGGAAATCCATTTCCGCCTTCAAGCTTCGAAAAGGACTTCCAATTGCTTGCTATGTAACCCTTCGAGGACGGAGAATGTATGAATTTATCGATCGTTTAGTCAATATTGTTCTTCCCCGGGTGAGAGATTTTCGAGGAGTCACCCGCCGAAGCTTTGATGGCCTTGGAAATTACACTCTGGGAATGAAGGACCAGCTTGTTTTTCCTGAAATAGACTATACAAAAGTGGAAAGACCACGAGGCATGAATATCACCATAGTCACTTCAGCCCAGAGTGATGAGCAAGCCTATGCTTTGTTGAAAAAACTAGGAATGCCTTTTAGCGAGTTTTAAAAAGGAAGAGGAAAGTGTCAAGAACATCTTCTATGGCAAAATACTTAAAGGAGCCCAAATATCCTGTGCGCAAGAAGAGTCGTTGTCGGATTTGCGGCCGTTCTCGAGGATACTATCGGAAGTTTGATATGTGCCGCTTGTGTTTTCGCGAATTGGCTCTCAAGGGAGAGATCCCCGGGATTGTGAAGGCTTCATGGTAAATTTGCGGAAAGGATGAAAAGATGAGCTTAACCGACCCCATCGCTGATATGTTAACCAGAATCAACAATGCGATCAAGGTCAAGAAAAAAGAAGTGAGCATCCCCTCTTCCTGGATCAAAGTGGAGATAGCTAAGATCTTGAAAGAAGAGGGTTACATCCGGAACTTTAAAGCCATAGATGATAACAAACAAGGAATATTAAACCTCACCCTTAAATATTCAGATAATAGTAAAAGCGTTATCAGTGGAGTGAGAAGAGTGAGTAAACCGGGTTGCCGCATATATTGCCGTAAAGATGACATTCCCAAGGTTCTAGATGGGCTGGGGATTGCCATTATTTCTACATCCAAGGGCATTGCTACAGGAAAGAAATGCAAGGAAATAGGGGTGGGAGGCGAAATTCTATGTTATATCTGGTAAAAATAAACAGGTAAGGAAAGGGAGATGTCTCGAGTAGGAAAACAACCGATTGATATACCCCAAGGGGTTAAAGTGAATATGCTGTCCGATAAGATCGAATGCGAAGGTCCAAAAGGGAAACTGAATGCGCCCCTTCTTCCTGGAATCGTGGTTAAAATCGAGAATAATCAAATCCTCCTGACCAGAAAGAATGACTCCAAAGAGCAGAGATCCTTGCATGGATTGAATCGGACACTGGTCAACAACGCTGTGGTTGGTGTATCCACCGGATTTTCCAAGCAGCTAGAAATAGTCGGAGTCGGATATCGAGCTAAGGTGGAGCGAAATCGTCTAGAGTTGAATTTAGGTTATTCTAAACCTGTAGTCTTTAAAATCCCCGAAGATATCGAGATTGTCTGTGATAAGCCGACACTCATCACAGTCAAGGGCATCAATAAGCAAAGAGTGGGGCAGGTAGCTGATGAAATCAGAAGATTCCGCGAGCCGGAACCTTACAAACTGAAAGGGATTCGCTATGTCGGTGAACGTCTGATCAAGAAAGAAAAGAGAGCAGGAGTGGGGGTGAGCGGTGTATAGAAGTAAGATAAAAGTGATGAAGAAAGCTCGAGACAGAGTCAGAAAAAGAATCAGAAAAAAGATTCAGGGAAATTCTGAAATTCCTAGAGTCTATGTCTATAAGAGTAACCGATACATTTATACCCAGGCAATTGACGATGTGGACGGGAAAGTGCTCGCTTCAGCTTCCACCATGGAAAAGGGATTTAGAGAGAAACACAAAAACACCAAGAACACGGAATCCTCTCGATACTTGGGAGAGATCATGGCCAAGAGATTGAAGCAGAAGAAGATCGAAAAAATCGTGTTTGACCGAGGATTCTCTCCCTATCATGGTCGAGTGAAAGAACTGGCTGAAGCCATGAGAAAGGGAGGTCTTATCTTCTAGTCAAAGGAAGAGAACAAGGAGGCAAGAGAGTGGAAGAGGAAGAATTGAGAGAGGAAAAGTTCGAGTTAAAAGATCAGGTGATTTCTATCCGGAGAGTGACCAAAGTTGTCAAAGGAGGGAAGAATCTCAGTTTTTCGGCTCTAGTTGCTGTAGGAGATGAACACGGTCAGGTGGGAATCGGCAAGGGGAAGGCCCGGGAGGTTCCCCAGGCCATAGCCAAAGCTGTGGAGGATGCCAAGAAGAAGATGATCACAGTGCCCCTTGCGGAGACAACCATCCCCCATCCAATAAGAGGAGAGGCTGGCGGAGGAATTGTGGTTCTTCGCCCTGCTTCCAAGGGAACAGGAGTTATCGCCGGTGGGGCTGTGAGAATTATTATGGAATTAGCTGGAATCAAGGATATTTTGACCAAATCTATACGCAGCAATAATCCCATAAGTGTGGCTCATGCCACTATGGATGCCCTGAGGGAGCTGAAAGATCCTGGCCTGGTTTCAGAAACCAGAGGAAAATCAAGGGATGAGATATGGCAGTAAAAAAGACACAACCCGAGAGAAAAGAGAAAACTCAGGCGAAGACTCCGGAGAGAACGTCCAAAAATAAATTTTTGAAAGTGAAACTGGTGAGGAGTCTTGTCGGTCGGCCTCAAAAACAGAGAGATGTGGTCAAAGGCCTTGGACTGCGAAAGCTACAATCAGAAGTCATCCGCAAGGATTGCCCTGAAATCTGGGGTATGATCAGGAAAGTCCAACACTTGGTGAGAGTAGAGGTGGTGGGAGAGAAATGAAACTAAGTGATTTGCATCCCGCTAGGGATTCCCGCAAAAAGCCGAGAAGAGTTGGCCGTGGGCCCGGTTCAGGCCGGCAAAAAACAGCGGGCCGCGGTACCAAAGGCCAGAAATCCATCAGTGGCTACTCCATGAAAAAAGGCTTCGAGGGAGGTCAGATGCCTCTTCATCGCAGGCTTCCTAAGCGTGGGTTCACCAATATCTTTAAAAAAGAATACTGCGAAGTCAATCTTATTCGACTGGAAAGGATCAGCAAGAAAGAGATAAAATCCAAGGAATTAGTGGAAGCAGGGTTGATAAAAAAAGAGACAGAGCAGGTAAAAATTCTGGGCAGGGGAGAGATCTCCACCCCCAAAACCATACATGCTCATAAGTTTTCTCGTTCTGCCCAAAAAAAGATTGAGAAGGCAGGAGGGAAGGCAGTACTTATTGGAAGTGAGTGATGCTTGAGAGTATAAGAAACATTTTCAGTATCCCAGACCTCAGAAGGAGAGTCTTTTTTACTCTGGCTCTTCTAGCTGTTTACCGAATCGGAGCCCAGATTCCCAATCCGGGAATAAGCGCCACAGCCTTGGCCGAATTCTGGGAAGCTCAGAAGGGAACGATTCTGGGATTTGTCGACCTCTTCTCGGGCAGAAATATGTCCCGAATGACCATTTTTGCCCTGGGCATCATGCCTTATATCAGCGCGTCCATTATACTTCAGTTGCTTCAAGTGGTTTGGCCGTACCTGGAGAGGTTGTCAAAGGAAGGTGAGTTGGGCCGCAAAAAGATCACACAGTACACCCGATACGGAACCCTCATCATCTGTGTGATTCAAGCCTTTGGCATCAGCATATTTTTGGAGCAGTTGCGTAGTCCTGGAGGAGCACCCATCGTTCCAAATCCTGGCTGGGGATTCAAACTTTTGACGGTTTTGACTTTGACCACGGGAACGGTCTTTATCATGTGGCTTGGGGAGCAGATATCAGAGAGAGGAATCGGAAATGGTATCTCCCTTATCATATTTGCAGGAATAGTGGTTAATTTTCCTCGTGGTATTCAGAGTGTGCTCGGGGGATTAAGAACGGGCGAAATGTCTCCTATAAGAATGATTTTTCTCTTGATTTTGATGCTGGCCGTAGTGGCTGTCATTGTCTTCGTAGAGAGAGGCCAGCGCCGGATTCCCGTCTCCTATGCCAAGCGAGTAGTGGGAAGGAAGATATACGGAGGCCAGAGTACTCATCTTCCCCTCAGAGTGAATACGGGTGGAGTAATTCCCATCATCTTTGCCGCCTCCGTGATCACCATTCCTTCCACGCTAGCTCAGTTGGTCAAGATTCCCGTTTTCCAGACCATTGCCCAGCAGTTTTCATTGGGGATGCCTCTCTATAATTTGCTCTATGTGGCTGCCATTATCTTCTTCACTTATTTTTATGTTTCCATAATTTTCAATCCTTCGGATGTAGCGGATAACCTGAGAAAATACGGAGGATTCATACCAGGAATAAGGCCAGGAAGGAACACATCAGATTTTATCGACGGGGTGCTTTCTCGGATAACCTTGGTAGGAGCCATCTACTTGGCCGTCATTGCCATTCTTCCTGAATTTTTAATAACTGGATTTAAAGTTCATACTCTTCCCTTTGTGGGGGATTTTCTGGAGGCAAATCTCCCGAAATGGATCACTCAAGGATTGAATGTGAATTTTTATTTTGGCGGCACTTCCATCCTTATCGTGGTGGGAGTGGCCATGGATACATTACAGCAGATTGAAGCCCAGCTGGTGATGCGTCATTACGACGGTTTCATGAGGAGAGGAAGAATAAGGGGAAGAAGAGGATGAGAATCATTCTGTTAGGGGGTCCAGGCAGCGGCAAAGGAACTCAGGGGGATCTGATCGAAGAGAAATACGGTTTCCCAAAGATATCGACAGGAGATCTGCTCCGGGAGGCTGTACAGCGAAGCACGCCCCTGGGAAAGAAGGCTGAGGCTTTTATGAATAAGGGGAAGCTGGTCAGAGACGATGTCGTGGTGGCCATGATCCAAGAAAGGATAAATAAGCCAGACTGTCAAACCGGTTATGTTCTGGATGGATTTCCCAGGAATTTGACTCAAGCCCATGCTCTGGAAGAAATCGATAGGGCTGCTTCAGAAATCGTGATCGATATCCAGTTGGACGAGGAAGATTTAGTGGCTCGTCTCCAGGACCGCCGAATCTGCTCCCGCTGTCAGGTCATATATAATCTTCAGGTGAGAAGGGCCAGGCGTGAAGGGATCTGCGATATATGCGGAGGGAAGCTTATCCAGAGGGAAGACGACAAGCCAGATGTCATCAGAGAACGTCTGCGCGTTTATCACCAAAAGACAGAAAAGCTCATCGACTATTATGCAAGAAAAAATGTCTACAACCGTGTGGATGGTCGAGGAGGGATAGAGGCTATCTTTGGAAGGATTATTACTATCTTGGAAGGTGAATTATCTCAACTTCCAAAGAGAGAGGCCAGAAGATGATTGTTTACAAGAGCAAGGAAGAGATCGAAAAAATCAGACAAAGCAATCAGATTGTGGCCAGAATCCTCGAAGAACTGAAGACTTTAATAAAACCGGGTGTTCAAACCAGGGAATTGGATGATTATGCGGAGCGTCGATGCAGAGAGTTGGGAGCGCTGCCCGCTTTCAAAGGCTACCGTGGTTTCCCCGCATCTCTCTGTACTTCTATCAATGAGGAAATTGTTCATGGGATTCCCTCTTCCCGGAAATTAAGGGAGGGAGACATCATCAGCCTTGATTTTGGCACCAACTACCGGGGCTTCTACGGAGATGCCGCCGTTACTTATCCAGTGGGAGAGGTAAGCCTCAGAACCAAGAAGCTGATTGAGGCAGCAGAGAGAGCTTTCTATAATGGGATTGAACAGATGAAGGAAGGACAAAGAATATCCGATATTTCTTTCGCCATCCAGAGTTATGTGGAGTCACAGGGATTTTCTGTCATCCGGACATTTGTGGGGCATGGAATCGGATTTGCTCTCCATGAAGAACCGCAAGTTCCCAATTTCGGAATACCTGGGAGAGGGCCGAAGATAAAGCCAGGTCTGGTACTGGCTATAGAGCCAATGATCGCTGTGGGGGATTGGCGGGTAGAAGTTTTAGCAGATGATTGGACAGCAGTCACTCGAGACAGAAGTTTATCAGCCCATTTTGAACATACAGTCGCTTTGACTAAAGATGGGTTGAAGATCTTAAGCTTATGGGACCAAAAAATAGGTTTGTCTTATCAAAAGGAGAGCAACTATGCCAAAGCGTGATGATGTTGTCGAGACAGAAGGCGTTGTGATCGAGACTTTGCCCAATGCCATGTTTCGCGTGGAATTGGCCAACAAGCACCAAATTCTCGCCCACATCTCTGGAAGGATGAGAAAGCATTTTATAAGGATTCTTCCGGGAGACAGGGTGTTGGTGGAGCTATCTCCTTATGATCTCACCAAGGGACGAATAACTTATCGATTCAAGTAAAGGAAAGGGATATGAAAGTCAGAGCTTCTATCAAAAAGATTTGCCGGAACTGCCACATCATTAAAAGGAAGGGGACTCTGAGAGTCATTTGTTCGAATCCAAAACATAAACAGAGACAAGGTTAGAAGAGGTTAAAATGGCAAGAATAGCAGGAATCACCCTTCCCTCTGAAAAGAGGGTTGAGATTGGATTAACTTATATTTTCGGGATCGGACGTTCCAGGTCTAATAGAATCCTTGAAGAAGCTAAGATCGATAGGGATAAAAAAGTTAAAGATTTGACCGAGGAGGAGATCAACAAAATTCGTCAGATCATCGAGAAAAGAGAGAAGATTGAAGGTGACCTCAGGAAGGAAATCAACTTAAATATCAAGCGACTGATTGATATCGGCTGTTATCGAGGCTTAAGGCACCGAAGAAGGCTGCCGGCGAGGGGACAGAGGACCAAAACCAATGCCAGAACGAGAAAAGGACCTCGCGGACATTCTATAAAAAAGCTCAAGACAAAGTAAGGGGATAACATAATGCCAAAACCAAAGAGAAAAGTGAGGAAAAAGAAGATAAAGAAGGATATTGGCTTCGGTGTGGCTTATATCCGGTCCACCTTCAACAACACCATCATCACAATCACCGACCAGCAAGGTAATACAGTCTGTTGGGCAAGCTCTGGCACAGCTGGTTTCAAAGGTGCCCGAAAGGGGACTCCGTTTGCCGCTCAACTAGCTGCTAAAGATGTGGCTAACAAAGCCAGGGATTTTGGGGTTCGCTATGTGGATGTCAAGGTAAAGGGCCCGGGTGCAGGTCGAGAATCGGCTATCAGGGCTTTGCAGTCTCATGGCATGGAAATAAAATCCATTAGGGATATTACTCCCATTCCCCACAACGGCTGTCGGCAGCGAAAAAGAAGAAGGGTTTAAAGAAGTTGCTCCAAGGAGAGAATGATGGCTAGATATAGAGAATCTGTATGCCGGCTCTGTCGAGCAGAAAGAACGAAGCTTTTTCTAAAGGGAAGCAAGTGTCTGAGTGATAAATGTCCAGTGGAGAGAAGGACCTATCCACCCGGAGAACATGGGAGGATGCGCAGAAGAATCTTGGGCTATGGCATTCAGCTCAGGGAAAAGCAAAAGCTGAAAAGGTACTACGGGATGTCGGAGAGGCAGTTTCGTCTTTTCTTTCGAAGAGCTGAGAAAAAAAGGGGAATCACGGGTGACAACCTGTTGACCTTGTTAGAGAGGAGATTGGATAACGTTACGTTTTTAGTTGGATTCTCCCATTCTCGGAATCATGCTCGCCAGATGATAACTCATGGGCATTTCCGAATCAACGACCGTAAAGTGAACATTCCCTCTCTGCAGGTCAAGAAAGATGATGTCATTTCGCTTCAGAAGAAATCTTCCCAGAAGGAGGAGATAAAGGCCATTGTGGAATTTAACAAGAATAAAGAAGTCCCCGGGTGGTTAGAGGTGGACAGGGAAAAGATGGAAATAAGAGTTCTCGCTTTGCCCACCAGAGAAGATGTCACCTTTCCAGTAGAGGAACATCTGGTGGTGGAGCTTTATTCCAAATAGTGGTTGATTAAAAAATAACAAGATAGAGAAAATATCTTTGGATATACAGGCGATAACAAAGGAGGCGTCATGGTAGAAACAGGATTTCAAAGGCCGAAATACCTGGAATGTGATTATGAGAGTTTGACCGAAAAATACGGGCGATTCTCGGCTCAGCCTTTTGAGAGGGGTTATGGCATCACAGTGGGTAATGCTTTACGCAGAATTCTGCTTTCTTCAATTACCGGTGCAGCCATAACCAATGTCCGGATTCAGGGTGTTCTCCATGAGTTTTCCACAATGCCGGGAGTAGTGGAAGATATTACGGACATCATACTCAATCTGAAAAGTATTTCTTTAAGGCTTGAGGGCGATGATCCCAAAACCATAACTCTTAAGAAAGAAGGGCCTGTGGAAATAAAAGCATCTGATATTAAGCATGATTCAGATATAGAGATCCTTGATCCTGATATTCATATCGCCTCTTTGGATAAAGACGGAAAATTGGATATCGAGATGGTCGTCCGCAACAATAGAGGTTACATCCCTGCCGATCAGAATTTTGACCAAACACTGAGTGTGGATTTTATTCCCGTTGACTCTTCTCACTCTCCGGTTAAGAAAGTCAACTACAGAGTAGAGCCGGCGAGAGTAGGAAAGCGAATTGAGTATGAGAAGTTAAGCATGGAGATCTGGACAACAGGCGCAATGACTCCTCAGAGCGCCTTGAACCAGGCAGCTAAGATACTCCGGGACCATATGGTCATCTTCCTCAATATCGTAGATGAGCCTTTGCAAATGGAAAAAGCACCTGTCAAGAAAGAGATTCCTTATCTTTCTCAATTGGATGCTCTATCCAAAACAATCGATCATCTAGAGCTTTCTGTTAGGTCCAATAATTGTTTAAGGGCAGCTGGAATCGAAAGAATATTTGAACTGGTCCAGAAGACAGAAGATGAGCTGTTGAAGACAAAGAATTTTGGGCGAAAATCCTTGACCGAGATCAAAGAGACCCTTCAAGATTTAGGATTGGGGCTGAATCTGGACCTTCATCCCAAACTTCTGGAAAAATTGGAAGGAGATAAAGAGGAAGAGAAAGAAGAGGCTGAATGATGAGGCATCGGGTTAGCGGAAAGAAGTTAGGAAGAAACACTGCTCATAGGAGGGCTCTGCTGCGGAATCTTGTGACTTCATTTCTGGATAAAGAGCGATTGAGGACCACTGTGGTCAAGGCTAAAGAAGCAAGGCCTTTGGCTGAAAAAATGATCACCTTGGCTAAGATTGATACTCTTCATACCCGACGTCAGGCATTAAGGTTTATTTTCAAGAAAGAGGTTGTCCGCAAGCTGTTCGAGGAGCTGGGACCCCGATTCAGTGAGAGGCCCGGTGGTTACACAAGGATTGTCAAGTTAGGACCTCGATCCGGTGACGGTGCAGAGATGGCGATGCTCGAACTCATCGGCTCAGAGATGAAGAAGAAAAAGAAAAAGAAGGAAAAGGAAAAAGCAAAGAAGTAAATACCGATACCTTTATCAGGGATAGAGAAGATTATTTTTCACCTTATTCTTTTGGAGTAACCCAGAGTCTCTGGCCTGGATAGATTTTAGACCTGATACTCAAGCCGTTCAGGCTGAGAAGATAATTCAAGTTCATCCCATGTTTCTTGGCGATTTCAAAAGGCGTATCTCCCCGCCTGACTGTATAGAGGACAGCCCCTTCAGGCTTTCCTGAATGGATAACCAGTTTTTGTCCAACATACAAGACATCACTTTTCAGGCTGTTTCCCCTTTTGATTTTCTGGACAGTGGTGTTGAAAGCATGGGCGATGCGGTAAAGAGAATCCCCACGTCTTACCACATAAACTAGTTTTTCGCCCTCCGGTGTTAGTTCGAGAGCTGGTTGGGATGTATAGTAATTGCCCCGTCCAGGTATTTTTAGCCTCTGTCCTGGACTGATCAGGTGGACTCTTCTCAGCTGGTTCAAACGGGCAATGGCAGAGACAGAAGTCTTGTAGCGAGCTGCGATTTTAGAGAGGGTGTCCCCTCTTCGGACGTAATGCAAATAATAAGTGGCTTCTGGTGGAATCCAGCGGTTGATGGAATTGATTCTGGTTGTAGTTATCTCGCCGTAGCCGACCGGGACTTTGAGCATATATTGTTGATCAGGAGTAGCATCATAGCGGAGCTCGGGATTGAGAGAAGCTAATTCATCGGCGTTTAATTCCAGGTTCTGGGAAAGTGTGGAGAGTTTGACGGGCCGGCTGATGGTTACGGTTTCATACTTAAAAAGGGAGTGAGGTTGAGGGAAATTGAATCCGTATTTTTCTGGGTCGTTGATGATGAGAAGGGCAGCGATGAAGCGGGGGACAAAGCGGGCTGTCTCCCGGGGCAGCATCACATAGAGATCCCAAAAATTGTCCAGGTATTTGATGCGTTGGTGGCGGATTGTCTGTTGAACTCTGATCTCTCCACAGTTGTAAGAGGCCAAGGCTGTTAGCCAGTCTCCGAAGAGCGAATGGAGTTCTCTCAAATATTGAACGGCCGCTTTCGTGGATTTCTCAGGGTCCATCCTTTCATCTATCCAGCGATCCCGTTTAAGACCAAAACGATATCCTGTTGAAGCGATAAACTGCCAGAGGCCCAAGGCCCGTGCCCGAGAGTATGCTCTGACCTTGAACCAGCTTTCGATAAGTGGTAACCAGGAGAGTTGTTCGGGGAGACCAGCTTTCTTCAACTCATCGAGAATAATTTCTCTGTAAAGGCCTGAACGCTGGATCCCTTCCTCGAAGTATTTTCTTTCTTTGGTCTGGAAATTATTGATTTCCTCCTGAACATGTTTGTTTTCGACCAGCGGGATAGTTTGATTATTGTCTCCAACCGTAACTAGCTGAGAACCGTAGATTTCCTGGATTCTTTGGGCGATGAGCAGCCTGAGATCGTTTTTTCCCTGGAGTAAGGTAGAATCCAGAGGTGATTTGAGTTGGAGGATGAGGCTGTAGGCGTCATCGAGTGCAGCCAGAGCAGTCTCAAAATCACCCCTCTCCCAAGCAAGTAAAGCATCCTGGTAGGCATCGAGCGCTTCTTCTAAGAAAGAGGAAGGGTCTTCTTCCTCAATCTGATTTATAGGATTCTCTTGTAGAGAGGGGAAGGGTTCGACCTCGACTTCTTCAGTCGCCGTAGAGACTTCTTCTTGGAAAGCCTGCTCTTGGGAAGGAGGAGGACTTTCTTTAACCCTGGGAAGTGTTTTATGGTGGGAAGAGCAGTTCCAAAAGAGAAAGGCAGCAATGAGGGAAAAAATGAGAAAGTCGAGCTTTTTATTCTTCAATTTTCCTAAAGGTTTAAATATATACCACTTAAAATCGTGATAGTCAATAACAAATGCTCTTTGGTAGCATCTTCAAATCCGTAATAGCTAATGATGAGGGATATAATCAGTCACAGCGCCGGTTCCCTTCCATCCTCGCCAAAGACCCTCCCACCCTCCACTATGGGCTTCGGACGGATGGGAACCGCCGCCTCTCTACTTAACTGGACGAAGTATCATCGCTCATCAAGGGAAAAGAGATTCTCTTTGCACTCCTGCTTAGGGGATACCTTATGCCATCCATCAGGTGATTCGCTGGTTCCTCGGAGATATTTAAAAATTAGTTATTTATCCAAATATTAGTAGCGCAATCAGAAATTTTGGTATAGAGCTTTAAATGTTTGGTGATTATGGATAATATACACGAGGAATGTTGATGCCAGAAAAGAGAAGGAGCCGAGGATGAAAGGCGTGTTTGGAAAGATCCTCAACATTGATCTGAGCAATCAAAATTTTAAAGAGGAAATTATAGAGGATTCTGTCTATGAAAAGTTTATCGGAGGCAAAGGGCTGGCTTCTTATCTGTTGTTAAAGAGGAATCCAGAAGGCGTTGATCCCTTATCTCCTTCTAATCACTTGATCCTGGCGGTAGGCCCTGCGGTTGGCTTCTCAATCTGGGGTGCGAATCGATACGGTGCTTTCACAAAATCTCCGTTGACTGGAATATTTTCGGAATCGTATTCAGGAGGGAAAGCCTTTCTTCATATCGCCAAGACGGGCTATGACGCTATCCTCATCAGAGGGATAGCCGAAAAATGGACATACTTGGAGATCAGGAACAATTCCGTTTCTTTTAAGAACGCTGCTTTCTTAATGGGAAAGGACAGCCTTGAGGCTGAAGAAATGCTCAAAGAGAAGTACCCAAGGCAGAAGGTGGGCATCTTGACCATCGGACCGGCAGGTGAGAATCTGGTTAAGTTTGCCTACATCAACAACGATCTTGGCAGATGCCTCGGAAGAACAGGGGCAGGGGCTGTCATGGGGAGTAAGAAGATAAAGGCGGTGGTTTTTATCGGGGATCAGGATAAAGAAGCGGCTGATTATGATCTGTTGAAAGCCTTTTGGAAGGAGCAATTTGAAGCAGGGATCAAACATCCGGTCTTCCAGAAGTATAAGAAATTGGGTACTCCTATGATGGTTGATATAACCACCAGCGTTGAGGCTTTTCCCTCCGGATACTGGCATGAGGGTACGGTCCCTTTTGTGGAAAAGATCAATGCCGAAGCTTTGCACACAGAGTGCGAGGTGAAGCCGAAATCATGCACATTCTGTTTTATTTCCTGCAATAGAAATACCACAGTTAAGAGAGGAAGACACAAAGGATTAAAACTTGACGGACCTGAATATGAGACAATCGGAGCTTTCGGTGGGTTGAATTTAGTAGATGATATAAAGGAGATTGCCTACCTGAACAATATTTGTGACAGGGTGGGCCTGGATACGATCACAACGGGAAATGTCACTGCCTTTGCCATTGAGGCTTCGAGGAGAGGGAAAATAGACTTTAAAATTGATTACGGAGATGTGGATAGGATTGCAGAGCTCATCCGAATGATCGCTGCCAGGGAAGGGATTGGTGATTTGCTGGCTGAGGGTGTCCGTCATGCTGCCAGAGAGCTTGGCCTTGATGATGTTTCCATCCAGGTAAAAGGGCTAGAGCTTCCCGCTTTTGATCCCCGCTACTTGAAGGGTATGGGACTTGGCTTTGCGGTTTCAGACAGAGGCGCCTGCCATCTGAGAACCACCTTCTACAAACCGGAGCTCGCAGGTTTGATTGCACCTGAACAAATTGAAGGAAAGGCGGCCATGCTTCTTGAATATGAAGACAGGCTTACCATATATGATACATTAATTCTGTGCAGGTTTTTCAGAGATCTTTTTTTCTGGAAAGAATTGGGCATAATCGTGAAAGGAACGATGGGATTAGATTATATGGAAGATGATCTCAGAGAGATTTCTGCCAACATTGCCCTGACTATCAGAGACTTCAACCTGAGGGAAGGGATGAGGCCAGAGGAGGATTTTCTTCCTGAATACTTCTTCAAGATTCCGCTTGGGAAACGCAAGCTCTTGCTGGATAAGGGAGAATTCACCCGAATGGTTGATGAATATTATGAGCTCAGAGGTTTTCGAAGCCATGAGCAAAAAAGGAAGGAGAATGAGAGTGACAAAACATAAGCCATTTGTCTGGTTGCTGCTTTTCGGTTCGCTATGGGGGATGAGTGAAGTTGTTCTGGGAGGGCTTTTTGATGAAATTATTGTAGCGTTTCCTTCTGTGTGGCTGAATGCATGGGCATTATTTGTGCTGGCCATTGCACGAGGAATGCTGAATAAACCTGGTTCTTCAGCTGCTCTGGGTGTGATTGCAGCCGTTTTCAAACTGGCAAATACAACGCCATTCTACTGTCATCTTTTGGGCATCCTTTTGGTAGGTGCAGTGTTCGATTTAGCAGCGACATTGCTCCTGAAGAAGAATAAAAAGCTAGACTACCGTGCTTGTCTTTGTGGCTTTGTGAGTGCCTACGGAGGATATGCCCTTTTTGCACTCCTCATTACCTATATCATAGGATATGGTTACTGGGTTTCTGGAGGATTGCCCAAGGTTTTGCATCACATATTTGTCAGCGGGAGCTTAGCAGCCTTGATAGCTGTTGCAGTCGTGCCCTTTGGATATTGGGTGGGGCTCAAGGGGAAAGCTTACCATCTTTACTGTTCCCGATGGATATATAGAGGGGCTTTACTGGCAACAGGGATCATCTGGGAACTCGGACGGATAGCCGTTTAACATCATTCAGAAAGTAATCCCGGGGATATTTGAGTTCAGTCTCTTTTCCCTGCGCATTTTAAATGCCAGTTCCAGGCGGTTTCGATGATGGTTTCAATCGCAGAGAGCCGGGGCCTCCAGCCGAGGATCTTTTCGGCCTTTTCCTTGGAGGCTAAAAGAACCGGAACATCGCCCTTCCTCCTCGGTCTCTCCTGGTAATCGACCTTTCTTCCCGTGACCTCTTCTGTTTTTTTAATCACTTCCAGGACGGAGTAGCCTTTGTTGGCGCCAAGATTGATGAGATCACTCGAAGGCGAGGTCAGAATTTTCTTGAGAGCAAGGACATGGGCGGAAGCAAGGTCTGTGACATGGATATAGTCCCTTATTGCCGTTCCATCAGGAGTCTCAAAATCGGTTCCGTAGAGTTCAAACCTTTCTTCCTCTCCCAAGAGAAAGAGAAGGATGTTGGGGATGAGATGAGTTTCAGGATCATGCATCTCTCCTAGCTGGCCCTCTGGGTCAGCGCCTGCTGCGTTGAAATAGCGGAGAGAGATGAATTTCAACCCGTAAGCCTTTTCATAATCCTGGAGGATGGTTTCCAGGAAAAATTTTGTCTGTCCATAGGGATTAAAAGGATTCAGGGGATGAGACTCAGAGATAGGGATTTTCAGGGGAACGCCGTAGACAGCGGCACTGGAGGAGAAAATAAATCTTTCCACCCCGTTTTCCAACATGGCTTCCAGGAGATTCAGGCTGCTTATCAGGTTGTGGGTATAGTATTTTTGAGGATCGAGAAAGGATTCTCCAACTTGAATGAGAGAGGCAAAGTGAAGAACGGCATCGATCGTCTGCTTATGAAAGACATCCCGGAGGGATTGTTTATCCATCAAGTCGCCCACAACCACATCTCCTCCTGCGATGAGTTGTTGCTTTCCTGTGGAGAAATTGTCGAAGATGACCACCTCGTATCCTTCCCGCAACAGCTCTTTGACGGTGTGGGAACCGATGTAGCCTGCGCCTCCTGCCACCAGTACTCTCATCGGTTCTCCTCCTCGATGATCTCCTTTGCCAGCTTCAGGCCATCCTCTTTGGTTTCGAACTCATTGTCCAGCTGGAGCTGGTAGAGTTTTTTCAATATCTTCCCCATTTTGGGGCCAGGAGAGACACCCAACTCGATCATGTCTCTTCCCATGATGAGCGGCTTGATGGTTTCTCTAGAGATATTCAGTTCCTCGAATTTACCAAGGAGCCACTTCCCCTCTCTGTCTAATCCTTGAACAGGCCTTTCCCGTCTTCCGGCTCGATCTGCTGCATCCAGGCAGGCGAGGAGCTCGATCTCTCCATCCACATCTGCAGCCAGACGGTTGAAGGCTTTCTTGGTGATCACTTCCCGGTTCTGCCAGAGTTCTGAGGCCCGGTGGTGGCACTTGATCAAGGAGAGGACTGTCTTGCGAAGGTTATAGCCATTCCAGGAGTATATCTTGAATCGGTTAAATACTCTCTTTGTGGTTTTTTCGCTCAGGATGTCATGGCGGTTGTTGGTGATCACCATTCTTCCTTTTTTAAACTCCCACTGTGCTGTTTCAGGTTTACTCACATCATGGTAGAGAGCGGCAAGCAGAAGAGCCAATTTTTTCTGTGGATTGAACGCGAAAAGATCTGCCAGTCTCTTTGCCTGGTCTACGGTCAATTTGGTGTGATGCCATACGGTATGGTGACCATAAGCATCTTTTTCGGGATGAAAAAGAGCGTCCTGGACGGAGAGGGTGAGGCTGTAGAGTTCCGGGAAAACCTGGCGTAGAGCGTCCAGTTTGAAGAGCTCCTCCAACCCCACAGAGGGGTATGGAGATAGAAGGAGTATCCTGAAGAGTTCCTCATTCACTCTTTCCACGCTCAAACCGGAAAGGTCGATCTCCTTGGAGACTTCGTAGATGTGCTCATCGACCGAAAATTCAAGAATGGAGGCAAATCGGGCTGCACGAAGCACCCGCAATGGATCCTCAGGAAAGGCCTTGGGATTGGTTAGCCTGATTATTTTCTCCTTGATATCCTTTTGGCCGTTAAAAGGGTCGATAACGGTGTTGTCAGCCAGTCTAAGTGCCATGCTATTGCAGCGGAAATCGCGCCTTTCCAGGTCTTTCTCGATGGGAAGATGTGGATCGAAGAAAACAGTGAAATCTTTATGGCCTCTGATTTGGGTCTCCCTGGCCACATCCTTTCTGGGCAGGGCCAGATCATAAGTCTTTCCTTTTATGGTGAATTTGATAATGCCAAAGCTTTTCCCCACCAGATCCACCTTTCCGGAGGGTTCTATCTTTTTTATGATGTCTGGAATTGTGTTATGTGTGATGAGTACATCCACATCTTCAGAGGGATTTCCTCGGAGCAGGTCGCGCACGTATCCCCCTACAGCATAGACGTCTGGACCGAATTGCTGGATGAAAAATTCTTTTTCTCGGAATTCTGCCTCAATTTTTTTCATGGCCATAATCTTTTTTGGATTGTGTCAGCCACGAAATCTCACAAGTTCGGTGTTTTTTTGTGCCATAACTTATTGTAAATCTTATTATAAAGATAGAAGATATGCTACTTCAAATATTTTTTTAGAAACGAGAAGAAATTGTCCACTTGTCCTCTGCGGCTCAATAGTGTATCCTAAGGAGCCCGAAGACAAAGGAAGGGGAAGAATGAGAAGAAGCATTTGTTTACTGATTGTGTTTTCCTTGGGGTTTGCCAGCTCTGCCCTGTCAGGATCTTTAAAGGAAGACCTCCAGATTTCTCTTGAAGCAAGACAGATCCAGGATTTAGGTCTGGCTGGCCTTTCCCTTGTTTTTTATGCCAATATCAACAACAACTCGCGCTCTGATTATTTTCTTTCTGGATATGAGTATCGTTTTGTTGTCAACCAAAAAGAATACATCCGGCTGGCCACTCCTCAAGAAAACATAATCAAAATCGATGCCGCAGGCCGTACCATTCTCTCTTTTCCCTTGAAGATCACTTATGCCCATCTTTTTCAAGCTTTAGAAGGGATAGAAGATGAAGAGAAAGTTTTGTGTTATCTCACCGGCACCATGAGCTTTTCTGACGGCATGAGGGAGAGAGGAAAACTTCCCTTTGCTTTTTCTGGAGAATTTCCTATTTTCAAAAAACCTGATATCGAATTCCTCTCTCTTCACGTGAACGATCTGACCATTGGGGGGGCAGACTTGAATTTTGAGGTGCGTTTCAAGAACAGAAATGGTTTTGAGCTGCTCGTGGACCGAATTTCCTATCACCTCGAGCTGGGAGAGAACCCGATCGGCGAAGGAGAGATCAGCGGAGATAAAAACATCAACAGTCACTCGGAAAAAGACTTTTCTCTTCCTCTTCTTCTCAATTTTTTTGAGGTGAGTAAGGATGTTTACCAGCTTCTCCATCAACCTTCTTCGCTCTGCCGCTTTTTCGGTGAGCTTAGAGTTCGCACAATTTGGGGGGCTTTAAACATATATTTTGATGAGAAAGAGGAAGTATCCATCTCCAGAAGACCATGATTTGAACATTTTCTTCCATGATCAGCGTGATAATTCCCACATACAACAGGGCTTCATTCTTGAAGAAAGCCATAGAGTCGGTCCTCGCTCAAGAGTATTTCCAGCCGCCCCATAGATTTTCCTATGAGCTTTTGATTGTGGATGATGGGTCCACTGATACAACTCGGGATGTGGTGGCATCATTCGGGAAAAGTGTGAAATATCACTTTCAAGAACACAAAGGGGTAAGTGCTGCCCGAAATCTTGGCCTCAAGCTGGCCTCTGGTGATTTTATCGCCTTCCTGGATTCAGATGATCTCTGGAAGAAGGAAAAGATCGGGGTACAGATGGGCTTTATGAAAGCTTTTCCCCAAGCCAAGGTCTGTTATACGGAGGAGATTTGGATAAGACGTGGTGTATTTGTCAATCCCAAGAAAAAGCACCGGAAATATTCTGGTTGGATTTTCGATAAGGTGTTGCCTCTTTGCCTGATAAGCCTTTCTTCAGCCCTTTTCAGAAGAGATGTTTTTGAGGACATAGGAAAATTCGATGAAAATATTCCGGCTTGTGAGGATTTTGATTTTGGCATTCGGCTGGCCCAGAAATATCCCGTTTATTTTATTCCCAGACCTCTGATCGTCAAACAGGGCGGTCATTTCGACCAGCTTTCACGAAAACACTGGGGAATGGACAGGTTCAGGATCTACGCTCTGGAGAAGGCATTGCATCTGGACCTTCGTCCAGATCAGGAGAAACTTGTCAAGCAGGAGATAGTCAAGAAGTGTCAAATCTTGGTTAAGGGATTGATGAAGAGAAACAGAATGTCTGAGGCTAAAAAATATCTATCATACATCGAAAAGTATAATCACAGAAACAACAACAAACAGAAGCGAAATGAGCGTTGTCCTTGATTACTCGCTTGAATATAATTGACCTGGATGGGCCTGCTCATTATAATAAGTCTCTAAAGGAAGAGCGATGTTGGATGATATCGTGATTTCCAGAGCCATAATTGAGAACTATTACCGGGAGGTTCTGGATAGCCTGGAATCTGATGTGATCATCTGCGGTGCCGGCCCCTCAGGTCTTTGTGCTTCTTATTTTCTGAGCAACGACGGATTCAAGGTGACAGTTTTCGAGAGATCCCTACGCCCCGGAGGAGGTATGCCGGGAGGAGGGATGATGTTCAACAAGATTGTCATCCAGGAAGAATCCAAACATCTTTTGGATGAATGGGGAATCGGGACTGTCCATTATAAGGAAAATTATTATGTGGCTTCGTCTTTGGAGACTCTCGGGATTCTTCTCAGCCAGGCCATAAAGAAAGGGACCCGTATTTTTAACTGTATCTCCGTGGAAGACGTCCTGATTTACCAGAAGAAGGTTCATGGAGTGGTCATCAACTGGTCGGCCTCTCAAGTAGCAAAGCTTCATGTCGATCCCTTGACTGCCAGAGGCTCTTTTGTGGTGGATGCCACAGGACATGCGGCTGAAATCGCCAGCGTTGTCAGCCAAAAATCAGGGGAGAAGCTTTTCACCTCTACGGGAAGGGTAATCGGTGAGCGGCCCATGTGGGCAGAGAAAGGCGAGAAAGCCCTGCTTGTCAACACCAAAGAAATCTTCCCTCACCTTTATGTGTGTGGCATGGCTGCCAATGCTGTGTTTGGCAGTCCTAGAATGGGTCCCATTTTTGGTGGGATGCTTCTTTCCGGTCAGAAAGTGGCCCAGATGATCAGTAAAAGACTGCGTCGGAAATAGCCGTATGGAAATCGAGGGACACGTTACCGATCTCAGAAGATCGGTACATGTCCCTGATTTTCCGGTTTAGAACCAGTAGTTCAATCCAATACTGAATTGATATCCACTGAGGTCGAAAGGCTCGAATCCCTGGAAACCTTGATAAAGATCCTTCCCTAATTCTCCTTTGGCAAAATTATACTTGAATTCCGCCTCGATACTTATTCTGTTGGCGACGGGAAACATCACTCCGCCCAAAGCGTGAAATCCCACTTTAACCTTATTATCTTCAGTCAAATAAACGCTTTCCACTGGATAAATATCGACGATATAATCTTCATCTTCATAAACCCATTCTTCATCGAAGTTGACGATATCTCCCTGGAGTCTGACGTTCCAGAAATATATTCCTACACCACCACCGAGATAGGGGATGAATGGTCCCTTTCTTCCTGCAGGAGCAAATTTAACCGAGAGTTGGATAGGGGTGATGGATACGTTGAAGACATGGCTGATATAAAAGTCTCCCTCGAAGTCGTTGGGAAAAGCAAAATCTCCTTCATCGAAAGCTATGCCCACGAAATCTCGGTACACTCCTACTTTTTTTCTGCTGTAGCTGTCTACGCTGAAAGTGAAGCTGAGTTCACGGGTTAGAAAGTATTCATAGCTAAAGCCGAAGTTCGTGTTGTAATAGTTGGTCTTTGTGAAGTCCATGTTTTCAAATTCCACCTCCCACAGATCACTTTGAAACCGGGGAATGAAGTAACCGACTTTAAAAGTGACCATATCAGAGAAACCGAGACATGGCACCAGAAGAAGGAAAATTACTGTCATAATCAAATGTTTTTTCATTTTTATTACTCCTCTCGCAAAATATACAGCAAAATCTGTGCCAATTCAAAAGATTTTTGATCTGGCGAGATAGATTATTCCGGTGTGGCAAAAAAAGGTCAACTGTCCACATTTAAGTAGATGTGTATAAACCAGGTAGGCTCCTGAGTCAAGAAGAAAACGGCGGTTCCTATCCCTCCGAAGCCCATGGTGAAGTGTGGGAGGGTCTTGGCAAGGATGGATAAGAACCGTCGCTTTTATTAGCTATCACGGAAATGGGAATTCGAAAGCAAGCATCTGCAAACTCTCAACAGTCGGGGAAGTTGATGAGGAAGTCATCCGGAGGCGAGCGGGCATGGTTCCTCGAAGAGAAGAGCGAGCCGAGGAATAAGCGAATTTTTCTCGCTGGGGAAAATTCGCGGGCTGACGAATCAGCTTACCTGACTGTTCTCAAAATCATCACGGAAATGGAGATGTTCTCTTTACCTATTTACTAATAGGCATTTCCTCATTATCATTAATAAGAGATGGCTCTCAAGACTCAAATCATTAAAATCGACCCTCAAGTCATCGAGAGTGGCTTGATAGATATGGTCGTTGGTGTTTTAAGAAGAGGAGGGATCGCCGTTTATCCCACAGATACATTCTATGGTTTAGGAGTCAATTGTTACCGAGAAAAGGCTGTTGAGAAGGTCTATCGCCTTAAGAAAAGGGAATATGACAAACCCATTTCTCTTGTGGTCTCCGATGTGGCTATGGTGAAAGATGTCTGTGTGAATATCCCTCCTGCCTTTGAAGCAATGGCTAAGTCTTTCTGGCCCGGGCCTCTGACCTTGATCCTCAAATCTTCATCCAAACTCCCTTCAATCCTGTTGGGTGAGGATGGCTCCATAGGGATTCGACTGCCCGATTTCTCTTGGCTAAGGGAGCTGATCAGGAGAGCTGGTTTTCCTCTAACAGCCACCAGTGCCAATATTTCAGGAGAGAAAGAGATCTCTCAGCCCGATAAAGTCATAGAAATTTTTGAAGGGAAGGTAGATCTTATCGTTGATGGGGGGACGACTCCTGGCCAGTTGCCTTCAACCGTGGTCGACTTGACTTCAGAAAAGCCTAAGATAATCCGTGAAGGAGCCTTGCCTTCCACCAGACTCAGTTCCTACCTTTAATCCTTTTCTTAGAGCCCAAGCTCCATACCATGACGGGGAAAAACGCCAAGAATGGGCAGGAATCACCTCACCCTGGCTCCGGTGGGAACATCCTTATCGAAGAAGGAAATAGTGGCTTTGCCCTCCACCTCAGCCGCCAGGATCATTCCTTGGGATTCGACTCCTCTTATCACGGCCGGTTTCAAGTTGGCGATCACCGGGAGCTTTTTCCCCATCAATTCTTGGGGGGAATAAACATCGCCAATTCCAGCCACCATGGTTCTTTTCTCTGTCCCGATATCCACTTTAAGCTTGATGAGTTTTTCGGTTCCCTCCACTTTTTCGGCTTCCACGATTTCACCGACTCTGAGATCCATTTTCTTGAATTCATCGAAGGTCACATATTCCATTTTCTCCTCCTTTTGGCTTGAGGCCTTTTGTAAGGTTTCTTCTTTGAGGAAATCTTTAAGGGAAACCCTGGGGAATAATGGAGAAGGTGTTTTTATCTTTTGACCCGGGCGGAGGCCTTCGAACTTTAATTCTTGATAGAGTTGTTTCTGGATAGGCCTTTCTTCTCCCAGAAAATTCCAGGCTTTTTGTGCTGATTCAGGCATAACAGGATAGAGAAAGTAGCTTATTACTCGTATGGCCGAGGCCGCCTGGAAAAGGATTCTGGTCAGCCTTTTTCTCTTGGTTTTATCTTTAGCTATTTTCCAGGGTTCGTTTACTGCCAGATATCTATTGATCGAATTTATATAGATCCAGATTTCCTCCAAGGCACGGTTAATAGAATACTCCTCATAATAATCAATGATTCTCTTTTTCAACTTTTCGTATTCTAGGCGAAGGTTTTCGTCTTCTTCCTCCTCTTCCCCGATTTCCTCAAATTTCCCCTTGCAATAGTTCTGGATCATGGTCAGAGTGCGCTGGATAAGATTTCCCAGGTCATTGGCCAGGTCAGAGTTGACCCGGTGGATAAAACCTTCGTGGGAGAAATTTCCGTCCAGGCCGATGGGAATTTCTCGCAACAGGAAATAACGTAAAGGATCAGCTCCGAAGGTGTTGAGGATGAGGTAGGGGTCGAGGACATTGCCCTTGGACTTGGACATCTTTGTCTCATCTCTCAGCCACCAACCGTGTCCAAAAACTGTTCGGGGCAGAGGAAATTCTGCGGCCATCAGGAAAACCGGCCAGAAAATCGCGTGAAACCTGAGAATGTCTTTTCCGATGAGGTGGATGTCGGCTGGCCAGAACTTTTGGAATCGAGCTTGATTCCAATCATAGCCGACGCCGGTAAGATAATTGTGGAGAGCGTCAAACCAGACATAGATGGTATGATCGGAATCGTCGGGCACAGGAATGCCCCACTTGACGGTGGTTCGGGTGATGCTCAAGTCCTTGAGCCCCTGACGAACGAAGCTGACCACCTCGTTCATCCGGCTGGGGGGACGGACAAAGTCAGGGTTCTCCTCGTAGAATCGAAGCAGTCGACTCTGGTAAGCGGATAGCTTGAAGAAATAGCATTCCTCGGATACCACTCCTGCCTTTTTTCCACAGTCAGGGCAAATTTTATAGCCGTCTTCCTCCAGGGGGACATCTTCAGGAAGGAAGTTTTCATCAGAAACACAATACCAGCCTTTATAAATGCCTTTGTAGATATCCCCTTTGTCCATCAATTTCTGGAATATCTTCTGTACCCCTTTTTCGTGGAGGGGCTGAGTGGTTCGGATAAAAAAATCATAGCCAATATTCAGGTCTTGCCAGAGAGACTTGAATCTACCCACGACCTGATCTGCCAGTTCTATCGGTTCTAATCCCTTCTCTGCCGCTGCCTTTTCCACTTTCTGGCCATGTTCGTCTGTTCCGGTGAGGAAAAAGACCTCCTCTCCCAAAAGCTTTTTGAAGCGTGAGATGGTATCGGCGATGATTGTGGTGTAAGCATGCCCGATATGCGGAACATCGTTGACATAATAGATGGGGGTTGTGATGTAGAAGCCTTTCTTAGAGTTCTCTGCCACCGGCAAATCCTCCTCGAATCAAAGTTATGGCCTCTGAACGGGTGGCGCTGTGGGTACGAAAAGAGCCTCTCACTGCAGAAGTCACAGTCAGAGATTTGGGCTTTTTTGCTCCCCTCATGGACATACACATGTGTTCCGCTTCGATGACCACCATCACGCCCAGTGGTTTGAGATGGTCGTTTATGAGATCAGCGATTTGCTTGGTCAATCTCTCCTGCACCTGAAGCCTGCGAGAAAGAATATCCACTACCCGCGCAATCTTACTCAGTCCGACGATCCTTCCTCCTTTTGGGATATAAGCAACGTGGGCAACACCTGCAAAGGGGAGAAGATGATGTTCACACATGGAATAGAGAGGGATGTTCTTGATCAGGACCATCTCGTCATGTTTTTCCTCCTGGATCACCTGAAGTTGAGCTGTTGGGTCTTCTTGAATTCCTCCTAAAATTTCCGAAAACATATGGGCCACTCTGTGTGGAGTAACCTTGAGCCCGGCTCTTTTCGGGTCTTCGCCAACACCCTCCAGAATCAGCTTCACTCCCCTTTCGATTTTGTTTAAATCCACTTTTTTCTCCTTCTTTTGACCAGGCATTTTAGCTTTCTCTCTTGAGATTTTTTAGATTTTTTTTATGGTTCCATCCTCTTGTTGAGAAAACGCATCCTGGGCAAGCTGAATAACCTTTCTGAGAGGAAGGTTATTCTTTTTTGCCAGTTTCAAGCAGTCTGAAAATTCTGGCTGGATGTTGATCGCTTTCCCAGCAAGAGTGGCGATCTTGAGCGATACCTTCTCTCCCAGGACTGCGACTTTAACCGATTTTCGTTCCAGAATCCTTCTTTCTACAGGGAAGTATCTCACTCCTATGGTGCTTGTCTCTTTGAAAACCGCTTCGATGAGAGTATCTATTTTATCAATCTCTGCCAATAGGGTCAATTTAGTGGCCAGCCTGTTTTTCTTCATCAATACAGGCGTCAAAAACACGTCCAAGGCTCCTTGCTTGAGGGCTGTATCAAAAAGAGCTCCCAGCACTTGAGGGGAGGAATCATCGATGTTAGCCTCTATCAAAAAGATTTTCTTATTCTGGTCAAAATGCTTCTCATCTCCATAAAAAACGCGGAGGATGTTAGGAAAGCGAGGGAAATTCTGCCTGCCTGCTCCACAGCCGATTTTTTTATAGGAAAATTCAGGAAAGGAGATGAATCCTTTGGCCAGAGTAGTAACAATCGCAGCTCCAGTGGGAGTGACCAGTTCTTCTTCCGCCCAGGCTGAATAGACCGGAATGTCTTTGAGAAGTTCTGCCACTGCAGGGGGAGGGACAGGAAGAATGCCGTGAGAGCATTTCACCCAGCCCTTACCCAAATTCAGGGGAGAAGAATAGAGGGCCTTTATTTTGAGTGTCTCGGCAAGAAAACAAGTTCCCACGATATCGATGATGGCATCATCGGCGCCAGCCTCATGGAGATGGGCCTCCTCGAATTTTCGGCCATGGACCTTGGCTTCAGCTTCAAAGAGCCTTTTGAAAATGGCAAGAGCGTTCTTCTTGATTGAGGGAGAGAAGGGGCTTTCTTCAATGAGCGACTGGACATCCTTCCACTTTCGGGAGGTGTTTTCCCTTCTCTTCACCTCGACATCCACTTTAACGGCTCGGAGGGAAGCTCTTTTTGTCTCTTGAATGTGGATCTTGACGGGGAGCTCAAGCTCTGCCATTTTTTCCTTGAAAAGAGAAGATGGTACACCTAAATCAAGCAAAGCTCCCAAGATCATATCACCGCTCAGGCCAGCCGAGCCATCAAAATAAGCGTAGTTCATCTCGCTTTAATCCTTTCTTTCCTCAGATGCTGTTCTCAATCTCTCATCGACCAGAGGTAGAACCTCTCCTGCTTTCCCTCTGAAGGAGAAGTCCGCATAGGTTGAAAGGGGCGTGGCCGCAGGGTTGATCTCCACAATTTTGGCTCCGGCTTCAGAGGCTGAATAAGGAAGAGTTGCTGCAGGTTGGACAACAGCAGAGGTCCCCACCACAAACATCACTTCACAGCTTGAACTAAACAGAAGACTTTTCTGAAGAACAGAGGAGGGAAGAGCCTCCCCGAACCAGACTATATGAGGCCTCAGAAGCGCCCCACAATCCGGGCAGCGCGGGGGAATCTCATTCAACGGCGTCTGGTAATTCTCGCTAACGGATCCTTCCTCCGTACATCTGACTTTCCAGATGTTTCCGTGGAGTTCCAGGACATTTTTGGAGCCGGCCTTCTGATGGAGGCCGTCGACGTTCTGGGTGATGAGATGAAAGGAGGGAAAGATGTTCTCCCAACTGGCGATCACTTTGTGTCCAGGGTTGGGTTCCTTGGAGGCAATCAGGCCGCGTCGCCAGTCGTACCATTCCCAGACAAGCTTTGGATTTTGATGAAAAGCAGAAGGTGTGGCCAGTCCCTCTGCTCTGTACCTCCTCCAGAGCCCATCTTTTCCTCGAAAGGTAGGAACTCCCGATTCAGCAGAAATGCCGGCTCCGGTGAGCACTGCCACGCGCCGTGTGCTCTTGAGGAGGTGGACCAGAGAATCGATATCTTCATTCATGATTTTTGTCTTCGGACAATAGGATAATCTTTTCTTTCTGAAAAATCAAAAATTTCATCGGCCGGTCCCAAACCGACTGCTTGACTTGTGGCTTCATAAATTATATATCAATACTCTCATTTGAGGAGAAGAGATGAAGGAAGCTGAAAGAGGAGAGCGTCCTCGGGCTGAGATAGGAATCCTTGGGGGGACTGGTCTTTATGAAATCGAAGGCATTGAAAATGTTGAGCGGGTCCAACTCGAAACTCCCTTTGGTCGCCCTTCTGACGCTTACCTCCTAGGCTTGTTGGAAGGAAAGAGAGTGGCCTTTCTCAACCGTCATGGGGAAGGGCATTGCATCCTTCCCTCGGAGATCAATTACCGCGCCAATATCTATGGTTTCAAATCGCTCGGGATAGAAAGAGTGATTTCAGTCAATTCCGTGGGTTCCCTCAGCGAAGAGATAAAACCCAGAGATATTGTATTTTCTGATCAGTTTTTTGACAGGACCAGGAGGAAGAATTCTTTCTTCGGGGAAGGAATTGCCGTCCATATCAGCTTTGCCCAACCCGTCTGTCCCCAGCTTTCCGGAGTTCTCTTTGCTGAAGGCAAGGCCATGGGCTTGAGAGTCCGTCCAAAGGGAACGTACATCTGTATCGAGGGCCCAGCCTTTTCCAGCAAAGGAGAATCACTCATCTACCGCTCCTGGGGTTGTGAGCTCATCGGCATGACCAGCGCCACAGAAGCCAAGCTGTGTCGGGAAGCCGAGATTTGCTACGCCACCATGAACTTAGTCTGCGATTATGATGCTTGGCACGAAGAAGAGGATCCGGTCACCATCGAGATAATTCTGGAAAACATGCAGAAAAACATCCATAACGCCAAAGCCATAATCCGCAAGGCCGTGGCTTTGATTCCGGCAGCCAGAGCGGGAGAATGTGAATGCGGAGAGGCACTCAAGAACAGCCTCGTGACAAGACCTGAGTTCATCACTCAGGAAGTTAAGGATAAACTGAAGATAATTATAGAAAAATATATTAAGTAGGAAGATTCGGCGGATTATTCCCATGAGTTTGGTTATTGTCGGTTCTGTCGCCTTTGATACCATTGAAACTCCTCATGGACGAAGAGAAAAGATCGTGGGGGGATCGAGCACTTATTGTGCTCTGGCCGCAAGTTTTTTCACTCAGCCTAAGATCGTCAGTGTCATCGGAGAAGATTTTCCTGAAGAGGCGATCGATTTTCTCAAGGAAAAAGGCATCGATCTTAAGGGTCTCAAGAAGAGCTCAGGAAAAACATTCCACTGGGAAGCCCGCTATGGTCATGATCCCAATCAACGGAAAACCGTCAAAACCGAGCTGAATGTCTTTGAGGTTTTCAAACCTGACCTTCCCGTAGAATACAGGAGGGCAGATATCATCTTTCTGGGCAATATCGATCCCGACCAACAGGAAGAAATCCTGGCTCAAGTGGAGCACCCCAAACTCATTGCCATGGATACCATAAACCTTTGGATCAATACTAAAGTAGACTCCCTGCTAAAAGTGATGGAGAAAGTGGATATCTTCTTCGGTAATGAGGAAGAAATAAAATTGTTGACCAAAGAGCCTAATCTTATCAAAGCCGGAAAAAGCCTTCTGGAAAGGGGACCTTCATTCGTGGCCATGAAGAAAGGAGAACATGGCGTTTTGGTTCTAGGCAAGGATTTTGTTTTCGGGGTGCTAGCTCATCCCTGCGAGAAAGTCGTCGATCCCACCGGAGCAGGAGACAGTTTTGCCGGAGGTTTTCTGGGTTATCTGGATAAAGTGAAATCTTTTGATGAGATAGCTTTGCGAAGAGCGGCTGTTTTTGGAAGCGTGATGGCTTCTTTTGTCATCGAGGATTTCGGGATTCAGCGCTTTAAGAATTTATCTTATTTGGAGATAGAAAAGCGTTATAATCAGTTTAAGAATCTCGTGTCCTTTTAAGAAAAATTTGTCTGGCGGAGAAGAAGAGAATATAAAATATCAAGAAGCAAGTACGGTCCTGCATTTATCTATGAGTACGGGTAAGGCTTCTCGATAATCTCCCACTATCCCAAAGTCCGCTTCCTTGAATATGTGAGCATCAGGGTCCTTGTTTATGGCCACGATGCACTTTGAGCCTGAGCATCCGGCCAGGTGCTGGGGAGCACCAGAAATGCCCACAGCAATATAGAGATTGGGGCTCACCATATGACCTGTTTGCCCGATTTCCAAGCTTGATGGCATCCAGTTTTCGTCCCTGGGTACCCGGGTTATTCCTACAGCGCCACCAAGAATCTGTGCGAATTTTTTAATTAATTGGAAGCCTTCTCTGCCGCCAATACCCCCACCTCCAGCCACCACAACTTTGGCTTCTTCTAATCTTATCCCTTTAACCTCCTCTTTTACCGTTTCCAGGAGTTTGCCTTTAATAGAATCTGTGGCTTCGAAAGCGACCGTCATAATCTCCCCTCTCCTGGAAGGATCTGATTCAGCCGGTGCCGCAGCTCTAGGACGCAGGGTAACCACATGAGGCTGGTAGTTTTCTAACGCCCACAATGCCATTGCATTCCCCCCATAAACCGGTTTGAGCGCAAGCAGTGATTTGGTAGCTGGGTTTATGCTCAACTCCACACAATCCATACACACAGAACTCCCTTGCCTGGCGGCTAATCGAGGAGCCAGATCACGCCCCATATCATTGTGCCCAAAGAGAATGATAGACGGTTTTAATTGACTGCAGACACCTATGATTATAGTCATATAGCATTCAGGTAGAGATTCCGAAAAAGGATTACCGTTAGCGAGATAAACATTGTCAGCACCGAGCGATATGGCTTTGTCGGCTTCCTCTTGGATTTGGTGTCCGATAAGCAGAAGGCTTAGAGCCTGCTTGAGCTCATCACTGAGTTTCCTCCCTATATTCAATATTTCCTTTGTTGTAGTAGTGATCTTGCCCTCTTTTAGCTCGCCACAGATTAATATATCTCTATGGTCTGTCATGACTCCATCGCCCTGGTCATAGTCTAGAGAGTCCCTTCCTTTATCAATCTCTCAACCAGTTTAACCGCCGCCTCCGCCGTAGTTTCACCCTCAATAATTTCACATTTTCTTTTCCTCTCTGGGATAAAAAGTTTGACCAGCCTTCGACGGATAGCTTTAGCTCCTCCTCGAGACGGATCAGCATCGATATCTCTGGATCCCCAGACAGGAATTTTCTTTTGAGAGGCCGATATAATACCCCATCCAGAGGGCAGCCGGGGTCGTCCCACCTCATAGCTGACTGTTATGATTGCCGGTGTTGGAACAGAAAAGACCTGATACCCATCAAGAGTGATTCGTTTTACCCTCAGTTCCCCGTTGGCCACATCGATGGCTTCAGCCAATGTGATTAGAGGCAGACCGAGGTACTCAGCGATGATTGAGCCGACAAGACCCTCATCCCAATCTGCCGCCTGCCGGCCACACAATACCAATTCATAGTCCCCGACCTTTTCTATGGCCTTGCTCAGGAAATAAGCAACAGAGAAGCTGTCTGAGCCGTCAAAAGCCTTATCCGCAAGGACAACGCCTTGGTCAACGCCCATGGCTAACGCATGTTTAACGATACTCGAAGCCCCTGTGTTTCCTAAAGTTAATACTGTTATAATCCCTCCATATTTATCCTTGAGTCTCAGCGCCAACTCCACGGCCCGCTCATCATAAGGGTTCATCACAGGGGGTATTCCTTCTGGAGGAACAACACGCATGGTTTCTGCATCGAGTTTAAACTTTGCGGGCGGTATCTCTGGATCAAATATCTGCTTAGTGCAGACTATAATATTCATCCTTATTGATTCCTAACCATATTGATAGCAAATCCCGAATCCTCCCCTGGGCAGGGTCCAATCGATGGCTCCTTCCTCACATACAATCCGACAACTACCGCATTCAAGGCAACCCTCATAGGAAAATGTGATGTGGTTCTCTAGCAGCTTGAAGCATTCAGCCGGGCATGCATACAGACAAGGACGCCTGTCACATCGCTCACAGATATCTTCCTGGAGACGGATGTGGACTTCTCTATCTATATCGTATTTATTGACCGCCAGTTTTTCTTCGATGCTTTTGGTTTTCATAATGCTCCCTTCATCCGCATCAAATCTCGAATGATTTGCCAGAAAGAAATTTTACCGTCCATCGATTCGCGAAGCTGCTTCCAGATTTTCTTTCTCGGCCTGCCCTGATGAGTGAAAATCTTTTCAGCTAAATCGCAGACCAATTCAGGATATTGTCTGTATAGACGAGGATTTTCCAGGAAGTGGGGGGCCTTTTTAAATGTCTTTAGATCTTTCAGGACAAAGCTCTGTTTGAGTAAATTTAAGTAATCAGAAAGAGAATTTCGGGAGAAATCTCCTATTTGCTTGGCTCTGATGACCGTCTCAGCAGCGGCTATTCCTGAGGCTATGGCGAAATTGGCTCCTTCCAGTGTCAATCCCGTGGCCAGGAGAAACGCTGCGGCATCACCTGCTACAAGAAAGCCGTCAGTGAAAAGTTCTGGCATCATAGCCTTTGCGGAAACAGGTATCAGATGCGATGAATATTCCACCAACTGGCCGTCAACAAGCAAGCTTTCTACTGCTGGATGATTTTTAAATTCTTCCAGAAGATCATTAGCCCTGACATTGTTTTTTGCCAGAGCGCTTAACTGGACAACGATTCCTAATGATAAGCTCTCTTTGTTAGTATAAATAAATGCGCCACCTGGCAGACCTCTGGTAAAGGGGCCGATAAATTCCCATGCAATACCTTCTTCCCCGGCTAGGTTAAATCGCTGCTCTATGAGATTGCGGGGTATCTGGATAACCTCCTTGATCCCCAGCTTGAAATCACGGGGGGAAGAATTTTTCTGGAGACCGGCTTTCTCTATCAGGAGAGAGTTTACACCATCACAGGCAACCACTACACTCGAAGGAAGTTCATCTCCGCCTGCTTTTATTCCGGTGACCTGATTTCCTTTCCAGAGAAGATCATCAGTCTGTAGGCCAGATGCAACAATGGCTCCTGCTTGCTCAACCTTTGAAGCAAACCAGCGGTCGAACTTAGAGCGGAGCAGGGAGAAACTGTTATAGGGGGGATCACTGAATCTCTTGCTGGTAAATTCAGCAGAGAATGAAGAATCCTGAGTGAGCAAGGAGAATCTGTGGCGCAGGATGTACCTTTCGACTGGCGCCTCCTCCCAGAAGCCGGGGAAGAGCCGGTTTAAGGCAGGTCCATAGTAGACTCCACCCCACATATTCTTTGCTCCAGGAAATTTCCCCCTTTCCACCAGGAGTGTCTTGAGTCCGGACTTTGCCAAAGTATAACCACAGGCACAACCTGCCGGACCGGCCCCAACGACTATAGCATCAAATCCTTGCATCACGTTTGTTGCCTATCTCTATCAGCGAAAAGCAGCCATATCCAGAAGCTGCTGGCCGATCGTCAACTTGTGGATCTGGGCTGTTCCTCCAAGGATAGTGGCGGTGATTGCATCTTGATAATGATAGCCGACCGGATAATCATCGATAGTGCCGAAGGAGCCGTGAATCTTGATCGCCTGCGATGCCACCCAAAGAGAAGTCTCGGCGGCAAAATACTTGGCGTATGACATTTCTTTGATATGGCGGACACCACGGCTCTTGAGGTCTGCGGCACGGTAGGTGAGCCATCTGGCAGCCTCAATTCTGGTTGCCATCTCGGCAATAGTCTCCTGGATGAGCTGATGGCCGCCGATGGGCTTGCCGAACTGGACCCGCTCCTTGGCATACTTAATGCTGGCTTCAAGGCAGCTCTGTGCCAGACCGACGCAACCTGCAGCGAGAAAAAGACGAGCCGTGTCTATTCCTCGCAGAGCATCCCTTAATGCCCTTCCAACCTCTCCCACCTTATTCTCAAGAGGCAATTCCATACCAGTGAATCGTAAGGTGCCTTCACTGCCTCCTCTCCAGCTGATCTTCCCCTTCTGCGGTGTGCTGGAAAAGCCTGGAGTCCCCCTCTCCACTAAGAAACTAGCCAGCCCCTTGATTCCCTTATTTTTATCTGTCTGGGCAATGAATAAGACCACATCAGCTATTTCACCGTTAGTGATAAAGATTTTAGTCCCATTGATGATCCAGCGATTACCACTGTGGACAGCAGTAGTCTCGATCATAGATGAATCGCTGCCAGCAGCAGGCTCAACCACAGCTCCGGACATGATCAGGTCGCCTCTGCAAACCGGAGGCAGGTATTTTTTTTTCTGTTCCTCAGTCCCAGCATCGAGAAGATTTGTGGCGGGCTGGATCGGTCCACTGACTGCAGCCTGAGTGATAGCTAAGCTGGTCATACAGAGGGCCTCCCAGATTACTGCTGAGGTGATATAATCGAGCCCCAATCCTCCGTATTCCTGAGGCATGTGAGGAGCCAAAAGTCCTTGAGAGGCCATCTTTTTTATAATTTCAGGGTCAAATTTCTCCTGACGTATGTTTTTCTTGAGTGTGGGCTGAATTTCCTGCTCGGCAAACTTTCGAGCCATATCCCGAAACATTCTCTGTTCTTCGGATAATTCGAAGTCCATTCTTTATCCTCCAGGGGTTGAAATTATTATGACCATATCATCACTCTCTCTTTTCCACCAGTTCAACCAGAACTCCGTGAGTTTCCCTGGGGTGAAGAAAGACACTTATTCCTTCGGCACCTGGTTTTGGTTCGCCAAGAACCTCCATTCCCTCAGCCTTAAGTGAGGCGACCTCCGCCTGGATATTGTCCACTTCATAGCAGATGTGGTGAAAACCCTCGCCGTGTTTTTCCAGGAATTTTGCCATAACTCCTTCGCTTCCAATGGGTTGCAGGAGCTCGATGAGAACATCGCCAACTCTGACCATGCTCACCCGGATAGTCCCATTGCTGCCAATGATAGGATCAGACGATTCCAGCTTAAATACCGAGCGATAAAATGTCCTCGCCTCTTCGAGATCCTTTACTGCCATTCCCAAATGGCTAATTTGTTTTATCATCTGACTCCTCCAGCATGATAGGATTTTAAGGCGTACTGGAAGTGATGTCCTCAGTTTTAGAGATGTAATTTTACTTTTTTGTTGATTTTCAATGCTATCCGTTCAGCTTATATTCCGTTCTGTTCTTTCAAAAAAGATTTATAACATAGGAAAAATTTGATGTCAAAATGTAGACCTTGTAGACTTTGTAATTTTGTTCTCGCATTTTCAGTGCGATTTTGGCATAATTTGTGTTTCCATTGAGAAGTGTAGAACGAGATATCAATCCTTTAATTGACTACCATAAATGGTGACAACCATCTGATGCATCGATAGTCTTGCCGTCATGAAGAGGTTAATAAGGGATGCGGTCTTAAAGATTGAACAGTACGAACCTGGGAAATCCATAGAAGTCCTCAAGAAGGAGCTTGTTCTTGAGGGAGAAATTTGCAAACTTGCCTCAAACGAAAATCCCCTGGGACCTTCCCCGCTCGCCATCCAGGCCATAAAAAGATCTTTAACAGAAGGTCATATTTATCCTGATAACAATTGCCAGGATTTGAGAGAGAAGTTATCAGAACATATTGGAATTTCTCCTCTTAATATTGAAATTGGAAACGGCACAACAGAGCTGATCTACTTAATGGGTCTTACCTTTTTGAATCCGGGAGATACTTTTATCATGAGTGAATTCTCCTTTATCATGGGGAAGGTGGTGGCCCAGCTGATGGATAGCAAGTTGATAGAAGTTCCATTGAAAGATTACCGCCATAACCTTGACGCTGTATTGGGAGAGATCACGGAGGAGACAAAGATCGTTTATCTCGACAATCCGATGAACCCGATTGGCACTATGATCACTCAAAAAGAAGTGTCAGAATTTATAGAAAAAGCACCTCCAGACATTATCGTTGCTTTCGATGAGGCTTACTATGACTATGTGGAGAGGGATGATTATCCAAACACACTCAAATTTATCGAAGAAGGGAGGAATGTGATCATCTTCCGGACTTTCTCCAAGTTGTATGGCTTAGCAGGATTCCGAGTCGGATATTGTCTGGCCAAAAAAGATTTTATCGAAGCCATCAAAAGGGTGAGTCCTCCATTTGCTGTTAACCGCTTTGCTCAAGTGGCGGCAGCTGCCGCATTGAAAGACCATCGACATCAAAAGAAGAGCAAACAGATAAATGAATCAGGCAAGAAGTTCCTTTATGAAAATTTCGAAAAAATGTCTATACCATATATACTATCTGAGACAAATTTTGTGACCATAGATTTGGAGACCGATGCCCTGGAAATATGCGAAGAACTAAAAAAAAGAGGAGTGATTGTCAGATCTTTGGCCATGTACGGAAAGCCTTCATTTTTCCGGGTGACAGTAGGAACTCCAAAGCAGAATCAAAAGTTTATTGAAGCGTTTCAAGAAATCTTGTCCAATCAGGGAAGAAATGCTTAGAAACCATAAGATTCCTTTTCTTTAAGGACAGTATTATCTTTTTGAGAATTCATCTGGCTGTCTCTTCTCATCCATGAGAGAAGATTGAACATGGGGAAAAAAGGTCAAGAAGAAAAAACT
>CAYSCW010000019.1:40374-56459 GCA_964429795.1 uncultured Eubacteriales bacterium
ATCGGGGGATTTGTCATAATCAGTTGCGATGATCCCGGCCCTCATAGCTCGCAGACCGAGCAGGATTCACGTTTTTTTGCTCAGTTTGCCAAGGTGCCTGTCTATGATCCTTCAACACCTAAAGAAGCAAAGGAGATGGTGAAGGAAGCCTTTGAGCTTTCAGAAGCATTCGAGATTCCTGTGCTTTTAAGGCCGACGATCAGGGTCTCTCATGGTAAGCAGGGTGTCAGCTGTTTTTCCGTTAAAGAGTTAAATCGACAGGCGAATTTTAAAAAAAACCCAGAGCGATGGGCAGCCACTCCAGGATACAGGCTTATATTGCATAAAGAGCTGAATGAGAAACTTCAAAGAATCGAGGACAGATTTGAACGTGACACCAGATGGAACTATGAAGCGAGCACCTCCCGTGAAGGCTCTCTTGGCATCATTACCTGCAGTGCTAGCTTTGCTTTGCTCATGGATCTTCTGGAGGAGCTTGATCTTAAAAAGGAGATCAATGTTCTAAAGATTGGGACCCCCTATCCTCTTCCACAAAAAAAAGTGGCGGAATTCATCAAAAGGCACAAGAAGGCTTTGGTGGTCGAGGAGACAGACTCAGTCATAGAGTCTCAAATCATCGATAAGAAGAAAGTGCTGGGAAGGTTAACAGGGCATATACCATTACAGGGTGAACTCGATCCTGATAGGATCTATGATGTCCTGAGATGTGTTTTAGAAGAACTTGGAATAGCCAGACTTGCTAAGAAAGCAGATGATAAACTCGATAAACTGATCGCAGACCTTAAGCTTCCTGTTCGAAGGCCAACCTTATGTGCTGGCTGTCCGGAGAGGGCTGCCTTTTTTGCCATCAAAAGGGCTTTCCCAAAGGCGATTTACACCAGTGATATAGGCTGTTACACCCTTGGGCTGAACCTGAAGGCCGTGGATACGGTTCTTGATATGGGAGCTGGGATCACGCTGGCCAGCGGGTTTTATCAAGCTTATCATCAGGATAACATCGATATTCCAATCGTTGCCACTATGGGAGATTCGACTTTTTATCATGCGGGCACGGCTTCACTGTTAAACGCCGTCTACAACGATGCGAGATTCATCCTGGTTATCCTGGATAACGAGATAACGGCTATGACTGGAATGCAGCCTACTCCTGGCGTGGGAATAACGGCTGATGGAAGCGAAGGAAAAAAAGTTCTTCTTGAAGATTTAATTAGAGGGTGTGGAGTGAAATGGATGAGGACCATAGATCCCTACGAAGTGAAGGATTTGATAAGATTTTTAAAAGAGGCAAGAAAGTTTAACCAGAGAAGGGATGGAGGAATTGCTGTGATTATCGCCAAGCATCCCTGCCTCATTTGGTACCCTGAAACGCTTAAAGGACACCCGGTAAAAGTCAAGATCACGGATGAGTGCAATGGGTGCAATTATTGCATTGATTTTTTTGAATGCCCTGCTCTTCGACTGAAAGAGAAAGAAAATCGAGTGGAAATAGACCGGAGTTTATGTGTGGACTGCGGGGTGTGTGTGTATGCCTGTCCAAGAGGAGCTATCGTACCGATCGACAAGCCACATGGAGGGAGACATCCATAAATAAGAAAATAGTCACTGTATCAGCTATAAGAATGCAGATAATATTGGCTGGGATTGGCGGGCAGGGGATACTGTTTTCTTCAAAGATATTCTCAGAGTTAGGTCAAAAATTGGGCCTGGATATCATGGGATCGGAAACTCATGGGATGAGCCAGCGAGGGGGTTCAGTTATCGCTCATCTGAAGCTGGGGAAGTTTCTAAGCCCTCTCATCCACACAGGCGCAGCAGATCTCCTCTATTCATTTGATGAATATGAAACCTACAGGACCTTGAGATTCTTGAGAAGAGGGGGCATGTGTTTTGCCAATCTTTTGAGTGAGGATCGCATTGACAGAAGGATTCTGAATCATCTCCAGAAAAAAGAAATCATTTTCAGGGCCTATGATGCAAGCGGCCTGGCCTCTCGATTAGGATCGATACGGGCTGCCAATATAGCCCTCATTGGTTATTCTGTAGGGAGTGGGTTGGTGCCTTTTCGATACAACGACCTTAGAGATGTCCTGGAGATTGTCAGCAGGGGGAAAGATTTCAAGAGGAATTTGAAGGCCTTTGATGCTGGCTTCGAAGAGGGATCGAGACTTAAGATTTGAATTTCATCCGAATATTTTAATTTTGAAGACGGATTCCAAAAGCCAATTGATCCCCACGAACAAGATAGAAATAGGGACAACAATCCTTATCCACCAATAGAGAGCCAGGGGAAATGGCTTTTCTCTTCCTTCAGACAGTTCTTTCAGTGCTTTTGATCTTTTAATGCACCAGGCTGTGGTCATAACAGCCAACAGTGAACCTAAAGCCTGCATGCCCGAGCCAAAAGTCAAGTCCCACGTGATGAATATCTTGAGATTGATCATGGGAGGGATGGCCAAAATATAGACAATGCCACAGATAAAAAAAACAGCTTTCTTCCTCTCTACATTCGAGTTATCCACAACACCTCCCACCAGGACTTCGAAGGCGGCCACATCAGAGAGATAAGCGGCTCCGAAGAGGCCAAGAAAGAAGAGAAAGCCAAATACCGAACCTACGGGCATCAGGGCAAAGGTTTTTGGTAGAGTAGAAAAAATGAGTCCGGGACCTGAACTGGGTTCTAGACCAAAAGAAAACACTGCAGGGAAGATCACAAATCCCGCCAAAAGGCCTGCTGTGGAAGCTCCTATACCCGTCAATACTGCATTTCTGGGTATATTGGCCTCCTTGTTCAGGTAGGAACCATAGATAACCATGAATGTCCCTCCGAGGGACATAGAAAAAAAGGCCATCCCCAGCGCAGCCGCCATGACAGAAGGGCTGAGTTCACTGAAACGGAAACCGCCGATGTACCACTCGATTCCCTTGCTGGCTCCTTTCAGAGTGACAGATCGGACGATGAGGATTACCAGAATGGTGAAAAGCATAGGAACGATCCACTTGCTGGCTCTTTCAATCCCTTTCCTTATACCCTTGATGAGGATAATTCCGCAGGTAAAGATGACCAGGGCCGTCATCGTTAACTGCAAAAGGAATGAGGTGAGGTTGAAGCCTTTTTGGGGAGGGAGAATTGCAGCTGGGTTGAGTTTTAGGCCGAAGGCATTGAAAAGTTCCCCTAAAGCATGAAATCCTACCCATCCTACCGCGTTTGTATAATAACCTGCTGCCCAAAAGACGATAAAGATTAAGAATCCACCGACAAACTTTCCACCAGGAAAGCCTCCTTTCTCATAGGAGCCTAAGGGGCCTCGCTGTGTGTGGCGACCCAACGTCCACTCTGCCATCAAAGCTGGTATGCCTACGAAGAATACAACCGCCATGTAGAAGAGAACAAATGCTGCTCCACCAAATTTTCCGACCATATAGGGAAAACGCCAGACCGCACCCAGACCGACGGCAACTCCGATCATGGTCATCAAAAGACCAAAAAAGGAGGCAAAGGTTTCTCTTTTTGGAGCCAAATCCTGACCTTTCTTCCTCAGAAGCAGCCTATTTTTTCTGCCTCACTATTCTTCCCATTTGTGTATCTTATAATACTCATCTACCATTTTCTTGATATCAATAGTAGAGCCTTTTGTCAGTCCTTCAGTTAATGGCTCATTCTTGAACCTTTCGGGCAGTGTGTTGTCCTCTCTTTTTACGCCGAATCTCCGGTTGAGTTTGAATTCAAGATCGATATGATCTCCCAAGATTTTTTGCAAGTATTCAGGAGAGTAATCGATTCCAGTGCCTGTCCTCAGAAGAGCAGAGGTATTCTCAAAATTTAAAATATCCATACAGAGGCCGATATTCTTGCACATAGTCAGGCAATCGGTAAGAAGAGCAATCTTTTCGGAATAGCTGACCAAGGCCGCTTTCCCTTCTTCTGCTAGCCTGTCGGCAGCTTTTTCTGTTCCGAAACGCTCCTTCGCCTCCGCTTTCCTGTCGGTCAATTCGAAGTAGGGTTCAGCACGGAGGTGATCAGCCCCTCTGGCGGCGATAGCATAGGTGAGGCCGTAGGCTTTGATTCCTCGCGGATCTCCACAGATCATATCCAGCCCCTTAACCTGCATCACCAATTTTCTTGCTTCTTGGCTGAAGTCTTCAGACAACTTTGTTGCGCCGTTTGCCAATCTATCTCCGATCCCGCGGCGAAACGTTATCATATCCACCACTTCTCTTATCTTATCCACTTCACCCCAAGTCAGACGGAGACCATCCAAGTCCTCAGGTTGAATCAGCCCTTTCTCTTGGCACTCCATTATCCAACCGATCACCTCAGCGGTTGATATGGAATCCAATCCCATCTGGTTAAGATAGACATTCATCTCTAAGGCAAAGGAGAGATTCTCGTTTCCTAGCCTGGATGTGAAACTGCAGAGGGTTTCGAATTCAGGACCTTCTGCCTCGAAATCGTCGATGACGTAATAACGGGAACAATGGAGATTACAGTTAAAACATGCTTTATTCTTTACCTTGTAGGTCTTGGCCAGTTTTTGTCCGGAGATTTCATCGACATACATGCAAACCCCTTCCTGAAAATGTTTGGTGGGCAGGATGCCGATGTTGTTCAGGTCCTTCATCAACATGGTCGTGCCCATCTGGTAGCGCTTCTGGTATTCGTTATGATTGGAAATATCTTTTTCGATTTTCCTGATCTCTGCTAAGTAGGCCAGGGGATCTGCTGCTTCCATGGATTTAGAACCCCTTACGGCCACGGCTTTGAGATTCTTCGACCCCATGACAGCACCCATTCCGGTTCGGCCATTCACTCTGTTCCCACTCGAGACTATACTTGAGAAAAGGACGAGATTCTCTCCAGCCGGTCCGATGACCGCAACTTGGATGGAATAATCTCTTTTCTCCTCTCTGATGGCTTTTGTTGTCGATATGACAGTCTTTCCCTTGTACTCAGGGCAGTCCACAAATTCGACTCCAGACTCTGTGACCATGAGATAGAGGAGGTTATCAGCTCTTCCGGTGACGATGATCTGGTCGAATCCTGTGAGTTTCATCTCAGCAGCGAATTGGCCACCAGCGGCAGAGTCTCCTAATATACCTGTTAGAGGAGACTTGGCCGTAACAGTATGATAAGCGGAAGCAGGAAGGAGGGAGCCAGAAAGGGGGCCGATGCCAAAGATAAGGACATTTTCCGGTCCAAGGGGATTACAATCGGGGTTTAATTCTTCAAAAAGTCTCTTGGTGTTTGCAGCCCGGCCACCAATGACAGGTTTAATCCAGGCAGGGTCTAGATTTTCGATACGAAATCTTCGTTCTGTGAGATCGACTCTCAGCACTTTTCCGCCATAGCCATACTTAAGCATGATTCTTGCTCCATTTCTCCCTGAGTCCAGCACTCAGTTTTCTGAGAAAAAAATATCGTTTTTGGCTGGGGTTCATTTTTTCTGTTTCCCTCTTAACAGCGGCCAGAGATGGCTGTTTGTTTTCTTGGGGGTCGAAGGTGATGGCTCCTTCTGTACAAGCTTCGACACACTTAGGGCTTCCTCCGCAAAGGTCACAGACAAAAACAATACCATCGAATATCTCGATGGCTCCTATTGGGCATGCTTTCTCACAGGCAGCGCAAAGGGAACAGAGTGTCGGACAGACGATCACCTGCCCGTAGGTCCCCAGTGACAGGGCATGCTCTGGACAGCCCAGACAGTATCTCTCTTTACATTGGTTGCAGACCACTGGACCGTCAATACCGGTTTCGTATATATTAATGACTTTTGTGCGGGCTAGATGGTTGTTGATCCTTCCTGTATGGAAGAAGGCGCAGGCAGCCTCACACCTCTTGCATCCGGTGCATTTACTCAAATCCACTCGAATCGCCATGAAATTCCTTCCCTTCAGTGGTTAAAAATTCCGACAGTCGATTGAAGAATGCTTATCATTCTTTCTCTTCGATGAGCTCGAGTCGGAATTGTACCAGTCCATCTGGATCCGGACAGGAGAAGTTCTTGACTTCTTTGATCCAGTGTCCTTCTTCTAACCTGTCTTTTTCAGCCAGGATGGGAAAAATGGGCATCATGCTCTGTAAGGCCCAGATACAGACGTACTTTCCCTCAGGAATAGAGAGCTTTGAATCTTCCACATAGAAATAATCCCCTACCTGCATAGGAAGGTTACAGTAGCCATTGATCCTTTCCACAGTCACTTTTATTTTAGCCATGTTATCTCTCCCAAAAATCTTTCTTGATTTTACCCACAAATCCAAAAGATAGGCAAATAAATTTTTTAGACGAGAAAAGAGAGAAAAACTTGACATCTGGAATATTCTATAATATAGAGAACAACCGTCCCCATGAATCTGTGCGGATTTCTTTACCATAAAAATTCTTATCTCACTGGGAATAAAAGTAAACTCTAAGGAGGCCTATTATGGCTTGGGAAATTTTTGGGCGAATCATCAGTAAAATAGGAGTCGTAGGCTCCGGCAATATCGGACCCGATATTGCTCTCTACTTCAGCAAGGTTCTTCATAGGCATGAAGTTCCTGTCGTTGTTGTTGACATAGCAGAGAAGGCACTCAATTCAGGAGAGACACGAGTCAAAGGAAAGATAGGGAGAGGAGTCAAGACTGGAGCCTTCCAGCAGGATGAAGCAGAATCCATGATCAACAACATTGCCTGGACGACCGACTATTCACAGTTGAGAGATGCTGACTTAGTGATCGAAGCTGCCACAGAGGAGATCGGTATTAAAAGGAAGATCTTCTCGGAGCTGGAGAGAGGTTGTCTTGAGAAAGCGATTCTCGCCTCGAACTCTTCCCATATGGAGCCTGAATTCATCTTTAAGGAAGCCAAAAACAAGGAAAGATGCCTGGTCATTCATTACTTTTTTCCCGCCGAACGAAACATAATCGTCGAAATCGTTCCTGGTGAGGAAACCGCACCGGATATAACGGATTTTCTGATGAAATTCTATGAACAGATTGGCAAGGCTCCAATCAAGGTAAACAGTCGATACGGATACGCGATAGATCCTGTATTTGAGGGCCTCTTCCTGGCAGCTGCCCTTTTGGTTGAGAAAGGGTTGGCCACAGTCAAGCAAGTGGATGCCATGGCCCAAAGGGCCCTAGGGCTTGGAGTTGGGCCTTTTACAGCGATGAATCTGACAGGGGGAAATCCGATTACCCAGCATGGCCTGACCCAGATGCATGATAAAATCATGCCCTGGTTCCGCTCCCCCGAAATTCTTGAGAGACAGATTGCTTCGGGAAAGCCGTGGGATTCTCCAGGGAGGGGCGAGGAAATCGCTTACAGGGAGAGTGATTTTGAGACAATCTCCAGCCATTTAAAGGGAGCTTATTTTGGGCTGGTTTGTGAAATACTTGATTCAGGAATCTCAAACATTTCTGATCTGGAAATGGCTGTGGAGAATGGTCTGGTGATGAAACCCCCTTTTCAAATGATGAACAAAATGGGAATCGACAGATCATTCGAACTTGTGAAGGCTTATGCCAGCGAATGGCCAGAATTTGAAGTTCCTCAGGTTCTGATCAAACAAGCCGCTTCAGGGAAGCCGTGGGATATTCCTATGGTTCTCAGAGAAGATAGGGATGATGTTGCCGTGGTCACTATCCGGAGACCCAGGATGCTGAATGCTCTCAACTCTGCCGTAATGAGCCAGCTTAACAGCATATTTTCGGATATAAAGGAAGACAGCAAAATAAAGGGAGCAGTACTCACTGGTTTTGGAATCAAGGCTTTTGTCTCAGGTGCCGATATTCATGAGCTGGCTCGATTAAGGAGTCCTGAAGAAGGAGAGTCTCTCTCCTTAAAGGGAAAGGAAGCTCTGAATCTGATCGAAAACCTTGGCAAGCCTGTGGTTTGTGCCATGAATGGTCTTGCCTTTGGTGGAGGAAATGAGCTGGCTATGGCCTGTACAGCAAGGATTGCAAAGAAAGGATTAGAGGTTTTTGTTGGGCAGCCTGAACCTAAGCTTGGTATCATTCCTGGCTTCGGTGGCACTCAGAGGCTTCCTCGTCTGGTAGGGATCTTGAATGCTTGGCCGATCCTTCGCGCAGGGGATCCGATATCATCATCGGAAGCATTAAAGACAGGGCTAATCGCCGAGGAAGTAGAGGGGGATATTAAAGAGGAAGGTGTTGCGTTTGTGAAAAGATTAATTTCAGAAGAAGTAAGTGTTCCTCCCATCCAGAAGGATCCAATCAGGATCCCTGATTCTCTTCCTGAGGTGAATATCGGGCATCTTTCTCGCAAGACTGATGAAATATTGAAAAGGGCCATTCTTGAAGGCGCAAGACTGACGCTTGAAGAGGGCCTTAAACATGAAGCTAAGGTCTTTGGAGAGTGCTTAAGGACAAAGGATATGAGGATAGGGATGGAAAATTTTCTTAAATTCGGTCCAAAGAGGAATGCCCCATTTAGTCATGCCTGATTTCTGAAGGAGTTCATGAGCCTCAATAACTGAAAAGAGGAGGTAAGAAATGCCTTTTGAGAAAGCATTTATTCCTTATGATGGATACTGGAGCACACCGTTTTGCCGATGGCAAGGAAATTTCGCTCATTTCCATGCCATGATGTTTGCCGCTGAGGTTTGCAGAGGAGCTTTCCCTGGGCGAGGAATGTCGCCAGAGATATTTGATAGCATCATTCTAGGAATGACAGTTCCCCAGAAGAACTGTTTCTATGGGGCTCCCTGGATGGCAGGAATGATCGGAGCCGGGAGGATAACAGGTTCGACAATAAGCCAGGCCTGTGCGACTTCGGCCAAATGTGTAGCCCATGCATCTGAACAAATAGAACTTGGCGAAAGAGAAAATATTCTCATCGTCACTTGCGACCGGACGAGCAACGGACCTCACATCTATTATCCTAATCCCCTGGGAATAGGCGGGACGGGTGATAAAGAGGATTGGGTTTGGGATAATTTTGGCTATGATCCTTACGCGAAAAACGCAATGATAGAAACGGCAGAAAATGTAGCTAGTGAGGCCAGGATATCTAAAGAAGAGCAGGATGATATGGCACTCTTGCGTTATAACCAGTACCAGGATGCTCTCAAAGATAACAGTGCTTTCCTGAACCGGTTTATGGTTGTTCCCATCGATGTCAAGGATCCGTCAGGGCGAAAAGTGGTAGCCACAGTGCGCGGGGATGAAGGTGTTTTTCCCACCACAGCGGAGGGGCTGGCTAGACTGAGGCCGGTGCTCGAAGGTGGGACGGTAACCTATGGCACCCAGACATACCCTGCTGACGGGAACGCAAGTATTGTGGTCACCACTCGGGAAAAGGCAAGCGAACTCAGTCGTAACAGGAATGTTGAGATACGGATTCTCTCCTATGCCGAGGCAAGAGCCAAAAGAGGCTATATGGCTATGTCCATCGTTCCCGCAGCCAGAAGGGCCCTTTCATCTGCAGGGATAGGAATTAAGGATGTCAAAGCGATAAAGACCCATACACCTTTTGCTGTGAATGATGTTTATTTCTGCAGGGAAATGGGAATCAAATGGGAAGATATGAACAATTATGGTTGTTCGCTTGTCTGGGGACACCCTCAGGGTCCCACAGGAGCCCGATTGATTATTGAATTGATTGAAGAATTAGTGATCAAAGGAGGAGGATACGGTCTGTTCGATGGGTGCGCGGCAGGCGACAGCGCAGCTTCGGTGGTGCTGAAAGTGGATGTGAAATAGACAAATATAGGAAATTCGTTTTTGTCTTTGCAATGTCAAACAACACTTCGCCATTTCAAAACACTCCTGGCTGGTTTTGAAGATACATTAAAAAAACAACTAACCTGGATAATTCATAAATTATCCAGGTTAAAAGAAGGATAAACATGAGAATTGAGAGAATCAGCAGCGTCCTGGTTGTGACACTTTTTCTTCTATTTCGGTCATTAGATGTGTCACCGGCACAGGCATCAAATCCGCTGTTCAATCAAGAAATTGAGGCCGTCGAGACCTTGGTTCAGGTTGGGAAATATCGTCTCAACTTCCAGGTTATCGAAGGTGGAAACCAAACCATTCTCCTTGAAGCTGGAGGCGGAATGGACTCTAAAGAATGGAATAATCTGGCGCCCGAACTTGCAAATAAAACGGGAGCCACCATTGTTTCCTACGATCGGGCCGGATTTGGAAAGAGCGATCTGCCAGAATCTCCCCATGATATGCGTGAAGAGGTAGAATGGCTATGGCAGGGGCTCCAGAGACTCAATCTGGATAAAGATCTCATCCTGGTCGGCCATTCATTTGGAGGTTGGATGATCCGCTTGATTGCCAGTGAACACCCTGAGGCCGTACACGGGATGGTATTTGTCGATCCGTTTACAAACGAGTTTGTGGACCTGCTCGGCGTGGAGTATCTCGATAACCATCCAATGACAGGAAAGCTTCCATTCGACACTTCTCAACCGGATAAGCTTACAAAATTTCAACGTGCCGTGGTTCGCATGGTTGGAGATGGCTTGGGTCCCAAATTGGAGATCATGCGTAAGACATCTATCCCTTCGGATATCCCGGTTGTGGTGATTACCAGCGGCAGACCATTCCTCCCAAAAACCGAGGAACAAGAAGCTTGGCGGCTGTCACACGAACAATTGACAGCATCGATTAAGGGTGCGATTCTGATTGTGGCGGAAAAAAGTGACCATATGATTCCGGGAAGGCAGCCGGATCTCATTATCGAGGCCGTGATGAAAGTCTTCCACAGGACGCCCTGAGTCCTCGGCATACTCAAATGCTTTTCTATAGAGGCAGTGGCCAGTCAGGAAAGAGACTTCCAATAAAGAAGGAAGCGAGGAAAAATGTTAAATTCGCTTTTTAAACGCAGAGAGATCGCAGCCATATTGGCCTTGCTCACCGTATCGCTGGGAATGGCGACCGGCGTAGGCAAGAGAGTATCAATCGAAGAAGACTGGGAATACACATCCTTCAGTGCCGAAGGTCTGGATCCAACCCGATTCGAATTATTGAAAACCCATATCCAGGATGGCACATTCAGAAAAGTAGATAGTATCCTGGTTATCAAAAGTGGCAAGATTCTGATCGAGGAGTATTTCAATGGTTATGACCGGGATAAGCTCCATGAAATTCGCTCTGCGATGAAGAGTATCGGCTCTGCATTGATGGGCATCGCCATCGATCAGGGATACATCACCGGTGTTCAAGATAGGCTTTATGCCTATTTCCGGGAGCTCGAACCGCTCCAGAACTGGGATGTGCGCAAAAACGAAATCACTCTGGCAAACGTCCTCAATATGACCACAGGGCTCGATTGTGATGATATGGATAATTCATCTGCAGGAAATGAAGACAATGTACTAGAGGCGACCGATATTGCGCGATTCATGCTTGATCTCCCTGTTGTCTACGGACCAGGCGAACACTGGGCCTATGGTACGGGGAGTGCCCACCTCATAGGAGCTGTTATTGAGAGTGCAACAGGAATTTCTGTCCAAGAGTTTGCCAAGACCTACTTGTTTGAACCCCTGAATATTTCGCAATATAAATGGAAGACTTCCGGAGGCATTGCCCATACGGGAGGCGGTTTCTGGATGTTACCTATCGATATGGCCAAATTCGGTCAGCTCTACCTGAACAAAGGCCGCTGGCATGGAGAGAAGATCATATCTGAAGAGTGGATCGATGAATCCAGCAAGACCCATATCCAAGTGACGAATGATTTTGGCTACGGATACTTTTGGTGGAAGAGGATATTTTACATCGATGGACGACCGTTTCCTGCGTTTTCTGCACAAGGAAATGGGGAAAGCCATATTTTTGTATTTCCAGATTTGGAGCTTGTGGTTGTCCTTACCGGCAGTGCATACGAAGAAATCTACGGTCCAGCACAGACTGCCATGATGATGAGCCAATATATCCTGCCGGCCGTCGTACAAGATCTTGATCCGCATCGTGGTGATCCTGATCTCAGGTCTGTGCCCAAGGCTTTGTTTGTTCTTTGTGCGGTCCTTCTCATCTCGGCTTTAATCCTGTGGCCGATTGGGTTCATAATAAGGAGGATTCGAACGCGACGAGTGAAAGATTCAGATGACCGTAGAGCACGGTTATGGCCTTGTATTGCTCATATATTGTCAGGCTTAGCTGCTTTGATAATCCTATGTTTTATAGCACTCTTCCTCGCCGATTCCCAGCTTCTCAATCTCTTTCTTAACAGCGGGATGTCCCATCCATTGGGCATCTTGGAGGTGTTTTTAGGGGCTAAGTTCATCACTATTGTAGCCGTCATTGTGTGGGTTATCTTGTTGCTGGCAGTGGCTCAAGCGGTTTTCATGGTACTGGCCTACAGAAACAAGTGGTGGCCCGTGTGGCAGAGATGGCATTACACATCTGTGACATTGGCGACATGTTATTTCGCCATTGTTATGCTTTGGTGGGGATTCGGAATAATTCCGTTTTAGGCGACAGGTTAAGAATGAGATAGTCATTTGAAATGAAAATTAGACTATTAATCTTCTGTTTGCTGGCTTTTTTGGTAACGGACGCATTTTCACAGCAAAAAGAATTTCCAGTTCTCAAAGGCTCCTATCTCGGCCAGAAACCACCAGGGATAATGCCTCAGGTATTTGCTCCGGGAATAATCTCAACTAAGGATAATATTGAGTTTGCAAATATAGGAAATTCGTTTTTGTCTTTGATCCAAATCCCTCACTATTTTTCATGATTTCCATCCCCTAACATCCTGAAATAAGATTATCACGCCCAAAACGACAAGGTCAACAACTAGAAAAAAGATACAAATCAGCCAAAATCTCCAAACCATCCCGTTTGAGATAGACTCAGCCCTTACGAATCATCTCCGCCCAGCCCTTTGATGGTACAAACGGCTCCTCTTGTTCGATGATCAGGAAAGGATTCGCTGCTTCATGGGTTTTCCTCATCTTGCCCCTACGAGCATTGGAGTAAAGGCCATAGTAGCGAATCATGACTTGTCCTTTATCGGGAATGTGGGAGGTGACTCTGGTCCCGCCGTTTTGCATGACACGATGGACAGAACCCGCGTGTCTTGTAGGAAAACATCAGCAGCCGCTCTTCCCCGCAGTCCGGACACCGGATGCGAGCGAAACCACACATCGAGTTGCCGCAGTCGAGATAACGGTCCACCACCTCCTGCATAACAGGGCGAAAATAGCCGTACTCGCGCTCAAAGCGCGTCTCATACTCCAGGAGGAACTTCTCAAAATAATGGAAAAGGACTCTGTAGAAAACAGTCCTCTCCGGATGAAGCTGACGGTAAATCCCTGCCACGGTAGGGATGAGGATTCAAAAAGTGGACCAATCCAAAGGAGAATGCCGCAAAGACTCTTTATCCCCTGGGTAGGGCCAGCTAAAAGCTCAGTTAAAAGTCTAATGCAATATTTTCAAACTTTCAGCTTTAAACTTTTAACTTTAAACTAATTTATTTTTCTTTGAATAGTCTATTCAGCATTTCCACGGCATTTCTGTTATTGGGATCCAGCTCCAGCGACTTTGCGTAATTTTTTATGGCGAGCTGCTTATCTCCTTTATCCATGTATGCCTCAGCTAGGCTGTCGTAGCCGTTTGCATACTTCGGATGCACCTCAACATTCAGCTTGAAGATTTCAATGGCGTCTTTGATTATTTTATTTTCCCGGAGCAACTGATAACCCAATCTATTCAATTCAGTGGGCCTGAAATCGTAATCTTTTTCATGTTCCTTTTTAAGTTCATGGTACTGCTTGATAGCTGCATCCACATCTTTCTCCAGTATTGTTTTATAGATTTTCTCTGCAATCGACCTCTTTGGCGGAGTATACGGATTATTGAAAAGAATATTTATTATTCCGGTGCTCATGGAACCTAACGGTGCACCACCTGTATTGTTGAAGAGGACAATAAGGTGTTTATAGTCAACCAGTCTTTCAATCAGTGTACTGAATCCGTTGATCCCCCCGCCGTGTGAAATGCTCGTGGTCTTTTCCTTGGAATCCGGGATTTCTCTTTCTCTTATGCCCCATCCATAACCATAACCTTGGCCGTCACTTGAGGTATGGTGCGGTTTGAACATCAGTTCCTTCATCTCTTTAGAGAGTAATTTCTCCGTGTACAAAGCCTGGTCCCACACGTAGAGGTCTTCCACAGTGGAATACAAGGCGCCCGCGGAATAAGGAAGGGACATGTCCAGATAGGGTGAATTTACATATCCATCAAAGGTCTTTTCATATCCGGCTGCGCGGTTATTTATGACAGTTTTGGAGTGATCGTATCCTGTATTTTTCATTCCCAGGGGTTCAAGAATTCTTCCTTTCAACACCTCTTCATATTTCTTACCAGTGACCTCTTCAATGATAGCTCCCAAGAGGAAATATCCTGAGTTGTTGTAGACAAACTTGGAACCGGGCTCGAACTCCAGGTCACCACTGCAGAATTTCTTGATAAACACATCGACAGGATAAGGGTTTCGGCTGACATCCTCCATAAATTTGGGGAGGCTTGTGTAGCTCGGAATGCCGGATGTATGGCTCAGCAACTGGTGAACTGTGACTTTCTCCCCTGTATCTTTACGGTAATAGGGCAGATAGTCGGATAGCTTCCCATCCAATTTTACCTTCCCTTCCGCAACGAGCTGTAAGATCAGCATGGATGTGAACTGTTTTGTAATGGAGCCAATTCTGAACTTTGTATCCGGCTTATTCGGAATATTCCATTCCATATCGGCCAATCCAAATCCTTTTTTGTATATGACCTTCCCGCCTTCGGCCACCATTACTGTCCCGTTGAACAGCCCGTAGTCGTGATAAATCTGCATAAACTCATCAATCTTTTGGGCTTTATCCTGCGAATACCCATAGTTTTGAAAGGCAAAAAGAATAAACAAAACAATCAGTAAAGCAGCAACCCATGAAGAATTAAAACTTCTTTTCATCCAGAACCTCCTTTCATACTTAAAAATACGAAAGAAAATCTTAGAAAGTTACATCTAAACTGGGAAAAATATAAATGAAATACGATTTCTTCTTATGCTGGTCGAACCAACCAATAATGTGTTGTATTTTTGAAATATGGTGTATCTATAATAATTTGCCTTTAAGGATCGTGACAAACCCCCTCTCATTTTACTCTGTTTTTGCCCGCTCTGGCAACCTTCACCATCCGGATGATTTCCATCTTCTCATAATCCCTCAAGAACTATCTGTATCTTTTCCTCAGCAGTGAATTTGCGACGGATTTTACGCCTGATATCCCGGACTATGGATTCAAGTGAGGTTTTCGTTTTGACGCTCATGGATATCTCATTGCTTGGTTTTATTATACGCAGACCATAGCTTAAGAAATATCTTTAGTTGTCCATATTTTGATGTCGTCAAATATACTAATGCTACAAATCCCGTGCGGACAATATGCGAATGACTAAAAATGATTCAGTTTAATTAACCCAGGCTAAAAATCGAAACAAAGAAAAGTGTTAAAAATAAAGAAAATGCTGGCGTGCCTGACAGGAATCGAACTTGTGGCCTACGGATCAGGAGTCCGTGGCTCTATCAATTTATGTACTTCTCCCTGTGTGTTAGTGGTGTGTCAGAGATTGATTAAACTTGCTTAACTATGGGTAAGGATGACTAATGAAAGACGAGGTTTTTCAAGGGGAAAAGAGAGCCAGCAAGGGGATTCGAACCCCAGACTTTTGGACTCGAAGTCAGATGTTCCTCAGAATATACCAAATAGATTTAAAATAAAATTTTTAAGTAAAATGAGCTGCTGTTGTATAAAAATGGAAAAAATAGAAGAGAAAATGCTTACTAAGCTTCTTTTGGAGGATATAATGTCGCAACGATCCATATAGTAGCCACAGAACCAATAATTGCCGGAACAATATAAACATCCCAAAATTTAAACCACCAATGATCCCATATCCATCCTAGCCAAGCACCTACCCAGCCAACAAAAATTTCAGCAATAATGCCTTGTATTCCTTTGCCGATTTTTATCTTTGCAGGTGGTACATTGATGAGGGGCAGGTCACCTTCATTTTTTCTCTATCTCTTATTATGGCTTATCTGAACATGTAAAATTGTTTTTAGTCTTTTGAAAAAAA
>CAYSCW010000020.1:0-50034 GCA_964429795.1 uncultured Eubacteriales bacterium
AGCCAGCGAGAGGATTCGAACCCCCGACCCGCTGATTACAAATCAGCTGCTCTACCAACTGAGCTACGCTGGCATAGTCTTCTCTTAGCAGGTTATTTCTTCAATTTTAATGATTTGGGAGAAGTTATTGTGAGAAAGGATGCTTCCTCAAGAAAATTCTGCTCTCTTTTTTTACCTGCTTATATAAACTATTGCAAGAAAGATGAAATTTTACAATCAAGATACTATCGGAAATTCCATTTTTTGTCAAGAGGATTTTTGGCTGATGTTGGTTCGATTGACATGGTCTGGAGTTGCTGATATGATTTTAACTCCTTTTGAGGAGGGATAATTCCGTGATTGAACGATACACCCGTCCTGAGATGAGGGCCATCTGGAGCGAACAGAACAAATACCAGAAATGGATCGATGTGGAGATTGCCGTCTGTGAGGCATGGAGCGAACTCGGCGAAATTCCCCCCAAAGCGCTCCAAGAAATCAAGAGAAATGCTGCCTTTTCTGTGCCACGAATAGAGGAAATAGAAAAAGTAGTCAAGCATGACGTCATTGCCTTCCTATCCTCTGTAGCAGAACACGTTGGGAAAAACGCCCGTTATATCCATCTCGGCCTGACCTCCTATGATATTGTGGACACAGCCCTTTCCTTGCTGATCAAAGAATCTCTGGAAAAAATTGAGAAAGACCTGCGTTTCTTACATAAAATCATCAAAAAGGAAGCTATCCGCCACAAAAAAACCATCATGGTGGGCCGCACCCATGGCGTTCATGCTGAACCGATCACCTTCGGAGTGAAACTGCTTGTCTGGTACGAAGAGATCAAGCGCCACTTACATCGGGCAGCTCAAGCCAAGGAAGTGATAAGCTACGGAAGAATTTCAGGTTCTGTGGGTACCTACAACACCATCGATCCTAGAGTGGAGGTTTATGCTTTAAAAAAATTGGGGCTCCATCCTGCCAAAGTCAGCACCCAGATCCTTCAGCGAGACAGGCATGCACAGGTTCTCTTTTCGCTGGCTCTTATCGCCTCCTCCCTGGATAAATTTGCTCTGGAAATCCGTCATCTGCAAAGAACAGAAGTACTTGAGCTCGAAGAACCCTTTACCAAAGGACAGAAAGGCTCCTCATCCATGCCCCATAAGAAAAACCCTGTCCGTGCCGAAAGAATTTCAGGCCTCGCTCGCCTGGCAAGAACCAATGTTCAAGCAGCACTAGAAAATATTCCTCTCTGGCATGAAAGGGATATCTCTCATTCCTCCACAGAGCGGATTATCTTCCCTGATACATTTATTCTCACTGATTTTATGCTGGCCGAATTCACGGATATCATCAAAAACTGGAAAGTATCCCCCCAGAAGATGAGGGAAAACATAGGCCTCACCAAAGGTTTGATCTTCTCCCAGAAACTCCTTATTACTCTGATGAAGAAGGATCTATCACGAGATCAAGCCTACCAGTTGGTTCAAAAAAACAGTCTTAAAGCTTGGAGCCAAGGTGGGGATTTCAAGGATATCGTAAGCTCTGATCCTGAAATCAAGCAACATTTATCTGCACAGGAGATCCAGGAATGTTTTTCTCTCGATCCCTATATGGAAAATATCGATTATATATTCAAGAGGGTTCTCTCCCATGAAAGCTAGAGTGGTTGTCTCGTTCAAGGATACGGTCCTGGACCCCCAAGGTCAGGCTGTAAGAAACGCCCTTCACACCCTTGGCTACGCATTTGTCAAAGACGTCAGACAGGGAAAAGTCTTCGAGCTCGAACTGAATGGGATCTCTGTAGAAGAAGCCAAGAAAGTCATTCCGGAGATTTCTGACAAAGTCCTGGCCAATCCGATCATCGAAAAATTCTCCTGGCAGATTTTAGAATAGAAGGAAAAAACAGATAGGAAAAAAGGTGCCTGTCCCTTTCATATAATAGATAGATAGAAGGACTGTTCTCCCAACAGCCCAGGACGAAAGGAGATGCTCGGACTTCGCTCCCTTCTAGAGATTTTTTATCAATCCAGGCAAACAGATCATAACAAGCAAGCAATAAAGAAAGAACATGAAATTTGGAGTGGTTATTTTACCAGGTTCCAACTGTGACTATGATACTTTCTTCGTCCTGAGGGATGTTCTCCATCAAAACACTGTCATCCTCTGGCACAAAGACCACGATTTGAAAAATGTGGATTGCGTGGTTCTTCCCGGAGGCTTCTCCTATGGAGACTACCTGCGCTCCGGAGCCATCGCCAAATTTTCCCCTCTGATGCAAGAAGTCAAGACCTTTGCCTCGAACGGAGGACTTGTTCTCGGAATCTGCAATGGTTTTCAAATCCTTCTCGAATTGGGCTTGCTTCCAGGAGCCATGCTGAGGAATAAGAACCTTAAGTTTCTCTGTCAATTCGCCCATCTCCGTCTGGAAAACAACAAAACTCCGTTCACCAACCAAGGACGCATCGGCCAGGTTCTCAGAATCCCCATAGCCCACTACGATGGGAACTATTTTGCTTCGCCTAAAACTCTTGATCAGATAAAAAGGAACAACCAAATTCTCCTTCGCTATTCAGATGCCTCAGGAGGCATCACCGAAGAGGCCAACCTGAATGGATCCCTGGAAAATATCGCCGGCCTGATGAACCGAGAAGGAAATATTCTGGGCATGATGCCTCATCCAGAAAGAGCCTCAGAGGCTATCCTGGGCAGCGAGGATGGACGGATGATCTTTGAATCAATCATAAAACACCGAAGCACAAAGAGCGGCAGATGATAAGGATAAAGGTCTTCACGATAAAGATCCATCCTCCTTATATATATTGCACTCTTTTCTCTTGCGTTTTACTTTTTGAACGGATGCATTGAAACCCATGAATGAAAAAACGATAGAGGAACATAACCTCACTCTGGAAGAATACAAAAAAATCGTCCAGCTTATCGGCAGAGAGCCAAACATCACAGAGTTGGGGATCTTTTCCCTCATGTGGTCCGAGCACTGCAGCTACAAAAGCTCTAAAACTCACCTCAAGATGCTGCCAGTTCAAGGGCCCCGAGTCATTCAGGGCCCGGGCGAAAATGCTGGCATCATCGATATCGGAGATGGCCTGGCCGCTGTTTTCAAAATTGAATCTCACAACCACCCCTCCTTCATCGAACCCTACCAGGGTGCGGCCACAGGGGTGGGAGGGATTCTCAGGGATATCTTCACCATGGGGGCGAGGCCTATCGCACTCCTGGACTCTCTGCGGTTTGGCCCTCTTTCCAACCCCAAAAACAGAGCGATTATGGAAGGAGTGGTTTCAGGAATCTCTGGGTACGGAAATTCCATCGGAGTTCCTACGGTGGGCGGCGAAGTCTATTTTAATGAATGCTACTCCAAAAACCCTTTGGTTAATGTGTTTTGCCTGGGTATTGCAGAGAAGAGCAAAATTTTCTATGCCCGAGCTGAAGGAGAAGGAAACCCTGTTCTCTATGTCGGAGCCAAAACCGGAAGGGATGGCATCCATGGAGCCACCATGGCCTCTGCAGAATTCGACGAGGATTTGGAGAAGAAAAGGCCGAATGTCCAAGTCGGTGATCCCTTCATGGAGAAGCTCCTGCTTGAGGCCTGTCTCGAGGTCATGTCCAAAGAACTGATCATGGGCATTCAAGATATGGGAGCAGCTGGCTTGACCTGCTCCACTTCTGAGATGGCTTCAAAGGCAGGATCAGGGATTGAAATAGACCTTGACCGCATTCCTCAGAGAGAAGAAGGCATGATCCCTTATGAGATCATGCTCTCAGAGTCTCAAGAACGAATGCTCATCGTGGCCCGCAAAGATAAAGTCAAGCAAGTCCAAGACATTTTCGCTAAATGGGACCTGGATGCGGTCATCATCGGGAAGGTGACCAAAGGAGGAAAACTCAAGGTCAAAGCAGGAGGAAAGCTGGTGGTGGATCTTCCCGTGGAGGCCATTGTCAACCTTTGTCCGGTCTATGAAAGAAAAAGCGTCCCTCCTTCCTCTTTCAAAAACGCTGCCGCATTCGAGGCTCCCCCATTTCCCCTTGATTTCAACCAGACATTTCTTAAACTCATTTCCTCCCCTAGCATCGCTGACAAAGAATGGGTCTATCGCCAATATGATCATATGGTTCAGGTCAACACAGTGATTCTTCCTGGTACGGATGCTTCGCTACTGAGGATCAAGAACAGCAAGAAGGCATTGGCCATCACCCTTGACGGCAATTCTCTCTATGCCTTACTTGATCCTCAAACAGGCGGGAAGATCGCGGTGGCTGAAGCTTGCCGTAATCTGTCTTCCATTGGAGCCCGTCCCCTGGGAGTGACCAACTGTCTCAATTTCGGAAATCCCGAAAAACCTGAAATCATGTGGCAATTCCAAAAAACCATAGAAGGAATCAGCGAAGCTTGTAAAGTTTTCGGAATACCGGTAACAGGAGGAAACGTTAGTTTCTACAATGATACAGAGGGTATCTCTATCTATCCTTCTCCTGTGCTGGGAATCGTGGGAGAAGTCGAAGATTCAGCCAAAGCAGTGAGTCCAGGCTTCAAAGAAGACGGACAGAGCATAATCCTCATCGGAGAGAACAAGGAAGAGCTGGGGGCCTCCGAATATCTGAGATGGGTCTTCCAATCAGAAAAAGGTCTTCCTCCCCGAATCGACCTGGATGAGGAGAAGAAGGTCCAGGAGTTTTGCCGTGAAGCCATATCGCAGGGGCTTCTTCAATCCGCTCACGATGTATCCGAAGGAGGGCTTGCTGTCTGTTTGGCAGAATGCTGCTTCTTCAGCCCTGCCCAGATAGGCTGTCGAGTGGCTCTTCAAGACCAGATAAGACCCGATGTTCTCCTGTTCGCAGAAACGCAATCACGCATCGTGGTCACAGTCACGGATTACCATCTGAGAAAGCTACTCGACCTGGCTCAGAAAAGAGAAGTTCAGGCGAGCGTCCTGGGGAAAACAGGGAAAGACAGAATCATAATCAATCATCTCAATCAGATAATTGTGGATATGCCTGTGGCGAAAGCATTTAGCGCCTGGAAAAATGCCATTCCGCAACGATTTAAGATACAATAAGCCATTCTCTCTTTTCCATCTAAAGCAAAACCAGATAAAATGATTGCAAATTTATCCATGAATAACTAAACTGACCTGAGGAATGCCAAAGGACCGGGTCGAAATGATGCACAAAATGATAAAAAAGCTGGCTCAGATAAAGATCTTCACCTTACTGTCGCTGTTTCTTCTGGCTGTGTTTTCCTATCCGCTGGATTTAAGCCTAAAAATCTCCGGATCTTTGAGCTACTTCAATCCAGAACATATCAACCGTAACCTTCACGGTAGAGAAGAATTCCTGAAGAAACTGGCATTTGCTACCGAAAGCTGGAGTGACGCAGAAGGAGAGGTCAAAGATCTTCACTATGGAATATCGTTCGAGGGGGAATTTCTTTTTTCGTTGAGTTCTCGTCTTTCCATCGGCCTGGGAACAGGATATATCTATGCAGAAGCCACAGAAGAAAAAACAGGCATCACTATCGAGAGAGCAGAAGATACTCTTTTTTCAGTTCACCCTACAAAAATCAATGCCTTTCCTTTGAATTTCTGTGGATACTACTTCTTCCCGCTTCGAAGTCAACTGAAACTCTATATCAGAGGAGGGCTGGGCCTCCTCTGGGCCAAATACATAGAGAGGATCGGCATTTGGATTAGACCTGAGAACAGCTTCATCCAGGTTAATTACCAGAAAGCCACCGCTCAGGGGACATCTTTTTTTTCAGGCTTAGGCCTGAGCTATGAAGCTTCCACCGATATCCACTTTTTCATCGAGGCCGAAGCCAAACTGTCAAAAATCAGTAAGTTCCAGAATAAAGTGCAAGAGGGTGAAGAGACAACCCTTTTTTTCTACGAACAATACAACCCCAGTCTGCAGTTTTGGCAAGCCAAAAATATTCTCCACAAAGAAAAACCCTCCGGGGATGATTTCCGGAATGTGGAGGAGGTTGTTGTGGATCTTAGTGGTTTTTCTGTTAAGATTGGTATCATCATCAAATTTTAAAAAGAGGCATGGAAAATGAGCAAAGAGGTTTTCAGGAGTCCAAAAAAGAAGGGAAAAATCGCTGTTTTCATTTCCGGCCGAGGATCCAACTTCATGGCCATTCATGATGCCATTCTCGCTGGAAGAACTAATGCGGACATCGCTCTTGTGTTCAGCAATAAAAAAGAAGCCCCCGGTCTTCACGTAGCTAAGGAAAGGAAACTCGATACCCTTTTCCTCAACCCGAAGGATTACGCCACCAGGGAAGATTATGAAAGGAAAATCATCAAGGAAGTCAGGAAGAGAGATGTGGATCTCATCTGTCTGGCTGGGTACATGAAAATCCTCAGCTCTTCTTTCTGCAAGGAATTCAAATACAGTATCATGAACATCCACCCTGCTCTTCTCCCCGCTTTCCCTGGTCTTCATGTGCAGAAGAAGGCCATAGAATGGGGAGTGAGATATTCTGGAGTCACCGTCCACTTCGTCACAGAGGACGTGGACATGGGCCCTATCATTCTTCAGGCTGTTGTCCCCGTCTATCAAAACGACACAGAGGAATCCCTGAGCGAGAGAATCCTGAAGGAGGAACACAAAATCTACCCTGAATCGGTAAGACTTTTCTTCGAGGGAAGACTGGAAGTAAGAAGAAGAAGAGTTTTCATCAGAGAAAGCGAGAATGGATGAAGGCAGAATGAAAATGGTGACGAAGGAAGCCAGAGAACAGTTCGAATATCTCAAGAAAGGCAGTATAGAAATTATCCAGGAAAAAGAACTCGAGACAAAACTGGAACGTTCCCTAAAAGAGAAGAGGCCTCTAAGAGTAAAGACCGGATTCGATCCTACCGCTCCTGACATCCATCTGGGTCATACTGTTCTCTTACGGAAGATGAAGCATTTTCAAGATCTGGGTCACGAGGTCATCTTTCTCATCGGGGATTTCACCGGTCTTATTGGAGACCCTTCCGGGCGTTCGGCCACCCGCCCTCCGATGACCAGAGAGGAAATCCAGGAGAATGCAGAAACCTACAAGGCCCAGATATTCAAGATCCTCGATCCGGAAAAAACCATCATCGACTTCAACTCCCGTTGGCTGGAGAAACTCTCCAGCTTCGACATCATCAACCTCACCGCGAAATACACGGTTGCCCGGATACTGGAGAGGGATGATTTTTCGAATCGCCTGAAAAAGGGATTGCCTATCTCTGTTCACGAGATCTTCTACCCCCTCATGCAGGCCTATGACTCGGTGGCGCTTAAGGCAGATGTGGAACTGGGAGGAACAGATCAAAAGTTTAACCTCTTAGTGGGCAGGGAAATCCAGAGAGAATTCGGACAGGAGCCTCAAGTCATCCTCACCATGCCTCTCCTGGAAGGACTGGATGGGATGGAGAAGATGAGTAAGTCCTTGAATAATTACGTAGGAATCACTGAAGAACCAAGAGAGATATTCGGAAAAATCATGTCTATCTCCGACCCCTTGATGTTCCGCTACTGGGAGCTACTCACGGATGAGCCTCTTTCCCGGATCAACGAGTGGAAGAAAGAAGTCAGGGTGCAAAAAGCCAACCCACGAGATTTAAAGGCCAAGCTGGCCAAAACCATCGTTTCTGACTTTTGGGGAGAGAAAGAAGCCGGGAAGGCTGAGCAGGAATTTGAAAGAGTTTTTAAACACAAAGAAGAACCCACAGAAATGGAAACATTAAGAATAAATGTAAAAGAGAAGATAAGAGTTGAAGCGAAGCTTCAGGTGATCGAAGAGGGTTACCCTCTCCTCAATTTACTGGTGGAGAAAAATATCTTCCCCTCCCGGGGGGAGGCCAAGAGAATGATCCGCCAGGGCGGCGTCTATCTTGATGGAGAAAGAATCGAAGATATCGATTTCAAGATCGATTGGAAAAAAAAGAAGGAATGGAACCTGAAGATCGGAAAAAGAAAATTTTTTAAGCTCAAATTTTAGATATCCACAGTCTCCCCAAGACCTAATTCTTCACTGCACCGAAGCACAAGAGATGCCACCGCCACATCCTGCACAGCGTTGCCCACCGATTTAAAGAAAGTCAGCTCTTCCTTAGATTCTCGGGCAGGAACCGCGCCTGATGCCACCTCACCGATCTCTCCATGGATATGCCCTTCAGAAATAATTCCTTCTTTCAGAGGAATAATCACATCCCCTGCTTCAGCAAGAGCTGCCTCTCTAGAATCGACCACCACCTTTGCTCTTTTGACCGTTTCTGCCGGAATTTCTTGCATATCCGGAGTATAAGAGCCTATGCCGTTAATGTGAACTCCTCTTTTCAGGTCAACATCTTCGAAAACTGGTGTGTGTGATGTGGTCGCCGCACATATGAGTTCCGCCTCCCGGACTGCTCGGGAAGGAGAATCAGCCACAAGGATGTTTTCTGGTATCGGTTGACCTTTAGCTTGCATTTCTTCCCTGAAAGCCTGTGCCTTATTCTGGTCGATATCATAGATCCAGATTTTCTCCAGCTGCCTCACCGTGCATACAGCCTACAGCTGGGCCATGTTGAAAGCCGTGACCTGAAAAACCCACCGCATTGAAGAAGCCCTCTGTACCAGGTATGGCGCCGATGATGGGATTCTGATCAGGAGTCATGGCATAAAGACCTCCCCAGCCCCGCAAAATAGCCGCTTTTTCCATGACCGGTGCCCGGCGAACGGCTGCCTCGATGATCCTCTCCAGAAAATCCCGGTCCACATGGGTATTGAAGCTGGACGGCTCATCTGGATCACTCATCCCTATAATTATCCCTGGCTCTTCTCCCCAGAAATAGAAAGAAACATCCATATCGATGACCATGGGCACTGGCCTGGGTATGGCATCAAAAGCTTTGGTCACGAACACCTGGCGCCTATACGGCTTCACAGGAAGGTCATAACCAGCCAAGCCAGCTATTTGCCCACCCCAGGCTCCTGCGACATTGACCACCACTGGAGTAGAAAGATGCCCCTTGCTTGTCTCCACACCCTGAATCCTGCCTCCCTCGATACTTATTCCTGTAACTTCGGTCTTCTCTTCAATGCGAACACCGAGACGACGGGCAGCGTTGGCAAATCCCATGGCTGTCAGGTAGGGATCAGCATAGCCATCTTTGGGGCCAAAGGTTCCACCCTTCACATCTGAGAGATGAAGATAGGGCCACCTGTTTTTGATCTCTTCGGGGAAAAGGACTTCAACCAGTACATCTTGTTCTCTTTGGATTCTGACCGCGGAGAGAAAATCCTGCCAGGTGCTTTTCCTCTGAGCCAGGAAAAGATAGCCTACCTGCCTGTAACGAATATCCGCACCAAATTCTTCCTGAAAACGCTCGAACACCCGGACAGATTCCTGGGAGAGGAGGATGTTGGCAGGGTGAGAGAATTGCTGTCTGATCCCTCCCACCGATAATCCGGTAGAGGCTTGAGCAAGAAGTTCCTTCTCCAGGATCACTACATCTTTACATCCCCGGCTGGCCAGATAATAGGCCGTACTTACTCCCATAATGCCGCCCCCGACGATAACCACCTCGGCTGTTTGTTTAAAGTCTCTCAATCTTCTTTCCAAATGAAAGAAGGAACCTAGAAATCGGGGGGGAGTAACTTAGGTGGCCTGGAGAAAACCCTCTCGTATATCTCTGGGTAGGCGTCCTTGCCACCGATGAGCAAGCAAGTCAGAGGCATCACCTCACTGGCCATACGGCTCATCTTGCCCACCACCTCACGAATATCCCACTGAGCAGTGGCATCTTCCCTGAGTCTGGAGATGCGGTAAAGCTCTCGAGCATTGACACCGAGTAAAAGCCGCCTGCGGTGGGCGTTAGTCAAGACATACTCAGCTCCATGGTCCATATGTTCTTTCATGATGGCGTACCCCCGGTTCGTCCTCTCAATCATGTCCATAAATTCCTGTCTGGCCCCAATCTCCTCGATGGAAGGGGGAACCGTTACGCCATGTTCAGGAGCGTATCTTTGGACCGTTTGGGTGGTCATGCGGTGTCTTTTCAGCTGGGCAAAGCAGGTAGCGGATACCACAAGATCAAAGGTGAGGTGCACGTATTCGAACTCTCGTAAAGTTCCATCATAAAACTCCATATGTTGAAAGGCCGTCTTGAGGAAATCCATCCTCTGCTCACTTTCGAGGCTTTTGGCTCTTTTCAAACATTCCTCGTAGGAGGCACGGGAGGAAGTATGAAGAAGGGCAGCGATCAATTTGGCGTCTGCCTCGGGGGTATGATCAACGAGACGAACATCCTCTCTGTTCTCTCCAGAAAAGGCAAGCAAAGAGGTGGCTTTCTCCTCCAATTCTTCATATGTCTTGGCATCAAAATCATTCGCCTCGGTGAAGAGAATGATGGAGGGTGCGACCTCTTTAGCTAGAGCATAGATTTTGGTGTCCAGCTCCTGAAGCTCAGCCAACTTTTTGGAGGCGAAACGGCGGATGAGAAATTCCAGATTGCGGGCATTGATGGTCATGCCCAGCTGTCCTTCGGTGGCAAGACTGACGATGTAGCGGGCATCCTCCTTGGCCCATCCGTCCAGAACAGGATGTTTTCTGGGATTGTCGGCCAAGTCTTTGTATTTCTCAAAGAGATATGTCCGAAGCTTCTGATAGAGCTTGTGGTAAAGTGCGTTCTGGGCCTTGACCGTGCTCAGAAAGATCTCCTTCTGGCCAGCCTTCTTTACTTCCTCTGGAAGAACAAAATCATCTCCCAGGGTTATGTACCGTTGAGATTTTTCTGTGAAGGAGCAGAGGCGAAACTTCTCCAACTCCTCCATGGCCAGGCGACTGATACCGATGATATCAAAATTGAACACAGCATGCTCAGCCACAGAGTGATGACCCATCTTAAAAATAATGGTCCGGTTGGAACGCCTGGCTCGCTTAACCTCTGAGCGGGCCACAGCCCGCAATTCATTCACCGGACGAGGATCCCTTGAAATCCGGGCATAGGATGCAGAAAGAGTCTCGGGGGTGATATCATCGCGGGGAGGACTTGTTTTTTTGAGCTCCTCTATGACCTCGCTATCAACATTATACCCGGCAAGAATGACTTTCATTTTTTACTAAAATAAGAAGTGCCACCGAAAAAGTCAAATTCCTTCGAGATCGATACTTTTGAGCGTTGCATGTTGGAGTCCGATTAAGTATGATGGATGAGGGGAAAATTATGAAAAACAGGGAAATAGCTTCACTCCTGTCTCGAATCGGAGATGCCCTGGAGATTAAGGGTGAATTGGGATTCAAAATCGCCGCCTACCGTAAAGCCGCCCGAGTACTGGAAGATCTCAGCGAAGACATCCAAAAAATCGCCCGAGAAAACAACCTACAGCAAATCCCCGGAATAGGAAGCGGGATGGCCAAAAAAATTCAAGAATACCTGGACACTGGTAATATGAAGAAATACGAAGAAGCTCTTTCTGACGTTCCGGAAGGCCTTCTCAACCTGCTGGAAATTCAAAACCTGGGAGCAAGAACAATCCATCTGACCCATAAAGAACTGGGTGTCAAGAATCTCCAGGATTTAAAAAAAGCTATCCAAGATGGCACTCTAGCCAAGTTGCACGGACTCGGTCAAAAAAAAGTGGATAACATCAAAAAGGGAATCGAAATATTCGAACAGTCTCAAGAGCGCATCCCCATCTCCGAAGCACTTAATATCGTTGAGGAAATGATAGTCTACCTCAAAAAGTCCCCCCTTGTCGGACGACTCTCCCCTGCTGGCTCTCTGCGCCGCATGAAAGAGACCGTAGGGGATATCGATATCCTGGCCACAGGAAAAAGTGGAACCCAAATCGTCAACCACTTCACCAAATTTCCAGGTGTGAGCCGGGTCCTGGCTGCTGGAGAGACGAAGGTTTCGGTGATGATTTCCACTTTGGAGGGAGAGCGTCAGGTCGATCTCAGGATCATTGGCGAGTCTTCCTTCGGAGCGGCTTTGCAGTACTTCACAGGCTCCAAAGCCCATAACATCAAACTCAGGTCCATGGCCAGGGAAAAAGGCCTGAAGATATCAGAATATGGAGTTTTTCAAGGCAAAGAGAAAATTGCTGGATACGACGAGAAAGATGTCTACAAAACCCTGAGCCTTCCCCTTATTCCCCCAGAACTCAGGGAGGACAGAGGAGAAATCGAAGCTGCGCTCAAAGACGAACTTCCCAAGATCGTCGAAGATCAGGATATCAAGGGGGATCTTCATGTTCACTCTCAATACAGCGACGGAGTACTCTCCCTGAAGGAGCTAGCCCGATTGGCCAAAAATTTCGGCTACCAATACATCGCCGTCTGTGACCATTCTCAATCGGCAAAGTATGCCCACGGCCTCTCCCCCGAGCGTCTGGAGCAACAGATCAAAGAAATCAACAGGCTTAACCAGGAACTCCAAGGAATCAAGATCTTGAAAGGAACAGAAGTGGATATCCTGCAGGACGGCCGGCTCGATTTTCCAGATGAACTCCTCAAGAAACTGGACCTGGCCATCGCAGCCATCCACTCGGGATTCAAAAGGAACGTTACCGAACGCATCTTCCGTGCCATGGAAAATCCCTATGTCAGCATCATCGCCCACCCTTCAGGCCGGCTTATTTCCAAGCGCGAGGGTTATGATGTGGACCTGGAAAAGGTTCTTCAAGAGGCAAAAAACAAGGGAAAGGCGCTGGAGTTGAATGCTTATTATGACCGGCTTGATCTCAACGAGTATTATTTAAGGAAGGCTAAACAGCTGGGACTTCAAATAAGCATAGGCACGGATACCCATTCTCCTGGCGGACTGCGGATGATGCACTTCGGTGTAGGGATCGCCCGCAGAGCCTGGCTGGAGAAAAAAGATATCTTGAATTGCCAAAATTATAAGCAACTGATGAAGATGTTAAGACATAAAAAATAGTGCTTTCTACCCCCCAGGAGGCTTATTCAGACCTTATCCTTTCATCACTCCAACGGGAACCACACGGGCCACCAGTTTGCCGATTCCCACCTTATGGGAGACCTTAACCACCTCATCCACATCCTTGTAGGCAGCAGAGGCTTCTTCGGCTATGCCCTTCCAACCTGTAAATTTGAGTTCGATACCTCTGCTTTCCAGATCCATTTTTATCTTCTCTCCTCTGAATCGGCGGAGGGCCTCATGGCGGGACATCGCCCGTCCTGCGCCGTGTGCGGTCGAGCCGAAACTCAACTGTTCCGCTTCCTTTGTGCCCACAAGAATATAGGAAGCTGTCCCCATACTTCCCGGGATGATGACCGGCTGGCCGACCGAGCGGTAGACCTCGGGAATCTCCGGGCGCCCTGGGCCAAAGCTTCTGGTCGCTCCCTTCCTGTGGATACAGACTTCCTTTTCTCTTCCTTCGATGGTGTGCTTTTCAAATTTGGCCACATTGTGACAGACATCATAGACCTGATCCATCCCTTCTGAACTGCCCATGACCCGAGCAAAAACCTCACGAACCCAATGGGCAATCATCTGCCTGTTGGCAAAGGCAAAATTGACGGCCGCACTCATGGACTTGTAATATTCCTGACCCAATGGAGAACGAATGGGCGCGTTGATCAACTCTCTGTCAGGAAGACCTTTGATTCCAAATTTATTTTCCATCAACCGGATGTAATCTGAGGCCACCTGATGACCTAAGCCCCGGCTACCACAATGAATCATGACTAAAATCTGATCTCTGGCATGAATGCCGAACACCCTGGCCCCCTCATCATCATAGATCTCATCCACCTTCTGAATTTCCAGGAAATGATTTCCTGCTCCCAACGTGCCCAGTTGAGGAATTCCCCTTTCCACAGCTCTTTGAGATAGATAGCCGGGATCAGCGGCCTTCATCCTTCCGTTTTCTTCTGTTCGCTGAAGATCCTCCCTTTTTCCATATCCATTCTCAACAGCCCATTCTGCCCCTTTGGAGCACACCTCTTTGAGAACATTTCTGCTGAGGCGGGTGGTCCCTCCCTTCCCTACTCCGGCCGGAACTTCCTTGAAAATTTCAGTCAAGAGCTGCTTTCGCCGCTCATGGATATCCTTCGCGCTGTAATCAGTCCTGAGCAAACGCACCCCACAGTTGATATCGTAGCCCACGCCACCGGGAGAAATGATCCCCTCATCCAAATCAAAGGCGGCCACTCCTCCTATAGGAAACCCATATCCCTGGTGAGCGTCAGGCATGACATAAGCCGTTTTCTGGATTCCTTTCAAACAGGCCACATTCTGAGCTTGTCTGAGAGTCAGGTCCTGTTTGACACTCTCCAAAAGTTTGGAGGAAATATAGATGACTGTGGGCACTCTCATCTGTCCATGTTTGGGAATTTCCCAAGTATAATCGTTTATGCGTTTTATTTCCATTTTTTCACCTCATATATCGACCACAACCTGAACCGTATAATGATCGTTTTTGGTAATGGACATCTCATTATAGGTTATGGCCTTGACACCTCCAAGGAGGTTGTATCTATCAGAATAATTATCGCCCAGAAAGCGAGCGTTTAAAACATATCCTTCATTTCTCTTATGGATGCTCATATCCTCGGTACTGTTCAGAAGAAACCCTTTGGTATCCAATAAATAGAGGATCTCTTCCAAAAAATTGACCAGAAGCTGTTCTAGATCCCTCCCTTCGGCTCGTACAGGATACTCGACCTTTCTTTCCACCTTCCTCCAGTCCCACATGAGAGAACTTGTGGCTAAGGCAGCGTTGGCAAAGGCCTCCTCCAGAGTTTGCCCCAAGGCTTGGAATTTAGCATCAGCGGTGTGGCGAAGGAAACGGTATTTTCTCACCCTAGCTCTCTCCCAATTCCTTCTCCCTCACCTTTTGTACGATTTGGGCCTGAAGACGCTTGAGCCAGGGAGAATGTTCCACTGGGAAGAGAGGACTCTCCCCTCTGATTTCTTTATATTTATCATCCAGGCTGGAAAACTCATCCAGAAAGATTTCTTGAACTTGAGACAATGGGGGCGAGGAAGATATGATTCGACCGCCCTCCATCACTTTTTCCAATAGAGGCTCTCCTTCTTCCAAATTCTCTTCCCTTAGCCCGATCACATCTTTCTCCAGCCTCCCAGCAGATGTCTTGAAGCGAAAGACCTGCTTGGGGGAAGGCAAACTCATCTTTCCTGGACTAAGCTTCAACACAGGATTTCTGTTGTATTCGACCATTTTATAAGCCATGTCCAAATAAGGAGCATCTGATGAGACTCCCATCTTTGTTCCTACTCCGAAGGAATCGATATCGGCATCCTGGTCGAGGATCTCCTTGATTTTGTACTCATCGAAGCCTCCGCTTGCGAAAATGGTAGCCTCTTTAAGACCTGATTCCCGGAGGATGCGTCTGACTTTCCTGCTCAGCTCGGGGATGTCTCCGCTGTCCAGCCTGATTCCTTTAAGCCTTTTTCCTTGCTCAGCCATTTCCTTTCCCACCTCAGCCGCTTTTATTGTCCCAGTCAGTGTATCATAGGTATCCACAAGCAAAACAGTGTTTTCAGGAAAAGATTCGGCAAATGCACGGAAAGAGTCGATTTCTTTCTCGAAGCTGGTTATGAAGGAATGAGCCATTGTTCCAAAAATCGGAATACCGTACATCTTCCCAGCTCGAACATTGCTAGTTCCTGTAAACCCTCCTATGAAACTCGCACGGGCCACTTTCATGCCGGCATCCCTCCCCTGAGTCCGGCGGAGAGAAAAATCAACCAGCTTTCTGGGCCAAGCCGCATGCATGCAGCGGGAAGCTTTAGTGGCGATCATGACCTGAAGATTGATAGCATTGATGATGAATGTCTCCACGATTTGAGCCTCGATGATGGGAGCAGTGACTTCAAGAATGGGTTCATTGGCAAAAAAGATACGTCCTTCTGGTAAGGCATGGACATCCCCTCCGAATCGAAATCCTTCCAAGTAGGAGAGAAACTCAGGTTTGAACAGGTTCATCCCTGCAAGGAAGTCAAGGTCTTCAGGCTCGAACTTTAAGTCCTCCATATAGCCGAGGACTTCCTCTAAGCCTGCGCAGACAAAATAGCGCCTGTGTCTGGGATAATCGCGGATGAAGAGACTGAAGGTGGCTTTCTCGGCCATGCTTTGATCAAAGTAGCAGGCAGCCATGGTGAGTTCGTAGAGATCGGTAAAAAGAGCCAGGTTTCTCATGCCACGCATCGGTTATGCCTTCCGCATCTTCTCATCCATCATAATGGCTGAATATCATTTTATCAAACGCTACTAAATCCTTGTAAGCATTTCTTTTTCTGTGACGAGAAAAACATCTTATCTGGTTAAAAAGATTGGCGGCGGTTTCTGTCCCTCCGAAGCCTATGGTAGTGGATGGGAGGGTCTTTGGCGAGAAGGGATGGTAACCGGCGCTATGTGGAATAACATCCCTCATCATCTGCTATCACGGAAATGGAAATGCTAAACCCTGTTCTATTTGAAAACACAACACTTAACTTTCCAGGCAATTACCAGTAAGTGTTGGGCGCTTGGAAATCAGGCAAACACACCGGCTACAAAACTGCCACAATAGGGGCAGGTGGAGTTTTTAAGCCTGATTTTCCCGACAAAAAAGCCTTGACGGGGTATAAGGACTTTCTGGCAGTGAGGGCACAGTGTGTCTTCTCCCTCTCCCCATACATTGCCCAAGTAGACGAAATGAAGACCTTCTTTTTTCCCGATCTGGTAAGCTTTTCTTAAAGTCTCCATAGGAGTGGCGTGAGCATCGGTATATTGATAGTCTGGATGGAAACGGCTGATATGCCATGGAATATCGGGATCCAAATCATGGATGAAACGGGCAATTTGAGTCAACTCATCCTCTCCATCATTCTCTGCAGGGACAACCAGAGTGGTCACCTCGACCCATATTCCCAATTTCTTCATCAAACGGATAGATTCGAGCACAGGCTCAAGATGAGCCTTGCAGATTTTCTTGTAGAAATCTTCTCTAAAGGATTTGAGATCGACGTTGCAGGCATCCAAATAGGGCTGGATAGTCTCTAGGGCTTCTGCGGTCATATAACCGTTAGTGACAAAAGTATTGGACAGCCCTTCCTCTTTGGCCAGCTTTGCTGTCTCGTAAGCATATTCGAAAAATATTGTCGGCTCGGTATATGTGTAAGAAATGCTTTGGCATCCACGAGACTTCGCCATCTTGACCACTTGGTCCGGGAGCAATCTGGAACCGGACTCACCCTGCCCCTCTTTTTTTGTGCTCTGAGAAATCTGCCAGTTCTGACAGAAAGGGCACTTGAAATTACAGCCGATTGTGGCGATAGAAAAAGAGGAGGTTCCTGGCCAAAAATGATAGAGCGGTTTCTTCTCGATGGGATCCACGTGAGCAGCAATGACTTCTCCGAAGACATGAGTGTAGAGTTTCCCTTCCTTGTTCTGCCTAACTCCACAGATTCCGAATTTGGAATCGGCAATTTCACAGCGATGGCTGCAGAGGAAACAGGTGACCTTGCTGTCGGACAGAGAACGGTAAAGCATGGCCTCTTTAATCATTTCTCGCCTCTCTCAATTTTTACCTATATCGATATCACAACGAAAACGGTTCATGTTTTCTTGCCCTTTATTGTCTGGATATCAGGATAAAAATCCTTAGCTGAAGGACAAAGATGGCGTATCACACACTCAGGACATTGAGGTTTTCGTGCTTGACAGATCTTCCGGCCGTGGTTGACCAGCATGTAGTTGAAATCCAGCCAATCCTTCTTAGGAACAATGCTCAAAAGGTCTTTTTCAATTTTGTCCGGATCCTTTTCTTTACTCAAACCCAGCCTCTGGGCCAGTCTTCTGACATGGGTGTCAACAGCTATACCCTCAGCCTTCTTAAAAGCGCTGGAGAGGACGATGTTGGCTGTCTTCCGGGCCACGCCGGGCAGGGTGATGAGTTTTTCCATACTGTCCGGGACTTTGCCGTTGAAATCTTCTGCGATCATCTTGCTGGCGTTGATGATGCTTCTGGCCTTGTTTCGGAAGAAACCTGTAGGCCGGATCTCTTCCTCCAGCTTCTTCTGGTCAGCCTGGGCAAAATCTTTGGCTTCAGGATATTTTTGGAAAAGCGAAGGAGTGATTTGGTTGACTTTCTCGTCGGTACACTGAGCCGAAAGAATAGTGGCTACCAGGATCTGGAGAGGGGTTTCAAATTTAAGCGCTGTCCGGCTTTTGAGGTAATTCTTTCTTAAGATCTTTATCATGTCGCCGATTTTTTCTCTTGCATTCTCCACTCTTTCCCTTCCTTTCAAAAGGGGCATAGGCCATGAAGACATCCCCCCGAGTATTCTGCCTCCGCCGCTATAAATGAAACATCCTCCCTTCGCTCTTCTTCTGCTCTGGAATCGAAGGAGAGGACCTGGTCCTTCTTGGTCCCATAGCGGTAGACGGTGATGCCCTTGCATCCAAGATCATGGGCCATGAGGTAAATCCCTCTTACATCCTCCACAGTGGCATCGGAAGGCAGGTTGATGGTCTTTGAAACAGAATTGTCTGTGTGTTTCTGAAAAGCAGCCTGGATGCGAAGATGTTGCTCAGCCGGGACATCGAAGGAAGTGACAAAAATCTCTTTGAGATCCTGGGGAAGCTCCTTAAAATATTGGATGGATCCTCGCTTTCCGATTTCAGCCATGAGTTCCTTGGAGTAAAGATTCCTGTAATGAAGCTCCTTCTCGAAAAGAGGATGGGTTTCAAAGAGCCTTGTCCCGGACATCACATTACGAACATAACTCAAAGCAAAGAGCGGCTCGATGCCGCTAGAACAACCGGCGACGATGCTGATGGTTCCAGTAGGAGCCACGGTGTTGACGGTGGCGTTGCGCACTTGCATTCCCTTCTGGGGATAAATGGATTTTTCATGGTGAGGAAATACGCCTCTCTCCAGGGCCAAAGATTGGGAGGCTTTCAGCGATTCCTCATGAAAAAACCTCATAACCTGATCAGCCAGCTGGATTGCCTTGCCGTTGGTGTAAGGGATACCCAGCTTGATCAACATATCGGCATAGCCCATCACTCCCAGGCCGATTTTACGGTTGGAAACCGTGATATTTTTGATTTGAGGAAGAGGATATTTGTTGACTTCGATCACATCATCCAGAAAACGCACTCCCCACCAGATTCTCTCCTTTAACCTTTCCCACTCCATGGAGTCTTGCTTGACGAACTTGGAAAGATCGATCGATCCAAGGTTACAACTCTCGTAAGGCAGGAGAGGGATTTCCCCGCAGGGATTGGTCGCTTCGATCCCTCCCACCTGGGGAGTGGGATTGTGACGGTTGATCTCATCCAGGAAGACAAGCCCGGGATCACCTGATTTCCAGGCTGCATAGACAATGAGATCGAAAATAGCGGCCGCTTTAATCGACTTGACTTTTTTCTTGGTTCGGGGATTCACCAGATCAAAATTTTCTTTCTTCCTCACTGCTTCCATAAAACTATCGGTCACAGCTACAGAAAGGTTAAAGTTCTGGAATGCACTCTGCTCCAGTTTAGCCTCCACGAAATCGGCGATATCGGGATGGTCACAGCGGAGAATGCCCATGTTGGCCCCCCGTCTTCTTCCTCCCTGCACGATAACCCCTGTTGCATGGTTATATATACTCATGAAGGAAACAGGTCCTGAGGCTTCTCCTTTGGTTGTAGAGACAAGATCCCCTTTTGGCCTCAACCGGGAAAAATCAAAACCTGTTCCTCCTCCTGTCTGGTGAATGATGGCCATATTCTTCAAAGATGCGAAAATTCCCTCCATGGAATCTTCAACGGGCAGGACAAAACAGGCTGAGAGCTGGCCCAAAGAGGTTCCAGCATTCATCAAGGTGGGAGAATTGGGCAAGAATTCAAGCCTGGTCATCATCTCAAAGAAGGCTTTCTCTATTTCCTCCCTTGAGTGTGTCGAAGAGAAATTTTCTTCAGCCAGACTGATATGTTTGGCTACTCGCTGGAAGAGTTCTTTTGGAGTTTCCACAACACGTCTTTCATCGTCCTTAAGCAGATAACGTCTCTTCAAAACCAGCAGAGTATTCAAAGGAAGTTTCAGGTCATCCTTGATGCCAAAAATAACCTTGGCCTGCCTTATGTCTTTATGCTCTTCTCTGTAAAGGATATAACTCCGGGCCACTCCTCGGAACCCTTTCTCCATCAAAACTTGTTCCACAAGGTCTTGAATATTCTCTACTGAGGGGATTTTGTCCCTATAAAGAGATGCGACTCTCTCCACAACCTTGGTGCCGACCGTTTCTGCTATCTCTCTTGACCGGCTTTCGTCCTTAAGCACCTCCAAGGCGGCTCGAAATATGGCGGTTATAATCTTGGACTCATTAAAATTCACCAGAGACCCATCTCTTTTTCGAATTTTATTTGGCGCGTCTTTCATCTTTAGCTATCCTTTTTTCCGGCAATGTCACTTGAGGCTTTATGACAGCAGGCCAATTTGAAAAGCAAGGACTAAAATTCTGGGCTTGCCTTGAGGGGGCGCTTCATCCGGGGAACGGACTCTACCTTTCTTTTCCTCTGCTAGACCATACAACTTTGCTCAGGTTTTACGGTCCCACATGAACCATATCATGGGAGAAATGGAAATCTTCCACCTCATAATAATCCGGGAATTTCTCCAGCAAGTCTATCTCGGATTTTATCATGAAGTAGTGGCTTCGCTCCACACGTGACAAGTAGTCAAGGATCTTTCTGCTTTCGCTATCCCCTGCTTCTCGACTGGCATCTTTATAATAATCTTCTGCCATCCTCTCTGCATTCTGAGCTGCCTTGAAAATATCCAGGATGGATGTTTTCGAGTCAACCTTCAATTTTATGGGAGGAAGAAAAGAACTCTCAGGCAAGTCAATCTTTCTTTCCGGGAATCGTCGAGAATACAGTCTTTCCAGTATTTTGCGGTGTTTTTTTTCCTCGAAAACCAAAAATTTGAGTTTTCTTCTCAACAAGTCATTCTTCACTTTGTCATGGAGCCTGGAGTAGATGTTGGCTGCCTCGATTTCAGAGCGAATGGCCACAGTCAACACCTCATGTTGAGACGCTTTCTTATCCAATTGCACCACTTCCTCCTTGAGTGGAATTATAATATTATATAAATGTTTTAGAATCTTGTGAATTTCTCTTTGGAGGAGCCGCATACCGGACAGATATCAGGAGCTTCTCCCTCCACCGTGAAACCGCAGACCTGACAGACGTGTATGGGCTTGAATTCCTTATCTTTCCTCTCCTTATATTCTTATCATTCTCTCTATAGCTCCCCTTGCTTTTTGGCTGATCTCGGGGGGTACTTCAACCTTATGAACCATATTCTCCAAGGAGTTTAAAACTTTAAGCAGGTTGATCTTTTTCATATTGTAACAAATAGCTGTATTCAAAGAAGGATAAAAATTTTTCCCGGGATTTTCCTTCTTCAACCTGTAGATGATACCGCTTTCAGTGCCGATGATGATCTCCTTCTTTGAGGACCACCGGACTTCCTTAACCATCCCTCCAGTAGAGAGCACCTTATCCGCAAGGTCGATGACTTCCGGACGACATTCTGGATGAACCCAGACTTCTGCCTCGGGATGATGCGACTTTTTCTCCTGGATATCCTTGGCCAGGATGTTGTTGTGGACATAACAGTAGCCATCCCAGGGAATGATCTTTTTCTCGGTAAATCGGGACACATAAGCGGCCAGGTTTTTATCAGGGACAAAAAGAATTTCATCTCCCTCCAGGGAATTGACCACCTCCACGGCGTTGGAGGAGGTGCAACAGATATCACACTCTGCTTTGACATCGGCCGTGGTGTTGACATAGCAGACAACTTCTCTTCCTGGATAGTCCTTTTTCCATTCACTCAATTCCTCAGCCGTGATCATCGATGCCATGGGACAGCCAGCGCGGATATCAGGCATGAGCACGGTCTTTCGAGGAGCTAAAATAGCGGCAGTTTCCGCCATAAAATGAACCCCACAGAAGATGATGACTTTCTCCTCCACCTGAGCAGCCTGCTGGCTTAGACCCAAAGAATCGCCGACATAGTCAGCCACATCCTGAACTTCGCCGATCTGGTAATTATGGGCAAGGATGATAGCCCCTTTCTCCTTTTTGAGCCTCTTGATTTGCCCCTGAATCTTTTCTTTGCTCATCTATCCCTGCTCTCCCCTTTTCAGCAGCTCTCTTACCAATAGAGAGAGATTTCTCTTTTCTACCTTCTGCGGGGGGAGACTATGGAGCATTTTTGCTCCTTCTTCATCCACATAATGCACATTGGAAAAGTCAAGCACCACTTTTCCTCCCTCTTCGATCCCTTTCTTTATTTCCATGTGGAGCTCCTTGACCCAGTCCTGACTGATTTTTCCTTCAAGACAAAGGAGCTTTCTTCTCCCTCTCCCTTTCTTTACGTTTATCCTCAACATCTTTTTCTCGTTAATCTTTTATCTTTTTAACATAGACCTTGATGATCCCTCTCTCTTCTTCCAGGCCGAGGTATTCCTGTCCTGTCTGCCTGCACCAGGCTGCCATATCCTCTTTGATACCTTCATCGGTGGAGACAACCTCCAACACCTCACCCACCCTCATTTCTTTGATCTTTTGATCTGTCTGAATGATGGGCATCGGACAGAGCAAGCCAAAACAATCTAAAGTTTCATCAACCTTCATCATCTTTTTCCTTTCTCTTGCTCGTCTCCCTTTCTAGGAAATAAAAGGACCGGATCTCTGGGCCTCTAAACTCTCATCCTAGTGGCTCCGCAGTGAGGACACTCATCGATGGTTTTGTTTTTTAACTTTCCGCATTCTGGACATTCCTCGAGCTCAATCTGACAGATCTCGCAAAATTCCTCTGCACCCTCTATGGGACCTTCGCAATAAGGACAATAACATTTTCCCTTGTCAACGGATTTTTTGGGTTTATCCCTCTCCTTGGCTTTCTGCCTTTCCTTGTAATTCTCGATGGCCTTGTGTAGAGCATCAGCACCCAAGTTGGAACAATGAAGCTTATTCTTGGGCAGCCCCCCCAATTCTTGGGCTACGCTTTTATTGCTGATCTTCATCGCCTCTGCAATGGTCTTTCCTATAGCCATCTCGCTGATCATACTGGAGACTGCGATAGCTGCACCGCAGCCGAACGTCTGAAATTTTACATCCTCGAGGCGGTCATCCTTGACTTTGATGTAGAATGTCATCATGTCTCCACAGACTGGATTGCCAACTTGTCCGATGCCGTCAGCATCCTTGATGACTCCCACATTGCGGGGGTTCTGAAAATGCTCCATGACTTTTTCACTGTATATCATTTTTGCCTCTCCTCTAAATATTGAGTGTAAAGGGGTGACATCTTCCTCAACCTCTCGATGATGGGAGGAAAGATTTCTAAAACATAATCTATATCTTCTGATGTGCTGTCTTCAACCAGGCTAAAGACAATCGATCCTTGAGCCGTGGCATGGTCGATTCCCATGGCCAGAAGCACATGAGAAGCCTTCAAAGCCCTCGATGTACAGGCTGAACCGCTGGAGACGGAAATTCCCTGCATGTCCAGGTTCAACAGCATGGCTTCGCCCTCAACAAACTGGATACAGAAACTGGCATGAAAAGGCAGCCGCTTCTCAGGATGACCGGTCAACGTGACATGATCCACTTCCTTGGGAAGATGGCCGATGAGTTTATTCCTTAACGGTTTCACTCTCTCTATCCGCCTCTCCAATTCTGCGCTGGCGATTTCCGCGGCTTTACCAATGCCCACGATCCCAGGCACGTTCTCGGTGCCTGCTCTCCGTCCATTCTCCTGAATTCCCCCATCGATGAAGGGAAGGATTCTTACTCCTTTTTTAATATACAAGGCAGCCACACCTTTGGGACCGTAGAATTGATTGGCGGCCAAACTGAGCGCATGCACACCCAGCTCTTTGACATCAACGGGAATATTTCCCACAGCATCAACTGCATCGGTATGAAAGAGAACGTCTTGGCCCTGGCAAATCTGGGCGATCTCAGCAATGGGTTCGATTGTCCCCACCTCTCCGTTGGCCAGCATTATGGAGATAAGGATGGTCTCTTTCTTGACCGCTTTCTTAACCTCCTCCGGGTCAACCATTCCCCACTTGTCCACCGGGACCAAGGTCAAAGTGTACCCCATCTTCTCCAAGCTTTTGGCCGAGTGCAGAACGGATTGATGTTCTATAGCCGAGATAACAATATGATTTCCGCGGGTTCGTTGAGCGGAGGCAAGTCCCTTGAGGGCAAAATTGTTGGATTCTGATCCGCAGGAAGTGAAATAAATTTCTTCAGGATGGGCGTTTATGAGTCCGGCAACCTTCTCCCTTGCCTCCTGGATAGCGAGCTGCGCTTCTTGGCCGATGGAGTGAAGACTCTGGGGATTACCGAAATTATTTCTTAGATAAGGAAGCATGGCCTCCACAACCTGAGGATGCACAGAAGTGGAAGCAATATGATCCAGGTATACTTTTCTCATCTCTCTTCTTTCCTCTTAGGCTTAAAAGGCTTTGAATCCAGCAGGATTCCACCGTACTTCTGTCATATGGCAACCACCTCTTTGACCTCTGGGATTTCCTTCTTCAGGTGCCGCTCGATACCCATCTTCAGGGTTAGCTGAGACATGGGACACCCTCCACAGGCTCCGGTCAGGCGGACTTTGACCACCCCGTCTTTAACTTCCACAAGCTCTACGTTTCCTCCGTCTGCCATGAGAGCAGGACGAATCTTGTCTAAAGCCTTTTCCACTTTTTCTTGCATGTTTCTATCCTCCATCTCAAATATATCACTTTACCAGAATCATTCAAATTCTTCCAAAATCTTATTCAATGCATTGACGTCTATGCTTAAATCCCCATGGATCAGGGGCATCTCTCTATCTCTTAAAACAAGGGATTCATAAGTTGCTTTTTCCTCCTCATAAATCAGCCCCACAGGAAATTTCCTCTTGTTGTTAAGCAGCCTTTTCCACGCCATCCGCTTATCCCGAGCATTATAACCGGCATTCTGGTCTGACCAATCAATATGTTCCTTATACCATTGGTAGGTGTTTATTTTGTTGTGGGTCACACAGGGGCTCAAAACCTCGATCAGGGAAAATCCCTTGTGTTTCAATCCCCTTTCTATCAAAGAAGCCAAATGAGCAGGCTCTCCAGAAAATCCGCGAGCCACGAACGTCGCACCAGCGGCAAGAGCCAGCCTGAGACCATCGAAGGGACACTCCCTGGACCCTAAGGGAGTAGAGATGGAGACATAACCCATTTGACTGGTGGGAGATGTCTGCCCTTGAGTCAGAGCATAGACCTGGTTATTCACCACAATATATGTGACGTCCACGTTGCGTCTTATGGTGTGCAAGAAATGATTCAAGCCAATCGAGTAGGCATCGCCATCCCCACTGATAGCCACCACCTCAAGGCCAGGATTGGCAAGTTTGACTCCCGTGGCCACTGGCAAAGTTCTTCCGTGGAGAGCATGAAAGCCGTAGCATCTCAAGTAGTTGTTGAACCTTCCATGGCAGCCGATTCCGGTGACAACGACTAACTGCTCGGGATTGAGGTCAACAGCCACAGCAGCCTTCTTGAAAGCAGAAGACAACCCGTAGATGCCGCAACCTTTACACCAGGTTGGATCGATAAGATTATAATCTTTCTCCTTTCTCATCTATAAAACCTTCTTCATTGCCGTGAGAATGTCCAACGGCCGAAAGGCCAAACCGGAATAATCCAATATGCTGGTTATTTCAGGAAGATCGTTCACTTGACTGCGAAGCAATGCACTCAACTGGCCGGAATAGTTATTCTCTATCACAAAGATTTCTCTGCAGCTGGAGGCAAACGCCTGGACTTTTCGGGAAGAAAAAGGCCAGAGTGTCCTCATCTGGAGATATTTTGTCTGAACTCCCTCCCTTTGAAGTCTGTCCATGGCTTCCCGGATCGGCCCAAAAGTTGAACCAAAACCTATAATCCCCACCTCTGCTTTCCTGTGACCCCACAACTTGGGAGGAATTAAATCTTTTGAAACACTGCGCAGCTTCCTCATTCTTTTCTTCATCATCCTGATTCTGTTTTCTGCTTCTTCCTCTCGGTATCCCTTCTCATCGTGCTCATTGCCCTCCACCATATGGATACCATTCCTCATGGAGGGTACAACACGCGGTGAAACACCGTCAGGGGTGAATTCATACCTCTTGTATTCTTTTATCCTGAGCAACTCTTCCTGGGTGAGCAATTTTCCTCTCTCGATCTTGACCTGAGAAACGTCAAATTTCTTCACTGTTCTTACATTCTGACCATAATCCTGTTCTGTGAGGAGAATGACTGGTATCTGGTATTTTTCAGCCAGGTTAAAGGCTTTCACCGTGAATGAAAAGCACTCTTCTATGGTCCCGGGAGAAAGGACAATCCGGGGAAAATCTCCATGAGAGCCATAGACCCAAAGGTTAAGATCAGATTGCTCATTCTTGGTAGGCATTCCCGTGGCGGGACCGACTCTCTGGACATGAACGATGACGATGGGGATTTCTGTCATCCCGGCAAGGCTCAGCCCCTCCATCATCAATGAGCCTCCAGGCCCAGAAGTAGAGGTCATCGCCCTTACTCCGGCATAGGAAGCCCCCAAAGCCATGTTGATGGCGGCCAGCTCATCCTCAGTTTGAACCACAAGGCCGTTGTATGAGGGAAAAGACTTAGCCAGCCACTGCCATATTTCCGATGCCGGGCAGATGGGATAGGCAGCAAAGAAGCGACATCCTGCAGATAAAGTCGCGAAGGCGATGGCTTCATCTCCTGAGACAAGAAGTCTGTCTATGTCTTTTTTTCTTTTTAAGGGGTGTCTTTCCTCAGGCTCGACGATCTTCTCTGCTTGGTCGCAACCCAGTTTCAATGCCTGAATGTTTTTCTGAACAATTTTTTCCCCTTTTTTGCTTAAAAAGGCCTTGGTAATAATCTCCTCCACTATAGAGGTTTCCAGGTCAAGGATATGGCAGAGGGCTCCCAAGGCAATCATATTTTTGAAGATTTCATCTCCAAAATGATCTCTGGCCAGCTTCCGCAAGGGAAATTCATGAAAGGTCTTTCCTCGGCGATCATAAGATGAGAGGCGAAGCACATCCTCTCCATCACAGAGAAGGACTCCCTTGTAATCCACTCTCTTAATATGTTTCATCACAGCCTGACAATCAAAGACGAGAAGGACATCAATACAATCCCCTCGACCATGGATCTTCTTCAAGCTGGCTCTTATGGTATAGTTAGTGGGTTCTCCCCTGATATTAGAGGGAAAATCCCTGTATGTGACAACTTCCCAACCCTCCCTTTTGAGGATCTTTGCCAGTACATTTCCGGTGAACAAAATACCATCGCCTGCTGTTCCGGCAATCATCACTGAAATATCAAAAATCATATCTGACTCTTTATATCACTCATAATGAAATTAGCAATATTTATGCCAATTCCCACATACCTTTACTTCTTCAGGTCATTCCTGGAGATTTAAAAATGAGCGGAAAAAAACACCTCATTGACGATGGCTTTACACCGATATTTCGTTGGCATCATGATGAGGGAAGGACTTCCGATTTCCTCACCCCCAGTTTTTTCATTCGACTTTGTAAAGTTGTGGGTTTCAATCCCAAGATAGAGGCTGCCCCCTTTGGCCCATATATGACTCCCTTAGTCTTCTCAAGGACATCCAGGATGTACTGCTTTTCATATTCATGAAGCGGCAAAAATTCTGACCTCGCCTTTGTCTCCGGAGCCTTAACAAAATAAGCCTTGGGGATTTCCAGGTATTCTCCTTTGGAAATAATCAGGCTGTGTTCCAGGATATTCTGCAACTCTCTGACATTTCCTGGCCAGGAGTATTCCTGAAAAAGCTCCATGGCCTCCTCTGGGATCTTGCTCACCTTCTTCCCCAGTTTTCTCCCGTAAATTTCCAGAAAATAGGCGATGAGAAGTGGAATATCCTCTTTCCTTTCCCTGAGAGGTGCTATTTCTATGGGAAAAACATCCAGACGGAAGAACAGATCCTTGCGGAATTTCTTCTCCTTGACTAAAAGCGCCAAGTCTCTGTTTGTGGCTGCGATCAGGCGGACATCGACCTTTATGGTCTTTGAACTGCCCACTCTTTCAAATTCTCCATCTTGAAGAACACGGAGAAGCATGGCCTGGGTTTCGAGCGGCAGGTCCCCAATCTCATCCAGAAAGATGGTAGCTTTATCTCCATACTCGAAGCGACCGATTCTTTTCTGGATCGCCCCAGTAAAAGCACCTTTCTCATGACCAAATAGTTCCGAAGTGATCAATCCTTCCGATAAGGCTGCACAGTTAACCTTGACCAGGATCCTGTCCTTCCTGTGGCTGAGCTCATGGATGTAGCGGGCAACCAATTCCTTCCCTATCCCTGTCTCACCTTTTATAAGAACCGTAGTGTCTGCAGGAGCGACCTGCTGTATAGATCGTTTCACCTGCTGGATAGCGCGACTTCTGCCGATCATCTCTTCGAATGGATACTCTGCTCTGATTTCGTCTTTGAGAACGAGTACCTCCTGATAATATCTGTTTTTCAAGGACTCAGCTCTTGCTTTACTGAACCTCTCTTCTTCTAAGCGTATGCTGTCAGTGATGTCTCGAAACGTCCCTCGATAGCCGATGATCCGCGCCTTCTCGTCTGTAAGAGAGGACAAAGAAAACTCCAGATATTTTTTCTCCTTTCCCAGGGCCAAGAAAAGAGTGTGGTTTCTCATGTGTCCTTGTCGGTCAATCGCTTCTATGAGCTCATCCCATTCCTTTCGTTCAATGTTCAGGTCGCTGATTTTGATTTCATCAGCCAGCAGCTTCTCTGCCGAGGAATAGCCTAAGAGTTTAGCCCCTTGATCATTGATCTGCAGAAAGCTACCTTTTGTATCCACCTCCAGGATTCCGATAGAAGTCGAATGGAATAAATCCATGAGTTTCTGCTTGGAATCATTCAACTCTGTGTAGAGTCGAGCATTCTGAATGGCAATTCCTATCTGTGCTGTGACTTTCTCCAGAAACTGGATTTTTTTAAGAGGAAAAAGATTCTTTTTCTCATCTGAGAGATAGAGCTCTGCTATAACCTTGCCTTTTAGCCTGATGGGAATGATAGCCAAGGAGTGATACCCCTTTTCTGTACAGGCACTCCTTATAGTTCCCTCGGAAATTTTTGGATATTTGGTCTCAATTTCATCCATCAGGCTAGGCAATGAATTGGCAAAAAAAGAGCCATGTTCACTGATAAAGGGAAATGATCTGTCCACCTCCCCACTGGCTACATACCCACAAAGGCAATCCTTCATGGTGATCCAATGTTCAGACTCCAAAAATTCTTTATCCAATCCAGAGTGAGCGTAGAAAGGAATATTCCCTTTGGAATCGATAAGCCTGATGGCAAGGTGATGACAACCTGTAACTTCCTTTAAAATAGAGAGAATTTCGTGAAGAGCCGTTTTCAGGTCTGTAAGCTGGGTGATCTTTTCAGAAACCAGGGAGAAAAATTCAAACCTCTTAGTAGCATCATAGTAGAAGTCATCCACATTTTCTAAATTCGGTTTATTTCCCATAGTTATCTCGTTGTTGATAGAAGTAAGGCTTAGCCCCCTGAAATCTTTATCATAAGTTTTTTTGTGGCCGATCCCTTTAAAGGGAACGGTTGCTGAACCTGGATATATTCTTTAACTCTTTTGACCGTGTCAGAGATTTCTCTTCAAGTTAGAAAAACGCAGTTATAAACCGTCAAGCCGCCTTCTTTGCTCTCTTCTTCTTCATCGGCTTCTCACAACAGACAAAAACATGTTCTTCTGCACATCCACAGACTTTATCTACGATGATTCTGTATCCGCATACGCTGCATTCATAGGCTTGACCCTTTTTAACCCTGGCAGTTTTTTTCTTGGCTGGAGCTTTCTTGGTGGCGTTCTTCTTAGCTTTGGCTGCTGTTTTCTTTGTGGCTTTTTTTGCAGGCATTCAATACCTCCGATATAAAATCACTCAATCGTGTGATTTATATTTTTATCACTTAAGCAACCTCAAGTCAATAATCCCCCTCCAATCCCCATTCCAAGGTAAGCATCTCCAAATCCGTGATGAGTGAAGACATTTCATTCAGTTAGTTAGTGAGACGCCGGTCTCTCTCCATCCGAAGCCCATAGTGGAGGGTGGGAGGGTCTTGGCGAGGATAGAGAGGAACCGACGCAAGCGTAAGCTTATATAACAATCCGTGGTACATGAGGGTTGATTCCCGAGACGATTTCATAATTGATGGTTCCTACCAAAGAGGCCAGATAATCTGCGGATATGACCTCATCTTGATCTCTGCCGATAAGAACAGCTTCCTCCTCCACTCTTGCCTCAGGAATATCTGTGATATCAACCATGATAAAATTCATGGCCACTCTGCCCCTCAAAAGTGCTCGTTCCCCTCTGATCAACACATAGGAAGAATTGGAGAGCCCGCGTCTGTACCCATCCGCATAGCCCACGGGGAGCACAGCAAGAACGGTGTCCCTGTTTGCCCGGTAGGTACATCCATAGCCGATAAAAGATCCCTTGGGAACCCTTTTGATCTGAGCAACTCTTGTCTTCCATGAGAGGACAGGCTTTAAAAGGAGATGACGTTTTTGGAGCAGACTGGAAAGGTATGTTTCTTTCGATGGCCAGAGTCCATACATCCCTATTCCAACCCGAACCAGGTCAAAGTATGTCTCAGGAAAAAGAATGGCCGAAGCCGTGCAGGACATATGCTTAATGGGGATATTCACTCTCTCTTTTCTCAAGGTCTCCAACATGCGGTGGAAATTCTCCAGTTGTCCTTTTGCATAGGAATGATCGGTTGTGTCCTCGATATTGGCAAAATGAGAAGATATCCCCTCAATAACCAATTGAGGATATTCCTGGACCTTCCTCACCAGGGAAAGGAGTTCCTCCTCCCGGATTCCCTGGCGATAAGTTCCTGTCTCTACCTTGAGATGAAGGTAAGCTTTCTTGCGGAGACGGCGAGAAACAGCGGCCAATCCCTCCACAGATTCAAAATTGTAGACGGTGCATTTCAGGTCATGAATGACTACCTCTTCTAAGCCATGGAGAGGAACATAGCCGACAATCAATACCGGACATCGGATTCCCTTTTGACGAAGCAAGAGGCCCTCCTCCAGAGAAGTAACGCCCAGCCAATCCACATCTGCCTGCAATACGATTGTCGAGACTTCCAGAATGCCATGGCCGTAGGCATTCGCTTTAACAACGGCCAGAAGTTTTCTCTCCTTTCCTATAAACTTCCGGAATTGGCTCAGATTATGGATGAGGGCTCGCCGGTCAATCTCGACCCACTGCATAATATTTTTCTTCATGGCTTTGACTCCTTATTTTGAATCTCTATTCCCCATTCCTCCCTCAACCTAGATCTCCATAAACCATACCTCTAAGAAAAAGGGAACAAGGAAATTTGATTATCGAGTTTTCTGAATAGATAATCCCCGAGTGAGGTTACATCTCGGCGTAGACCTTCTCAAGATCAATCCATTCCTTAAGCTCATCCTCTCTAAGGATGGTCTCCTTTCTCTCCATTCCTGTGGACACAATCCCTACCTTTGCTTGGATGAGATCTTCTATGAGCTTGACATAATCTTTGAAGGCCGGAGGAAAAGAGGAAAAATCCTTTATTTTACGGATAGGTTCCTTCCAGCCCTTCACGCTCTTGTAATGAGGAACCACCTCCCTCAAAATCCAGCTCTCGGTGGGAAAATGGCGGATGATGTCTCCTCTGTAATAGTATCCTACACAGACCTTGATCTCCTCGAGTTCATCAAGCACATCCGGCTTGGTTAGAGCAATCCTCCCTATCCCGTTCACCCGGCAGGCGTAAGAGACGGCCACAGCATCAAACCATCCACACCTTCGGGGACGGCCAGTAGTGGCTCCATACTCATTTCCTCTTTCCAGGAGAAGCTTGCCCTTCTTATCAATAATTTCTGTCGGGAAGGGGCCCTCTCCGACTCTCGTGGTGTAGGCCTTGGTCACCCCTAAAACTCCGTGAATTTTATCCGGGCCTACTCCCAGCCCAGTGCATACACCCCCAACAGTAGAATTAGATGAAGTCACATAGGGATAGGTTCCATGGTCGATGTCGAGGAGTGTCCCCTGGGCTCCTTCGAAAAGGATGCATTTTCCTTGCTTGATTTTCTCATCCAGGAGTAAGGATACGTCCTTAATGTATTTTTTCAACTTGGAGGCAAAGCTTCTGTATTCATCAAAAATGGACAGAGAATCAAGGGGATGAATCTTAAAGGAAGCAAAATAAATGTTCTTCTCCTTGACATTATCCTCAATCTTCTCCTTAAGGACCGCTAGATTCAGAAGATCGCCGGCTTTGATTCCCTGCCTGCCCGCCTTGTCTTCATAGCAGGGACCGATTCCCCGCAACGTGGTTCCGATTCTCTTGGCACCTTTTCTCTCTTCGCTCTGCCTCTCCTGTTGGGAATGGTAGGGAAGGATCAGATGAGCGTCCTTGCTGATGACGATATTCTCATCCACCTCCACACCGTATTCCCTCAGTGTTTCAAGCTCTTCCAGAAAAGACTGAGGATGAATAACCACGCCGTTTCCGATGACACAGAGTTTTCCGGGATGGAGAATGCCTGATGGGATGAGATGCAGGATGATCTTTCTGTTGTTGACCATGACGGTGTGTCCTGCATTGTGTCCCCCCTGATAACGGGCGATTATATCGAAAGAAGGGGTCAGGAGGTCGATGATTTTTCCCTTACCCTCATCGCCCCATTGGGTCCCAACGACAAGCAGATTAGCCATAAGAATACTCAATAGATATAATTTGTCTCTTTGAGAGAAGGTCGATCTTTTTGACAGAGAATTTTATCAGAAGCCCCATCCTAAAACAAGGCTAAAAATGCAAGGCCATTTGAACGAATAAGACGTTATTTTTGATTTCTCCTTCTATTTCTCTATTCAGTTCATACTCTACCTTAAAAAGAACATTTGGCGATGCAAAATAAACGAGTCCAATTGTCCACCGACTTTTTTCTTCATCGATTCCCAATCCTCCGCTATCCGTAAATCCTTCGCCGTGATATGGATCACGATAGGTGAGCTTCTGATAGCTTCCGACAGGACGGAGGCCGCTGATATCGAACGAAACCTGGACAAAGTAACCCTCGGCCTTGCCTTTGGAGAATGGGGACGGATTTTCCAAATCGGCCCTGGCGTATTCGGAAAGGATCTGAAATCCTCTGGTTATCCAACTGAGGTCAACTCCTTTAAGGATCAAACCTCTCTCATTTCCCTGGTCATATCTACCACTATAGTAAGAAAAGGCTGCCTCCAGACCGCGACTCAAAAAGATACCTGCCCTCGCTCCTTTTCCTTTGTCTTTGTTGTTGTCGGCAAATTGCTGTCCGTTGTTGAGGTAATTCCCTTCAATCAGGCCGTTCCCTAAATAGGCAGAGTAAAAAATTCCGCTCCATCTCCCCTCGACCAGAACACCGATATCCCTCCAGCTAGAAGGGAAAAGGCTTTCCACATGGAGTGGCGCCTTGATCAGCATGGTTTGGTGGGGTCGGTTGGATAGGTTGTACTGGCCGAAAGGAACGAGATAGAGTCCCAGTTTGATAGAAAAGGACTCTGAAGCCTTCACGTCCAGATAGACTTGTTCGACTTCTAACCTGCTCTCATGACGAAACCTTGCCTCTGAGACAAAACTCAACCTGGGTGTGATATCTCCGGAGTAAAGAAATCCAAAGAGGGCGTTTTGAAAAGTATTGATCGCGAATTCGCTCTTCTCCTGTCCTTTGGCATACTCGAAGGAGAAGTATCCGTGGGTTTCACCTTGAGCCAAAGCGGCAAAAGCAACAAGGAAAAGGATGAAAAGAGCTTTTTTCAATTTTTTATGACCGAAAAATCAAAATCGTCTTCCAAGAGGGAGCGCTTCCATTTTGTGACCTTGATTTTTTGGGTTATGAGTCTGCCGACCTGATCCACACCCTTTTTGGTTCCCATCCAAATTGCACCTATTATGCTTCCTTCTTGAAGAACAACTTTTTTGTAAATTCCTTCTTCTTTCCGTTCCATCCGGATTTGCTCGTAGCCTTCCTCTTCAGGATTGACCAAACCGATAGAGGCCACATCAACACCCACCACTTTAAGGGTATTGGAGGGGACTGTTCCTTGATATTTTTTCTTCTGTCCCATTATGCTGATAGCAGCGATTCGGGCTTGATCGAATGAGGCTGGTATAATTCCCCAGATCTTTCCCTGGTGCTGCACGTTGTCGCCAGCAGCGTATATATCGGAGTGGCTGGTCTGGAGGAAATCATCGACCACGATTCCGCGATCTGTTACCAGGCCTGCCTCTTTGGCCATTTGAATCTCTGGTCTTATTCCAGCGGCCACGATGGCCATCTCAGCCTTGGTCTCTCCGCCTTCTTTAAATTTCAATCCTTTGACACTTCCCTCTCCCACTATCTTCTGAGTGGCTACACCTAGTCGGACCTTGATTCCCATATTTTCGATCTGGGTCTTGAGCAAGGAAGCTGCCTCTTCATCCAGTTGACGGGGAAGCAGCCGGTCGAAAAATTCGACCACCTCCACCTCAGCTTTCCTGTGCTTAATTGCCCGCGCTATCTCCAAACCCAGAAGCCCTCCTCCAATTAAAACCACTTTCCTGTGATCCTCCAGGAATTCCAGAATCTCATAGGCATCATCCAAGGTCCTGAGAGTGAAGACTCCTTTCTTATCTGCGCCTTCAAGAGGAGGAACGAAAGGAAAGGAGCCGGTAGCAAGAAGAAGAGCATCGTATTTTTCTTTTCTCTTTCCTTCGATTTCTACTTCTTTAGATTGAGGAAAAATTTTGGTCACCGGGGTTTCCAGATGAACCCGTATCCTTTGTGATCCATACCATTCCTTGGAGAAGGCAAACACCCGTTCAAGGGGAATGTTCCCTGCCAAAAACTCGATAAGGTTCGGCCGGGGATAGTAATGATATCTTTCCAAAGCAAAGACATCGATTTCAACATCTCTAGACAATTCCCTTATGGTCTTGGCCGAGATCACTCCGGCAAGTCCGTTCCCAACAGCAATGACTCTCATTTGCGAGAAGACTTCCTTTCCGATCAAGCCATCTTTTGAAAAAATTCCTTACCCACTCCGCATTGAGGACAGACCCAATCATCGGGCAATTCTTCAAATGAGGTGCCGGGGCTTATTCCGTTTTCAGGATCACCTTTTTCTGGATCATAAATATACCCGCAAGCGGTGCATTCCCATTTTCCCATCTTTTCACTCCTTTTTTATTTAAACGAAGGAAGGTCTATGATCATAGGAAAGCCTTCCAAGGGAAGGGCTCATCCTTAAGTCTACTCTCAGTATCCTTCCAGGACATGCTTCTCGTACTCTTCTTCCAATCTCAACTTGTGAGACTTTTCTTGCTGGACGAGAAAATCAAATAGCTTTTTTAGCTCTTCTATCTTGGCCTTCTTCCCCAGACTTGTGTAGAGATCGATGGCATTCTGCTCCTTCTTAGCAGCCAAGATAAGTAGATCTTGAAAATTCATGTCCTCGCTTGGCTTTTCCTCCTGCAGCGGATCGCTGATTTTCATATCCTCCACTTCTTTTATCTCTAAGGACTCGACCTTTTCCCTGGAGATATTCTGGAGAAGCCTTTTGTGTTCTTTTTCCTCAGCCTGAAGTTCGGAGAGCAACTTACGAAGACCCGGGGTTTCAGCTATTTTCATCATCTTTCCATAAGCCTTATAGGCTTCTTCTTCTCTTTTGATGGCGAAATCGACGATTTCTTGAAAAGTGGATAATTCCATCCTTTCTTCCTCTCAGATAAGCTGACCTTTACTCTTCTTCTTTGAGATTCATGGGTTGGTCACAGCAGACTAATGTACCCACTCCGGATTTGATTACCCTGACTTTCTGACCACACAATGCACAGATATAAGTCTTTCCTTGTTCAGCCATGATTAAGTTCCTCCTTTCAATGAGGAAATTTTATGTTCGTTCCATAAATTGCAATCGAAAATGAATCCTCATTATAATGAAACCATACCAATGTTGCAATGAAAGAGATGGGGGGAAAAGTGTTTGTTAGCTTCAAGGGCGTTTTTCCTTGAATATTTGACAGTTCGGACAGAAAAAGCTGCTTCTTGCGTTGAGGCGGAGCCGCTCGATCTTTTCCCCGCACCTTGAACAAGGCAAATCCTCTCTGCCGTATGCCTGATGAAGATTCTGGAATGTTCCCAGCCTTCCTTCATCGTCTCTAAAGTCTTGTATGGAGGACCCCTTTTTTTCTATAGCTTTCTGAAGGACCTCCCGCATAGCCTTCCATAACCTTTCTTTGTCCTTTTTTTTGAGAAGAGAGGCCGAAGTCAAAGGATGAATCCTGGCTTCAAAGAGGATTTCATCAGCATAGATGTTTCCGATTCCAGCTATAAAATTCTGATCGAGGAGCAAGCTTTTTATCCTTGCCTTTCTCTTCTTGAGAATTTCTTCGAAACGCGAGTAACCAATCTCTAGAGGTTCTGGCCCAAGATTTCGGATCTCCTCTGATAGATGAATATCAGAACTAGGAACACAGGAGACGAAACCAAATTTCCTGACATCCCGAAACCTCAACTCTTTCTCTTGCCCTTTAAACACAAGCAGAAAATGAACATGCTTGTCATAAGGAACTTTTCTTGGACAAAAAAGCAGACTTCCTGTCATTTTCAGATGAAAAAGAAGGCAGAGATTATCTTCAAACTCGATGAGGATCATCTTACCGCGACGGCGCACCCCTGTAACCGATTTTCCTCTGAGCTTTCTCAAGAGAAACACATTTCCCGTCCTGAGGATGGTGGGCAGAAATATTTTAAAAGATTCCACTCTCAATCCTTTGATTTTGGGAGAAAGGCCGCGGACAATTGTCTCCACCTCAGGAAGCTCAGGCATATCCCCATTTTACTCAATCGACCTTTAGAAAGTAAATGAGGCAAGTATTTCCATTTGCACGACGATTCTAGGGACAGTCAGGCAAGCTGAATCGTCAGCCCGCGAATTTTCCCCAGCGAGGAAAATTCGCTTATTCCTCGGCTCGCTCTCCTCTTCGAGGAACCATGCCCGCTCGCCTGTGGATGACTTCCTCATAAGCTTGCCTGACTGTTGAGAGGCTGTCGATGATTATTTTCGCATTTCCATTTCCGTGATAAGTGAAGATATTTCATCCAGGTATGCAGCGAGGCGGCGGTTCGCGTTTATATTTAGCCTTGATTTGTAAACTCTATTCTTTTATTATGTTTCTTCAACAAAAAATGAAGTCAAAATCAATTATCTGCTTCCTGCTCGGCTGGCTCATTCCCGGACTCGGCCACCTGTCTCTGAAAAAATTCTGGCGAGCAGGTATCTTTTTTGTCTCCATCTCGGCCATGACTGCCCTAGGTCTTATCATGGGTGGAAAAATCTATTCCTTCCAGACGGAAAATCCCCTTACTATTCTGGCCTTCTTTTCGGACATCGGAAATGGCCTTCTGTATATTCTCTCCAAGGTTCTCAGCTTAGGAATGGGAGAATTGAAAAAATCCACCTTTGAGTTCGGCACAGCATATCTCGCGGGAGCAGGACTTTTAAATTACTTGATAGCTCTTGATGCATTCGACATCGCGGCAGGGAAAAAGAAATGATCTTAAAAAGCCACCTTCTCTCCATGATCATCTACGCTTTTTTCGTCTGCGTTGTCCTGGCACTCATCCGAAGAGAAAAAAGGGGAAATCAAATAAAGTATGCCCTTTCCCTCTTTCTGTTCATGGTCGCAGGAGCTTTGCTCTTTGGCTGGTTTATGTATTTGTTTGTACTTTAACCAAACATCTCATCTTAAGATTTTCCAATACCAAAATTGATATGATATAATCCTTGCGAAACAGATGGTTCCTCAGGCACATAAGCCTGTATCCACCTGCTGATAATGATAGAGTTATTCCATATCTGGAAGCAATACCAAAAACCCCATTGGGCCTTGTCTGATATCACCCTTCATGTGGAAGAAGGAGACTTCTATTTTGTCACCGGGCCCAGCGGTTCCGGCAAAACTACGCTTCTCAAGGTCATCTACAGGGAACTCTTCCCTACCCATGGTCATATCCTCATCCAGGAAAGGAATATCCTCCGCATCCCCGACTACAAAATTTACGAACTCAGAAGAACCATGGGGATTGTCTTTCAAGACTTTCGCCTTCTTTTCCACAAAAGAGTCTTCGAGAATGTTTCCATCGTTCTCCAGGTTCTGGGCCTGGCGAGAAAGGAAATTCGGCGGAGAGTGTTCGACGCCCTGAGAATGGTCAGCCTCCACCATAAGATGTGGGATTTCCCTTCTCATCTATCTTACGGGGAACAGCAAAGACTGGCCATTGCCAGGGCTATCGTCAACAACCCGAAAATCATCTTGGCCGATGAGCCGACCGGCAACCTCGATCCAGAGCTGGCCTTCGAAATCATGGAGCTGTTCAGTCAGATCAACAGGCGAGGAGCCACAGTGATCATCGGAACCCACGACCGGGACCTCATCCGTCATTTTGGCAATAAAATCTTGTTTCTGTATAAAGGAAAACTGATTCGAAAGGAAACACTCTGAAAACTCAGAAAATTAAATATTTCCTCAAAGAAACCGCCAACAACCTCTGGCAGTTCAGGGGGAGGAACATTTTTTCTGTCACCATCATCTGTCTGTCCTTCCTTATCCTGGGCATTTTCCTCTCCCTTTCCAACAATCTGCAATATAGTGCTCAGAGGCTCTCCAAGGACATGGCCGTTGTCCTCTATCTTGAAAAGCCCTTCTCGACAGAAGTTGCTGAGCAAGTCGAACAGAAATTAAGAAATTCTTCTCAGGTAACAAAAATCCAACTTGTTAACTCTGAACAGGCTTTAGTCAGATTTCAGGAAAATTTTCCAGAACTTCAAGGCATCGTCGAAAATTTAAGAATAAACCCTTTTCCCGCCTCCTTTGAAATCTCGATCAAAAAAGATCTTTCTGCCCAAGAGATTCAGACCTTCCTTCGGGAAATGAGGAACCTTAAAGGAGTAGAAGATGTCCAGTTCAACCGAGAATGGGTGGAAAAAATACAATCTGTCAGCCGGTTAGTAAAAGCCGTGGGAACCTTTCTAGGCGGGATACTTATTCTGGCCTCCTTCTTTATCATTTCTAACGTGATCAAGTTGAACGTCTTCGCTCGAAAGGGGGAGATAGAAATCATGCGGCTGGTGGGAGCCACCAACACTTTCATCCGGATCCCTTTTCTCCTGGAGGGGATTACTCTGGGCATACTCGGTGGCCTGGCCTCGCTTCTGCTTCTTTTCGTGCTGATCAAATCCTTTCCTCTTTATCTGGGGGGTTCCATGGGTGTGCTGCAGGAAATCGTGGCCTTTCGCTATCTTACCCTGACACAAAGTCTGTTTCTGATTATCGGAGGAGCTGGTATCGGCTGCTTAGGGAGCTTTAGCTCCCTTGCTCGCTTCCTGAAAGTCTAAGATTTCACTCTGATCTTTCAAGGAGCAAAACCGTTATCCAGTCTGGTCAAAAATACGGCTTGCTGTGATATGAGCCTTTCTTAAAGGCTCCGGTATTCTGTATCTTGAACATATCAGAACAATTCTCATCGATTCCATAAGGTCAATCCTGTGACCGGGAGAGACAAAGACCGGCTTTATCCCATTCCTTGTCCTTAGACAAAGGCCCACTCTTTCTTTTTTTTCATTCCTGATAGAAGTGTACTGCCCTCTCTCTTTCCCCGGCAGAGCAAAGGGATATACAGGGCTTTTAGCACACCCAATGGTACAGATATCCCTGACTACTCCCACAAAGGAGGCTAATCCCATTTTTCTGGGATGAGCGATTCCATTTCCATCCACCAGAGTCACGTCAGGCTTTGTTTTTAGCTTGCGGAAAGCCTCAAAAAATGATGGCGCCTCTCGAAAGGCCAGATAACCGGAAACATAGGGGAATTTCACTTTCCGTATGACCTGGACTGTCTCCAGTATTTTAAAATCAAGAAAGCTTAAAACCACAACAGATGCGCCAATCAGCTTATTCCCCTTATCGTAGCTGAAATCTGCACCAGCCACTGTCTCCAGTGTCGTTTCTTCCCATTTTAATCTCAATCGACGAGAAAGCTTCAGTTGGATCTCTGCGGCCTTCTTCAGATTCATCTTGTTTCTTTCATCCTGAAAAAAGTTTATTAGGTTTACCAACCAAGGTCAATGGGAAAGATGTCGGAAATAGAGATACATCCGGGATAGATTGACATAAAAACCTTGGTGTCTTAAAATTCCATAAAAATGGCATCCCTCGGACAAGAACTCAGAAGAGAGAGAGAACTCAGAGGAATTTCTCTGCAAGAAATCTCCGATTCAACAAAAATTAGCCTCAGATATCTAAGGGCCATGGAGGAGGACCATCTGGATGTTTTGCCTGGCCAATTTTTCACCAAGAGTATCATCCGGGCCTATGCCCAATATTGTGGTTTAGAAGAAGAGGCCGTACTCAACAAATACCACGAAGAAACTCAGCTTAAACAACAGATCCTCAAAGAAGAAAAGAAAAAAAGAAAAACAGGCAAAGCTTTTACACTGGATTTAAAGAGAATATTCCCTTACGGGCTCACCTTGATCCTTCTGTCGATAGTTATCCTCTCAATTCTTTATCTTTTTCCCACCAGGGAAAAAACAAATTTACTCGATTTCACGGATATCCCGGAGACCTTATTCGCAAAAGACCAGATTCCCCCTCCTCTTGACGCTTTTCCTACGCAATTCTTCCCAGAGGAAAGAATATTCTTTACTATCAACTTCGTGGAAAAGACTTGGCTTCAACTCTATGTAGACGGCCGTTTAACCATAAATGGGCTGAAATACCCAGGAGATAAAGAAAAGGTCAAGGCTTTCCGTGAAATTGTTCTTCATTTAGGGAATGCAGGAGGCGTGACCTACAGCTTGAACAATGAGCTGGGAAAGCCCTTTGGTTCTTCTGGAGCCGTGGTGAAAAACATAAAAATTACTGCCGAAAATCTCCAGGAATATCTTGCCCAAGAACAAAGAGATAAAAATCCGGGGGAAAGCTCAATTCCGTAGAAAATGGAAAAGACAAAGAAAAAGGGCTCTCGCGTTGTCGGGACGATTATCATTCTTCTCATCATCCTCTTTTTTGCCATAGAATTCTTTATCCGTGAATCCCAAGAGTTTTCACCGACGGCTTTTACTAACATTCTTCTCTCCGCCCTGCAGATCATCGTTCTGCTCCTCTTTCTCATCCTCCTTTCTGTTTTGAGCAGAAACCTGATCAAACTTTATCTAGAGAGAAAGAGAAAGGTCATCGGAGCCCGCTTCAAGACAAAGCTACTCCTTTTTTTCACCGCTCTTTCTCTTATCCCTACCCTCCTTCTCTTCCTTTTCGCCAGTGATCTGATCAGCCGTAATATTGAAAATTGGTTAAAGACACCCATAGACAAAATATTGGACGACACCAAGACTCTAGCCGACGGTTTTTACCTGAACAACGAAGAGATCACCTTTCATTATGCACAACAACTGAGCAGAGCTATCAAGAGTCAAAATCTCATCGACCCCAACCGCAGGCTCCCCTTGATGGAATTCATAAAAGAAAAACTCACTGAATACAAGCTGGATGAGATCGGGATTTACCTGGAAGACGAAGAATTGTTTGCCTATTTAAACGCCAACCTCCCACTCCGATACTATCGCGACCTTGAAATCAACGTTATCAAAAGAGCTCACTTAGGAGAAGCTTTCCGCAGCATTGAGCCCATGGGAAACGGAGAGATGATCCGCCGCGGCCTTTCTTTTAATATTCCTGATATGGGCAATGTGCTGGTGGTAGCGGGCAAATTTCTTCCTCAAAACTACACCCAAAGAATTAACAACATCAGCGCCTATGTCCAGAGGTATCACCAGCTAAAAATCCAAAAGAATCCCTTAAAAACCTTTTACCTGATCACTCTTATTTTTATCACCCTGCTTATCATCTTTGCCGCAAGCTGGATCGGCTTCCACCTCGCTAAGAGCATAACCGTTCCCATCGAAAAACTTGCCCAGGCAACCAAAGAAGTCTCTAGAGGTAATCTCGAAGTGAGAGTGGAAGATCCCGCCTCGGATGAGTTGGGAATTCTTATTGATTCCTTTAACCAAATGATCTCCGACATCAAAGAGCACCAGCAAAACATAGCCCAAAAAACCACAGAGTTGGAAGATCGAAAAAAGTATATAGAAGACATTCTGAACAACATCTCCACAGGAGTGATCACCTTGGATGCGGAAGGGATTATCTCAACCATCAATCCTTCAGCAAGGGAAATGCTGGGCTTGCAAGAGAAAAACATCATAGGGAAAAGCTACAAGGATGTTCTTGAGCAAAGTAAATACAGGGAGATGGTGGATCATATATCCCGAGGCCTGACAAAGAAATACAAATTATCCGAAAGAGAAATAAACATTAGCGTAGACGGGCAAAGCCAAATCCTGGCCCTCACCCTTTCTCCTTTGATACAACCCAACAAAAAATTCTCAGGAATGATCATCGTTCTCGACAATCTGACCCAATTGATTAAGGCCCAGAAGATTGCGGCCTGGAAAGAGGTCGCCCAGCGAGTGGCTCATGAGATCAAAAATCCTCTCACACCCATTCAGCTCTCGGCGGAAAGGATCATTAAAAATCTAAGGGGAAAGGAGAAGAAATACGAGACCATCAACGAAGGGGCCAAGACCATTGTTGAAGAAGCCAACACCATAAAAAGCCTGGTGGATGAATTCTCCAATTTTGCTCGCATGCCAAACATCCAGCTTCAATCGTCGAATCTTCATGAAATCCTGGAACAGACAGTGATACTCTTCAAAGGCATCTTCACCAAGGTCGTTTTTGATGTCTCTCTTTCTCCCGATATCCCCTCCTCCATTCAGATTGATCCGGAACAGATGAGGAGGGCCTTCATCAATCTGCTGGACAATGCGGTTGAGGCCATGGACAAAAAAGGAAAAATAAAAATCAAGACTTCCTTTGACAAAGCCAATCAGAGAGTGGGGATAGAAATTTCTGATTCGGGCCCGGGTATTTCGATCACAGAAAAGGATAAACTCTTTCTTCCTCACTTCTCCACCAAAAAGAAAGGAACTGGCCTGGGCCTTGCGATCGTCAATCAAGTCATCAGCGAACATGGCGGCACCATCGAGGCTGAGAATTTGCGACCCCACGGAGCTAGATTCGTCATTCAAATTCCAGCATGAACGAGAAGGTTTTGATCATCGACGATGAGGCCGGCATCCGCTCTTCCTTGAGGGGCATTCTCGAGGATGAAGGCTTCATGGTCAAAGCAACTGACACAGGAGAGGAAGCTCTGCATCTCCTCAGAGGAGAGAATTTTGACCTCATCCTCCTCGACATATGGCTTCCCCAGATGAGCGGGATTGAGGTGTTGAAAAAAATCAAACACAGCGAAGAAAATACGCAAGTGGTGATGATTACAGGTCACGGTTCTGTAGAGACGGCTGTCGAAGCCACCAAACTGGGAGCCTACGATTTTTTAGAAAAACCTCTCTCCCTGGAGAAAGTTGTTTTAACTGTCAAGAATGCCTTGAGTCAGAAACGGCTAGAAGAGGAAAACATCCAGCTCAGGGAGAGGATCAAAACAAAGTATCTTCTTCACGGAAAGAGTGCCGCCATACAAGAGTTGAAAAACAAGATAAGCATGGCTGCTCCCACCAATGGCCGTGTTCTTATCTACGGAGAAAACGGGACAGGAAAAGAGCACATCGCCCGGTTGATTCATGAACAGAGTCCCCGAAAGAACAGAAAATTTATTCAGATCAATTTAGGAGCCATTCCCGAGGACCTGGCCGAATACGAACTCTTCGGTTATACCAAAGGAAGTTCCGCTCTTACCAACAAAGACAAGAAAGGAAAACTTCTCTTGGCAAACGGGGGAACACTCTTCCTGGATGAAATCGGCGATATGAACCTCGGCACTCAGGCCAAGCTGGTCAGGGTTATTGAAGAACAAAAATACGAGCCCTTTGGGTCAGGCGACTCGGTCTTCATCGATATCCGAATCATCGCAGCCACCAACAGAAACCTGAGAGAACTCATCTCCCAGGAAAAATTCAGGGTGGACTTGTTCTATAAACTCAACATTATTCCCATGGTGGTCCCCCCTATTAGAGAAAGAAAAGAGGATATTCCTCTACTCATCAAGTATTTTCTCAGCTATTTCTCTAAAGAATACGGAAAAAAACAAAAAACAATGTCCAAAGAAGCCATGGACGCTTTTCTCAACTACTCCTGGCCCGGAAATGTGAGTGAACTCATCAATGTCATCGAAAGATTTGTGATCATGGTACAGGAGGAAGAAATCAAGGCCTCTCATCTCTCTCTTCTGGTCGAACCAAGAGAGTTTCAGTATGCTGCCGGGGCCAATCAAAACCAACCTCTCCAACGGGCCAAGGAACATTTCGAGAAGGAATACATCCATAGAGTGTTGATCAAGCATCGCTGGGATCTCTCCCAGGCTGCTGCGGACCTTGAGATCGATGAGGAACAACTCAACGAGAAGATAAAAAGTCTTGGCATAACCTTCCTGGGATAAAGGTTCACCCGGAAGCACCTCGCAAAAGATAGATTTCATCTTTTTTCGCTGTTATAATAGGGAAAATTTTGGACAAAGGGATGCTATGGAAACTCAAATCACAGAAGTGATCACGGCTGTTAGGGATTTTATTTGGGGCCTTCCTTTGATCATTCTTTTGGTCGGGACAGGGATACTCCTGACCATTCTGCTGAGGGGCCTTCAAATCAGAGGTCTTATTTATTCCCTCTATCTTGCTTTGATAAAAAGAAAAGAGGATGACCAAGAAGCGGGCGACATCTCCCATTTCCAGGCATTGATGACCGCTTTGGCGGCCACAGTGGGCACGGGAAACATCGCGGGTGTGGCCACAGCCATCGCCACTGGCGGACCCGGCGCACTCTTCTGGATGTGGATCACAGGAATCTTCGGTATGGCCACCAAGTATTCTGAGGCAGTTCTAGCCATCAAATACAGAGAAGTCGATAAGTTTGGAACCATGAGCGGCGGCCCTATGTACTATATATCCAAAGGATTGGGATGGAAATGGCTGGGCGTGCTTTTTGCCATCTTTGCCTCTATTGCTGCCTTCGGGATAGGGAATATGGTTCAATCCAACTCCGTAGCCGACGCTGTCAATACCTCCTTCGGGATTCCCAACTGGACAACGGGCATCATCCTGGCCATCCTCACAGCCATGGTCACCCTCGGCGGGATCAAGAGCATTGCCCGGGTGACCCAGTATCTTGTGCCCTTCATGATCATCGTCTACTTCACAGGATCCCTGGTCATTATTCTTCTCAAAGCTTCGGCTGTCCCTCAGGTTTTCGTCTTGATCATCAAATCAGCCTTCACACCCACTGCAGCCATTGGCGGTTTTCTGGGAGCCACAGTGATGCTGACCATGAGGACAGGCGTGGCCAGAGGCGTTTTCTCCAACGAGTCTGGCTTGGGCTCGGCACCTATAGCGGCTGCCGCAGCCAAAACGCCCAATCCTGTCAAACAAGCCCTTGTTTCTATGACTCAAACCTTTATCGACACTCTTGTGGTCTGCACCATGACCGGTCTGGTCCTCATCCTCAGCGGCCTTTGGGATTCGGGCCGAACAGGAGCAGAGCTCACTGCCCTGGCTTTCGACCGTTTGCTGCCTGGAGGTTGGGGTGAACTCATCGTTACCCTCGGTCTTGTTTTCTTTGCTTATTCCACCATCCTCGGCTGGTGTTATTATGGAGAAAAGTCAATCGAGTACCTGTTTAAGGAGCGTGCAGTCAAGGCCTACCGGATTGTCTTTGTGATTTTTGTGGCCGTAGGCACTTTTCTCAAGCTAGAGACGGTGTGGACCCTGGCCGACCTTATGAACGGGTTAATGGCTTTTCCTAACCTGATCGGACTACTCGGCCTGAGCTCTGTTATCGTAGCGGAAACAAATAGATATTTTTATAAAAAACGTTAAGAGAGTAAAACCGTCCCCTTTTCTGAATTTACAGATATCCCCTTTTGTGTTATGTTGAAGGGCGAAAATCCAGAGGATCAAAATGAAGTTGGGATCGCTGAGAATCGCCACCAGATCGGCCCGCAAGTTTATCAACATGGGTGCACTGACCCGTCTGTGGAATCTGATCAAAAAATTCCATGCTGTGGACACCGCCTCCCTCATGGAGCATCTCGTATTCAGAGAACGCCTGATTCTCTTCAACACCCTGAATGAAAATGAAAAGGAAAAAGCGGCAGAGGTCTTGAGTGAGCTGGATCCTGAGGATGCGGCTGATATCTTAAAGGAGCTTCCCTTAGACCAAATTTCTAACCTTTTTCATATGGTTCCTCCCGATGATGTTGCTCCCATCCTGGATCTTTTGCCTGAGAAGCTGAAAGAATCGGTACTCGCCTCCATGGAGAAGGAGCCTTCCGAAGAAGTCAAAGGTCTTCTTCACTATGAAGAAGAGACAGCCGGAAGGATCATGTCTCCTGACTTCTATGCCCTCAATCAGAACACAAACGTCTCAGATGCAATTACCGCCATGCAGCTTGAAGGAGACGTGGAATCAGCATTTTATCTTTACGCTGTCGATGATGAGGGCCGTCTGGAAGGAGTTGTTTCCTTAAGAAAGCTTCTATTCGCCCGGCCTAACACTCCTCTCAAAGACATCATGACCAGAGAGGTGATCAGCGTTCGTACCGATACCGACCAAGAGGATGTAGCCAGGAATGTGGCCGATTATAACCTTGTGGCCATCCCGGTCGTGGACCAGGAAACCAAACTACTGGGAGTGGTCACCGTCGATGATGTCATCGACGTCATAGACCAGGAGGCCACCGAGGATATCTACAAGATGGTCTCTCTAGATACCAGCGCCAGGATCCAAGACAGTCCTTTCGCTTCCATAAAAAAAAGAATTCCCTTCCTCATGCTCGGTGTTCTCACCGCATCCCTTGCTCCTTTTGTGGTCAATCATTTCAAGGGATCCATCCAGCAATTTGTCACCCTTGCTGTCTTCATGCCTCTGGTTATGGCCTTAGGAGGGATCGCAGGCAACCAGACCATCGCCATAATAGTCAGGGAAATCGCCATAGGACAGGCCGGTTGGATGACTGTTCGAAAGACGCTGCTGAAAGAACTTCTAGTGGGTATTGGAAACGGGATCATCCTGGGAGTGTTTATTGCCTTGGTCTCAAACTTTATCATCGGGAATCCTATGATGGGCCTGATTCTGGGCCTGGCCATCATCATCAACCTCTTCATTGCTGCCTTGCTCGGCACCCTTATTCCTCTCTCCCTGAAACTCATCCATCTCGATCCTGCCCTGGGCTCTGTTAACCTTCTCACCATGTGCACAGATACCATCGGCATTCTGGCCTTTCTCGGCCTGGGAACACTTCTCCTCAAATATCTTACATAACCCTCAAATGCCCCTCGAACAATCCGAAGCCTTTATCCTTAGAACCTTTAACATCGGAGAGCAGGACAAGATTGTGGTCTTCTTCTCTAAAGAAAAAGGGATCATGAAGGGCACTGCCAAGGGCGCTCGGAAGTTTGGCAACCGCTTCGGAAGCAGCCTGGAGCCCCTGTCATGGGTTAGAGTTTTTTATTATGAGAAGGAAAAGAAAGATCTGGTTACAGTGAGCAATTGCGACATCATCGAGAGCTTCTTCGAACTGCAAGAAGACCTCAAGGTAAATTTCACCCTCTGTTATTTTGCCGAGCTCATCGAAGAATTCTCTCCCATTCAGGCAAAGGAAGATATCCTTTTTCGTCTGCTTGCCTCTATGCTTCAGGCTCTAAAAAGCAGAGGAGACATTGATTTTCTCACCGCTTATTTTGAAGCCTGGATTCTCAAAATCAACGGATTTCTTCCGGATTTGAAAAGCTGCATAAAATGTCACAAAGACATAACGGATTTTGGATGGCTCTCTCCAAAAAAGGATGGGATCTACTGTGACCAATGTGCTTCATACAAAAAAGAAAAGAGTCTGCCTGCGATGGCGAATTTTCTGCAATGGGCCAAAAAAAATCCCCCAATCAAGGAAAAAAAGCCACCGATTTCCCAAGAAGAGATCAAAGGAATCAGAAAAACACTGGAAGACATCATCGTCTTTCATCTGGAGAGAGAACCCAAGAGCCTGGCATATTTGAAATAATTTATTAGTAGAAACATCTGAGCCTGTTCTTTAAATAGGATTATGCAGGGACAGATTCCCGAACGGTTCGGTAGAGGTCTTTTCATGTTGATTTTTTAACAAAAAGGAATAAACTAATACTCTTCGAAGCCTATTGAAACAGAAGGAGGAAAAATGAATCAATGCAAAATATGCGGCAAAGACATCGACACCAAGGCGCCTCATTATATCATCTATTTCAATAAAGAAGCCGAAGAAAACGGCCAGAAAAAAACCCTCCAATCCGAGCAAGGGGCCTTAATCTGTGCAGAATGCGGCGGTGAGGGAATGCCCTCTGTGCTCTGGAATCTGAAACTCATCCATGATACAGACACCGAACTCAATCAGAAAATACAATCCCTGCTCAAATCCGTGGACATGATCAAGTTAATGGCGGACTACGGAATCTCATTAGAGAAATTCGGCGTGAAAAACGAATATCTGGCGAAATGCCCCTTTCACGATCAAGAATCCTCCTTCCTGGTCGATGGTAAGAGAAAAGAATATTTCTGTTTCTGTGAAGGATTAGAGGGAGATGCTATAAGCTTTGTCATCAACTATGACAGGGATATCAATCATAAGCACACTACATTAAAGCAAGCAGTCGATTATCTGATGGAAAAGTTTCCAGCCGAGTAAAATTCTCAGTAATCCTTCCACTCCTAACCATTTTCTAACTCTTAAAGGATGAGAAAGAGCTCATTCATCGACGATCACGCCTCTTAACACTACCCTTGGCGACTAAAAAAACTGCCGTCCAAATGTGCACATAAATTGTGCAATCTCCCACAAGAATAAATAAATGAATTTGATAAATAAGAATTCTCCCCTTTTTCAACAAGCTTTTTCACAGAAAATGTGCAAAAGAGGGATTCACACATAATTGACTCCTTCTTTCATCTGTGATATCAATTTCAGGACGTCAGCAGGTAAAAAATAAGAAAAATTGGCTATGAGTTCATTAGGCCAGTCACTATCTTTGGCCGGACGGGGCTTAATCAATTACATCACTAAAAGGCCATTCTGTGTTTCCTTCGAAATCACCCATCGTTGTAATGCCCGTTGCAAACACTGCAACCGAGGAGGTCCGGTAGATGAAGAATGGGCTTCACCTCAAAGATTCGGCCAGATTACGAGAGAGATAAAACCCTTGGTAGCCCAATTATCTGGGGGAGAACCCTTGCTCAGAAAGGATTTAGAACAAATCATCAACGCGATAAGAAATCCCAGAGGGATTCCTTATATAATTGTGATCACAAATGGAATTCTCCTGACAAAAGAGAAATATTTTAGGCTTAAGGAAGCTGGAGTGGATGAATTTTCCATCTCTTTATACTATCCTGATGAGCGACATGACGAATTCCATCGTGTCCCAGGCCTTTTTAGTCGCATAAAAGAATTAGTCAAAGAACTATCTTCAGAAGATAAGAAAGCAATAGCTCTCTGTTGTGTAATCCAGAGCGATAATTTCAGGGACCTTATTCGAATGGCTTATTTGGCTAAGGAATGGAATGTCAAGATAAACTTTAGCGCTTATAACACATTGAGAACCAATGATAAAAGTTACATGCTATCAAAAGATGAAATGGAAGAATTCAAAGAAATAATCAAAAAGCTGCTCGATTTCAAAAGAAGACACAAAACCATCTATACATCAAGTTACGTGTTTAAGAGGACGTTCGAATTTTTCGAGAAAGGCTCTATCCCTGATTGCCGCACCGGTGAACGGTTTTTCAACGTAAATCCTGACGGCACATTCTCTCCTTGCGGCCTGATCATAAAAGATTATCATTCTCAAA
>CAYSCW010000021.1:0-49117 GCA_964429795.1 uncultured Eubacteriales bacterium
AACGGTGGCGCTATCGTCTAGAGGCCTAGGACAGGTGGTTCTCAGCCATCAGACCCGGGTTCGAATCCCGGTAGCGCTGCCACTCTTATTTCTTCAGTTTTCCCGATTAATACTCAATTTGCTTTTTGTGACGAGCATGGCCTGGTGTGGGGCCGTCCAGCAGATTGTGTTGAAAAAGCCTTTTGGTTCCAATCCTGCGGTGGTGAGATATAATTCAATAAGTCCGGCCTTCAAGGCAGATCGAATAAACCACCCCTCCTTATGCCTTGAAGCATAAATCAAGTCGGCTCATTTAAATTTTCTCTATTTTTTTACGATCTCGACACGTCTGTTTTTGGCTCGTCCATCTTCCGTGCGGTTATCGGCAATGGGCCTCTCTTGTCCCCATCCGACTGCTGTAAGGCGGGAGGCATCGACGCCCGAGCTTACGACGGCTTTCATCACGGCTTTGGCACGGTTTTCAGACAGAACCTTGTTGTTTTGCGGGGTGCCGACGTTGTCGGTGTGCCCTTCGATGCTTAGCTTCAATTCAGAGTTGTCCTTCATCAATTGAGCGATCTGGTCTATGATCGGTTGTGATTCAGGTTTGATATCGAACTTGCCTGTGTCGAAGTTGATGTATAGGGCCATAAATCCGTCGCGGTTGAGGGCATCCAGCATGTCACTGGCGGATACATCTTGAGCCATCTCGCCCACCTCTACGATCGTTAGACGATAGGTCCATCCGTCATTATAGCCTTGCACGGACACCCAGACCTCACGGTTGTTTTTGATCAAATTGCCGCATAGGTAGGTGTCTCTATCATAGAGAACGGTCCCGCCAATGGATTTGAGTGCGTTGCTGAAATTCCGTCTGATCTGGAGGTAGCTTGGGATAGGGGATCCTTCAATCAAATCGTAATCGATTATGGTCTTTTGGCCTTCGATGGTCTTCGTTTCATAATCGCTGATGGTGAATTCGACCGCGTCGAAATTACTCTCACAGTAGCTGATGTAGAAGTTTTTCATCCGGGTGAACATCGGATAGTCCTTGCATCCCTCTGTATCCTCCTGAGCCATACCCAAGCTGACAGAGAGAAGCAGAATGACCAGGATGCCGTTGATGATTGTTCGGTAAGCTTTCATTTTTATGTGCCTCCTTGACACATGTTTTCCTTTTTATCTTTACCCCTGAATTCTTTCCAGGAAATGTTGAATATAGGCCTGCATGGTCTGTTTGATGGCAATGGTGCTTTGATTTGCGACTTTAAGGAGCCTGTATTCCAGAAGCATAGCACGCATCGTATAGGTGTACTCAGCGGCCAGAAGATCGGAATTCTGAGGCTTTATCATCTTGTGCTCGATGAACATTTGGATCAGAGTTTTCAAAGCTGTCCTCGTTTGTTGAAAACCCTGGAGGATTAACCGCGCTGCCCGAGGATTCCTGTGTTGCTCCATCGAGACGATAAACCACAGGCGTTCTCTGTCGGGAGAATCCCAAAACCTTATGAAACGGCGCAGCTCATCGCTTAAAAATTTCTTCGTCTTGCCACTCCTGACGACTTTCTCGATCTCTATGGCCGAGGAGAGACCTTTGAAAAATTCCTCTTCCTGGGATTGGAAGAGGTCGAGGATTTCTTCGAGAAGTTGCTCCTTGCTTTGGAAGTGGTTGTACAGTGAGCTTTCCTTGATCCCGACAGTTCGCGTTATCTCCCTGATGGAAACAGCGTAAAAGCCTTTTCGAGCAAAAAGATTGGCTGCCACGTCTAGAATTCTTTCGCGCATGGACTGGACCAAAGCCGCATTTTTCATCATAATAGGATCCGAATGTATTTTCATTTAAAATAACTAACGTTCGTTAGTTTGTCAAGGTTTTCTTTAGGGAATGATGCTTGATTGAAAAGGAAGTGCTCTATTAGCCAAAGCCTTGCTGTAAAGATGGAGTCTTTGTCTCAAGGAATTGTTGATAAGAATTTCGTTTTCTGCTGTGGAGGCTGAATGGGCATTCATACGCCAATTTTGCCTCGTGCCATGGTCATGAATGACAAAAAATAATGGACGTGGATGTCAACTTGAGCAAAAAAAGGCGGAAGATAGGCTAAAAATCTAGAGAAATTATAAAAGCATCTAAAATCCGATAGACCTCTCCTCCCGGTTAAAGACATGAGACCATCGATAATGTAACGCCGAGTGATAAATATTTTGGCAGGGACAGGGAGATCCTGGAACAGAGGAAAAAGACCAGGGCCAAAACTCTGAAGCAAAGGAGAAAATTGAATCAGAAAATGGCCTTGATTGATGGGACATATTAAGGTTAAGAGGCTTTTGGGCAGAGAATTCCTCTGTTCCGGCCATCATTTCACCCTGACTAAATAGAGATGAATTATAAAGCGAGGTTATCCAGCTATCCTCCGACAAGTGTTATAGCAGGTCATTCCACAACCGGTGCACCCTGAGCAGGATGCGGTACAGGTCCAGCAGGCATTCTACTAGCATATTTCTTCAATATTGTGTTTGATATCGCGGACGTTTATTCCGAGTTTTAAATCAAAAGTCCTATATAACTCGGCGAGTGCATTCAAGTGTTCCAACTCCTGTTTTGAAATACTAACATCTGCCCTTTCCAACACAAATTTCTGTGTCATTAGCCTGGAATATTTCCTTTCCTCTTTAATCAGCTTCATTTCCGCATCCTGAGTGCTCTTTTCAAGTTTAACAACTTCACTCTGGAGTGAACTTCCTTTCTCCTTCATATTACTCATATTTTCTTGAATGCGGGAGATATTTTTCTTGCATCTGTCCAGATCCTGAGTTAGTCGATCCACTAAAGTAGCCCTTCGTTGTTCACTCACTGATATGCTGAAATAAGTTAATCAGAAAATTTCAATATCCACAGTAAGGTCAGAGCTCAGACCAAGAGGGAGGCCGAGAGAGTAGAGAAATACACGATCCGCCCCCTTCTGAGCCTTGAGAGAGTCTTGTTTAATCAATCAGGAGGCGGAGGCGAGAAAGGCATTTGGAAACCATTCAGATACATATTATTATCTATATCCATCCCTAGAAAATTTTTTCACCTCAGTAGGGCTGAAAGATGAATTAATAAAATTTGGATTTAAGAATGTTTTTACGATAAATTTAATGTTTAATACAGTAACAATATGTATTGAGGTAAAATAATCATAAAAAATGGAGGGAGTTGAATTGCGAGAGTTCGAATTAAGTGATTTGGAACAGTATAATGGACAGGATGGAAAACCTACCTACGTTTTAGTTGATGGCAAAATATATGATGTCTCTGATAGTAAACTATGGAAAAATGGGAAGCATATGAACAAACATCAGGCTGCTCGAGATTCAAGCGACAGTTTTAACGCAGCTCCACATGGAAAGGATATATTGGTAAGATTTCCACAAGTTGGTATTCTCAAACAAACAACCCAAGTCGATAAGCTTCCAATCCCTGGCTGGTTAAATACTCTATTGGAAAAATACCCTTTCTTTAAGCGTCATCCGCATCCAATGGTTGTTCATTTCCCGATGACATTTTCTATTACATCATCAATATTTTTATTATGGTATTATATTATTAGTCCTCTCTCACCACTACTAAATGCAATATATTACTTACATATTTTAGGTACAATTTCATTACCATTTGCACTTTTTACAGGCTGGCTATCGTGGAAGGTTAATTATATGGGAAAACCAATGGGGTATATTACAAAGAAGATTGTTTTATCCTTATTTGTTTCAATTGTAGATATTGTTGTTTTGCTTTTTTTAATTCATCAGCCTGATATTTTGGCAAATCCGCAGGGCATTCAAATGCTCCTGCCAATTTTAATTATTTCCTATTTGCCAATTGTATCACTTATTGGTTTTTATGGAGGGCAACTAGTATATTATTAGGTTGTTAATTTATTGGAGAGATAATAATTGATTTGGGTCACCCGTAGTCAGATAGGGGAAAGGATTACAATGGGTCACAACTTATTTTCAGGCCGGAACAAGTCAGTTACTCTGCAAGATAATCCTGTTGGTGATCTTGTCGACGGTTAACAGAAATTCTTTAAGCACATCGGAACCGATTTTTACCGCGACCGGATATGCGAAACGAACTCCTCTTTCCTGCTCAAGCACCCGCATCTCAGGGACACGGAATTCAAATCCCCCAATGGAAACAAGGGCCTTCCTGGCCATTGGGCCTCTTTTTCCCTGGAAGACTTCCCTATCTCCCAGAAAATCCGGGTCGATGAAAGATGCGCTGCTCCCCGTGTCCAGGAAAACCACGGCCGTTTGGCCGTTGGTTTTGCCCAGCACATAGATCAAGTCCTTCTGGCTACAGGGAGGATCCAGCAGAAAAGCGATCCTGACTGATCTTTTTTTCAGGGAAGCATACACAAGAGGCCTTTCTGTGATCCCATTTTTTTTCGTTTTATAATTGATGGTCACTCGTTTGTCTTTGAAATACCCGAGTCCGAGTAAGCCGTTATATTTGAATGTTGAAAAAATCCTCCAGTCGGAAAGCGAAGTCTCCACGCAAGCGTATTCATCTCCAAAAACCTGCATGGAAGTTATCATCACGATCTTTGATTCCCCTCTGTAAGACCCATCAAGCCATCTCTCTGTCGTGGTTCCCTTAATTTTATGTTCGATTTGAGCCTCAACAGCCGTTGTCAAGCTGAAACCCTCACTACAACCTGTATCAAATATCACCCATAAAGGAGAGCTATTGACCTTGATCTTGACTAGAGGAATAAAGTTTATCTGCAACTTGATCGGATACACCTCGTTTTCTCTGTAATCCAGGTATTCCATCCAGTCAGCCCCAGGTTCATCTGAACCGAATAATAAAGAAACGCATGAAACCAATAAGACTAATACGCCTATTGTCTTTTCCATTAAAATTTTGCCAATTTTAAATCAGAAAAACCCGTTAATTCATTTTCACCAGTATGGAGAACCGCCTCCTCCTTTGTTATTTCGAACTCAGCAGATATATCGAATAAGCAATCCATCAGTCCCATGAGAGAGGTGGCTGAATGGGTATTCATACGCCAATTTTGCTTCTTCCTATGGTCATGAATGACAAAAAATAATGGACGTGGATGTCAACTTGAGCAAAAGATGGCGGAAGATGGGCTAAAATGATGCGCATCCGGCCCTGGCATTTGGGACATCGGAGCGGGTCGACTTCATAGACATTTCGGATCACCCCGACCCAACCTAACCCCAGCCCAGCCGCGGCTGGGAATCCTTGGGTATTCCTCCTCGATGATCAGGAGCTTATGCTCGCCTCCTTCCTTTTTTTCTTATTCTTTTCCTCCTCATCCTTCAGCCAGTGGGGCAATAGCCAATTGAGGGTTTCCTTCTTGGCTCTTTTCCTCGCTCACGTTAGCGATTGATATAGTATGCCAAAAAGTATTTTTCAATAAATCGATACAAGCTCATTCCTTTCTCATTTTATCTTGACAGCCCTTCTCGTTATGGTCTATCCTCTTTCAGGATTGGAGGATAGAAAAATCGAAACAATGACGCATGAGCTATCAGCGCGACCAATCCTTTTCCTCGCCGTGCTCCTCTATCTGTTGATTTCCGGAGGGCCTGTGTTATCTTGGAGCGGCCAGAGCGGAGGCCAGGACCCGCAGCCTCCCTGGAGGGTGGGGATCCGCGACACGGAGATGAGATTTTTGAAGTCGAAAATGAATTCGCCAGGACGCATAAAAGCATGAATGCTGCGGTCTTCCTGTCGACGGGGAGAGAAGAAAGTCAGCGAAAGAGAAATTCTACTTCCACATGATCAATTATTACAGCGGAGTTAAATAAGAGGAAGAGGTAATAAAAAAGATAGGAAGGAAGATCAAACATGAAAATCTTCAAGAAGCTTTTTGCTATGGGAATGATTGCTGCAACCCTGGCAGCTCAGGAAACACGGCCTATACGGGACGATGTCGGCTTTTGCTGGAACCTTCTAAGCATGCAGAAGCTCGTGGATTATCTCGAAAGCCAGGAAAAAGAGAGCTTCAAGCCTGAAGGACTGGTCGCCGCCATTTCTCCCCATGACGATTATCTTTATGCCGGAAGGCTCTATTACCCGCTCTTCAAAACCCTGAGGGCTAAAGAAGTGGTCATTTTTGGCGTCACCCATGGCGCAGTGAGGAAGGAAATCAATGGCCTGGAGAACATCCTGATCCTGGACGAATTCAAATTCTGGCCCGGTTTGAGAAAGCCTATCGCAGTCTCCGGGCTCCGGGAATTTCTCAAGGATCGACTCGACAAGGCCGGTTTTATCACAAACAATAAAGCCCACGAGCTTGAGCATTCCATCGAAGCGCTGTTGCCTTTCCTTCAATATTTCAATCCTGAGGTCAAGATAACACCTGTGATGGTTACTCCCATGCCTTTCACGAAGATGGAGGAGATCTCCACGAAGCTGGCTGAAGTGATCGCGAGCTACATGGGCGAGAAACAGCTTGTGGCCGGAAAGGACATTTTCTTTCTCATCTCGTCCGATGGCAACCATTACGGAAAAGACTTCAATAACTCGCCCTTTGGAGAAGGCGAAAAGGCTTGGGCTACAGCAATCCAGCTCGACCAGCGCCTGATTCGCTCTTATCTTACGGGCGTTATGAACAGCAGCAAGATCGAAGGCCTGACCAATGAGCTTTGGGGCAAGACCTACCTCGAATACCGCAATACCTATTGGTGCGGGAAGTATTCCATCCCCTTCGGCCTCTTGGCCGTGGAGAAGATAATCGGCCGTACAATGAATAAAAAAATCAGCGGCATGCTCTTCCGCTTCTCGGATACCTATAGCGAAGGTGTGCTGCCGCTCAAGAAAACAGGCATGGGAACGACAGCCCCCTTCTCGCTCCGACACTGGGTCAGCTTCTTCTCAATAGGCTATTATGCCCGGTAAAACAAATTACAAGAATGTAAAAATAATAAATGGGTCGACAGCGGTACTAAATTGAAATAAATGAAGGTCTGATTTGGCCCCGTGACGCACTTCCCAGGCCGCAACAATGAGCAAAGATTAGGGGTTGATTGGTGTTGATAAGCACCCATTGATGGGCGAGGGCTGTGCTGGCAATGGCAATCCAGAAGGCATAATATGTTTTTACCTAGTCCGATTTTTTAGGAAAATTAATAGTTTTTTTCGTGTAGTCTCTGGGAACAGAATAGATGCCAGGCGGTGCAGGTTTCTCCGTCACTTCAAGGCATTGTGATTCAACATTTATCTCCGTACCAAATATGCCAATTGTAAGATCAGCTGCGACCTGAAACCCGTCAACTGTATCCAATTTTTCCAGCTCTTTTTTTGAATTTTCATCTATATTCACCATTCCTAAAATATATTTCACGAAAAATTCATCCATCACTTTTGTGTATTTTTTATATTCAGAAGGGAGATCTTTAGTCATCCACATTTTCATTTTAAATTTCGGCATCATATTTAATGCCGAGATCACGAAGACCATCTCAAATTCAGCTGAATAACAGTTCCAATTTGCAATTTTTTTCTGCTCGCTGCTGAGGTTGACTTTAGCATCGGTTATTTTTATTGATTTTATAACTTCAGCATTCTTAGGAGAAAGGCTTGAGATGAGATTGAGAAGCTTTTCCCGATTGATGTCTGTCGGAAGCTCATAATAAATCTTTGGCCTGTGTATGATGAGATAGAGTTTTCCTTTATCGTAATCGATTATAAGGCTGTGCTCTTTGCTGAATTGAGCAAACTTATTTTTCGCAAGCCACTGCTCCTTGATTTCTACTTTTTCAGGATTTTTGCTCCCCATCATTTCAAACGCTTTGGTTCGTTCCATATTTTTCATATAAACATCAGCGCCTAAAAACAAAGAGAGAAGCAGAATCAGAATGACGATCAAAACTATTTTTTTCATTACTTCCTCCTATTCATTTTTTTTATCGCATTCCATACGATTGTATGCCATAAGAAGCCTTCTCGTGTTAAGCTAGCGGAGCTTTAACTGCTCTATATGGTGAGCAAAGGCTAAGGCGATTTCCACCAAAGGGGATGTTTGTTCTGAAAGGGACTGGATGAAATCTTGCCTGACAGCCGGATCCCCGAGAAAGAGGTAAGGATCACCTATTTGAGCCGGATGCAAATTGACATCGGTTTCGCCTCTTAATGTTCGAAGGAGAGATACAAGGGGATCTTCATCAGGCTGTACCGACAGAGAACTCCTGCCTATTTCTCTCAGCCTTATGTTCAGAGATTCCTGTCGAAGCAGTGAGACTGCGGCGATCTCGCGAATCTGGAGTACTTCCTGGCGGAGCTGGGTAATTTCACTGCCCCTCTGTCGGCCTGAATGGATAAAATACCCGGCTGCAAACCCCGCTAACAGAAGTAAGAAGGCAAGGGAGAATTGAAAGACAGGTTTTTTCAGTACAAAGCTTTCGAGCCAGCCACCTTTTCTTTTTAATACTTTGGCCGAAATGATTTGCCAAGATTTCTCCTTGTCTGGAAGGGGAATGCCTTCTTTCTCATTAAGAGGATGACTCAATTTTCCCACCTTTTCATTTATTCTTGCACATCTGGAGCATTCCTGGAGATGTGCTTCCAGTTGAGTCTTTTCTGATGGAGTCAATTTTCCGAAGACACTTACGGTCATTAGATTTTTACTTTCTTCGCAGTTCATTCTTCCCTCCACAGCGGTTCGAGTTGATTTCTCAATTTTAAAACCGCTCTCTGGAGATGTTTTAAGACAGTACTTTTATTACAATGTAATCGGTCTGAAATCTCTTTAAGAGTCCTATGCTGCAAATGCCTTAAATCGAAAATAAGGCGCTGCTTTGGAGACAATATGTTAAGTGCATTTTTCACCTGAAAGATTGTCTGATTGGCAATGGCAGTTTTTTCAGGCGACCAATCCTGTGCTTCCGGTTCACTGCGAATGTCTGTAAGAGAGTCGGTCTGATCTGTTTTTCTCTTTTTTCTTTTTCTAAGATGGTCAATAGAACAGTGAAGACCGATCTGGTAAATCCATGCAGAAAAATTGCTGCTGGTGTTGAAATCGAATTTTCTGATGCCTTTAAAAGCTTTTATGAAAGTTTCCTGCATTATGTCCTCAGCATCCTGCTGAGATTTTGAATAATAGTAGGCAAGTCGATAGATCATGTCGTAATTATTTTCGTATAATTCCCGGAATGCACTTTCATCTCCTTCTTTAGCCAACAGTACAACCAGCTTGTCATTCGTATTCATTTCCAATTCATGATTCATCATATATGTATTACGCTAAAAAGTCATGAGGGGTCGACACCTTATAAAGAAATGTTCCTTAAGGTGCTGCCTTTTTTATTCCCGTTTTTAAGTTTGCAGGTTAAAGTGTGTATAAATTCTATTCTTCTTCCCTTGTAAATAGCTGTCGAATATCATTTAGTGAACAAATTATAGGAGATTCCTTTCGGTTGCAATCAAGAGTTTCTTGCTGGGCAACCGAAGGCCGAGGATTTGTAAATCGAGCGAGTTTCTCAGCTGCCTAGAAGGGCAAAGAAGTCGTTAACAATGATTTCCCCTTAAAAATCAAATTCATTACTGCCGGCTATTTCTGCATAAAGCTTCTCAGTATCGACCTTTTTTCCTGAATAAAAAGTGCTGTATTAAAAGCAAAAAAATATCACTATCAGGGCCGCAACAGTGCCGATCAGTATCAGGGCAGCAATAGTGCCGGGATGTGTTTTCTTTAGCAACTTCGCCATGATGCCCTCCTTAAAGTTAAAACAATATATTTCTATTCTTGTAAACGTATTATCAACAAAAAAGTTCCATATCTGGGGACATAATACTAATTTTTGGATTCTTACCCTCTTGGTCTTCCTCTGCCAGACAACAGTCGCCCTGCTCTCAACAGGCATTTTAGGCCTATCGAAAGCGTTTTCAATATTTCTTTGTTATAATATATTAATTAGGCTAAAAACATGAAGTGCCCGAAATGTCAGTTTGAAAACCCTGCCGATACACACTATTGCGGCAGGTGTGGAACAAGATTAGTGGCCTCCAAACAAATCTCCTTCTCTCAAGCTGAAACCCTGGAGACGACGACCGATGAACTCACTAGGGGGAGCACTTTTGCAGGTAGGTACGAGATCATTGAGAAACTGGGTGAAGGAGGATTGGGCAGAGTGTACAGGATTTTCGATACCAGGATAAAGGAAGAAGTGGCTCTAAAGCTCCTGAGGCCAGAAATCACCTCTGACAAAAAGACCATCGAGCGCTTCAACAATGAATTGAAATTTGCCCGCAAGATTGCCCATAAGAATGTTTGCCGCATGTATGACCTCGGCGAGGAAGGAAAAACTCACTACATTGCTATGGAATATGTGCCTGGAGAAAATCTCAAAAGCATGATCAGGATGATGGGGCAATTGAGTCCGGCCCAGGCCGTCTCTATCGCCAAGCAGGTGTGTGAGGGACTCAGAGAGGCACATAGTCTGGGTGTCGTCCATCGTGATATAAAGTCCGGCAATATCATGATAGGCAGCCATGATGGGAATGCCCGGATCATGGACTTTGGGATTGCACGCTCGCTTAAAGCAAAAGGAATAACTGGGGTGGATGTGATAGTTGGGACGCCAGAGTACATGTCCCCGGAACAATTGGAAGGCAAAGAGGCAGATCAGTGTTCTGATCTCTATTCTCTGGGTGTAACACTCTTTGAGATGGTAACAGGTAGGTTGCCGTTTGAAGGAGAAACTTCCTTATCTGTGGCGATAAAACACAAAACTGAGCCGCCACCAGATCCGAAGAAATACAACACTCAGGTTCCTGAGGCTCTCAGTCAAGTCATTCTCAAGTGCATGGAGAAGGACAGGGATAAGCGATACAAGACAGTCAGGGAGCTATACGATGATTTGTCCGAAATAGAGGAACAGATATCTGTGATAAAGGAGAGTGCTCCAAAAGGGAAAGCCATCACTTTGAAGAAGGAGGGATTACGATTCAGAAAGTGGTGGGTAGTAGTCGTAACATTTTTAGTGGTAGTCATTGGAGTTAGCATAGGAATTCTGCTTACCAGAAAGGAGAGTGCACCTTCTGTTCCTGGTGAGAAGATGCTTGTGGTCTTACCGTTTGAGAACTTGGGATCTTCTGAAGATGAATATTTTGCAGATGGATTGACTGACGAGCTTACCAGCCGCCTATCAGTATTATACGGGCTAGGAGTTATTTCCCGGTCCAGTGCCACACAGTACAAGAATACGAGGAAGACCATCAAGCAAATCGGTGAAGAGCTAGGGGTGGATTATATGCTTGAAGGGAGTGTGCGTTGGGACCGGAGCCAGGAAAGTAGAGGCCGTGTTCGTGTCACACCGCAGCTTATCCGGGTCTCGGATAACACTCATCTCTGGTCTGAAAATTATGACAGGATTATAGAAGATATCTTTTCAGTCCAGTCTGATATTGCTGAACAGGTCGTCAAGCAGTTAGATCTTGCCATACTGGAGCCCGAACGTAAGGCTCTATTGACCAAACCAACCGATAACTTTAAAGCCTTTGACTATTACCTTCGCGCAGGGGAGCAGCTTTACAAAGGAGGGAGCAGTTTAGATCCTCAAGAGTTTGAACAAGCTGTTGAGCTGTATGAAAAGGCGATAGATTTAGATCCTGACTTCACTCTAGCCTACGTATCTCTTTCTTTTGCCCATTTGACGGCATATACGATCGGGATTGACCGCACCCCTGAGCGGCTGGCAAAATCTAGAGATGCTACAGATAAAGCACTTGAGCTTGAGCCTAATTTCCCCAGTGCGAAAAGCGCACTGGCATTTTACTATTATTGGGGATTCCAGGATTATGAACGGGCGCTTGAAATTTTTGAATCAGTCCAACGAGCCTGGCCAAACTTCACCTCCGCATACGTTGGATATATCCTGCGGCGCCAGGGGAGATGGGAAGAATCTATAGCGAATGTTGAAAAGGCATTCAAGCTCAATCCTCTTAGCGACAGCATCGCCATTCAACAGGGCAGTTCTTTGTTAGCCATGAGAAGATATGAAGAGGCTGAGGATTGGTTCGACCGCGCCGTCTCGGTTGCCCAGAATCCTGATAATGCCCGATTAGGGAAAGTGGATGTCGCTATCCTTTCAGAAGCAAATACTCAAAAGGCCCGAGCCTTGCTGGAGAGATTGCCTCATAACCGGATGACCGATCATAATTGGTTTACTCTTTTTATGCTTGAGCGGAAATTCCAAGATGCGCTGGATCATCTTGCTTCTTTATCCTATGATTCTTATTATTGGGCTGGCTTCTATTTTCATAAGAATCTCTTCTATGCCTCTGTTTATCAGGCGAAGAAAGATTTTTCGATAATGAAGATGTATGGGGAAAAGGCACGCCTTGTTATTGAAGAAATCCTGAAAAAAAATCCAGGTGACCCGGGGCTTCATGCAGCACTTGGCCTCGCTTATGCTTACCAGGGTCAAAAAGAGGAAGCTATTCGAGAAGGAAATCGAGCAGTTGAGCTCTACCCGGAGTCAAGAGATGCCGTAGAAGGACGTTACTATGTCCTGAACTTAACCCAAATTTATACTATAGTCGGTGAATATGACGAGGCAATCAACAAATTGGAATACCTGTTGTCTATTCCCTCTGGAGACTTGATTTCTGTTCCTCTTTTGCGAATCGATCCAACCTGGGATCCGCTGCGCGAGCATCCAAGGTTTAGACGGTTAGTGGAAGAAAATTCAGAAAAAGAACAGAGGGATTATCCGGTAAAACCTCTCTCCTTCACAGAAGTCCAGATCGATGATGATTTCTGGCTTCCACGGATGGAGACCAATCGCACAGTCACCATCCCCTTTGCCTTCAAGAAGTGTGAGGAGACAGGTCGCATCGATAATTTTGCCAAAGCCGGCGGCTTAATGCCGGGTAAATTTGTGGGCATAAGATACAATGACTCTGATGTGTTCAAGATCATGGAAGGAGCTGCCTATTCCCTGGCTCTTCATCCAGACCCTGAACTCGAGAAATACATGGACGACCTGATCGAAAAGATTGCCGCTGCCCAGGAGGATGACGGCTATCTCTACACGGCGCGTACCATCGAATCTCAGAATCTTCCCCCTGGAACAGGCGAGGAACGTTGGTCAAACCTGGGATCCAGTCATGAACTCTACAACGTCGGACACATGTATGAGGCAGCCGTGGCTTATTATCTTGCTACCGGTAAACGCAGTTTTCTGGATATTGCCAAGAAGAATGCAGACTTCATTGCCAGCGTGTTCGGGCCAGATAAAAGACAAGGATTTCCTGGACATCAGGAAATCGAGATCGGGCTGGTAAAACTCTACCGGGTGACAGGCGAGGGAAAGTACCTGAAACTGGCGAAATTTTTTCTGGATGAGAGGGGCCGGATCAGGCATGAAAAAAAGTTTGCTGAGACCTCAGCCTTTTCTATCTATAACCAGGATTGGTACCTTCAGGCACACAAACCCGTAGCCGAACAGGATGAGGCCGTCGGGCATGCTGTAAGGGCCACATACATGTACTCGGGAATGGCGGATGTGGCTGCGCTCACTGGAAATGTTGAATACCTCAATGCCCTCGACCAGCTCTGGAAGAATGTGGTCTCAAAGAAGATATACATAACAGGTGGAATCGGATCCCGTCATGAAGGAGAGGCCTTTGGCGAAAACTACGAACTCCCGAACGCCACAGCCTATAACGAGACCTGTGCGGCCATAGGAAACGTTTTCTGGAACTACCGCCTGTTTCTCCTCAACGGAGACGCTAAGTACATCGATGTCTTGGAACGCACTCTCTACAACGGACTGCTCGCGGGAATATCTCTGAGCGGCGACCTCTTCTTCTATCCCAACCCCCTGGAGTCGGACGGCAAATTCCCATTCAACCAGGGAGAAGCTACGCGCAAACCATGGTTTGACTGCGCCTGTTGTCCTGTGAATGTCGCCCGATTCGTGCCTTCCATCCCGGGGTATGTGTTTGCCCAGCAAGGCGATATCCTGTATATCAATCTATTCGTCCAGGGAAAGGGGAAGATACAACTCGGAGAGAATGTGGTGTATGTCACCCAGGAAACACGCTATCCTTGGGAAGGAAAAGTGAAAATCTCCATCGAGCCAGAGAAGCCGGCGGAATTCTCTGTTTACATCAGGATACCCGGCTGGGCCAGAAACGAGCCGATTCCGAGCGATCTGTATTCCTGCTTGAGTCCCGTTAAAGAAAAACCTGCGCTCAGAGTGAATTCAGAGACGTGGGAGCTGAATATGGAGAAGGGATTTGCCCGTATTCAGCGCAAGTGGCAGAAAGGAGATGTGATCGAGCTTGATCTTCCGATGCCTGTGCAGAGAGTCGTGGCTCATGAGGCGGTAAGGGACGATGTGGGTAAAATTGCCTTGCAGAGAGGCCCCCTTGTCTATTGCCTGGAAGGAGTGGATAACGGAGGAGAAGTGCTCCATCGTACTATTGCGGATGATTTGGAGTTTGATGTGGAATTCAATGCCGACCTGCTTGGCGGCATCAATGTGCTTAAAAGCCGGAATCAGGAAAGCGAAGAAAGCCTCGTTGCCATTCCTTATTATGTCTGGTCTCACCGAGGGGTGGGGGAAATGGCTGTCTGGCTTCCCCGGGAATAAAGTGGGAAGATAATCTTGAATTCCTAGAGAAGTTGCTGCTAGCTTTTTTATGAATCGTGCCTTTGATTCAGCTGGAGAGGAGGGAAGTATTACCTCTTTTTTCTCGATCGCTGACTCTTCAAATCTCTCTTAGCCTTTTCAGCTTCTTGCTGGGCTTTCTGGAGTTTCTCGAAGGTTTCGGCCATTTCTCTCTGGATCTCGTCTCTCAGAGTCCAGTCCCGGAAGCTGTAGAATTTTTGCCAGAGACCGTTTATTTTCAAGGTCAAAAGCTCCGCATATTCATCGGCTTTTTCTGATTTGGTCTCTAATTCTTCGGGACTGACCTGGCTTTCTCTATCGATCCCGGAGGCTTTCACACTTTTTGGACGTCCTTGGGTAGCTAAAGGCTCAGTGCTTTCCGATGTTGGTATGTAAGCTCTGATGATGGTCAAAGCAGGCTCTCTCTTCCCCATTGCCAAATCAACATTGGTCACGACTTTTGCACTTTTTTCCTTGAGTTTTGCCCTTCTTTCCTTTTCCTTTTTGGCTATTTCCACCAGACTTTGGGAGAAAATAAAAGAAGCACATACAAGCGGGCAGAATATGATAACAAAGGCTTTTTTTATACCCATCTTTCTCTTTTTTATGATATCTCAAATAAAAGGGGGACACAATACCTATTTCCTGTTTTTTGAAGTGTTAGGAAGAAGTTACTCAGAATTTCTGACATGGATTAAGATTTGATGCGGCAGGAAGGCCCGAGTTTCTCCATACGGAATCTTTATTTTGAGTTTGTTTCCCTCAAGCTTAGCCCCTTCCACTTTATATATGAGCTCTTCGTTCATCACTCCTAATTCATAGAATTCATCGGCCAGGCCTTCTACTTTGACTTTTAACATTTTTCCTTCCTTCTCCACAGAGATGATTTTCAGGCCTTTGTTCCTCTCTCCCACCTTTGTCTGCATTACCGGAGGCAGAATCTCTACGAATGGCTCAAATTCCATCTCAACAGTCACAGATTGGTTTTTTATGGGAATTTCCGCATGTCCTAAAATCATCTGCTTTTTATTTTGGATTTGGAAGGCAAAAGGCTCACCATCCACTTTAAGAGATTTGATCATGCTTCCTATTCCCAGAGCAGGAGCGTAGCGGAGCTTGTAGCCTTCTGCGTTCTTCGATTGAACAGAAACAGCGATTTTGCCTTTACTCCGTTTGTAATTACAGGAAAACACAACATTTCCGATTTTATAATTTCTGATAGAAACTTCCCGCCAGTCAGCAGGAAAGTGAGGCGAAAAAACGATGGTTTTTGACAGTGCATCTCCTTCCAGTCCGAGAAGTCCGCGAACTAAAGGAAGGACTACCCCGGCCGTAGAAAAGCCCTGGTGAGATACTGTTTCCTGGGGCCAGAAATAATGGCTTCCGCAGAAGACCTCGGTGATGCAGCCCAGAGCGTGGTCAAAGGTGTGCCGAGCAGTAGCGACGAGCGAGCTATATCCCTGAAGATGAAGATGGTGTTTGAACTGGGCTGTGGAGACCCAACTGGTGATGAAGGGCCAGACAGCGCCGTAATTGTAGCCCAGAGGTTCGTAATAATGACTTTGCGAGGAAAGGCTCCGTGTTCCCCAATCCGTTGTTAGCTCTGAAGAGTTAAGTTTTTCAAAGGAGAGAAGACTCCGTTCTGGGGTCCCCAAACCCCACATCAGGCCTAGTGCATTCCAAGGTGAGATTTCTTTGACTGTTTCTCCTTCTGCGTTGAACGCATAAACGTAGAACTTCTTCTCTTTATCCCAGAATTTTTCGTTGAATGCTTTCTTGGCCTTCTCATAGTCTTGAAACGTTCTCTCTGCGTACGCTCTATCTTCTGCGATTCGAGCCAGGTGCTGCATGGCATAGGCAGCTTGGGCCCAGATGGCAGCCAGATAAACATCTGTTTCGATCCCTGTGAGGGCGCCGTACTCCAGGGCGCCTAAACCGGCTTTTCTGTTGTCCATGAGCCCGTCGCCGTTAGCATCTGTGCTCAGACACCACTCATAAGCTCGCTTGAGCGAATCCCAGCTTTCTTTGATGAATGCCTCATCGCCGCTCATTCTGAGGTAATCGTGCATAGCGACAATGTAATAGGGCGTTGTATCTGCGTGAATATAGCCATAATGATAATCGTTCCACCAGTCGATGTATCCGGCTGCCTGGGAGAGTTCATGGGCCATCTTCCCGTCTTTTCGCTGCCATTTCTGATTGAAAGCTAGAGTATCCCGTACAGTGGAAAAAGCCCCATAACTCAAGAGGCTGAAACAATTAATAAAGGCGTCTCCGCCGAAGAACCAGCCAAAGCCTGGGCGACCGCTTGTCCCAGAAGCTCCCAATCCAGCGACCAGCCCTTTTCCGAGATCCGGATTCTCAACGATCAGGTTGTCATAGGCCACTTTTGCCCATTCAAAGGCAAGGTTTAACTTCTCATCAGGCGTTTGAATTTGAAGTGTGTTTTGGCTGAGATTCTTGTAATAAGCCTCATTCTCTCTATAGAATTTTTCAGGATCGCTCATTAATTTATTATAAACTTTAATGACCTCATCTCTCGGGCCCTTTCCGCCTGCCATGTATATGGGGATATATTTATGAGCAGCAACGGCAGGATCTGGAATCTCGATTTTGAATTCATTCGGCGTGTCGGAGAGCATGTGGGCAGGGGTGTAGGAGATTCCAGAGGAAGCCGGGGAGCCTATGATTCCGTGATTTTTCATCGTTGATTCAGAGATGATATAGGCTTTCAGTTTGTCATCCCAGTAAGCATACTGGCCACCCAGGCCTGCCGGCCACATGGGTTGTAGTACAGGTAAGAATCCGCAGACAATGGTTAGGGGAGTGGTGGAATCCACTTTAAGGAGAATCATCGCTCCAGATTCTTGCAATGGGGTAATGTAGATGGCCTCAACGGTGAAGGATTGATAGGTGTAGGTCAATGCGGTGGCTTCAGGGTTGACAGAGATATAACGGACGATATCTCTTGCCGGAATGAGGCGTGTGGAACTTCCCACCAAGAAGGAGAATTCAAAATTACGCAGGAGTTTGAGCGGATAGGCCCAGGCTTCGAAAGAGCCGCTCTCATCTCCTAGGATAGCAAACTTTCTGCCTGCCTTATCAAAAGGTGTCCCGGGTTGGGCCAGCCGCTCGAGTGAGAGGGCATTATGCTCAATCTTAAAGGCGGGAATCAATCCTTTCTGATCCTCCGCAGGAGACGGGGATATGAAAAAGATGAGGAGAGATAAGATAAAAACCAATTTTTTCATGACGACCTCATTTATATGAAATTTATACAATTGTCATCCATCATTTGCAAATGCGGCAAGCATGAAAAGGGGGACTCCGCCCTTTTTTTGGGTTATAATGATCATCACTAATGACAGAAGAAGAGCTGAAATTCCCATTCGATCCTCTCAAGCGTTCCGAAGAGGCAGAATCTATGGTGATGAGAGGGGAGAAGAGGTTGTATCATAGGTTCAGACCTGCACCCTATTATGGGGGAATTGCGACAGCCGATGCTGTTGGCTGTTCTTTCCTCTGTGCCTATTGTTGGAATTACTTCCGGAATCTCAATCCCCAGCGTTTCAATGATTTCTATTCTCCCCAACAGGTGGCTTCAAAACTCCTCCATATTGCCCGAAAAAAGGCTTTTCGTCTGTTCAGAATAAGCGGAGCCGAGCCTATTCTGGGAGAGAAGTCGTTTGAACATTTAAGGATGGTTCTTCATCGCATCTTTCAAAGCATGCCTCATGTCATTTTTATCTTAGAGACAAACGGATTTTTCCTCGGTGCCAGGAACGACTTGATTAAAAAATTGCGATTTCCCAATCTAAATATCAGAGTGTGCCTGAAGGGGACCGATGAGAACTCTTTTGAGCGTATCACTGGCGCCAAGAAGGAATTTTTTCAGTATCCGCTGATTGCTCTTCAGAAATTGGAGGAGGCGGGGATTAGAGTCTGGCCTGCCTTGATGAGAGATCTTTTTACGCCAGAGGAAATTGACCGATTGGAGAAGCTCCTCAGTCAGTATGCCAGAGAACCTAAGCTGGAACTTGAAGTCCTGGAGGCCTACCCCTTTGTCCTCGAGAATATGAAAAGACGAAATATTCAGCTAAAAAATCTGTAGGGCCCGATCTTCAAGCGGAGCGATTGCCTATGCTCTTTGTCTTTTAGTAAACAGATTGTAAAGCCAGGCAAAGACGACTCCGATCACCCAGCCATCGATAATCGCATACAATGTGGCCACAGCCACTCCTCCAAATCCCCACAGGCCATAATGGTAACCAGGATATATGGAATCAATCATTTTCAGGAATTCCTCCGCATACCCGGGCCAGAGGAGATTGGTGATGCCTGCAAGAAGAACGATTAATCCCCAGACGGCCGAAAGAGCACATCCCAAACGGATGACATCCAATTTCATTTTTCCCCTCCTCAAAATTTGTGTATTGGAAGAAATTTTTTTGATAGATAGCATCTTCATTCGAGCTGTTGTTGCAACAAAGAAATCTAAGCTGGAATCTATTCTTGTTATCGCCGATTGGAGTTTCCGATGTTATGGCCAACCCTTTTGTTCAGGTTACCAAAAGAATATCAATTCATGTGTAAAGAGTCAAATCAAGAAAAGACTTAGAAATCAGGGAAAATCTCGAAAATCAGGATGACTGGGAGGCAAGGATTCGAACCCCGATTCCATGATCCAGAGTCATGTTCCCCTCTAATTCAGATACTGGTCACAATCTGGTCACAAAAACCTAATATTTAAAATGCATACTAGTTTAACTCACTGAAATTAATTGAGATAATGATTGTATAGGGTCATAAAACGACGGATTCCAAATCCGATGGCTTTTTTCTATTGGTTCTTCAATCCCGCCAGCCTCTTATTCGCATCCTCAACCTTAGGGATCCCAGGATCAGCATCTTTCCATAGGTCGAGGAACTTCTCATAACTCTCTAGCTTTGTAAACAAAAACAAAAAAATAATTTCAGTACAAGACTTTGTCTTCACCGAGCTTCTTTATACGTTCGTCGACAACCTTAAGAATTAATTCTCTCCGGAGGAGGACAGCTTCGATTTCCTTATCTGTCAGGTATTCTCCGACAATATCCCTGATAAGTTCAAAATTCAAGGACTTCAATTTTTCGACAAAAGCTCGGGGAAGCTCTTTCATAACTTTTGGCCCTTCTTTATGTTTCTCAGTGTAAATGAGATTTTTTGTGAATTTATTGGATGTCCGGAAAGAGCGGGAGTGGTCGGGAAGGATTATCCGCCAGTCTTCTGTTATGAAAATATTCCCCGCATGTCGGTCTGCATTGCCAATCAAGTTATCAAAAGCCCACCGCAAGTAAGTAGCCCTGTTGTAGTAGAAGATTTTGTAAGAGGGAACTTTAATTTTCTTCTCATTTTTATGCGTGGCTTTTATCCAATAATCCACCCATAGTTGACAAGAACCTCGCTGTTCCATAAACCTTCTTTCAACTGTCGGCGAGATCATGTTCAAGCTCAACAGCTTATCTAACCGGTAGGCAGCGATTTCCCATCTCCAGTTCTCGATAAATCCCCCCATTCGGCCCTCTGCATTTTTCCAGAGGGCCTTTCTCGTAACCCCATTTTTTTCTAAGGTCAGTTCCCAAGGTTCAGTTACTGCTTCTCGACTTTTCTGTTGTTTCTGCCCGACAATTTTAGCTGTTTCAAGGAACTCTTCCCATTTTTCTCTTTCTGCCAGTTCCTCTGAGGTGAACTGAGCTATGGATTGAAAACCAAATCCTAAGACTAATAGGAGAGTGAAAAAGAAAATGAATCTTATCTTCATTTATCCCTCCTCTTCTATATTAAGATTTTCCGATTAAATTTTCTGAAATGCTATATAAAATGATACATTAATACAAAACTCTATCTTCACCTTTTTCTTTTATCATTTCATCAATTTCTGTCAAGAGAAGCTCCTTTCGGGTGAGAATTGCTTCGATCTCTTTGTCCTTCAGATAGGAACCAACAGCTTTTTTAATGTTATCGAAGTTCAGAGTTCTTATCTTTTCCACAAAAACCCGGGGAAGTATCCTGAATAACTTGCGTTCCTTGATACCGTTCTTTCCATAGACAAGATTCTTTGTGAATTTCTTGGAGAAACGGAAACTGCGGGAATGATCGATGAGTATCATCCGCCAATCCTTGGTATAGCGGATATTCTCCTGGGTTCGATCTCCATTAGCGATCAAACTGTCAAAAGCCCTCATTAGATATTTCATTTTTGACCAGTTATCGAGTTTGGAAGGGGGAATCTGTATCTTCTGGTCCATTCTTTCAAGATCGCTCATTTTAAATTCCATCCAAAACTGAAGAGAGCCCTTTTCCTCTTTAAATTCTCTTTCAACTGTAGGGGGAACCATGTTCAATCCTAAAAGCTTATCCATCTCGTAAGCAGCGATTTCATACTGCCATCCCTCAAGGAATCCCTGCTTAACGCCCTTGACCTTCTTCCATGCACCACTTCCTTCTACTTTGCCCTTTTTTAAGAAGAGTCTAATCGGCTTTGTAACGCCCTCTGGTATATCTTCAGATCCTACTATCTCTGCAGTTTTGAGGAACTCTTCCCATTTTTCTCTTTCTTCCAGTTCCTCCGGAGTGAACTGGGCTATGGATTGAAATTGAAAGCCCAAAAAAACGATGAAGAAAAAAGGGGTAATGATTCTATTTTTCATTTTCTTCCCTTCTTGGGGATGGGAAATTGCTCAGTTTCTCAAGCTTCCTTATATCATCAATCAAGATAGGAAAACAGTAAACTTAGTTATCAGAACATCAAGGCGATTTTTACGACCCAGCCAGCCTCTTTTTCGCATCCTCCACATCAGCAATACCAGAATCAGCGTCTTTCCAGATGTCGAGGAATTTCTTGTGACGCTCTATGGCTTTGGTTTTCTTCTTACTTCCCTGTAGGAGCAAGGCGTTTCAGTTCTTCAAACCAGTTGAGGACGACACGTAACTCGGTTACGAGGGCCCCAGAGTCCTCTACGCTTTGGGTCATGACGAACCGCTGACCATCAGATGTGACATCGAAACTTCTGGTGAACCTCCCTTCAAAAAGTCTCTGTGGATCTTTGGCAACGAAGACCGGCTCAGTCTCCACTGCGACGCTCATGATCCAGCCATCTCGTTGGCGATAGAATAGCTCTGTCCCGTCAGTCGACCAAACAGGAAACGACCCACCATCAGGCGAGATTTGCCACCTCTTTCCAGGACCGGGAAACGGTTGCACATAAACTTCACTCCGTCCAGACTCATTGGAGTCGTAGACCAGCCAGTCTCCGTCAGGAGAGAATGCTGCCCAATTTTCGTGGAATTTAGTGGCGATCACGGATGATATGGAGTGATCAGGTGTACACGACAACACCCAGATATCTCCACGGCTCTTGGGATGGATCTCCGTGAAAAGAAGATGCTGGCCGTCGGGGGACCATGAAAGAGGGATCTGAGGATAAGGATCTCTTATTAGCAAGGGTTCCGTCTCGCCACTCCCGTCCGCGGATTTCCAGTAGATGTCGATTGACCTTGATCTTGTGGATGCGAACGAAATGCGGGAATCGTCGGGAGTCCAGAGAGGCCAGTAGTTGCGTCCTTCAACAGTCAGTCGGGTCCGCGTACCCCGCTCCAAATCTAGAATCCAGATGTCACCCGCCCCATTGAAGGCGAGTTGTCGTCCATCGGGCGAGAGGCGGGGTGTCCAATAACTTCCCGGAACATCTATGATCGGGGCCACCTGCCCCTCGCGATCGACCCACACCAGCGTATTCTCGGCAGCCGGATTAGCCCCATACACGATCGACCCTGTTTCGGAGACTGTGAACTGACTGCTGACTCCGTCAAGAATCTGGATCGGGGAGCCGTTCAATTTCATTTTTTCTAGATCAAAGGGGACGGCCCACATGCTCCCTTCGTAAGCATATACGAGGTGGCCAGAGCGCAGATGGCGTGCCTTGTCGCTACCTACAAAGAGTTCACGCTGTTCCCCCGTCTCTGGAGACAAGATGACAATCCTCCCACTCCCCTCGGATGTGACTATACCGAAGAGAACGCCCTTGTCTTTCTCTAGAATCTGTGGCCACTGATGGCCCAGCTCTCCTCTCTCTAAATCTGGCGAAGTCAGCTCTTCGGGCTGACCTCCGTTTGCTGAAACTCGCAGGAGTCCTGATCCAAAAACAGTAAAAATGATGGTGTCATTGCCCCCCCCAACTTGCGCCCGTGCAAATTCTTGCAGCATCGCAGATCGCCACCGGCATACCGCCCGTGATGGGCACCTTCCAGAGCTTTCCTTCGGCAAAGAAACCCACCCACTGACAATTGGGGGAGAAGAAAGGTACGCTGGCGTCCTCGGTGTTCGGGATGGGGTTGGCTGTGAAACTATCCAGCGTTCGGAGGTAGAGCTGGCGACGAAGACTTAGACCACTGCTTCCACCAACGTAGACCAAGTTTCTTCCATCAGGAGAAATGGCAACGTTTGAGGCAAATCCCGTCACGAGGTATTGGTTTCGTGGAAGGATGATCCCCAAGGAAGTGGAGGAGGGCGCATGAAGGCGGAGTGGAGGCTTCAAGATCCAGACCGTGACCGCCGTGGCGATAATCGCAAAAACCAATAGACTCCATACTCTCAAGGGCCGACGTAACATCCAGTGTTGTGTTGCCGCCAGCGAGGACGGCAGCTGCAAGGTCTGTTCCAGAGTGTCTTCGATCTCGATCCGGGCATCGGAGATGTGGTGAAGCCGTCTCTTCGGGTCCTTTCGCAAACATCGCTGTATAAGAACACGAATCTGCCCCGGAGTGGCCTCGGGTAAAGCATCCCAATCCGGCTCCCGTTCAAGCACCCTAGCGATGGAGTCGGAGATTGTTTCTCCTAAGAAAGCAATCTTACCAGTCAGTGCTTCATAAAGACAACATCCGAATGCCCAGATATCTGCGCGCTTGTCTACTACCTTCCCTCTGACTTGCTCCGGACTCATGTAGAATGAAGTCCCTAATATCATACCAGGCTGGGTCATCCGATCTGTTAGAGTCGGGGACTGGGAGAGATCGGCCGCTTCAGGCTCCTCATGAAAAGCCTTGGCCAGTCCAAAGTCGAGAATTTTTACCTTGCCCCCCGGAGTGATCTTGATGTTTCCCGGTTTAAGGTCCCGGTGGATGATTCCCTTCTCATGGGCCGACTCCAGCCCTTCTGCAATCTGTCGACACACTTCAAGTGCTTCATCTACTGGTAAAGGTCCTTTCTTCAATCGCTCTGCTAGAGTGTCGCCTTCTACTAGTTCCATTACCAGAAACTGCTGACCGTCGAACTTATCAAGACTATGAATGATTGCAATGTTAGGGTGATTAAGTAACGCTAATAGCCTTGCTTCCCTCTCAAAACGAGTCAGTCGCTCCTTGTCCAGGGCATATTGTTGAGGAAGAACCTTGATGGCCACTTGACGTTTCAGAGTGGTGTCTTCTGCAAGGTAGACTTCTCCCATTCCTCCCTTACCAAGCTCTCTAATGATTTCATATCTATTAGCCAAAGATGTTCCGGGGCTAAGCTGTGGAAAGGGCGTTTCGAGTGTTCTTGTAACGGCAGGGGTATCCTTTTGCTGGATTAATTGAGTGCCGCAGTCAGCACAGTAGCTAGATGTATCAGGATTATCAGTTTGACACTTAGGGCATTTAACTGCCATTTTCACCCCGTTTTGCTAGAATGACAGAAAGATTCTCGCTTGAAGCTCACTTTATCCCTGTCTATGCTATTGTAACTATTATCATAGCAGCGAATGTTATGTCAATTGAACGGGAAGCAGACTTCTCCCCATTTGTTACAGGATGTCATCAGATTTGACTAAGATCGCCAAAACGATTGTGACGTTTGCGTGATATTCTGGTGACGAAATTTGTTTATAATCGCCTACATTTGTTTAACAATGAGAAGATTAGTGGAGCCGAAATTTCGTTAATTTCCCAGGGGAAGACTAGGCTAACAGGAGTGGCTGGGAAGCAGGGATTCGAACCCCGATTCCATGATCCAGAGTCATGTGTCCTGCCATTGGACGACTTCCCAGCTAGTTAGAAATGATAATAAATAACAGCTTCTTTTTCAACCTTGAGGCTTGCTGCTAATCCAATTCGCATTTCCATGGCCTTGAGGAGTGAAGATATTCTGTGCAGCTAGGTATTGAGGAGGCGGTTTACTCCTCACTGCTTCGTTGATTTTTTTAAGTTATGTAGCTTATGCAAACCTGCCCCCGATGGATGGCGACATTTATTGACTTGGTATGGGGATGATGATAAGATTTCCGACTAAAAAATGAAGAAGAACATCCTTCGCCTGGGCATCATCTTCTTTCTCACTGTTGTTTTTCTCTATTTTTTCTTCCGGAGTGTGGATTGGAAAGAAGTTTTCGGATATCTCACAGACGTCAACCTTAGATTATTCGTCCTCATCATCATCCTTGTCCCCCTTCACCTCTTCACTCGTGCGATCCGATGGGAACTTCTCCTCAGGCATGAGAAAAAAGGGACCAGATTATTCAATCGATTCGCTGCGAACGCAGTCGGTTTCACGGTCACTCTAATCTTCCCGGGAAGGCTCGGTGAGCTGGTCAAGCCCATATACCTGGCTCAAAAGGAGAACATAAGAAAAGGATTTGTCTTGGGAACAGTCGTGGTTGAGCGAATCTTCGACATTTTCACCATGTGCTTTTTGTTAGGGATTTTTCTCATTGCCAAGCCTCTCTATTCCTCCTTTTTCCATGCTGATGCCGAGGCCTACTCAAGTCTTTACCTCTGGGGTTTTGTGGGAGTTGCTTTTGCCTCTGTCATGCTCATCATCGCCCTATCCTTGTATTTTTTCAGAGAAAAAACCTTCTCGGTCTTCTCTTTCCTGCTGAGGCCCTTTCCTGAAAGAATTTCAAAAAGAATTCTCAATATATTCCATGAATTCGTCGAAGGGCTGAAATTTTTTCACTCCTTCGGCAATCTTTTTGCCTATATCGGATTATCCTTTGTCGTCTGGCTGGGAATCATTTTTTATTATTGGATATTCTTCTTTGCTTATAATATTTATGTCCCTTACTTTCTCCTCTTTCCGTACGTTTTTCTCACCATGGTCGGCGCTTCAATTCCTACCCCAGGGATGGTGGGGGGATTCCACTATTTCAGCAAACTTGGTTTAACGTCCCTCTTTCACATCGATGCCAACCTGGCCGTAAGTATGACCATCATGGTTCATGCAATTCAGCTGGTGGTGACTTGTCTGTTGGGTTATGCTATATTATGGAAAGAGGGAATTTCACTGTTTCAATTGAAGAAATTAGGAGAGGAAGCTGAACTATGAGATGTCCTTTTTGTGATCATCCAGAAAGTAAAGTCATCGACTCCAGGGAAAGCAAGAATGGACTCCGAATCCGCCGTCGAAGAGAATGTCTTTCCTGCGAGAGGCGATTCACCACCTATGAAAAAATCGAAGAAATCCCCTATATGGTGGTTAAGAAGGACGGAAAACGCCAGCCTTTCGATAGCCAGAAGCTCTTGCGAGGCATGCTGAAGGCCTGCGAGAAAAGGCCTGTTCCCGTCTCCAAGCTTGAGGAGATCGTGGAAGAGGTGGAGACGATACTTCAGGATCGCCCTGAAAAGGAGATGAATGCATCTGAGATTGGACGGTTAGTGATGAAAAAGCTCAAAGCTCTGGATAAAGTTGCTTACGTGCGATTTGCCTCTGTCTACCGCGAATTCAAGGATGTTCTGGAATTCAAGCAGGAGTTAGAGAAGCTTCTCAAAGAGAAATAAGTCTGCCTTTCGATGGTCAAAAAGATAAAGCCAATCTCAAGAACCGAAAAAATCGAAGCCGAAATTAACCGTATCGCGGCCGAGGTTTTTTTTCAGAAGAGAGAAATCTTCGGGCTGGATGAAATTTGGGTTCCCTGTGTGGATATATCCGAAAAGCAAGATGAGATCCTGGTAGAGATAGAAGTTCCCGGGGTAGCCCAGAAGGATATCAACATCCTGCTTCACAGCAATCGGCTGGAGATAAGCGGTGTAAAAGGAGAGAAATTATCCCCGGGAAGGAAGAAATTCCTTCGGTTGGAACGAGAATATGGGCATTTCCGACGCTACATCTTTTTCCCCAGTATAGTTATCCCCGATAAGGCAAAAGCTTCCCTCCAGAACGGTGTTTTAAGGATCGTTTTGAAAAAGTTTAAACGAGAAAGAGAAAAAGAGGTCGTGGTGAAAATCCATAAAGCACAGGAATAGAGAAGGAGAAGAGAAATGGACATTAACAACAACGATACAGATCAATTCGAAGATATTACTGGAGAAAGTAACCAGAAGCTTCACATCCCCAAGGAATTGCCTGTACTCATGCTCAGGGATATCGTGGTTTTTCCCTACATGGTCGTCCCCTTATTCGTGGGCAGGGAAAAATCCAAGCATGCCATCGACAAGGCTCTTTCTTCTGACCGGATGATTCTTCTTCTGACCCAGAAGAACATGGAAATTGAGGAGCCCAAAAGGGAAGATGTCTATGAGGTGGGAACTGTCGCCTTGATCATGAGGATGCTCAAGCTACCTGATGGAAGGATCAGAATCCTTGCCCAGGGATTGATCCGAGCTGGAATCAAGAATCTTGAGGAAAATAAGCCTTTCTATTCAGCCAAAGTGGAAATCATCCATGAGCCAGAGGAGGCAGCAAAGACCATCGAGACTGAAGCTCTGATCAGGAACGTGCGTTCCGGGTTGGATAAGGCTTCTTCTCTGGGAAAGAACATTGCGCCTGAGGTTTTGATAATCGCCACCAACGTGGAAGAGCCGGGAAGGCTGGCTGATTTGGCTGCGGCTAACCTGGAATTGAAGGTCAAAGAGGCTCAGGAGATATTGGAATTAGATGATCCTGTCAAAAGGTTAAAGAAAGTCTACGAGCTTCTGACCAAGGAGCTTGAACTTCTGGATGTTCAGTCGAAGATCTCAAGTGAGGCCAAAGGAGAGATGGAAAAGCTTCAGAAACAGTACTTTCTCCGCCAGCAGATGAAAGCTATCCAGAAAGAACTCGGCGAGGACGGTGAAATCCAGGAGGAGATCAAAGGCTATAAAGAAAAATTGAAGAAACTCAAAGTATCCAGCGATGTTAAGGAGGAACTGGAAAAGCAGATCAGCCGTCTTTCCCGCATGCATCCTGAATCGGCAGAGACAGCCGTTGTCCGTAATTATCTGGACTGGATGTTCGATCTTCCCTGGAATAAAACCACAGTGGACAACCTTAATCTTCACAAGGCCTTAACGATTCTCGATGAAGACCACTATGGATTAGAAAAAGTAAAGGAGAGGATCGTGGAATACCTTGGAGTCAAGAAGCTTTCCAAGAGGATAAAAGGTCCCATCCTCTGTTTTGTTGGACCTCCAGGAGTGGGGAAAACCTCCCTCGGTCTCTCCATAGCTAGAGCCTTGGGACGGAAATTCGTCCACATTTCCTTGGGAGGCGTGCATGATGAAGCAGAAATAAGAGGCCATAGACGCACATATGTGGGAGCCATGCCGGGGAAGATCATTCAGGAGTTGCGGCGCTGCCACTCGAATAATCCCGTGTTCATGATGGACGAAGTGGACAAAATCGGTGCGGATTTCAGGGGTGACCCTTCCTCTGCGCTTCTTGAGGTTTTGGATCCAGAACAAAACTATGCTTTCCGCGATCACTATCTTGGAGTGCCGTTTGACCTCTCCAAGGTCATGTTCATCACCACCGCAAACATCCTGGATCCCATTCAGCCTGCCTTTCGAGACAGGATGGAAATCCTGCACCTTCCCGGTTACACCGAGGAGGAGAAGCTTCAGATCGCTTTTCGCCATTTGATTCCCAAACAGATAAAGGAGAATGCTCTCAATCCGAAGCTCATCTCTTTCACCAAAGGGGCTATCAAAAAGATTATTTCACTGTATACCAGAGAGGCAGGAGTCAGGAATCTGGAAAGGGAGATTGCCTCTGTATGCCGGAAAGTGGCCCGGAGAGTAGCCGAAGGCAAGAAAGACAAAACCAGGATTGCCTCCAAGAATATAGAGAGTTATCTTGGTCCTCCCAAGATATTCAAAGATCAAGTCTTACATAAGGATCAAGTGGGTGTGGCCACTGGAGTGGCATGGACAGTGACTGGAGGGGATATCCTTTTCGTCGAGGCCTCCCGGATGAAAGGCAAAGGAATTCTCTCGCTGACAGGTTCTTTGGGCGATGTGATGAAGGAGTCTGCACAGGCTGCTTTGAGCTTTGCGCGGGCTCATGCCGAGGAATTCGGTATTGATGACAGGATATTTTCCACCAATGACTTCCACGTGCATATACCGGAAGGTGCTATTCCCAAGGATGGGCCCTCGGCTGGAATCACTATCGCAACTGCTCTCATTTCCATCTGCACAGGAAGGAAAGTAAAGTGGGATGTGGCCATGACCGGAGAAATCACCTTAAGAGGAAATATTCTCCCTGTGGGAGGGATAAAAGAGAAAGTCTTGGCTGCCCAAAGAGCTGGGGTGAAGAAGATTATCATACCCAAGCCAAACAAGAAAGATCTGATCGATATCTCCCAGAAGATCAAGAAAGAGATGAAATTTATCTTTGTAGAAGAGGTCAAAGAGGTTTTCGACAAAGCCCTCGAATGAAACTTAAACGATTAAGCGAAGGCGAACTGATCTCAGCTATCAGAAAAGACTTTTCCAAAAAACGCCCTGGCCTTGTCTTGGGTATTGGAGATGATGCGGCTGTTGTCAAAGTCGGGAAAATACAACTCATCTACACCAAGGATTTACTGATCGAGGATGTTCATTTCATCACTTCCCACCAGCCCGCTTATTTCTTGGGTCGAAAAAGCCTGAACATCAACCTCAGCGACATCGCTGCCATGGGGGGGAAGCCCAGATACGCTCTTCTGGGATTGGGAGTGCCTTCAGGATCTGAGAGGAGATGGCTGGAGGAATTTTTTTCGGGCTTTCAATCTGCAGCCCAGGAGAGCGGTGTAGCCCTTGTGGGAGGGGATATCTCTCAGGCAAGAAAGATCACCATCTCTGTGACACTCATCGGTGAAGGGGAGACTATCATCAAGAGAAGCGGAGCCAAGCCTGGTCACCATCTCTTTGTTTCAGGCACACTGGGAAATGCTAAACAGGGCCTTCTTCTTCTCAGGAAAGGCCACAGTTTAGGTAAGGATAAGAAAGCTGATCCTCTGCTCAAGGCTTTTTTGGATCCACTTCCTCCACTAGCCCTCGGACAGGATCTCTCAAGATGGAGGCTTGCTTCTTCCATGATCGATCTCAGCGATGGTTTATCTGTTGATCTATCCCATCTCTGCCGGGAAAGCGGATGCGGGGCAGAGATCTACGAGCGGAACTTGCCTCTTTCGCCTGAATTGCACATCTGGCAGAGAAAGTGTTTTGATTTTGCTCTCCATGGCGGGGAAGATTACCAGCTTCTTTTCACGGTTCCTACACGAAAAATTAAATCTATCTGTAGACTGCAGCAAAAATACCCAATAACCTACATCGGCCTGATGAGGGAGGGAAAGAAAATCCATCTTATCGACAGGCGAGGAAAAAGAAGGCTGTTGGAGATAAAAGGGTACCAGCATTTCTGACTCTGCAATCATTCCACGAACGATCCTTCATTATCCCTATGGACACCTCCATTTCCGTGATGAGTGAAGATATTTCATCCAGTTAAGTAGTGAAGCGCCGGTTCCTATCCATCCTTGCCAAGATCCTCCCACTCTCCTTCATTGGCTTCGGATGGAGGGGAACCGGCGCTGTGACTGATTATATCCCTCATCATTAGCTATCATGGAAATGGAGGTGTTTACTTTTTCCTGTAAAAGATTGACAAAAACAGCAAAATTTTATAATTCATATTAAACATACGAGGTCCAAATACCTTGGAATAAGGAGGGACTCATGAAACGCTGTCCTTTGATCTTTGGACTTGCCTTTTTTATGATGGTTTCTGGACTCTGGGCAGGGGGATGGAACAACACATTGATGGGCGCAAGAGCCATGGCTCTTGGAGGGGCTTTCGTGGGCTTGGCGGATGACCCCAGTGCGATTTACTACAACCCAGCAGGTGTTGTTTTTCAGAATGAAAACTTCAATTTTTCCGTGGATGGATTCTATATCTGGCCCACTCACGACTTCACCACAAACCTGGGTGTCAATGCGCAAAGTAAATTCAACAGTGCTCTTCCGCAAATCTTTTTCACCTACAGGATGAACGAGAGAATAACCATTGGTTTTGGGGCTTATGTTCCCTACGCAGGCGCAGGAGTGGATTGGAAAAAAGCAGATCTGGGTGTTCCTCTTAAATCCTATATGGCTGTCATCTCTTTAACTCCCACCGTCGCCTATCAGGTTAGTGAGAAGCTATCAGTGGGGATAAACCTGAATTTTTATCGGGGAATATTAGATTTGGAAACTGAGATGGAAGGGTTAGGCCCCATAAGCAGTGAGGAGAGAGGTTCTTCCATTACAGCTGGTTTTGGCCTGATGTATCGACCATCAGAAAGAATAGGTATTGGATTAAGCGTCAGAGGGCCTACTAACATGAATCTTTCGGGGAAAACATCCATAACCTCCTCCATTCCAGGTCTTGGAATACTCAACCTTAAACTCGATTCTGAGACAAGATTTAAGCTTCCCTGGGATTTAGAGTTAGGATTTTCCTATAGAGTGGCTGACAATCTTGTGCTTACAGCGGGAGCCCAGTATACCATGTGGTCAGCCCTGGATGAAGTGGAAAAAACAATCAAGAATGTTCCTGTCATGGGTGATATCAGGGAACTTGAGGACATGAATTTTGATGATATTTTGATTTTGCATGCTGGTCTGGAATATGTCATCCCTGGAGGAATCGCCCTTCGCGGTGGATTGGGATTCGACCGTTATGCTTCCCCTGAAAAAAATCTCAGTCCCACAAACATCGATGTGAATAAAGTCAGCCTTATCGGAGGAATTGGGTACAGAACAGGGAGAACCCAGATAGATTTTGTCTATATCCATGCTCAAGGGAAGGAGAGGGAAAAGACCACCACTCAGTACGGATTCCCTCTCGTGGAGAGATACAACCTCAACGTGGATGTCATCGGAATGGGAGTTACTTTTTCTTTCTGATACTTAAGTTTTATCAGGAGGGCTGCTAAGAGAGAAAATTCCCTTCAAAGACGATCTCCGAAGGGCCTGTCTGATAGATTTCCTCTTTCTTCCACTCCACTGTCAGGTTTCCCATGCTCGTTTTTACCTTAACCTTTTTCCCTGTCATATTTTTCAGGATGGAAGCCACTGCAGCGGCGCAGGCACCACTTCCGGAAGAGAGCGTCTCTCCCACTCCTCTTTCCCAGAAGAGCACTTCAATCTCTTTCTTGTTCAGGACTCTGATAAATTCGATATTCGTTCTTTTAGGAAAGAAGGGGTGTGATTCGATTTCTCGCCCCAATTGGTGCCATTCGAGCCGGGAGGGGAAGCGGTCAACGAAGATAGAACAATGGGGATTCCCCAGGGAGACGACCGTGATAGGGTAAATCTTTTGATTGATGGAAAGGGGGTAATCGATGATTTTGTTGTGTGAGGTTCCGTCATCGAAAGGGATTTCTTCGGATTTGAGGCGAGGTTTTCCCATATCAATTTTCAGTAAGAAGAGATTTTTTTTCCACTCGATGAGGTCACACTCTCTCTCCCCGGCGGTTGTGGAGAACACAATAGAAGGGGAGTCGGTTTTTTTCTGGTAATAAAGGGCGGCAGCGGCACAGCGGAGGCCATTTCCTGAGACTTCAGCCTCGGTTCCGTCTGCATTGAAGATGCGGAAATTGACCAGGCCTTCTTTCTTGTTCCTGACGGAAATAAGGAGCAGTCCATCTGCTCCTACTCCTGTATGGCGGTCACAGACACGCTGAGCAAGTTCACCTATTTCGGCAAGACGTTTTCTCTTAAGGAGATCGATGATCAGGAAGTCGTTTCCCAGAGAATGGACTTTGATGAATTTCATTCAGGGAATCCTCAGGGTTATTATAAATTCTGCTGACTCCCGATTGGTTTCTCTTCTGATGAGAAGCATGAGCGCGTCTCCGGACTCCAATTTCTTTAAGATGTCCTCTAAGTCTGTTATGCTTTCTATCTTTCTACGATTCGCCTCCAGAATAATATCATATTTTCTGATTCCTTGCCTTTCTGCCTCGCTGTATCGGCGGACTTCGCTGATGAGGAGCCCTTCTTCTGTTTGCAGTCCGAGACGTCTGGCCACACGGGGTGTTAATTCAGTCACAGAAAATCCCAAATCCTTCCCAGAGGGAGCGGGCATTTCTTGCTCTTCTTCAGGTTCCAGTTCAACAAGTTTTGCTTTAAATGTTTTTTCCTTACCATCTCTGATGACTTTGACATCGACTTCCGTTCCGGGAAGAATTTCTGCAATCTTAAACTTCAGATCATTAGGATCCTCCACGAGTTCTCCGTTAACTTCAACTATCAGATCATAACGCTTCAATCCTGCTTTTTCTGCGGGATAACCAGGCTCCACTCCTGTGATCAGCGCTCCTTTGGTAGTTTTTAATCCGAGGACTTTCTTCTCTTCTTCTGTAATCGGTTGGATTTGAACTCCTAGATATCCACGCACCACTCTCCCTTTCTCCTTGAGCTGTTTAACTACTTTGTCGGCTAGATTCGAGGGTATGGCAAAGCCGATTCCAATACTGCCTCCAGTGGGTGAGAGGATATTGCTGGTGATTCCAACTACTTCTCCAGCCATATTCACCAGGGGGCCCCCACTGTTTCCTCGGTTGATAGCGGCATCTGTCTGGATAAAATCTTGGTATTCAGGAACGTTTAGACTTCCTGCCAGTTGGCGTCCTTTGGCGCTTATTATCCCTGCAGTGACGGTGTGCTCCATTCCCAGGGGATTTCCGATGGCCAGAACCCATTCTCCCACCTTAAGCTGAGCCGAATCGCCCAGCCGGGCATAGGGAAGATTCTTCCCTTCCACTTTGAGCAGGGCAAGATCAGTCCTGCCGTCAGTACCTATGATTTTTGCTTTATATTCCTCTTTGTTGATTGAAAAAACAGTCACTTTTATGGCATGTTCGACGATGTGATTGTTGGTTAGTATGTAGCCATCCGGGCTTATGAATAAGCCTGTTCCATAAGCGGTTTGCCGGAACTCCTGTTCTCTTTCCCGGGGAGTGCCAAAGAATCTATCCCAGAAATCTTCAAAAGGCCATTCATCGCTGAAACCGATGGTTCTTCGCTTCTCCACTTTTTCAGCCTCAATTTTTAGCACCGCAGGGCCAACCATATCCACGATTTTCACAAAATCCGCTCTTGGATTTGATTGAAGAGCAGAGGCATAGAGATTGGAGGCGAAAGCAGTAGAAAAAGGTTCCTGTGAGTTGGCTTCAGGAGCATTCTTTTCAGGGAAATAGACGAAAATGAGTCCTGCTAAAAATATTCCCAGGAAGAAACTGATGAGCGCTACGAGTAGGATTTTTTTCATTTCCAGGCCTCCTCTAATCTAGATTATAAACTAACACACTTGTTGTGAAAATTCAATGAGCCAACATATTAGTAACTCATAGAAGTGATAAAGGTTGCATAAAGTGTGACCAGGAAACAATTTAATCGGAAGCATCTTCATTTTCGTGATAGCTAATAAAAGCGTCGGTTCCTCTCCATCCTCGCCAAACTATCAACAGTCAGGTAAGCTGATTCGTCAGCCCGCGAATTTTCCCCAGCGAGGATGGAGAGGAACCATGCCCGCTCGCCTCCGGATGACTTCCTCATCAGCTTACCTAACTGTTCCCAAAATCACTACGGAAATGCTATATGATTAGTCTCTTTTTCTTCCTCTTATCATGAGTTGCTGGTATAATCTTGAAGGTTAGAGAAACAAGAAGAGCATGATTGGGTGAACAGATAGGTGAACAAGGGGCGCAACAGATGAAATTGAGACAAGGATTTTTGATTGTTTTTGAAGGTATCGATGGCTCAGGAAAGACAACTCAGGCCGAAATTCTTAAGGTGAATCTTCAGAAGAAAGGAGTGGATGCTGTCTATTTCCAGGAGCCTTCTAGGGGTAAGTGGGGACATCTCATTAAAAGGAAAGCTTTGATTGACGCTTCTCTTTCTCCTCAAGAAGAATTGGAGCTTTTTCAGAAAGACCGAAAGGACAACGTGGAGAGAAATTTGAAACCCGCTCTTCGGCAGAAGAAAACGGTCATCCTGGATAGATATTATTTTTCCACCATGGCCTACCAAGGAGCGCGGGGCATCAATCCAGAAAGAATACGGAGAGATAATGAGAAGTTTGCCGTAAGACCCGATATGGTTTTTATCCTGGATGTGGAAGCCTCCAAAGGTTTGAAACGCATAGAGAATCGCAAGAAGAAAGACATGCTTTTTGAGAAGGAAGAGTATTTGGTCAAAGTGAGGGAGATATTCAGGCGTATCAAAGGTAAAAATATATTCCATATCAACGGAATGCGTCCTGTACAGGACATCAGCAGGGAGATAGAGGAAGTCGTCCTTGATTATATAAATAGAGTGGCTTCAAATTAATCGCCCTCTGCTTTGCATTCAATCTTATTTCTGGTATATTTCTATTTCATGGCTATTCAGAAGAAACTAGTCCTGAAAATTAGGAAGATAGGAAAGCCCACCAGGAAAAAGATCATCAAGACTGCTCTGGTAGTCTTTCTCGTTGGATCTGTCTGCGTGCTGGGAACCATGCTTGGAGCCTACATAGCCATCCTCCGCAACCTCCCTGACATTGCCCAGCTTGAAGAGTTTGAGCCGAGCACTATTACTTATATTTTTGCTGATAATGAAGATGTCGTAGGCGAGTATGCCATTGAAAAGAGAATCGAGGTTCCCTATGAGGAGATCCCTGAAGTTTTAAAGGAAGCCATCATTGCAACCGAAGATCCTCGGTTTTTTAAGCATGGGGGGATTGATTTTCGCGGAATCTTACGGGCTGTTAAAGAAGACATGAGGCTCATCTTCACTCCACGTAGACTTCATGGAGGAAGCACCATCAGTCAACAGCTGGCCCGGGCCCTCTTCCTGCACCGCAGGCAAACCCTCCGGCGGAAATTCAAAGAAGTGCTGCTAGCCCTCCAGATCGAGAAGAGATATTCCAAAGAAGAGATTCTGACCATGTATTGTAACCAGTTCAATCTTGGTCATGGGGCTTACGGAGTGGAAGCTGCGGCCCAACTCTATTTTGATAAAAAGGCTTCAGAGCTGAATCTGGAAGAATCGGCCATGATCGCCGGCATTTTAAGAGGGCCTTCTCTTTATTCCCCTTACGACAATCCTGATCTGATGCTCCGTCGCCGCAACCATGTCATCAATCGTATGGTAGAAGAGGGGTGTATCACTGAAGAAGAAGGAGAAGAAGCCAAAGCCAAGCCTCTCGATGTGCTCCCTTTGCATCGGGCGGATTCTGAATTTGCAGCCTATTTCAAGGAAGAAGTCCGGAAGTACCTGGAAAAAAATTACGGATCAGAAGCCCTTTATCGTGGGGGACTGCGAGTTTATACTACCCTGAATCCAGATTTTCAGAGGTGTGCCGAAGAGGCAATCAAGAATGGACTGCGAATTCTGGATAAGAGGCAGGGATGGAGAAAGGACAAAAGGAATTTGCTGGAAGAGGGCAAGGAGAGTCTTGAAGACATCGACGAGAAATTTTTCTTCACTTGGCTTAAGCCCTCACTCGAGGAGGGAAAGATTGTTGAGGCAGTTGTTTTGGAGGTTACCAGCCGGCAAGCCACCGTGAAAATCAAGGATTATCAGGGGAAATTAGATAACTCAGATATCGCTTGGACCAAGACAAGGGACCTGAAAAATCTGATCAAAGAAGGCGATGTGATCCACGTTAAAATAAAGAAGATCGATGAGGAGAACAAAGAGCTCCGCGTCTCCCTCGACCAGGAGCCGCTCCTGGAAGGAGCATTTTTAGCCATCGAGCCTCAAACAGGTCAGATAAAGGCTATGGTAGGAGGTTATTCTTTCAGGAGACTGAAGTTCAATCAAGCCACTCAGGCTTTGAGACAATCTGGTTCAGCCATCAAGCCTTTCCTTTATACGGCTGCCCTGGAGAACGGGTTCACACCAGCCAGCATCATCATCGATGAGCCCACAGAGTTTATGGATCAATGGATGGAAGAACCCTGGATGCCCCCAAATTATGACCATAAATACAAAGGGGCGGTAACAGTTCGGAAGGGCCTGGAGGAGTCGCGGAATATTGTTACAGCCAAGCTCCTTGAATATATATCCCCTCAGACCGGTGTGGATTACTGCCGTAAGTTTGGGATAACTACGCCTCTCTATCCCTATCTGTCTTTAGCCTTGGGAGCCGTTGAGGTGAGGTTGGTTGAGCTGGTTTCCGCTTTTACTGTTTTCCCCAACAGGGGCATCCGGGTCATGCCCTATTTCATAACCCGTATCGAAGACAAAGAGGGAAACATACTGGAAGAGGCAAAGGTCGAGTCAGAGGAAGTGATTTCACCTCAGATTGCCTACATGATGACCTATCTTATGCAGGGAGTCATAGAAAGGGGGACAGCACAGATAGCAGCCTTCCTGATGAAAGACAAGCCACTCGGTGGAAAGACAGGAACAACTGATGATTACTCTGATGCCTGGTTTATTGGCTTTTCTCCCTCCCTCTGTGCCGGTGTTTGGGTTGGGCACGAGAAGGAGTTGATTCCTATCGGCGAGAGGCAATCTGGCGCTGTGGCTGCTCTTCCTATCTGGATTGAATTTTTTCAGAAAATCATCGAGGAAGAAAAGCGAAAGGCAGAGGAAGAAGGTTTAGAGCCGGTCATGGAGGAGTTTGAAGTCCCTCCCAATCTCACTTTTGTGGAGATCGATCGGAAGACAGGATTATTGGCCACCCCCTTCTGCCTTTTTCCATTCAGAGAGGTTTTTATGCCTGGGACAGAACCTGACCGCTTTTGCTCCCACGAAGACCATATGATGATTCTGGATTATTATTCTGTCGAGAAAAAGGAGGAGCACCAGTAAAGAGAAGGTCCTCCTCTCTGGGAATCATTTTGAATAGAGGATTATTCCCCGGCAAGGCTGCCTAAACCGCAAAATTTAATCCTTCTTTTTTTTGACCTTCCCGGAGCGTGAACTTTTGCTTTTTGAGCTACTGGAAGAGGAAGATTTTTTTGTCGCCTTTGATGAAGAGCGGCTGGAGCTTTGCTTAGATATGCTGCGTTTTGAGGATTCATCTTGGGAAGGGGAACGGCTCACAGTGCTGCCTTTGGAAGACTTGTCGTCTTTGGTGATGTACCTGTAGATTCGGTCGAGCGTGGAGCTGGACTTTCTCGTCTTTGAGGATTCACTGCTTTCTATATCTGCAGATGAAGGATATCCTATTTTTCTTTTAATGATTTTTCTTTCTGTGGAGGATAATGTTTTTCGGAGAACCTCTTCCTCGCTCTTTGAGGCGTCGATCGCTTTGGGCTCTTTGGCGACTGATCTGCTCAGATTCTTTTCGGACTTGAATTCCACGGGACTATCTTTTTTCCGCAGAAAAACCCTGTTTCCTTCTAGTTTATCCACAGCGATCTTGCTGGTAGCTAGCTTTGTGTATACGGGCTTGCTGGAGAGGGAAATTTTACCCAGGCTTTTTATCGATTCCTGAGACAGAGCGATTTTGGAGACATGTCTTGCTTTAAGCTGATTCTTGTGGATAACCGTGAGACCGTGAGAGTTATGAGGGTAGAAGGGGCTATCATATCTGTCGTAGAAAACATTGTTGATGATGACCACAGGGCGATTATAGTAGCTCAAAGGAACCCAGCCTACATAATCGTGTCCCCAGTACCAGCTTACCCAGGCGGGAGCCCAGACTGTTCTGGGAATCCAGTACCAGCCAATTCCTACAGCCCAGTGCCACCTTCCGAAGTGGAAGGTGACCCAACCCCATGGTTCATAGGGAAGCCAGGTCCATCCGCACAAGGGATTCCATACCCATCGACCATTGTAGTACGGACGCCAGTATGGATCGATTCCGCCAGGAACCCAGATATAACCATAGGGGGAAAGATATGACCAGTGCCCGTAGTGATCCAACTCGTATTCAAAGTCTTCCAGCTCTTCAGGCAGATATCTTCGGGCCAGTCGTCTGCGAATTTCAGAATCTCTGTGCTCGCTCCATAGATCGAAACTGTCTTCTGCCACAGCATAGAATTGCGTCGGACGGGAGATAAAAAGGCCGTTGCTCACTTCCAGCCTCTGTTCTGTTTTGACTAGTAGGGACCCGGACTCTCCAGAGGCTTCCAGAAGACCCTCAAAAACAAAGATTTCTGTTTCTCCATTTTCCCGAACATCGATCCTGTAGAGGCCGATTTCCAAGAAATAGAGGGAGACATCGGGAGTGTGAATCTCTAAGCTCTTTTCGCCCTCTAAAGATCCGAGGCTTAAATAGACATTTCCAGCCCAAATCTGAATTTGAATGAGATCGCTTCCTCTGTCTGGCAACTTCAAGAAATCGATCTTGGTGTTGTGATCTAATCTGGCATATTTTCCCTTACCCAGGTAGATCTCAGCCCGGCCTTCTGTGGTTCCCAATCTGTCTCCTTCCGAGATAGGCATGTTCACCACGCCTTCCTCATAGCTGAGGTCAGTAGCTTTCTGGATGTAGGCGTTTCCTGTGATATAGCTCAGGCGAGCAAAGGAATAGTTGGTGTAATTTGTCTCCTCTGCGTTGAGAACGGAGAGGGAGAATATCAAAACGATTGCTAAACCGATTGTTTTTCTCATCGTTTCTCTCCTTTCCGTTCTTTTAATCTGCAAATCCCATGCCAATTCTCTTCTCCCTGGAATAGCGGTTATCCTCCTCTTATAATGTCCTTTATAGATGACGCATGTATACATGCGATACGAATATTTATTTCAGGCTCTTTGTATTAAATTTTCCAATATTTCTTCTGTGTTTCGAAGACAGGGGCAAGCTCTCTTTCTGTCTCGGGTGAAATTTTTGCTTCTGCTTCGGATTTTTGGCCTGCACCTCCTAGATAAAGCAAAACCTGCTTCACACCCTGGCGCAGCCCGTTTATGTCGTATCCTCCTTCCAGAGTGAAAAGGATCCTGTCCTGGGAAAACTGATGGGCTATATCCATGAGTACGGCTGTCATCTCGCCGAAACCTGCATCACTCACTCGCATCCCGCCTAAGGGATCATTTTGATGAATGTCAAACCCAGCTGAGACCAGGATGAATTCCGGCCTGAAGAGAGAAGAAATAGGGGAGAGAATGTTCTTGAAGATAAATATGTAATCATCATCTGTTTTACCAGAAGAAAGAGGAACATTTACCGTAAATCCTTCACCCTCTCCGGTCCCTGTTTCATCCCAGTATCCGGTACCCGGGTAGTGGGGAAATTGATGGGTGGAGAAATAGAGGATATCTTTTCTCGCGTAAAAGGAGTGCTGGGTGCCATTTCCATGATGGAGGTCCCAATCGACGATCAAAACTCTTTTGAGGCTGTATTTTTTGACCAGATATTCAGCTCCGATGGCGATGTTGTTGAAAAGACAAAAACCCATGGCCCCGGAGGCTTCTGCATGATGGCCGGGCGGCCTGACCAGGGCAAAACCGTTCTGGATTTTCCCTTCCATGGCCAGTTCAATGGCTCGCAGAAACCCGCCTGCAGCCAGCAAGGCCACTTCATAGGAGCGCGAGGAAGTGGCTGTATCCGGATCAAGCCTGACTCTTTCTTTTCCCGCGGTCTCTTTGATGAGGTTAACATAAGCCGGAGTGTGAATCATAGAAACCTCTTCTTCAGTAGCAGGCCTAGGTTTGATTTCTTGATAGGGTAAAGTGATCTCTCTTTCCACCATCCTGTAGATGGCTTCTATTCTCTGGGGGGTCTCCACATGGAAAGCTCCCATATCATGCTCCATGTAACGCCAATCCTTGACTATTCCTGTTTTCAATTTTTCCTCCTATTTAAAAAAAACTCTCCATTTATCAGGGGATGGCTTGCGGCCGAGAAAACTGATACCGATGAGAAGGAGCAAGGAACAGATTAAAGCGGGGTAAACCGCAGGCACTCCCAGGGGATGATGGCCCTGGATTTTGTTGATTATTTCCCAGAGCACGGTAGTGGTCATGCCCCCAAGGATGGAAAGAACGCCTCCGGCTACAGTCGCCCTTTTCCAGAAAAAAACAGCCACAAGCGCTGGCGTGATTCCGGCTCCATAGACCGTGTAGGCGGCATAGGCGGCATCCAGGATGCGAGGAAAAAAGGAGATAAGAGAGTAGGAAATCACACCCAGGATGATGACAAAAATCCGGGAGTAGAGAATCATCTTCTTGTCCTCAAGGTCAGGGTTGATGAATCTCTGGTAGATATCCCTAATAAGATTTGTCGCCGGGACAAGAAGAAAGCTGTTGGCCGTAGAGATGATGATGGCCACGATGGCGGCAAGAAGAGCGCAACCCACAGCCACCGGTACGCCTTTGTGAGCAACAAGAAGGATGATTTTTCCTGCTTCTCTGGCCTCAAGTCCCTTAAAATAACTGCTGCCCACAACCGCCAAACTCTGGAGTGTCACACCCAGGATGATCACGCCTACAACCCAACCGATGACTGACCGTTTGGCCTCTCTCTCGTCTTTGGCAGAGAAGAAGCGCTGGTACATGTTGCCGTTCCCCAGAGCGAGAAGAAAGGTGGGGACAAAGTAGCCCATGGCCTGAACCAGGCTCATGTTGCCCAGGATAGGATGCTCCCTTGATGTCACGTTGGCTATGATATATTCCATACCGCCCACATGATGGATGAGGAAGGGAAGGGCCAGGAGGATCCCCCCGGTCATGATCAGCCCGTTGAATATATCCAGATAAGCCACCGAGATCATGCCGGCCAGAAGAGTATAGGTGATGACAAAAACGGCAATCACGACAATCCCTGTCTTGATGGGAATTTTGCCGTCGGTGATGATGTTGAGTACCCAACCTCCGCCGCGGAATTGATAGCTGACAATGGTCACATAGGCGATGATGGTGGTGATTGTGGCCAGAATCCTGGCCCATTTGTTATAACGTGTTTCCAGGATATCAGGAACGGTAAACTGGCCGAATCTTCTGACTTTACCGGCGATGAAAAAGACGATGATGATCCCCAGCCAGCCACCTGCGCTTCCGATAAGAGAAGAATAGCCGTGGTTGTAGCTGAGATCGGAGACACTGAAGATATCCCCTGAGCCGATCCAGGTGGCAAGAAGAGTTCCTACCAGTACGGGAGCGGTGAGGGTTCGGCCGGCAACCAGAAAGTCCTCTTTGCTTTTCAGCCTTCGAGTCAGACGAAGGCCGATGAAGAAGAGAAAGAGGAGGTAGGCAAAAATGGTCAGCAGGTAAGCCACTGAATGAACCTTTTTTTTATGCTATTCTGCGGACTTTTTTTTCTTGTCGGGAAAGAATTTTTCGAGCTCCTCAGGTTTAGGCTTCTTTGTCAACAGGCTGACCACAATTAAAGAAAGGAGAGATGCAATAAGGGCCGGGTAGATGATAGGAATACCCCAGGGGTCGCCTTCAGGCACTTTTTCTGGGGGCAGGACTTCGGCTATGATCTTAAAGATAATACAGACCGCAGTTCCCGCTATGATCGAAGCCAGCCCACCTGCCCTGGTTGTCCTTTTCCAGGCCAGAGCTGCGACGAGAGCAGGAGTGATGGCCACGCCATAGATGGTGTAGGCAAAGAAGGCGGTTTGGAGGACCGATGTCATACGCATGGCCAGGAAGAATGCCAGAATCCCAAGCACCACCACAAAGACTTTCTGCATAGCGACCATGGTGGCCTGAGAGGCGTCCTGTTTGATAAAGCGCTGGTAGATGTCCCGCATGATGTTGGTGGTAGGGGAGAGGAGGTAATTCATGCCTGTAGAGATGACCACAGCACAGGCAGCTCCGAGCAAAAGTATTCCTACAGGAGGAGGCACCAGACTCCTTGCTGCCATTAAGACCACCTTTCCGCCTTCCTTAGGAATTGTCAAGTCAAGCTGATCGGCGAACTTGCTGTAAGCGAAGACAGCGATAACCACAACCACGGTTTCCACAAAGACAGTGCCGATCGTCCACAGGATGACCGCTTTTTTGGCATCCCTGGGAGTCCGGGCGCTGTAGAATTTTTGGTACACGCTCTGCACACCCATCAGGAGAAGCATGGTGGCCAGGAAGTATCCACCAGCCTTGAGGGCCGGATTGGCGCCAAACTGCTCGTTGACTACGGCGAAATAGCCTGGATCAAGTGTTTGGGTGGCCTGGGGAAGGCCTCCGACGGCCAGATAGACAAAGGGAACAGATAGAAGACAGGCAAGAAGAATGATGATCCCGTTAGGCAGATCGGTGTAGGCTACAGCCACCATTCCTCCCAGGGCGGTGAAGAGGATAACAAAGAGAGCTGCGATAATCGTTCCCACGGAATCAGGGACGGCGCCGTCGGTCACCACGTTGAGAATAAATCCGCCAGCCACAAACTGGTAGGAGACGATGACGGTAAAGGAAATAATCAGGGCAATGGCTCCGAGAATCCTGGCTGCAGGTCCGTAGCGTTCTTCCAGGATATCGCCGATTGTATATTGCCCAAAAGTACGGATTTTTGCTGCCAGGAAATAGATAAAGATGATCCCTACCCAAGCTCCGGCAGCCAGCCAGAGAGCAGAAAAACCGGCTTTGGATGCGAATTCGGCTCCTGCGATGAACGTCCCCGAGCCTATCCAGGTGCAGATAAGAGTAAAAACCATGACCGATGTTTTAAGCCGGCGGCCGGCAACCATGAAGTCTTCTTGGCTCTTGACTTTTTTGGCGCGGTAGAAATTTAGTCCTGTGAGAACGAGCAAATACGCTAGAATGATGTAAAGATAGTATGACATGACCTCCTCCTTTCCTTAAACGGTTGAAGCTCTCTCTATTCTTCCAATAAATGGATTAAGATTCAAATGTTTTTCTTGAAAAAATTTTTAAGCTTAATTTTTGCGTAGATAAATCCCATGGTGGCGTATTTCTTGATGTCCTTTAAGGAATGAATATCAGCCAGGATTTTTGGGATTTTTTCAAAGACCGCATATTTACCGCTGCTTAGAGACCAGCGGAAGAGAAGCTCGCTGATTTGGGCCCAGCCTAGGCTATCCAGAAAGAGGGGAACATCTCCCTGGGCTGCAGGCAGTGTGGTGATCGAGCGGTCTCTTTTTGTCCAGGAAAAGTGTGCAGGGAGGATCCCCGTCTCCCGGGCTCTCTTCTCCAGGGGAGTTCCGGGGTAAATATGAAGGAGAGCTATGCTGGACTCGATTTTATCGCCGTACTCCTCGATGATTTTTATGGTCTTTTCTGCCTCTTCCCTGGTTTCGGTGGGATGGCTGAGGATGAAAAAAACGTTGGGAGTGATGTCCAATTCATGACACCAGTGGATGAGACGGTGGAAAGAATCGATATCGATTGGCTTGTTGACGATCTCGGTTCTCACTCTCTCCGCTCCCGCCTCCAGGCCAAAAGAAAGGTGGAAAAGTCCTGCTTCTTTCATTCGCCGCAGCAGAGGTTTGTCCATGGGGTTGATTCGGACATCGCATTTCCAGAAGATATTGAGTTTTCTTTCCAACATCAGCTCGCAGATTTCTTCCACCCTCCCGGGGCTGGTGTTGAAGGTGTCATCACAGAAATAAATCACCCGGACGCCGTATTTCTGTACAAGATATTCAATTTCTGTGATGATGTTTTGAGGACTTCTGGTACGCACTCTGCGGCCCCAATGGGCAGGAGTGGCACAGAAGTTACATTGATAAGGGCAGCCGCGGCTGGTGATCATGTTGGCGGCGGGAAGTTTTCCCCGGCCTGGAACGTCCATGAAAAAATCGTATTTTTCAAAGGGAACCAGATGGAAAGCAGGGAAAGGGAGGCTGTCGAGGTCTTGTATGGGGGGACGAGAAGGATTTGTCAGGGTTTTGCCGTTCATGTTGTATGAAACGCCTGCTGACTTATCCAAAAAATCTTTGCCTCTTCCACTCCAAATCGCCTCACATATTTCGCCTACAGTTATTTCACCTTCCCCTCGGATCACCACATCCAGCTCTGGAAGATGGGCGAGGGTGTCCTCTGCTGCCATGGATGCATGTGGTCCACCCAGGACGGTAAGGGCCCGGGGATGGATTTTTTTGCACAGCTTTATTAATTTGAAACTCTGGAACCGGTTCTCTGTGAGGCAGGGCGAGCCTACGATGTCAGGCTCAAAATCTTGAATTTCCCGCTCCACATCCCGCCAGCTCAACCTCAGGATGTCAGCCGGCACAATCCTCACTTCATGCCCTGCTCTCTCCAGAATGGCTCCCAGATAGAGAAGTCCCAGGGGTGGCATGGATGACCCTTCTGACCACCGTCGGGCAAAATATCCCCCGGGAGGCACGATAAACTGGGCTTTCATCGCAGTTAAGAGGCTTTCTTTTTATCGAGCTTAATCGAATAGAGAGTAGTGATGTTGGGTTCAGCCATGGTGGTTCCATAGATATAATCAGCTACCTCCATGGTCTTGAAATTGTGAGTGATGAGGATGAACTGCGTCTGGCTCTTGATTTTTCTCATCAGGTTCAAGAATCTTTCCAGATTAACTTCATCGAGAGCGGCATCCACCTCATCCAGGATGCAGAAGGGAGTGGGTTTGTAGCGGAAGAGAGCAAAGAAGAAGGCCAAGCTGGTCAGGCTTCTTTCTCCTCCGGAAAGCAGGGATAGGCTTTGGAGTTTTTTCCCTGGCGGTTGAGCCGTCATCTCCACACCGCTCTCCAATGGATTGCTCTCATCTGTCAATTTGAGCTCAGCCTTTCCTCCTTTGAACAGAAGAGCAAACATCTCCTGAAAATTCTTGTTGATCTCAGCCAGGGCTTTTGAGAATTGATCCTTACTCTCCTGATCTATCTTTTTAATGGCCTGCTTTGTGGTGTCGATGGATTCTCGCAGATCTTTCTTCTCCTTCATCAGAAAATCGTAGCGTTTCTTCTGGCTCAGATACTCTTCCTCGGCCATCAGGTTGACAGCCTTGAATTTTTGTAGCTTCTCTCTGGCCTCTTCCAGTTTTTCCTGGACACCGGTCTCCTTCAGTTTATCAAGGCCCACCTCTTTCTTGACCTCCTCCAGAGATTTTTTAAGTTCCTGCCAGCAGCTTTCCTCCAGGTTCGCCAGGTCCCTGTCTTTTTCTGCCTTTCTGATTTCCCACTGGATTCTTTCTTTTTTTATCGCCTCTTGATCCTCTCTCAGTTTTTCGATCCGCTGTTCCAGCTCCTCTTGCTCCTTTTGGATTTTCTTCAGAAGGACTTCGTTTTGAACAAGTTGTTTCTCCTTAAGATCTATCTCTTCTTCGAATTTCTCTATTTTTTGGGAAAGGGAGCGGATGTCTTCCTTGAGTTGGGATTTTATCTCTTCGGCGTTTTGTACCTCTTTTTGAAGAGAAAGGCTCCTTTCATCCAGAGATTCTTCTCTTCGGTCGAGGCTCTGGAGCTGGTGATGGACATTCTTGATTTTTTCTTGGAGAAGCTCGATTTCTGATTTCAGTTCAAAGAATGACCTCCTTTTCTCTTCGTTTTTTCCCTGGAGGGCTTCAAATTCCTTTTCCCCGGATTGGAGGGCGTTCTTAAGAGCGAGTTCTTCCTCCTTGCTTGCTTTTAATTTTTCGGTTATCGACTGCAGCCTCTTCTGCAACTGGCCCTTATCCTCTCCGAAGATTTTAAGCTCGTTTGTGAGGGTAGAGATGTTCAGCTTGATCTTCTCTTTTTCAGCTTGATCGAGGATGAGCTCTCTTTCCTTTTCTTCGATTTGCTTTTCCAGGTGGCCTATGTTCTCTTTTTTCTGCTCGATATTTTTTTCCAGGCCTTGCTGCTGTTTCTCCATTTCTTTGGTTTCCAGCTCGAGGGGAGTGATCTTCTTATCCGTCTCGGAGATCGTTTCTTTTAATTTTTTTATTTCCTGAACAAGGGAGAAGAAGCCTTCTTTTTTTGCTCCCAGTTTGAGAAGCCCTGATGAGAGGAGGAGATCGCCTTGAAGGGTTATGTAATTTTGGGTGGGATGTCGGAGCCAGAGCTCGACAGCTCTTCGAATGTCCTTGACCACAGCAGCTTCCTGAAGGGAAGTGAAAAAGTCTTTTATTTTCGGGCTGGCTCTCACGTGTGATTTAAGTCGTCCCAGCACCCTGGCATCTTTGAGCGGTTCAAACTCAGTTTCTCCCTTTTTTTCCGGGTGGAGGAGAAGAAAATTCCCCTTTGACCGTTCTTGACTCCAATTTTTCAGGAAATCCTCAGCCCTCATAAGCCGGGATTTTGCCTCTTCTTTCCAGAGGATATCGATCAAAAGGGCGTACTCAGAGTCGCTTTCGATGAAGTCGGCCAGAAAACCCATCGATTCTGGAATGTCTTTTTCTGCCTCAGACCCCCGCTCCTCTTTTTCGATTTTCTGCAGGAGCTGAAGATGATGGTTATCCTTCTCTTTTTTCTCCTTTAAATCAGAGATCTTTTTCTTCAGTGTTTCGATGGAGGAGAGGAGCGTTTCCAGCTCTTTTTGGCTCTGTTCCAAATCCTTCTTGGCATCTTGTCTCTGGCTTTGTGTCTTTTCTATTTCCTCCAGCCTTCCTCTGATTTCTTCCTCTTTCTCATCGAGAAGAGTTTTTTCTTTTTCCAGCTGGGAGTTGAGTTTTTCTTCCTGGCGGAGGAAGATTTCCCACTCCTTTTCAAATCTCGCTTTTTCGTTCCTGGCTTCAGTCAAACCATCGAGCTTGAGGAAGTATTGGCTCCTTAAGGATTCGATGCTTTTTTGCTGGAGAGTTCTCTTTTCTTGGAAAGATTGAATGGTATGGGAAGCCTTGTCAAGGGCTTTCCTCTTTTGTTGGAGTGTCTCTTCGAACTTCTTCAGGCTCTCGGAGGCTTTGCGGTCTTCCTCTTCAAGAAGGGCATGCTCTTTGGAGAGTTCTTGGATATTCTCCTGGACTTTTTGCTTCCTTTCCTCGAAGAAGGAGGCTCTTTTTTCACTCTGGTCCTTTTCTGTTTCCAGGCGGGAATGGTTGGATTTCAGGGAGTATAAATTTTCCTGTGCTTCCTTGATATCCTTTTCCAGATCCCAGCACTCTTTTCTTTTGGAAGCCAGCACTCTTTCCTCATCCTTGATTCTCGAGAGGAGGGCATTTTCTTGACTCAAGAATTTTTCGAGGTTTGAGGTGGACTCTTTTTGACTCTTTTCCAGATCTTCGACTTTCTTTCGATAATAGAGAGATGTGAGGGCCCGGATTTTATCCCTTAATTTTCTGTAGCGTGCGGCTGCGCTGGCCTGGCGTTTCAGTGAATTCTTGGCTCTGGAGACTTCGCTGATGATATCTTCCAGGCGAATGAGGTTCTGCTCGCTGCTCTGGAGTTTGCTTTCTGCCTGGGCTTTTTTGTCTTTGTAATAGGCTGTGCCTGCTGCTTCCTCGAGAAGGACTCTTTTTTCCTGAGGCTTGGAATTCAAAAAGATCCCGATGCTTCCCTGTTCGATGACAAAATATCGCAGCTCGCCGACAGCCTTCTTCCAGAGGCAGTCCTGTATGTCCATGAGCCTAACCGCTTTGCCGTTGAGCCTGTATTCGCTCTCACCTGATCGAAAAAAGCGGTGGGTGATGATGATTTCCTCCTCCTCGTCATCGCCCAGGTAAAGGTTGACGTCGGCCATGCTCAGAGGAGGTTTGCTTTCGTGCCCGTTGAATATGATGTCTGTGCTTCGTTCGCCTCTGAGGGTTTTAAATCTCTTTCCTCCCATCACCCAGAGAAGGGCATCGACGATGTTGCTCTTGCCTGTGCCGTTGGGCCCGGTAACAGCGGTTATTCCGGGGTGAAAGAGGATTTTTGTTTTCTCAGGAAAGGATTTGAATCCTTGGAGTTCGAGTTTTTTGATAATCATCTGTTTGCCATTAGTGTTCTTGACAGTTCAGGCTAATTTTATTAATTTCTAGCTGTCTAGAGAAGAGATATTTTAGTCGATTTCCGATAATTTTCAAAGGGCCAGTGTAGCTCAGCGGTAGAGCAACTGATTCGTAATCAGTAGGTCGGGGGTTCGAATCCCCCTGCTGGCTCTCTTTTTTTTGTCATTTGTGACAATCTTTTCACTGGACTGTCTCTGTTCTCGGCCTTCCGGGTTCTCGGGCAGAGCTCGAACCTGCAACATAGTGGTTAACAACTGCCTGCTTTGATTTTTCAGTATAAAGAGATTAGAGTATTACTATAAACAAATCAGTAATCAACAAGACTTTGGAGGTAAAAAATGCCCGTCATCCACGTAAATGTCTGGGAAGGCTTCGGACAGGAAAAAGCCAAAATCACAATCCAAAATATAACTAAAGTATTTGTAGATTTAGGGATTCCCACTCAGGCTGTTGAGGTAATTGTGCATGAAATCCAAAAATCGCATTGGGGAATAGGTGGAGAACCTGCTTCGGAGAAATTCAAAGAAATAACGTCGTAACAGCGGATAGCATTA
>CAYSCW010000022.1:0-48119 GCA_964429795.1 uncultured Eubacteriales bacterium
TTTGCTCTTCCTCATTTGCTTTTTGCTATCTGTTTGAGTAAAATTTTTTGTCTTTGTCCCTAAAGAGGAAAGGTGAAAGGCAAAAAGAAAAGAATCAGCCTTGGAATTGCCCTGATTCCTGTTGTTTTCCTCATTGTTGCTCTTTTCTTTACCATCGTAGTTTTCAAGTTGCCTCCCCATATTCCCTTGATCTCTGCAGCAGCAGTGGCTGCGATGGTGGCGGTCATCCAGAAGCATCCCTGGGCAGAAATCCATGAGGGGATGGTTAATGGCATAACCCTTGCCATGGGCGCTATCCTGATATTGATGGTAGTGGGAACCATGATCGGCACCTGGATTTTGGGAGGGGTTGTTCCCTCCATGATCTGTTATGGCTTAAAGATTCTTTCCCCAGCGATTTTTCTTATAGCCACCCTCATTATCTGTTCGATTGTTTCCCTGGGAACAGGATCCTCCTGGTCAACGGCAGGAACTGTGGGAGTGGCTCTCGTAGGTGTTGGCCAAGGGCTGGGGATTCCGGCAGCTATGGTGGCAGGAGCCATCATTTCAGGGGCTTATTTCGGGGACAAGATGTCACCGCTTTCCGATACCACCAACCTTGCTCCAGCAGTCGCAGGGACCGATATTTTTTCTCACATCAGGCATATGGTTTACACCACAGCCCCGGGATATGTTCTCTCCCTCATCCTCTACGGGTTGTTAGGGATCAAGTTTTCAGGAGGCGTGCTGAGAGCCCAGAACATCGAGACCATACTCACTACCGTAAACGCCCATTTTTTCATCCACCCCGTTCTTCTGCTTCCTCCAGTGGTAGTCATCATCATGGTGGTCAAGAAGGTTCCTCCACTTCCTGCATTGTTAGGAGGAACAGCTTTAGGTGGGATTTTTGCCATGATCACCCAATCCAGCTCTCTGGCCAAGGTGATAGAGGCTGCCCACTCTGGCTTTGTCTCAAAGACAGGAGTGCCCACGGTGGATAATCTGCTAACCAGAGGCGGTCTTTTGAGCATGATGGAGACGGTGGCGCTTATTATCTGTGCCCTCTCCTTCGGAGGTATCATGGAGCGGACGGGGATGCTTGAGGTCTTAGCCAAGTCTTTGCTCAAGAGAGTCAAGCGCACCGGCTCTTTAGTGGCGATCACAATTTTCAGCTGCATCGGGATGAACGCAATTGCATCAGACCAGTATATGTCCATTGTAATCCCTGGAAGGATGTACAAAAATGCTTTCGATGCACACAAGCTTCATCCCAAAAACCTCTCCCGATGTCTGGAAGACTCGGGCACCCTCTCTTCTCCCCTGATTCCCTGGAATAGCTGTGGTGCTTTCATGCACGCCACTCTAGGAATCAGCCCTCTTGTTTATCTCCCTTATGCCTTCCTGAATCTGTCCAATCCGCTGGTCTCCATATTTTATGGCTATACAGGGATCACCATGGAGAAGGTCAAGGAAGAAGAGGAAAAGAGTCCCGACGCAGATCAAAAGGCTGGGTGAAGGAAAACGTCCTCAGCGGGGGATCCCGCTCGCTATAAAGTGAGATGAAGCTTTGCTTTTTAGAGCTTTTCCCTAAATATCGACTTAGTTGGCCTCGGTGAAGCTCTCCGTTTTGGATGTATGGCTAAGGTTCCCTCTCTTTACTCTAGGGCAGCACTTTTCTCTGTGTTTTGTGAGGCCTGCGCCTCGATTTTCATTGGATGACGTTGTATTTCTTTCCGATCTTGGTGAAAGCTCCAATGGCTCTATCCAGATGCTCTTTATCGTGGGCCGCGGAGAGCTGAACTCTTATTCTTGCCTGACCGCGGGGGACTACAGGATAATAGAATCCGATAACGTAGATGCCCTCATCGAGAAGGTCCCGGGCCATATTCTGCGAGAGCTTGGCATCATTTTCGAATTTACCGAGCATGATAGGTACGATAGGATGGATTCCGGGCGTGATATCGAATCCGGCTTCTGTCATCTTTTCTCTAAAGTACTTGGTGTTCCATTCCAGTTTGTCCCTGAGTTCTGTTGTCTCCGAGAGCAAGTCAAAGACAGCGATGGATGCGCCCACAACAGCCGGAGCCAGAGTGTTGCTGAAAAGGTAAGGCCTTGAGCGTTGCCTGTAGATTTCAATAAACTCCTTTTTTCCGGAGATGAATCCGCCAGATGCTCCTCCTAGGGCTTTGCCCAGAGTGCCGGTGATGATGTCCACTCTGCCCATCACTCCTCTGTATTCGGGTGTTCCCCGTCCCGTCTTCCCGAGAAAGCCGGTGGAATGGGCATCGTCGATCATGACCAGGGCGTCGTATTTGTCGGTCAGCTCACAGATTTCGTCCAGCTTGGCGATATCTCCGTCCATGGAAAAGACACCGTCAGTGGCAACCAGTCGATAACGGGCATTCTGGGTTTCCTTAAGCCTTTCTTCCAGGTCAGCCATGTCAGCGTGTTTGAAGATGAAGCGTTGGGCTTTGCAGAGGCGGATTCCGTCGATGACGGAAGCGTGGTTGAGCTGGTCGGTGATGATGACATCTTCTGCTCCCAGGATGGGCTCGAATGTTCCACCGTTGGCATCGAAGCAGGCTGCAAAGAGGATGGTATCCTCTGTCTGGAGAAATTGGCTGATTTTCTGCTCAAGAATCTTATGAATATCTTGGGTTCCGCAGATGAAGCGAACCGAGCTCATACCGTATCCCCATTCGTCGAGTGTCTTATGGGCTGCTTCGATGACTTTGGGATGACTGGATAGACCCAAATAGTTATTGGCGCAGAAATTCAGGACTTGACGCCCGCCTTTGACTTCGATCTCCGCTCCTTGAGGAGTCATGATGATTCTTTCGTCCTTGTACAAGCCGGCATCGCGGATGGATTGAATTTCTTTTTGAAGATCTTTTTTTATCTTGCCGTACATCTCATACCTCCTTTTGAGTTTTTAAACTTTACCAAAAAAAAAGGGGACAAGCAACTTGAAAAAAGTAGCCGGGCCCTTTTTTACATGCTATAATCTTGGCCATGGTGGAAGAAGGTCTCTATTTTTTCGAGCTCTTTACAAAGAATGTGGTCAAAGGCATAAGAGTTGAGAAGCTTCTCTATCAGGGGAAGACCAAGTATCAGTTCGTCCAGATCTTCTCCAATTCATTCTTAGGTAAAGTTCTTTTCCTGGATAAGAAGATTCAATCCGCTCAAATTGACGAGAGTATCTATCATGAATCTCTGATCCATCCTGCACTCATCACCCATCCCTCCCCCAAAAAAGTGCTGATCATTGGAGGCGGTGAGGGGGCCACTTTGAGGGAAGTTCTCAGACACCAGTCAGTGGAAAGGACGATTATGGTGGATATTGATGAGGAGCTGGTCAGGCTTTGTCAAAAATATCTGCCCGAGTGGTCTCAGGGAGCTTTTACTCATCAGAAAACCCGTTTGGTCTTTGATGATGCCCGCCACTACATCGAAAGCACGGATAAAAAGTTTGACGTAGTGGTTTCGGATCTGACCGAACCCATCAAAGAAGGACCTTCCCTCTACCTTTTTACCAAGGAATTCTTCAGCCACATTTATCAGACTCTGGAGGAGGATGGTCTTTTTGTTCTCCAAGCAGGGAGCGCAGATCCCATCTATCATGAATTTTTTGCCTCCTGCGTCCGGACACTCCACGAGATTTTTCCTCTTGTTCGACCCTACTGGAGCTTTATTTTTTCCTTCGGCCTTCCTTGGGGCTTTGTCCTGGCATCCAAGAAAGAAGATCCCCTCAGTTTAAGTGAGGAAGAGATCCTTCTAAGATTAGAGAAAAGGAAAGTGCAAAACCTCAAGTTTTTTCATCCTCCCCTCCATAAAGTTTTTTTTGCCCTGCCGCTCTACCTAGCTGAAGGGCTGAAGAGGGGAAAGATCTTGACCGATTCTGAACCCTTTATCTGGAAATTATGAACACCTCAGAGAAAGTCCCGGGCAGGAAAGAGGCCGAATTCAAAGAGTATCATTCTCTCTCATCGGGCATTTTTCTTAAGAAAAGCAAGGTCCTTTACCGCAAGAAATCAGATTTTCAAAAAATTGAGGTCTTTGAGAATGAACTATTTGGAAAGATCCTCATCCTGGATGGACTCGTCCAGACTTCAGAAAAAGACGAATTCTTCTATCACGAAATGCTGGTTCATCCTGCCTTGATCTCCCATCCTTCTCCTGAGCATGTGCTCATTATCGGAGGTGGTGATGGGGGAAGTCTGAAGGAAGTCCTTCGTTATCCGGTGAAAGAGGTTTTCTTGGTGGAGATCGATCCTCTGGTGGTTGAGGTTTCCAAGACGTTTTTTCCCTGGCTTTCTCCTTCTCTTGAAGATAAGAGAGTAAAGCTTTTTTTCGCTGATGGCCGGGAATTCCTAAAGAAAACAGATAGGCTGTTCGATGTAGTGCTTGTGGACTCTTCCGATCCTGTGGGGCCTTCACTCTCCCTCCATGGGGATGATTTTTTCAGGGGATTAAAATCATGCATTATTCCTGATGGGATTGTGGCCGCTCAGGTGGGATCTCCCTTCTATCATCTGGATTCCATCGCTGCCAAGAACTCTTCCCTGAAAAAATTGTTTAAATTCGTCCGTTTTTACTTTGCTCCAGTACCTACTTATCCCGGGGGATGCTGGTGCTTTGTCTTTCTGTCCCAACAGGTAGAACCTCTCTCCGCTAAGAGGGAGCCTCCTCTAGGTCTTAAATACTACAGCCCTGATGTCCACAATGCTGCCTTTGCCCTTCCTCCCTATTTGGGCAGAGTTTTTGGGAAAAAATAAGCCTCGGAATTGTATAAAACTGCCTGAGCCTAGTAGTCGAGTTTTCCTTCGGTATTGCGTTTGCTGAGCACTTCCAGCATATCCTTGGTCATGGCAACCAGGTCATAGTTCGGCTGCCAGTCCCATTCTTCTCGAGCCGCAGAATCATCCAGGGAATTGGGCCAGGAATCAGCAATTTCCTGGCGGAAGTCAGGCTTGTACGCGCAGACAAATTCGGGGATATGCTTCTTGATCTCGGCCGCCAGTTCACCGGCTGTGAAGCTCATTCCTGTCACATTGAAGTCGGAGTGATGCCTCAGCCATGAAAAATCCGCCTCCATCAGGTCTATGGCTGCCTTGATACAGTCGGGCATGTACATCATGGGAAGCATGGTGTCCTCCCGGACAAAGCAGGTGTACTTTTTGTACTTAACTGCCTCAAAAAAGATAGCCACAGCATAATCGGTAGTTCCGCCGCCGGGAAGTGTTTCATAACTGATGATTCCTGGATAACGACATCCCCGTACGTCAAGGCCGAAACGCTTGACATAATAGTCGCAGAGAAGCTCTCCTGCAACCTTGGTCACACCGTACATGGTCTTGGGCCGCAAGATGGTCTCTTGGGGTGTGTTATCCAAAGGAGTTTCTGGTCCGAAAGCGGCAATAGAGCTGGGGACAAAGACTCTGGTCATCTCATGTTCCAGGGCTACTTCCAGGATGTTATAGGTTCCGTTCATGTTGACATCCCAGGCGAGCCGAGGACTTTTCTCCCCTACGGCGGATAGGATGGCCGAGAGGTGATAGATGGTATCGACATCATATCTTTTGACCACCTCTTCGATGGTCTCTCTTTTGGTGACGTTGATGAATTCGAAAGGTCCTGAATCCCTGAGTTCAGGCTTTGGTTTTGTCCTGTGTCCTGTAGCCAGAACGTTGTCACTGCCGTATTTTTCTCTGAGGGCCATGGTTAATTCTGATCCGATCTGGCCCACCGAGCCGGTGACCATGATCTTTTTCATTTCCTTGACCATATGCTTACCTCCAGTTCATTTTTATTCAAGTTTGCGAAGTGATGAGTCTACTTATATATAGCTAAAAAAAAGATGTCAACCGCAAATTTAGAGTAAATTTATAGTCAAATCAGGGTCAAGCTCGGAAGCCATTTCCGTAATAGTCGATGATAAGGATATAATTAGTCAAAGCGCCGGTTCCCATCCTTGCCAAGACCCTCCCACACACACCCTCCACCATGGGCTTCGGATGAGCAGCAACCGCTGCCTCTTTACCTAACTGGATGAAATGTCTTCACTCACCGCGGTTTGGGAAATGCTTACGTCAGGCCCAGAGGAGTTTGATTATTTTTCAAGAGATGATAAAATCAATGATCAATAAACACCAAAAATCTCAAGTTTTCTAGGTCTGACGCCGATGAAGAAGGTGCCGCTGGGAGTGATCGTCATCTCGGTGATCATGTTTTTCGTGGCTGTGGCCACAGACATTTTCTGGCTGGCCCGTCTCCTCGGAAAGGCTTTTCCTCCCACCATGCCTGTGGACATAGATGTCTATAATGCATTTGCCCTCCCAGATATCGTCCTCTCTCTTTTTTTATACATAGGGGCTTTTGGCCTGTTGAGACTCCGCAAATACGGGTTTGTGGCTACTATGGTAAGCATGGGGATGTGGATTTTCGACTCACTCCTGGTTCTTGGTATCACTAAACTCAGCCGGATCAACATCGTCGGACCCTGTCTGCTCTTCGCTTTCTTCAGCCTGGGCTATCTCTGGATGAGGAGGGAGCTTTTTGAGTAAAAGAACAAAACCATCGCCAAGATAATGAGATGGATGGAGACAATATCCTCTTGCCAACTTGAACTTGTTCTTGTAGAGTATTATGTCTTATTTCATCCCTGACTAAAGGAGTATTAAAATGACGATATCCCTGGATGGACACACACTCACCATAGAGAAAGTGGTCAAGGTGGCGCGGGAGAATGAAAAGATATCCATTCATCCTGAAGCAATGAAGAGAATCCAAAAATGCCGAGACCTTCTCGAGGAAAAAATCATAAAAAGAGAAATCATGTACGGAGTCAACACCGGCATCGGTGAGCTCTCAGAGGTTGTTTTGACTCAGGATCAGGTGGAAAAATACCAGAAATACCTGATTTACAGCCATGCTGCCGGTTACGGTAAACCAATGCCTGAAGATGTTGTCCGGGCCGCCATCCTCAGCCGTATCAACTGCCATTGCCACGGACATTCAGGCCTGAGAGTGCTGGTGGTGGAGACGCTGAAGGAGATGTTGAACAAGGGGGTCACTCCTGTTATGTGTGAGAAAGGATCTGTGGGGGCTTGTGGTGATCTCTCTCCTATGGCCCAGATGGCCCTTGTCCTCATAGGAGAAGGGGAGGCTTTTTATAAAGGAGAACGTCTTCCAGCCAAAGAAGCAATGAATCGCGCAGGAATTCCCATCATTGTCTATGAAGCTCGCGACGGGTTGGCTACCATCAACGGTTCCAACGTCATTGCCGGGTTGGGAGCATTGGAAGTCTGCGATGCCCAGCGCTGGATAAAACATTCGGAGATCGCTGCGGCCATAACTTTGGAGGTTCTCAATGCCAACATGAAGGCCTATGATGAGAGGCTTCATAAGGTGCGCGGCTATCCAGGCGCCATAGAGTCGAGCGAAAATATCAGGCGCATCACAGAAGGAAGCGAGCTCCTAGCCCAGAAAGGGAAAAAAGTTCAGGATGCCTATTCCCTGCGGAGCACTCCTCAGGTGATAGGCTCAGCCCGCGATGCTTGGAAATGGGCTCGCCACATGTTTGAAATCGAGCTCAATGGCGCTGCCGACAACCCTACCTTTTTCCCTGATGAGAAGCTGGTTTTGACAGGAGCCAATTTTCAGGGGACTCCTCTTGCCTTTGCCTTGGAACTCTTGGGCATAGCTGTCACTACGGTCTGTGTCCTTTCTGAAAGAAGGACAAACAGGCTGATGAACCCTCATCTGAGCATGGGTCTTCCCGCCTTCCTGACCAGGGGAGCCGGGATGTTCTCCGGACTGATGCTTTCCCAGTACACGGCAGGCGCCCTGATATGCGAGAACAGAATCCTCTCTCATCCTGCGGCCACGGGGTCCATACCTGCTGCAGCCGACCAGGAAGACTTTGTCAGCATGGGCATGACTTCCGCTCTTAAAGCCCAGCAGATCATCGATAACGCCCAGGCCGTGCTGGGGATCGAAATGATTGCTGGTGCCCAAGCTATTGATCTCCGTAAACCCCTCAAGCCGAGCAAGGGCGTGCTGGCCGTCTATGAAGTTATCCGCAAATATGTGGATTTCCTGGACGAGGACCGCCCTCTTTACGATGATATAAACAGGATGAAAGAGGTAGTCCAATCAGGCGAAATTCTGGAGGCAGTGGAGGAGGCCGTAGGCCCTCTGAAATGAGAAAGGTTATTATTCGATCCTTTCCACAGGAAGAACCAGACAGCTTGGCCCGCCCTGTCCCTTGACAAATTCAGAGAGGTCTAACGTATTGACCTTGAATCCCCTTTTATCCAGGGCTTCGATGGCTGCAGTGTTGGAGGCTTCTGCTATCAGTTCACGCTCCCCCAGACAGATCACGTTGCCGCTGATAAAGGTCTGATCATCCACTTCGATCAGGTCAAAGCCCCTTAAGAATTTCTTGTCGAATAAGCGCTTCGAGCAGAGAATGTGTCGAGACCCCACCAGGCTCATGATGCCGCCCAGATGGAGATGAGGGGGTAGAATATTTGCTGTTCTTATTTTGTAGCCCATCCTCTTCAATAAAGCGGATAATTGACAGACACCGTTGGCGTTTGTCCTCCTTGAACACCCGATAAAGGCCACCGAGCCGGCCAGGATGATGTCTCCTCCCTCCACTGTGCCAGGAGCTTGAATTTTACCTGCCTTGGATTCTTTAAGCCCATCCAGAACTTGAGCCATCCAATCCTCCTCGCCTCGTCGAGTATTCAAACCCATCCTCAATTGGACATACCCTTGGGGTGTGCAGAGCGAGGTGTCGCGAGTAAAGACAGAGTTGGGATGGAAGCTCAACTCCCGAACATCGATCACGTCAGCGCCAAATTTCTTCATGATCGATTTCAAGAGATCGTGCTGATTCTTGGCCTTTTCCGGGTTGGCCCTGGCGTCAAGATTGTGTGCTTTGAGGGTTTTTACATCAAAATATTCTTTGTCCGGACTGCAGACCACAACCCGTGTCAGGCGATCTCCCTCGCTTCTTAACATCGGTGCAGAGCCTCCTTCATTTCAATTTTTCAGCTTTCATTCCACTCTGCTGATTTTGAAAATGACCGTTCCACCTTCAGTGTATTCTTTTGGATCCATACACTGGACGTAGGCCTCTTCTCCTTCTTTAGCCAGACCGAGTTTGACGGCACTCACTCCTTTGGCCAGGGCGTTGTAAGAGGGGAGGAGTGAGGCAAGGGAATGCATGCAGATGTTGTCTGTTTCCTTCATGTTCACTTTGTAGCCATCGTCCAGGACGATCCGGTCACCTGGCTCATAGACTGGGCAATTCCCCGAGATTTCTATAACTTCAACGATGAGTCTCATAGCCCTTCTCCTTTTTGTTGAGACAGGCTTTTCTTTTTGGCATGAAGGTCATCCCCTTTTAAGTTTAGAGAAGAGTTTGTTTTTATTCAAGGGAGGAATGTCATATAATAATGAGACAAGGAAATCAGGGACATGTACAGATCTTCTGAGACTGGTAACGTGTCCCTTGATTTCCACGAATAATCCAGGCGAGTCAGAAAAAAGAGGGTTTATTGTTACAAGCTATAAATTCCTAGGGGTTATAAATAAGTAAGATGAAAAGAGATGTGCCCATCGAGAAAATCGCTCTGGTCACAGGAAGCAGCCGAGGCTTAGGAAGGAATATCGCCTTGAGGCTGGCCGATGTCGTCTCGGCAGTGGCCGTGCATTACAAAAGCAGCAGGGAAAAAGCCTTGGAAGTCGTCAAAGCTGTAGAAGAAAAGGGGGAAAAAAGTGCGGCCTTCCAAGCCGATTTGATCAAGGAAAGAGAGGCCTCAAGGTTGATCGAAAGAGTGGAGGAGAGATTCGGAAAGATCGATATCCTGATCAACAATTTCGGTCCCATCCTGGTCAAACCCTGGGTGGAATTGACAGCAAAAGACTGGCAATTCATATTGCGGGGCAATCTGGAAAGCGCTTTCTTCTGTCTCAAGGCCGTTCTCCCTGGGATGAAGAGGAGAAATTGGGGCAGGATCATCAACATCGGCTACAGCCGGGCCGAGCAACTTGTGGCCTTTTCTTCCATCACTCCCTACGCCATAGCCAAAACAGGACTTTTGATTCTCACCCGCAGCGTCGCCGCCTCGGTGGCCTCTTCAGGGATCACTATCAACATGGTCTCTCCAGGCCTGATGGAAGGGGGCGTTCTTCCTCCATCAAGGAGTGTGCCGAAAGGAAGGCTGGGCAGGTTCGAGGATATCTCAGAGGCTGTCCTGTTCTTGGTGTCAGGAAGGGCGGATTTTATCACCGGGACAAACCTGATCGTGGCCGGCGGCTGGAAGATCTAAGCGGGGTCTTCTACTCAGCGACTTTTTCCCAGCCAATTCGAGAAAGATGCCAATAGATGACCGCTGCGCCTGCTGCGGCGGTCAGCAAAAATCCGATTCCAGTTAAGGTCTCACCCAGGATGATTTTACCCGCTCCGAAGAGAGAGGAGAAGACGAGAACACACCCGGCCACCCAATCGATGAAGAGATGAACATATCCTCTGTCTCCTTTCACCTGGGGTAATTTTCGAGCGATGGGCTTCCAGAGCCTGCCGCCGGGATGGATTCTCTCATAGAAGGCGAGAAGAGTCTTCTCACCGGTGGGGCGGGTGGCGAAGGTGACCACGAGCCAGACAAGTGTTGACCAGCCCACGATAAAGAAGAGCGTGTAAGGAAATTGTACTCTCGGCTTGATGAAGGGGTAGATGATGAAGGGAGCGATCATGGCGGATATTTCTGTCCAGGCACTGATTCTCCACCAGAACCAGCGCAGGATGAGAACCAGGCCGATTCCGGCACTGCACTCAAGGATAAAAGTCCAGGCATCACTGATGCGATCCAGCTTTGATGTGACGAGGAGAGAAAGCATCATCAAAACGATGGTGGTTATCCTGGAGACGCGCACATAATATTTTTCATCCCCCTGCCTCCTGAAAAAACGGCGGTAAAAGTCGTTGACGATATAGGAAGTTCCCCAATTCAACTGGGTTGAAATGGTGGACATAAACGCGGCCAGAAACGATGCCAGAAGGAGTCCCAAAAGACCAGCAGGAAGGAAGTCGCGCATGACCATCACAAATCCATTCCCCTTGCTGGCCACATCCAGGTCAGGGTAGAGGACCAGAGAGACCAGAGCAACGATTATCCAGGGCCAAGGACGCACAGCGTAATGAGCAATGATAAACCAGAGGGTGGCCAGCAGAGAGTGTTTCTCATTCTTGGCGGACATCATTCTCTGAGCCACATATCCCCCTCCGCCAGGTTCGGCTCCGGGGTACCAGGAGGCCCACCACTGGACACCGACATAGGCAATAAAAGCGATCAGAGTCAAGGACAAAACCCCGCCAACGGTTGAAGAAGGAGCCCCGATGGAGGGCTGGAAATGGAAGATCCAGTGAGGGAGCTTCGCCTTCAGACCGGATATTCCGCCGATTTCAGGTATGTTAATTGCAATCACGGCTAAGGTGATGGTTCCAGCCATGGCCATGGTGAATTGAAAAGCGTCGGTGATGGATACACCCCACAACCCGGCCATGGAAGAGTAAATAGCAACCAATAACATGATCAGGCCCACAAGCAGAAGATGGGAGCTGAAAGTGAATCCCAGGATGGATATTTTCTCCAGGCCAAAAATGTTTAAGCGGGGAAACATGACAGAGAGGATCTTGACCATAGCCAGATTGACCCAACCCATGATCACGATATTCGTGAATAATCCGAGATAGAGGGCACGAAAACCCCTTAGGAAAGCGGCCGGTTTTCCTGAATAGCGGATTTCGGTAAACTCCACATCGGTCAAAATCCCAGCGCGCCGCCACAATCTGGAGAAGAAGAACACAGTCAGCATCCCTCCGAAGAGCATGTTCCACCACAGCCAGTTTCCTGCAATGCCATTTTTGGCCACCAGCTCTGTCACAGCTAAAGGTGTATCTGCGGCAAAGGTGGTGGCCACCATGGTGGTTCCAGCGATCCACCAGGGAAGGTTACGGCCGGAGAGGAAGAATTCACTGGTGTTTCTGCCGGCTCGGCGGGAGAAGTAAAGAGCGATGGTTGTGCTGAGCAGGAGGTAGGTCAGGATGATGGCCCAATCTATAGTGGAGATGTTCATGACTTACCTTTTCGCTCAGATAGAGGTCAGATTCTCGCCAGCAATGATCGCCTATAGCTTATACCAGAACAGAAGCAGCAAGACAAGCAGAAAGTCACCCTTATCATGGAGAAAGAAACGCTTTCTTTTTTTATTTTTTTCTTGACAAACGGTGGGGAAGGGCATATTTTGTAAATGGTGAACAAAATGGTAAACAAAATTCGGGGGGAACTGACCGAGAGACAGAAAAGGGTCCTGGAGGTTATCGAAACCTTTATCCTGGAGCACGGTTATTCTCCCACCATCCGCCAGTTGGGAAAGCTTCTCAACATCGCTTCCCCCTCCGCTGTTTTCAAGCATATCCGGAGCCTGGAGAGAAAAGGCTACCTGGAGAGAGTGAAGGGGGAGGTGAGGCTCAAAGCAGCGGCGCATTGGGAGGAGCATATCCGGGTGCCTTTGGCCGGTCTTGTTCCTGCAGGTGAGCCGAAGGAGGTCTTCGAGGTTTCAGGAGAGGCGGTGGATGTTCCCGACTGGATGCTGGGCCGGAGGCGGAGCAATATCTTTTGCATCCATGTGGAGGGGAAGAGCATGGTGGATGCTTATATCGATGATGGAGACCGGGTGCTGGTGGAAAGGACAGGCTCGGCAAGCTCAGGCGAAGTGGTGGTGGCTCTCCTGGATGACGGTTCAGTCACTCTGAAAAGGCTGCGTATAGAAAGCGGCCATATCTTGCTCGTTCCCGAGAATCCAGAGTTTGAACCTCTCAGAGTCAAGGAACTGCGGATTCTGGGACGGGTCATCGGTGTTCTGAGAAAGTACTGAAGCCTTTGCTGCTGACTGAAGGGACTCTGGTTGTATTTTCTTCGGAGGGGTCCCTCCCTGTAGGGGCCGTTCTCTGAACGGCCCGGCATGAGAAGAGGAAAAGGAAAACGGAATCGGCCGTTAGCCCATAAATCGAGAAGAGTCCAGGTGGAGAAAGATGGACCGAAGATATATTGTCCACATCGACATCGACGCCTTTTTTGCGGCTGTGGAGGTGCTGCTCAACCCTTCGCTCAAGGGCAAGCCGGTCATCGTGGGCGGCCTTCCCCATGAGAGGGGAGTGGCTTCCACGGCTTCTTACGAGGCCCGCCGCTACGGGGTTCACTCCGGGATGGCGCTGCGGAAGGCCTACCAGCTCTGTCCCCATGGAATCTTCTTAAGGGGAAATTACCAGATTTACAAGACCTTTTCCGAGAAGTTTTTCCGAATCCTTTCTCGCTACACCCCGGATGTGGAGGAAGCCTCTCTGGATGAGGCCTACTTGGAGCTGACCCGCTGCCGTCCTCTTTATTCCTCTTTCTCCCGAACTGTCCGGGAGATTAAGCACAAGGTGGAAAGCAAACTGGGCCTTAAGGTTTCGGTGGGAGTGGGGCTGAACAAGCTTCTGGCCAAGCTGGCCACGGCCAAGGCAAAGCCCGCAGGACTGGTGGAGATCGAACCAGGAAAAGAGGAGGATTTCTTGAAGCGCCTGGGTATAGAGGCTCTTCCTGGAATAGGCCCCAAGGCCCAGGTTATCCTCCGCATGCTCAACATCCAAAAGATCGGTGATTTACAGGCTCTGTCCCGTCCCACCCTGCGCTCACTTTTCGGCCTGAACGGCGAGGAGATGTACTTCCAGGCAAGAGGAATCGACAGCCGTGCTCTGGTCTGTGCGTCTGTGCCCAAATCCATCTCTCGCGAAACCACTTTTCTGGAAGATCTCTGGGACCAGCGCCTGCTGCTGGCTCACCTGGCCTACCTTTGCGACCGGTTGACCATTCCTTTGCGGCAGGAGGGACTTTTCGCTCACATCATCGAGGTCAAAGTCCGCTACTCTGACTTTCGGACCGAAGACCGGCGCCGCCTTCTCCTCATGCCCCTCCAGGAGATGGAGGGAATCTACAGGATCGCCCACCACCTTTTCCTCCAGCTCTTCTCCTCATCGCGTCTGTCGCTGCGGCTGGTGGGAGTGAAAGCCTCAGAGCTGGTGCGAAGCCGCCCTCTTTCTCTCTTTGAGCCCTACTCAGAGCAGAAGGAGCGGCTGGGCCTGGCCGTGGACCAGGTCAGGGAAAAGTATGGGTTTGGATCGCTGCTTACGGTCAGGGAGAAGATGCTGGAAACTCTCTACTGTTTCGAAAAGAAGCGAGGATTTATCCTGAAGACAGCCTCCCTGACAAAGTAGAAAGATGTTCATTCCACTTCGAGCTCACTCCGTCTACAGCAAGGGGAAAGGAGCCGCCACCCTCGGCGAGCTGGCCTCCTGGGTCTTCCAGGGGAGGTTGGCCTTCGCGGCCCTGACAGACATCGAGAACCTCTACGGCTGGGGAAGCTGGAGGAGAGCCGCCAGCCAGCAGGAATTTTCTCCTCTCTTCGGGTGCGAGACGGAAATCGGAGGAAGGAGATTTGTGTTTTTGGTCCGAAAGAAAGAGGGCTACTGGAATCTGATGGAGATTCTCAACAGCAAGAAAGTGGAGAACGCAGAAGGGTTGATCACCATCTTCATCCCTCAGAACGGCAAGGAGCCTTCGGAGGCTGTGGAACGAATCTCCAGAAAAGACCTTTACCTGGGAGGAGATTTTTCAAACTTCGAAGAAGCGCTTGCCCAGGCGAGGAAATACAATCTCCCTCTGGTATGGGCCAATCCATTGAAGTTCGTCAAAAATCCGGAAAGGCTGATTCTTCTCCATTCCATCCACAAGAAGATTCCTTATCCCCCGGAGAAGGAAAGGTTCAAGCGCGGGATGAGGCTTTTTGGCCCCAGGCAGGAGGCTCTGGCCCTCCGCAGATTCGGCTCTGAGGCGGAGGAGTCTTTCAAGCGAACCTTTGAAGTCGCCGAAAAATGCTCTTTTCGCTTTGAAGGCGTCGTTCCTCCTCTTCCCGGAGATCTCTTTTCCACCTCCCTGAGAGAGGTGGTGATGAGGCGGTTGAGAGGGGAGCGGAGCCTGAGCTGGAGAGAAAGGGAGCGGGCCAAAAGAGAGCTCGCCGTTGTGGAAGGGTCGGGTTTTGCTCCCTATTTTCTGATCGTCCATGATGTGGTCGCCTTTGCCCGCCGCAAGGGCATCCTCCACAACCTGAAAGGTTCAGGAGCTTCCTCATACCTTGCTTATCTTCTGGGGATCTCCCACATCAGCCCCATCGTATTCGACCTCTATTTTGAGAGATTCTTGAATGAGGGCCGGGATGACCCGCCGGATTTCGACCTGGATTTTGATTCCAGACGCCGCGATGAAGTTCTCACCTATGTGCTCACGGCCTACGGGCAAGGCCGTACAGGAGCGGCCTTTGTCTGCAGTCTGAAAAACTTCCGGGCCCGTTCCGCGCTCTACGAAACAGCCCGGGCTTTCGGCCTTGCGCCCGAAGAAGCCCGCTCCCTGAGCAAGAGGATTCCCTTTTTTGCCGAACCTTCCTTCCTGCGCAAGGACAGACCTCCCCCCGGCTACATGGAGATATGGAAGGCCGCCTCAGACCTCGGCTCTGTCTACTGCGAGAACTCCCTTCATGTGGGAGGGGTGATCCTTACCCCTTCTCCGGCCAGCCGGTATCTACCCCTGGAAGAGTCGGCAAAGGGGTATGTCATGGCCCAATACGACCGGAATGCGGTGGAAGATTTGAAGCTTGTCAAGCTGGACCTTCTTTCGGTAAGAGGCCTGGCTGCTATCTCTGGAACCAAGGAGAGGCTCCGGATGCGCACCATCCCTCCCGAAGACAGGAAGGCCTACCATCTCTTAAAGCATGCTCAGACCATCGGTTGCTTCCAGGTGGAAAGCCCGGCCATGATGAACCTGCTGCGGCGGATGAAGCCGGAGAGCATCTACGAGCTGACCCAGGCTCTGGCCTTGATCCGGCCCGGCCCCACAGAAAGCGGGATGAAGGAAACGCTCCTTCGAAGCCGGGAAGGAAAGAGTGTTTTCTGTGATCCCTTGATGGCCAGGGTGCTTCCCGAGACCGGAGGGCTTCTTCTCTACGAGGAGCAGGTGATGCAGATTGCCGAGCGGGTAGCCGGGATGGCGCCTGCGGAGGGAGACCTTCTTCGCCGCGCCCTCAAGAAGAGGAAGAAGGACTTTCCCCTTAAAGAGAAATTCTTCCGGGAAGCCGGAGAGAGAGGATATACTGGAGAAGAGACCAAAAGGCTGTGGAAGGTGATGGAGAAGTTCTCCTCCTATTCCTTCAACAAGGCCCACAGCGCCTCCTATGCCTGCATGGCCTACCAGGCCGTCTACCTCAAAGCCCATCATCCTGTGGTTTATCTGGCCTCTGTGCTCAATGCCGGAGGGGGATACTACAACCTGGAGGAATACATCGAGGAGGCCAAAAGGCAGGGAATCAAGATCCTGGGTCCGGATGTCAACCGCAGCGGCTATCTCTTCGAGGTGGAAGGAGAGAGCATCCGGGTGGGCCTTGCTTCCATCAAGGGGCTGGCTCTGAAGACCACAAAGAAGATCATCGAGGGGAGGCGAAACGGCAGGTATCTTTCGGTGGAGGATTTTCTCTTGCGGACAGGCTTGACCCGAACCGAGCTTCTCTCTCTGATCAAAGCCGGGGTTTTCGATTCGCTGGAGCCCCGCCGCTCGCAGCAGATTCTCCGCTATTTCCAGGGCCTGGAGGACATGGAGGAAGTCCTTGATTTCGAGTCCAAAGAGAAGGAGAAGATGCAGGTTGAAATGCTCGGCTTCGATCCTGCAGGGGACACCCTTTCTCTTTTCGCTGGCAAAAGGCCGCCCCTGCGCATAAAGGACCTCAAGCATCATGTGGGCCAGGAGGTGGAGCTTGTGGTCAGAGTTGTGGATGCCCGCCTGAAGAGGGTGTCCAAAGGGCAGAAGTATTTCTTTCTTTTTGAGGACGAGACCGGCCTTCTGGAAGGAGTGGGGGAGAGGAAGTGTTTGACCTTCGGGTCGCCGCCGGCCTGCTATCTAAGGGGGGAAGTGCACTGTGATGGAAACGGCCGACCGAAGGTCTTCAACTGCTCCTTCCTCGATCCCTTTTGAAGAAAGGAGGAAGGGGAAAGATAAGTCGGACGCTGACCTCAAGATTCACAGCAACAAGTTCACCTTGATGGAGGCCTTTCGTCACTGCATCGAATGAACCCCTTATGGGTGGGCTTCAGTGGTAGCCCTTATCTTATCTACTCAGTATAAAACTTGTGAACTGTCAGACTTTTGTATGTCTCATCCGGGTTAAGAATCGTGGATGGAAAGTTGGGCTTGTTGGGAGAGTCAGGAAAGTGCTGTGTCTCCAGGCATAATCCATAATGTTTGCGGTAAACCTTTCCTGATTTTCCGGTGATGGATCCGTCGAGAAAATTTCCAGAATAAAATTGAATGCCTGGCTCTTTGGTGAAAATCTCCATCGTCCGCCCGCTTCCGGGATGGTGAAGCCGGGCTGCTAGGATCAATTCTTGTTCATTACCGTTAAGCACGAAATTGTGGTCATATCCGCCTTTGACTTCAGCAATCTCAGCACCGATTGTCTTTAGCCTGGTGAAGTCCCAGGGTGTCCCCTTGACGCTTCGTATTTCTCCTGTCGGGATCAGGCCCTCATCGACCGGTATATAGTGGTCGGCATTCAGCATCAGCTCATGCCCAAGGATGTCGTCCTCTCCCTGGCCAGCCAGGTTAAAATAGCTGTGGTGGGTCAGGTTGACGGGTGTTGCCTTGTCTGTGGTGGCCTCGTAGCTGATTTTCAGTTCATTCTTGTTGGTGAGCGTATAAATCACCATGCAGTTAAGATTGCCTGGATAACCCTCTTCACCATCCTTGCTCAAATATTTGAATTTAACGCTGACCTCCCCCTCTTCCAGGACGGGCTCAGCCTTCCAGATCACCTTGTCGAATCCTTTGATTCCGCCGTGAAGATGGTTTTCCCCATCGTTTATCGCCAGCTGGTACTCAGTTCCGTTAAGCGTAAACCTGCCCTTGGCGATGCGGTTGCCGTAAAGACCCACAGTGCAACCGAAATAAGGGGAAGCTCTGAGATAACCATCGAGTGAATCGTGACCTAGCGTGATATCCGCAAGGTTGCCATTACGGTCAGGAACTTCGAGAGAAACCAGAGTTGCCCCGTAGGTCATGAGGCGTGCCTTCAGGGCGTTGGCATTGGTCAGGGTGTAAATTCCGACTTCCTGACTGTCTGGTAGTTGGCCAAAAGATTTTTTTTGGACTTCCATGTTTATCGTTCCTTTCGCTTGCTCTGGCTCACCTTTTTCAGAGGGTTGTTTTAGGCAAGAAAGAAATCTCCAGATAACGGCTGTCACGAGGCTCACTAAAAAACAAAGCGGATATTATCCTCCATTCCTCTCGCCTTTTTTGACTTGAAAACTCTGAGCCTCATCGTCCGCTCATAACCTATTATACAGAGCTCTAGTATACATAAAAACACCATTTTTTCTCAAGTCAATGGAGTCCATTTATTTTTCTTCTCATAGCCTGAATGCAGGTTACTCGCATGATCGCCTAATTGGAGATTTTCCTTAACAAAAAGTCATAGTACATCCAAAGCTTAGCCTGGGCTAGAGGAGACTGCGAAGTGCCTGGAGGGCACAATGGCAATCTGGGTCATGCAGTGTTCCAGCTAGGTGACCAGTGCTGCTTTTTTTGATTTTTGGAGAGGAATCTATTCTTTCACGGAATGTTGGCCGTTATTTTCATATGAGTTCTCTTTTTATTTGATTGATTGTGCCGTTTGGACTGTGATATGTTCATTTCTGGATGTCATCTGATGGAAATTATGGAGAATTAGAAGGGATTTATTGCGTCCCAAAAAGGAAACCCGTCAAAAATCTTGAGCCCTGTGGCGTGAAAAAAAACAGACTCAACGAGGTCATTTTTGATCCGGTGACAGCTACGGAGGTTTGTCTGCAGGTTAAACCTCAAGAAATACTCTCCAAGGCTGGCGAGAGAGGGCCGCCCACAGCTTTCTTTGTAATGAAGGATGCCAGATGGCTCGAATGTGGTGTTACTGAGTGACATGTAAAATGAAAGAAAAAGAGCAATTTAAATCAGGGAGGAGGAAAAAATGACAAAAAAAGTGTTTGGGATATTGCTTTTCTTTGTATTTGTAATTGGTTTAAGTGCCGCTGCGGCGGACAAAGTCGTCGGCCCTGTGAAGGCCGTTCCCCTTGGCCAAGTGAAACTCCTGGGCGGAGAATTCCAGAAGCGTTACGATTTGAACCGGCGATACGTGATGAGCTTGAAGAACGAGAACCTTCTCCAGAATTTCTACCATGAAGCCGGCCTGTGGAATCCGCGGTATCGTAATACAGCCTATGGAGGAATAGACCTCGGAGATGACATTCACTGGGGATGGGAAACGCCAACTTGCCAGTTACGGGGACATTTTCTCGGCCACTGGCTCTCCGCCGCTGCCTATATTTACGCCTCGACAGGTGACGGAGAGGCAAAGGCTAAGGCCGATACCATCGTCGCCGAACTAGCCCGCTGCCAGGAAAGAAACGGCGGCGAATGGGCAGGATCCATTCCAGAGAAGTATTTCTACTGGATCGCAGAGGGCAAAAGAGTCTGGGCCCCCCATTACACCGTACACAAGGCGTTCATGGGCTTGATCGATATGTATAATCTCACTGGCAACTCCCAGGCACTGGAAGTTGCCGAAAAATTCGCCCACTGGTTTCACCGCTGGACTCAAAAGTTCTCACGAGAGCAAATGGATGACATCCTGAATGTTGAAACCGGAGGCATGCTGGAAGCCTGGGCGGATCTTTACAGCATCACGAAAAAACAAATGTTTCTCGACCTGATCGAAAAATACAGCCGGCCAAGGCTTTTTAATCCACTCCTCCAGGGGGATGATCCCTTAACCAACAGGCATGCGAATACTACAATCCCGGAGGCCCATGGTGCAGCCCGAGCCTACGAGGTGACCAAGGATGATCGATGGCGAAAGATCGTGGAAGCCTACTGGAAAAGCGCTGTGACGGATCGTGGGTATTACTGCACAGGTGGACAGACCAGTGGAGAGATCTGGTCGCCGCCCCAAGAGCTGTCCTCACGTTTGGGACCGATTACTCAAGAACACTGCACGGTTTACAACATGATTCGGTTAGCCGATTATCTGTTCCGCTGGACGGGTGACGTGAGCTATGCCGATTATATCGAGCGCAATATCTATAACGGGATTCTAGCCCAGCAGAATCCTGAGACGGGTATGGTCGCTTATTTTTTGCCTCTGCAGGCTGGCAGCAAAAAAATCTGGGGTTCCCCCACCAAAGATTTTTGGTGTTGCCACGGAACATTGGTCCAGGCAAACACCCGGCATAATCGGTACGTGTACTATCAATATGAAGACGGTTTGCTGGTCGCCCAGTACATCCCGACGGAAATAACATGGAAGCAAGATGGAGTTTCAGTCAGGGTCAGTCAGCAGTTCGATAGGGAATTAGGCAAAAATCGAAGGATCCGCCAAAAAGACGATCCCAACCACCGCCCTGATCACTGGGTCATTGATTTCACTGTGGAATGTGCAGAGCCTGCGGACTTCACGTTGTGCTTCCGGCTGCCCTGGTGGCTGAGCGGAGTTCCCGCCATTACGGTCAACGGAGAATTAGTCTCTGTGCAATCCGGTCCATCCTCTTATTTTAAAATCCTAAGAACATGGAAAGACGACAGGATTCGTCTTGTATTCCCCAAATCGCTGACAGTTTGCCCCCTGCCTGATAAGCCTGATACTGTCGCTTTCATGGATGGACCAATCGTCCTGGCGGGTTTGTGTGAAGAAGAGCTCATCCTCTATGGTGATATCCGTAATCCGTCGTCAATTCTCATTCCTGATGACGAGCGAGGTGGGGGTACTTGGCTGCACGGATACAGAACAATCAACCAGGAGCGCGGGATAAAATTCATCCCGCTCCATGAAGTCGTTGACCAAAAATATACCGTATATTTCCCCGTTCATAAAAAGCGTGGATAAGAATTAGGCTAGCAACGCAGTCCTGTGATAACCTGACACTGACCTGAATCGCTGTTGAAAGCAGATTATTTTCACCTTAGAAGGTAACGGGGGATGGCGGTCCGTCGTTTGACATTTTCTTTATCCATTCAATCTGGGTCTCGAAGGTGTCGTGAAGTTTATACTTTTTTACAAATTTCGAAACATCAGCTCCTACGACATTTATCTGCTTTTCATCGAAATTTCCAAGGCCGGCATCTCCGCACCATTTTAAGTACTGGAGGTATCGGGGTTCGATTCCCATCAGTTTAAGCCCGATTGCATCAACAGCAATGCTGTCGGTACCAACAACAGCAACCCGATGATGAACAGCTGAACCTCTGACAGGTCCGTTGCCTTCCATGCCCTCAAACCCATCCAGAACAGCCAGATCAGGTAGGAGCAAAGGAGCAATGAGGAACATGTTTTTTGTCAGATACTCACTATATTGAGGCAAAATTTGACCGCCGTGCATTTTGACTTTATCAGACATTTCCCTTCGGCCTGGCCTCAATGGCGAGGCCATGATAATGTTTTTTGTGGTCAGGGTGGCTACGACAGTGTCATGCGTTTTGGGAAGACTGACGGAAATAACATAGTTCTTCTTCTCCAACAAAGTTTTTATCAGGCGAACACGTGTTAAACTGCCATCACTCTGCACAATGTTGCCAATTTCGATTGTCGGTTCGGCGTTCAAGTCTACGAGCTGGACATTATACTCTTTCTCCAAAGGTTTGTAGCCATATTGATCAAAACAACGCATCGCATCCCCGCTTGCCGGTGATTCAGCGATGATAATCTTTTGTTCGGTGATCCGCTTTAAGAAATCAAGAATCCCTTGCACTGCCTCAACGTGTGTGGCACATAGAGGTTTCCCACTCACCACAAAATTCGGTTTTATGATTATCTGACGATTGCCTAAGGTTGACCTCACGGTATCTTCGAGCGGCAGGAGAGTGTTATAGATTAGCTGCTGACGGTCCGATCCAGTCCTGAAATAGACTGTGCTCGGGGAAGATGGAAGGGGTTTAATCGAACGATCGATTTGCCGAGCAGGGAATCCGATGGCAAGGCCAGCCGACCCGCAGAAAATTCGCTTGATGAAGTCCCTTCTCGTGATTGACATTCTTTCCCTCCTTTTTGTGAATTTACTTCATTAATCTTATTCTGTCTGCACCCACAATTTTTCGCGATGTCTACCTTCTGACATCCTTAAATGGCCTTATAACACTCAAAACAGCAAGGTTAATGGCCAGAAATTTAGGGATGACAAGAGATAGAGCAAAACAAGCTTTAAGGTGACAGAACCATCTTGCACATCGAAAAAACCAGCCGACATTTCGGCAGACAGCTCGATTAAATACTCATAAAAAGACAAACAAAGATCTGATTAGATTATCTGTATCGAAAGAATACTCTTTTCCTTCAAACAAATTTCAGCGGCTTTTGACGAGCCTGAGGATTCCGAATTTGTGCGGCCGATGGGGATTCCACACTTCTGTAGGCTTCCATGCTAAAAAGAAGTCACGGTCAGCTTCGGTCCCACCAAGCCGGTAAACGTTCACCCGCATCTCATTGCCTGCTTTAGGCGGTCGTTCGTCGATTGCTTTTATCGGGATACGCATCTCCGCATACCACATTTTGCTGCGACTATCTACGCGAGATTTAACCTTAAAACCTGAGTCCCAAAAACGTTCATCCCCATGTCCCGGCCTCCTCATTGTCGAGTCTATTTTTAAATCTAAAAACTCGCTCTGTGGTGATACCTGAAATTCGTTGTACAAATTGATGTGCTCAAAGTCGGATCCAATATAAAGCTCAAACACATCCCACTCCCACAGTCTGTAGGTTTCTTCTGTGGTATCAGGGGCAGGTTTTAGGGTCAGTTTATCATACGGACCGCTGAACAGAAAATAGAGATAATCCTTTGTCCAGCGAGACCTTGCCTGCGATCGGAATTTCGGAAGCGGTACATCAAGAATGCTTTTGTTAATAGTAATCGGCTCAATGCCCTTCCAGAACTCCGTGTCCGGATCTGCCGACGGCTCGACGTCTTTGTCGGCTTGATAGCTTAAAAACACTTCCTGCTCGACTGATTCACTCGATGGTTCAAGACCCAAGAGAATCGAGCTGTTGGGCGCCAGCGTCAACTCAAATTCCTGAGCCCTATCCGAAAGAACCTTATTCTCGAGCAGGTCAACTACTTTTGCTTTTTGTGGCAGCCGCACTTTCCGGATACCTCCATTCGGTGCGTATATGCAGAGAAAATTCTTATTTGCATAAACTACATCGTTGGCATCACTGTAGATGTGACCGCCGGCAGTACGAAGGATGTTTCTCAGCAGAGCCGCCGGGAGAATTGGCGCACTCGAATAAACCGAAGTCCAGCCTTCTGGCTGCTTCTTGAAAACTAAACCCGGCTTATCCACTCCGGCCAGGTTCCCTAAAACCGTCGCATCAGGGTCGTCACTGAAAAATCGCGGGCTGATACGAAAACCTGGCAAATCGCGCCTAAGTGACGGATCCCGCGGGTCCTTTAGATAAATCTGATGGTCGTACCAGCGGATGATATTCTCAACGTCCACATCCGTCCCGTAGACAAATCCTTCAGGCAATCCTTTCGTATAAGGATGGTCATATGAGCTAATTTCAACTCTAAGCTCTCCATTTGTGTCACTCTCGGCAAGCTTAATCCCCGTCAAATCTCTCATCGCTTCAGTTGACAACCTCTCGTCTTCGATATAACCCGGTGTATAAACCCATACCGCAGTTGCACCACTTCGTTTGAGACGCTTATGGATGGCCTCCCTCTGTTTATCAGTAATATGGAATGTATTAAGAAAAATATAGAGCTTGTAGTCGCGAAGATGTGGATTATCCATATCGGTCAAGAGATGCGGTTCCCATGGCGCTCCCAGATAACCCAGCTGCCACTGTTTCTGTGCGGTAAGCAGAGCATTAAACAGCGGCTCGCCGTCACCGAAGTACTTGAAAGTCTCTTCGTCCAGTATCACCGCCGTGTCGGCATTTGATCGCTTGTCTGCCTGGAGGTACTTCTCATCTATTTTTTTTAGCTGGCGAAGCAGCTCGATTATCTGCTCGTCGTGAAAGTTTCCCCCGTGCAGATCTGTCCACCACATCCCGAATCCCTTGGTCATCGCATAGCCGAAATCGCGGATAAGCAATCCCTTGGTTTCCTTGAAGTTCTTCGGATTATTCAGGCAGTTGCCCCATCTCCATTGTCGCTGGTGGAGGTGGGTTTCGGTATCTACCTCGTTAAAGTAGAGCTTGCCGTGAACAAGCGCGCTTTCCGGAAGGGTCTGCGAATTATTCGGCCCTCCTATCTGCTTGTTGTCGTAAGTATAGGGACTGGCAATAAAATCCACATCAGGCGAATTAAGCACCCTTGTAAGACCAAGATGTCCGGAGTGATTTACACTGAGGTTGGGGAAATTACACCATAGATATCCATAGAACGCACCTACGATTTTCCTTCGTCCTGTAAGTTCCTTAATCCACCTGCAGTTCTCTAAAAGCACGTCGGCGACCATATCGTTAAAAAAGCCGAAATAATCCGGCACACGCCGGCTCACACCCGGGTCAAAAAAAATTCCGTGTGTCGAGCTGCACCGTTCAACCTCGCTCGGAGGAGTGGCTGTTTCGAAAGTAACTTCTGGATCTTTCCAAGCGAGACGAAGTTTCTCAACACTGCCCTGATATTTTGTCTTGAGCCATCGCTTAAAGGCCTCCTGTGCTGGGGGACTGTAATCTTCAACGCCAAACTTAGTCGGAGGCTCAGCGCCGGGTCTCACCTCCCAGAACGAGTTGAATGTTAGCCACTCACCTCCAAACCCGTTACCTGCCTGATAGCCCAAAATATGTTCTCCCCACTTGCCCTCCACATGATTGATAAACGCTACCATCGCCTTGTAGGAAAGCTCACGGTATACTTCCGAGGCAAAAGAGGGATAACAGGGGCTTTGAAACATACCTGCTGCACTGCCATCGTCGCGCATCGTGATCTCTTCCGGAAATTTCTTACACCACCAGTCTCCTGGCGTTAGAAGAACACGGGGTATAAAGAGGGCATCGGGCTCGATTTTAAGGTAAGAATCCAGCTTCTCATCGACTTTTGTAAAGTCGTATTCTTCAGGTCCGGTCCAGTCGAATCGAAGATAAATATCAAATATTTTTATGCCTCCATTCAGAAAATCCTTGAAATGCGATTCTCCGGGCCTGTAAGGTGCAGCAAACACCTGGCTTGTCAACTTGCCGTTAACGTATAAGGCAGGAACGCCGTTAACAATCCTTACCTCACTCGTTAAATTAGAGATTTTCTTAACGTTGTCATTTGACATCGCTTCAGACCTCTCGGCCTCGTCGACTGCATGTGTCCTCTGGACCGCACATTGAAGATTTGTCATTGTAAAAAGCGATAAACACAAAATCACCATAATTCTCGCCATAATAATTAAACACTCCTTTTGAAAAAGTTCTCTATATTTATAAGACATTCTAAGAATGCCAAAATATCATTTCAACCGTTTACCACACGAAACAGCGAGGAGCCACTCGTTCTTCTCATCAAGACTTTGCTTCCACCTTTATCTTTAATAGAAAGCTTTATCTTTGTTTCTTTTCTTTTCTCAGCGGTGACAGTGAGGACAGAAATATCATTGAGAAACACGCTGTAAGTTCCTTCAGGAAGCCCTGATAGGCTGATTTGGGTATCGTGGTTATCCCCAATTCGGTTTTCCAAGGTAAACTCAATTTCACTCAGGTCGCTGTTGAAGATGATTGGCTCATCCTTGGCAAAGCCGTCTCTATCAAGAATCAGGTGAAACCATTGTTTTCCCTGAAAGAGATGAAATCGCTTACGCAGTCCGTCTTTTGGAGTGACTTCGAATTTTCGGTCAGATTGAATCAGATGGCCGCCATAGGCAAACAAGCCGAAAAGAGGATCTTCAATCACGATTGTTGCGGCAGTTCGCAGGGCTCCTATAAAACCCAAGTCTCCTTCAAAGCTATCAGGCCTGCCCCAATAACATACACCGCCGTCATTTGCTTTGCCAGGATACCAGTAGCCGTAGTCCGTCTCGGGCCTGCCGGTGTTCATTGAAGACCAGCCACTCAGGAAAGAGGCATATCCTAAACGCAGATACTTCTCAGGTTCTTCAGAATAATGCAAGGCATAATCAACAATAGACCATCCTCCCATTTGCGACATATAGCTTAATCTTTTGGAGCCTCCAAGGAGATAATATGCGGGTTCAAGCCAACCTCGTGTGGCGATGTTGGCCGCAATCTGATCCTCCATGAACTTCACCACATCTTCATTTCTCACTTTGAGGCTTGAATGAGGTTTTAATTGTTGCCTCATGGCATAGCTGGCTAGGGCATGAGTGGACTCAAAATTCGTAACATCGAATGCAAATTCTGAGTGGAATAAATTCGGATCTTCATTGACAAAATACTCCACTTTCTTCTCCCATTCTCTTTTCAACCAGTTAGCCTCTTCTTCCTTGCCATTGGCATTCAGCTCTTCAATCAAATCCACAATGACCAATTCGTTAAAATTTCCGAGTATATAAGGCGACCATTTTGAAATCTTATAAGGAACGATGAAAAAGGCTTTGGCAGTGTTAAATGCACGTTCGAGATATCCATTTTTATCAAGGTATTTAACCATGCTTGGATAGTATGTTGCAATACGGTACATATTTAAATAGAGCATGATGATATGAGGGTAATCGTAGACTCGCCATAAATGTTCTGTCCAACCCCGCCTATCCGTAGGCTTACTCTCACGATTGAGTTTCCAGTTGGGTATTCCGTATATACCATAGGGATACTCTTCCTGGTCAGTACACTGCAGTTTTCCCCAAACAAAGTTTTTCAAGTAATACTCAAGGGCCTCAATTTCTTTTTGCAAGGGATAGTGCACATTCTTCTCGGAGATAAATGGCGCTTTGGAAAGGCTCGGATCATCACTGGCCATCCAATAATCCCTCAAACGGCCTGGATCTTCTGGGATGCACCTCTCCTTGCGCATCATATTCCAATCCGCAAGAAGACCATTGTACCATTTGCTCGGATCCCGGATTTGATTTCGCACCAGAAAAGCCGCACGCTTCTTGATTAAAGTTTCAATAGGTTCAGTGACAAAAAATTCAAGCAGCATCTTCCTCCCATCACTACAGTTTACAGTGAGAAGATTTTCTCCTAGGCGAAAAAACTTAACTTTATAAATATGGGTATCCTTCTCTTTTTCCCCCAGATATTCAATTCTGGTTTGTTCCGGATATTCCGGCGTCACTGATTCGATAGAGTTGATCGTCCGTAGCGAAAACATGGCCTCCAGATCCTCGGGCACTGTCATCCCGGGAACAACATGCACATCAAACAATCCCTCCTCGTATAAAATCTCACGCACCTGATCGTAATCATTCGCCCAACGAAACTTGAAACCGTAGGTCAGTCCGTCATCGGGTGTGAACTTCGGCATCAAGCTTGCGCTTGTATGAGGCTGCCGCCAATTGCTTCCTTTCTCCAGTGCAGCGGCCCCGCTAATCTTCGAATGAATAAAAACCATATATTTTCCCCTATCCTCAAAATACTCAAGCTTCGTGGGCTTAAAATTGCGCTCCCTGTGCCAGCTCACGGCCTCGAACAAGGGACATTCCTGCAAAGGGATCATAACCAGGTATGGCCCTATTCTGTTAGGTCGCATCCAGTAGATGAAAGAGCCGTGTCCGGAGATAAAACTATGCTCGATAAGCCGCTTGGTATAGGTCTCGGTCTTGTTCCATCCTTTCCGGGTGTTAAATGGCAGCGGAAGAGCGATATCTCCGATCTCTATCGGCTTGTCGATAAGGCTGCGCAAATGAAACGTCCAGTACAAAGCATCCTCTTCCAGTCTGAACCGAGTCGTTATTTCCATGTCTGCGTCATAATCATCCCAATCAACAGGGGTGTCGTAGGAGACAAGATATTCAGGCGCTGTCTGTTTGATTGAGAGCTTCACGGTCCGCCTGATGTCTCCAATATTAGCTGTTGAGATTTCCTGCCACTGGTTCTTGCCCATCCTGTAACGGATCACCATATCTCCGAGAGTTCTTCCTTCCGCAATATAATCGGTATCATAAACATCATTGGCACATTTGAAACTGGTTATACCGGTTTTGCTCACCGCGATCTTAAAATATTCATTAGTTAGATAGTTTTCGGTCACCTCTTCGGATAAAGCCATGCAGGCAATAGTGAAAATGAGAATGATCCCTAATGATCTGGACCCCATAATCTTCCTCCCAAGTCATCCCTTCAAGTTAGTCCCACTCTTGAAGAGGCGTAATTAACGATATTTACTTATGTCCCGATTCTTTTGATTATAACCTTATTTTTATTTGATTCATCGACCGGAATTCTAAGGACGGTTTGCTTCTTGTCCTCCACACGAAAGCTGGAAACTGCATTATTGTTTAACAAGACAGAATAAGTTCCCAAAGGCAAATTTAGCATCTTTATAGAAAGCAAGTGTTCATCGCCTGTCCGGTTCTCTAGGGTAAAGCTGATCTTACTGAAGGCATTATTGATAATAATTGATTCGTCCTTGGCAAAGCCATCACGATCGAGCACCATGTGGAAGATCTTCTTTCCTTTAATCATATGAATCCGCTGGCGCAGTCCATCCCGGGGAATAACCTCGATTCCTCTGCGCGTCTTGGACAGTTGTCCCCCGTAAGCAATGAGGCCGAATAGGGCATCGTCTGCAACAACTGTCGCTGCCGTTCTCAGGGCAGCTTCATATCCAAGATCTATTTCCCCTCCATAAGCGATGGCCCCTCTTCGTTGCCAGCCAGTATATCCACACCGACCGAAAGAACCAGGAAAGAATTCGCTGGCTGTGGCCCCGTCGTTTTCAGGTCCAGGATACCAGTAGCCGTAGTTGGTTTCAGGGGTACCGGTATTCATCAGCGCCCAGGAACTAAGGAAAGAGGCATACCCCAAACGCAAATATTTCTCCGCTTCTTCAGAGTAGTAAAGAGCATAATCCAGTATCGACCATCCTCCCATCTGAGACATGTAAGAAAGTGTTGATGCATAGCCGGAGAAATATTTATAAGCAGTTCCAAGCAAATAATAGGACGGTTCAAGCCAGCCGCGGGTGGCGATATTAGTTTTGATCTGCTTTTCCATGAACCGCACCGCATCATCATATCTGCACTGGAGAGTGGAGCCTGAGCTGTCAGTCTGTTCAATCGCGTATTTTGCCAAAGCATGCGTCGACTCGAAACCCGTCGGGCCAAATGCAAACTCTGTTCCCCAGAGATAAGGATCTTCGTTGATGAAATATTCCACCTTCTTCTCCCACTCGTTCTTCAGCCATTCTGCCTCATCTGTCATCCCGCTGGCATAAAGCTCCTCTATCAAATCCACGATCACCAGCTCGTTGTACATCCCTGTGGTCTGTGCCGTCGGCTTGTTCTCCAACAGATTGTGCTCAAGCGGATTCCTCTTGTAAGGCAGCGTGAAATAAGCCCTGGCCGTCCCATACGCCCGCTTCAGGTACTCCTCCTTGTCCAGCTCTGTCTTGATCCCCGGATAATTCTTCGCTATCCGGGACATGTTCAGGTAGAGCATAATGTAATGGGGATAATCGTAAGCTCGGGACACCTGCTCCTCCCAGTGACCGGGTTTTGTCGCCTTTTTGCTCTCCCGGTTCAGCTTCCAGTTGGGTAGTCCATATATGCCATACGGATGCGGCTTTTCCTTGTCGGTCAACTGCAGCTTCCCCCATACAAAATACTTTAGGTGATAGTCAACCGCCTCCACCTCCTCCTGCAAAGGATAGTGCACGTTTTTCGCTGCGATATACGGTGCTTTGCACAGCATCGGATCTCCCGATGTTAAAATGTCCTGAATACGGATGAACCCACCAAACATCTGCTCAAATGACTGTTCCTCTTTATCATCGGGTCTTAGCAATCTTTTGTTCTTCATGTCCCAATCCGAAACCAACCCATCATACCACTTGTCCGGATCACGAACCAGCTGCTTATTCGCCAGAAATGCCGCTTGCTTCTTGATCAGAACCTCCAGCGGCTCGGCCACAAAAAACTCCAGCACCATCTTCTGAACTTTTCCCCACTTCACTGTCAGCAGATTCTCCCCCAACCGAGAAAACTTCACCCTGTAAATGTGGGTATCTTTGGCCTTCTCTCCTAGATATTCGATCCGCGTCTCTTCCGGGTACTCTGCTGTCACCAACTCAATCGCCTTTTTCGTCCGTAGCGAAAACATGGCCTCCAAATCCTCGGGCACTGTCATCCCCGGTACCACATGCACATCAATCAGACCCTCCTCATACAGCACATCCCGCACCCCATCATAACCATCAGCCCAGCGGAACTTAAATCCGTACGTCACCTCATCCCCAGGCTCATACTTAGGCGAAAGCACCACACTGGTGTTTTCCTGTCGCCAGTTGCCTCCTCTCTCCCGCGCCATCGCCCCGCTCACCGCAGAATGGATGAAAACATGATAACTCTCTCCATTCTTCTCGAAATACTCAAGCTTCGTTGGCCTAAACGAATCCGCCAACTCAAAATCAGGACATGTATACAGCGGCACCATCACCAGGTAGGGCCCAACACTGTTGGGCCGCATCCAGAAAAAAAACGACCCGTGTCCCGAGATGAAACTGTGCCTGATCACCCTCTTGGTCTCGGTTTCAACCCAGTTCCAGCCCTTGTTCGTGTTAAAAGGAAGCGACAGAGCGATGTCCCCGATCTCAACTGGCTCGGCTGTTAGATTTCTGAACCGCAGCGTCCAGATCAGGGCTTCTCCTTCCATCCGAAACCGCTCACTCATTTCCACATCCTCACCCCAACCGTACCGGCTCGCAAAATTATAGGTTATAAATTGCTCTGGAGGAATCCTGGTCGGCGCTGTCGTTCTTCTACGCCCATCCTCAGCCATCATGGACGTGCTAATCTCCTGCCAATTTCTGTCTCCTATCCGATAGCGCACCAGGATATGGCCCAGGATTTCTCCCATCATAATATAATCAGTATTATAAGCATCATAGGAACATTTAAGACTGACAATTCCTGCAGATTTGAACTTCAATTTGAAATGTGAGTTGGAGACAGTAGTCTCAGCTATCGACTTAAGTCCTACCAGGAACGTTATGTAAAAGACAAAGATTAGGGAATATATTTTGTAGCTCATCAAAACTTCCAAAAAATTGGGTGACTTCCCTTCCCTCCTCCACGCAAAAGAGGGTACACAAAGGGAAAAAACTAAAAGTATAGTATTACCTATCGGTTTTTTTAGCTAAGAGGATAATCCAATTAAAATTTGTTGTTTCAACATCGGGCATAGTGAAAAGATCCTAATATAAAATGTTTTTATTTGCTAATTGAATTCGCAATCTATAAACACCTGGATAAAATTTGCCCTGATCAAGGATGATTAAGACTTCCAGCTTACGGTTACTCAAAAATGGCTCCTTGCTATTTTGTGAAGGCGAAAACCAGGCAAATTGGTTACGAATTGAAATCAGCGGAGAATAATTCTTCCAAAACTGGAATGTGCTCAGTCAAAAATTTCTTCTCAACTGCTTGTATCCATTGGATTTCCCGATAGAATGTGCTAAGGAAAATCCTCCCTCCCCGCTCATCCAGCGATACTTTCTAAAGCGATACGGTATAGAATGAATCCAAATAATATTTATCGAAGAGGCTTAAAATTAAAAAATTCCTCTCTTTCTCAGTTCCTTCTTCGTCCTGCTGTGAATTTTAGAATGAATATCTGATAGAAATTTTATATGTACGTGCTCCTTCAATGCCAACAGCGCGACCATAAAAATAATCGGGCACGAATGTACCGACATTCGTATTCTCACTCGCGGGATACCATGTGCCGCCAGGATTCTCATTTACATTAAGATATGTGTTGCCTAGAAGGTTGTAGATATCCAAGAAAAAGCCTATTTTTCCAGATAGAACGGGGAATTCCTTTTCCAACCTTACATCTAGATTACTATGACTATTTAAAAGCCTTGATCCTTTTTCTTCCACATTAACAGACTCCGTCCATAAAATCGTGTTGTTAGCTGCGGCCCAATCAGCCGGTGGGGCTATGGTAACCGTTCTCTGGAAGGGAGTGCCACTGCGGAACTGGAAAAAGAAAGATGCGACAAATCCGAAAGGAATTTCGAAGAAACCATAAAGCTTCATACTCAGAGGTCCGGTGGCCAAGCCATAGCTATTGACGAATTCATTTGCGCTTTGGCCGTTAGGGAAGAATGTCTTATACTGTGAGTAAACTATGGATCCATTGAGGCCCCAGCCGTGGTAATAGCGCCTGTCAAAGGAAAGCTCGAAAGAATTATACACACTTTTGGACTCAGAGAAGTTGTGCTCTCTATTGAATAGGTTGTTCCAAGGAGAATCTTGGGATCGGAAATACACAGTTACCTGTTGTTCTGGATATCCGCCATGAGCTGGAATAATGGTGGTGAATGGGACCCACCAGTCTGGCGCTGTCTCATAGCTATACCAGTATCTTCCAGTATCCCGGTCATAAAGAGCAAAAGTGTCCCAAAGATTTCCGGGAAAGTTTGTTCCTTTCTTATAGATGTACCGGAGTTTGATGGCAAAATTGGAGAAGAGTTCGTGGCTGATTGAGGCCACGATCTCGTCATATCGCGGAACCTCCAAATTCGGATCAACACGAGCGAGGAGGTAATCCCAATTGGGTCGCACAAACTGCCCCATTCCATATCTTGGCTCGTAATTATCAACACCAGGCGAATCAAGTTGGCCGTTCTGGTTGAGGTCGAACCAATTGAAATAATAATTTGCCAAAACAGAGGGGGAACAACCGTCAAATTGATTGAGCGTCATCTGGTCGTAAAGACGGGAGTATGCAACTTTAAAAGCAGTCTTTCCATCACCGAAGACATCGTAGCTCAGACCTATTCTGGGAGAAAATCCGGTGAATTTCAGGATGCCTTTCTGTGCTTCCATTTCAAACGGACCAAACGGGTTGAAGCCGATGACTTGTTCTATACTTCTGCCAATCTCGAAGGAAAGCCCCTCTGTTCCGGTGGTCGTGGCTGCACCGTGGCTGCCGATGTGGTAATCCATACGAATACCGATGTTTATAACCAGACGATTCCGGATAGAGAAAGCATCCTGGATATAGGCCCCCCATCGGGTTAAGTCTATGGATCTCTCGCTGTCGTGAGGATTCGCACCGCAATTAGCAAACTGAATCCTGCCGTCTCCGAATGTAGGATGAGGGCCGTCCAAATTATAATAGCCTCTATAATAGTAGGGATTTCCGTTGTAGTACCACCAAGTCAATGGATTAGTTCTTTCGTACCCGTAATACTGTTCTCCCCACTCATATTCCATGCCCGCGACTAATTCATGATTACCACCCAAAAAGTTATCTTTGAAGTGGGTGATTCTGGCCGAAGCCTGAGTGGTTTGAAGTAGGATCTTGCTCTTCCAGGTTGGGATACCGTTCCATACATAGCGAGTGTATCCATCTCTGAAGGTGGTATTTTCGTCGTATCCTTCTTGCGCGGTAATCGGATACGACCTCCGTGCATATCCCAGTCGAAGATCCACGAAGGTGTCTGAACCCAAAGTCCAGGTCAAATTTCCGGTTGTCATTATGCGATGGTTGTTTTTCTTAGTAAAAGTAGACCCAAATGTTCTGGTGCTACCCCTTTCATAAATCTCATCGTTTTCAAGTTCTCCATGGAACATGACGAAGAATCGCAACGATTTAGATAATTGGGAAGTTAATTTGATCATACCTCGCCAATAGTGTTCAGGGAAATCATAAGTTTCATACTTTTTGCCAAGAATAGTGGTGGGAATAAAATTGCCATAATTACTTAATGAAATAAAATTAAGAGTTGTAAAGAACCAAATTCGGTCCTTGACTACAGGTCCGCCGAGCGTTCCGGAAGCATCCCAAGAATAAATCGGAGATTGAGGTTTGGCAATACCCAGGGCATTGAGCTGCTCATCCGTCATCAGGACTTCTGTCAGCTTGTCAGAGGTATAGAATGTTTGGAGGCTACCGCTGAAATCGTTTCCCCCAGATTTGCTAACTACATTAACAAATGCTCCTCCGGTATTGCCGATTTCTGCTGGCATTCCTCCCCCTATAACTTCCACTTCTTCTATAGAATCGAATTGGGGAACTCCCGTAGGATCGCCCCATGCCAATTGATTGTTGTGAACTCCATCTACCTGCCAGTTTATTACTCCTCCTGATAAACTGCGATCGCTCGCGCCATAAATTTGGGCAGTATATGGATCGGCATTACTAGGTACTCCGGGGACAACTTTGAATATGTCATAGAAATTCCTGCTTAGGGGAAGTCTTTTGACGAATTCACTCGTTATGTTGGTTGTAACCGTAGGAGACTTGACATCTATCACGGGACCTTGAGCAATGACTGTGACTTCTTCAGCCAAAGTTGCCACTTCGAGCTTAAAATTGATGGTGACAACCTGCCCTACCCTAACTGTTACATCTTCTCTTTTAACTGATTTAAAACCTTCCAGCTCTGCTGTGACTGTGTAAGATCCAGGAGGTAAGCTGGGAAATCTGAAAGAGCCATCACTACGGGAGATATCCGTCATCGTTCCCATCAGAGCAGGACCAGAAACAGTGATGCTCACTCCTGGAATGGGATTATTATCCTGCTCTGTAACTATTCCTCCTATGGCTCCTGTCTGACGGGCAATCTGAGCATTGAGGAAAGAAAAGAAGGTGACAATCAAAATAATTGTCAAAAAGATACGTCGGAAATTCATTGTTTCCTCCTTTCTTGTGCTTTAATTTTCCCTAATAAATAGGTAATTCTCCCTTTTCATTCTCACCTCTTCATTCTCACCTCCATTTTCAATTTCATTTTGGATACACTCTCCCCCCCTAAAATATGTCCGAAAGCCTGGAAAAAAAGTGGAGAATTTTCGGTTGAACCGACACATGTTAACGTACACGTGCTATTTAATATATAAAAAAAATCCTGTTGTCAAGCATTAATTTTGAGAATTAATTTTGAGAATGTTAGCTAAAAATTAAAAGTGCACTAAATTTAAATCATCATTTTTGAGTTTTCGGATGCAAATTCATCTGTTGCTGCGCCAGAATCTGATCTCTGCTAGACCTGATTCATTGTCTGGAATAATCCGCAGTTAACCCTTTTCTCTTAGAGGAATTCCAGAAGCCTTAAACTCCAGATTGTAAATATTAAGATCTCTCGCTCGTGAGTCTTCCTTAATTGAGAAACTTCTTATATCGGGAGAAGGCTTGAATCATCGAATAATAGTCAATATTTGATTTTTAGCTAACAATTTAATAAATTTTACTTGACAATATCAGTATTCTTCTTATAAATTTTTTTGTTAACGTTAACAAATCTTTTATCGAGGTACTGCCATGGCGACAGAAGAAATTGTTAAAAGAGCCGAAAGATCTATAGGTACAGGTGATCGAGTTGCTTATAACAGATGGCATGTTCCAAAGGAAAAAGGAGAGAAAGTAAAACGGATTATTAAGGATCTCGATTTTTCTAATATTTTGGATGATAAAATAAAATATTTAAACGGGTAATCCAAATTAGGCAATTACCTGTTCACGGAGGTATGCATGTACAGGTTGAGTACGGATGTGGGAGGGACGTTTACTGATGGTGTATTGCTCGATGAATCTACGGGTAAGATCGAGGTGAGCAAGGTAGCTTCAACTCCGGAGAATCCTGCCACTGGCACGGTTCAAAGTATGGAGAAGTTCAATATTCCTTTTAAAGATGTCTCTTTCTTGGTTCACGGTACTACTGTTGTGATCAATGCTCTGCTCGAAGGTAAAGGTGCTAAGACAGCACTAATTACTAGCAAGGGATTCAGGGATATACTGGAGATAGGCCGCAGCAATCGTACAGAGATGTATAATGCCCTTTACAGAAAGCCAAAACCTCTTATCCCAAGATATCTAAGGCTTGAGGTTAAGGAAAGGATTGGAGCCGGTAGAGAAGTGTTGATTCCTTTAGAAATCGATGAACTGGCTCAGATTATAGAGCATTTCCGTAAGGAGGAGGTCCAGTCAATAGCTGTCTGTCTTATCAATGCTTATGCTAACTCCAAACATGAGGAGGAGATAGGAAGAGCGCTTAAAGAAAAATATCCTGAGGCAACCGTATCCCTTTCCCATAATATAACAAGGCGTTACTACGAATATGAGAGGACTAGCACTACAGTGCAGAATGCATTTGTGATGCCAGTGGTACAGCGATACCTAAAAAAATTAGAAGAGGAATTGAAGAAGCGCCACTTTCAAAGTGTTTTGCAGATTATGCAATCAAATGGTGGAATCATGACCTCCCCTGTTGCAAGGGAGATGCCAGTAGCAATGGTGGAATCTGGCCCTGTAGCTGGTGCCATAGGAGCAGCCATGCTAGCCAGAATGATCGGATACGACAATGTTATTACTTACGACATGGGAGGAACCACCGCTAAGACTTCTATTGTTAAGGGAGGATTACCAGAAACCACTGATCAATATTTGGTTGAAGGACGTCCGATTCTTCTTCCTGTAGTTGATATTCGTGAAATTGGAGCTGGCGGAGGTAGCATTGCCTGGATTGATGAGGCCGGAGCCTTGCACGTAGGACCACAGAGCGCCGGAGCTGAACCAGGTCCGGCATGCTACAAGCGAGGCGGTTCAGAAACGACAGTAACGGACGCAGACCTCCTGCTAGGGATTCTTGACCCTAACTATTTCTTGGGGGGTGAGATGGATATCTCGCCTGAACTTAGCCGTAAAAGCATCGAAAAAATCGCTAATTACTTTAACGTCAGCATCGATGAGGCAGCATTGGGAATTATCAAGATTGTCAACAACAACATGTCGGGGCTGCTTCAATCAATGACGGTCAAACGTGGCTATGATCCGCGAGACTTCGCAATGGTTGCCTTTGGTGGTGCAGGGCCTACGCATGCTGCTGCCATCGCCAAAGAATTAAATATTCCTGCAGTGATTGTTCCTCCATCTCCTGGTGTATTTTCCGCCTGGGGAATGCTGATGGCCGATTTAAGACACGACTTTTCCCAGACTTATATACAGCTTATGAGCGATGCTGATATCAATGTTGTAAACGGAATATTCAGGGATCTGGAAGAGCGAGTAAAGGAACTCTTTAGACGCGAAAATATCTTAGATAAAAATATAGCAGTGACCTATGAAATGAACATGAGATATTATGGCCAAGAACATACACTGAATGTTTTGGCACATCCTAAATTGACAGATACTGATAAGGAAGTTCTGAGCAAAAGTTTTGATGAGCTTCATTTTCGTGTGTATGGGCATAATGCTCCAGAAGAACCTAAAGAAATAGTGTCACTTAATGTCATGGGTATTGGCAGGGTGAAGAAACCCCTCTTACAAACTATTAATCGCGGAATCGAGACTCCTGTGCCAGAATCCCAGCTGGGGAAAAGAAAAGTTTACCTGGGAGATGGAAAGTATCAGGAATTTAGCATCTATCAGCGGGATAAGCTTCAAGCTACAAACACCATACCAGGTCCAGCGGTTATTGAGGAGCCGACATCTACCACTATTGTTGGACCCGATAAGACTTGTTATGTAGATCAATACGGCAACCTCATCATCAAGCTCAACAAGGGGGAAAAATGAAAATAGATCCGATAACTTTAGAGGTAATTCGTAGTCGGCTGATCGCAGCCAGCAGGGATATCAGAAGGACTGTGGAAAGAGCCGCTTATAGCCCAGTGCTCTACGAGGTCGTTGACTTCAGCTGCGGAGTCTTCGACAGCGAGGCCAACGCAATCGCTGAAACCCCGGGATTACCTTCGTTCCTCGGGAGTTTGGGCTATGCTATTCAATCGACTTATAATACAATCGGCCGTGACCGACTAAAACCCGGCGATGTTATCCTATGCAATGACCCATACAATGGAGGCGGCACTCACTGTCCAGATATCGTCGTGCTCTGTCCTGCGTTCTATGAAGATGAGATCAGCGGGTGGGCGGCCTTTCGTGGGCACACAGTAGACATGGGAGGGATCTATCCAGGCGGGTGGTATAGCAACACTACAGAAGTATTCCAAGAAGGATTTCGTCTGCCTCCGGTTAAGATTGTTGTTGAAGGAAAGTCAAATGAAGACGTGTTCCGCTTAATCAGGGCTAACTCTCGTGTGCCTGATGCTGTTTTAGGAGACATTCGGGCTATGATTGCTGCGGTGCGGACAGGGAGTAAGCGTTTCAGCGAGGTCATAGATAAATATGGCCTCGATCTAACTCGTGGGGCCCTTCAAAAGCTCCTCGAGCAAGGGGAGAAGCTATCACGGATGTCCATCCGCCGCATTCCCAATGGGACTTATTTTGCAGAGGCCTTGCTCGATGGCGACGGCAATGATAATGCGCCCCTGGACGAAAAGCTGCAACTGCAAGTCTCTGTAATTGTTGATGATGAGGAGATTACTCTGGACTTTACAGGAACCGATCGTCAGTGCCGCGGGCCGATGAATGTGCCCGAGCCATCGACAATCTGTGCTTCTCGGTACGCGTTCAAGATTATAACTACCCCCCATCTTCCTAGCAATGAAGGCTTCTTCCACCCACTGAAGATCATCATCCCAGATGGAAGCCTGCTCAAGGCGCAATTCCCTGCAGCCTGTGCGATGTGGCCAACGCCAACTAATGTGATCCCAGATTTGGTACTGAAAGCTCTGGCTCCAGTGATCCCGGATAGAGTGAGGGCAGGACATTTCGGTGATTGTATGGCAAATTTCATCTATGGAACAGACCCCAGAACAGGCAGATACTACGTTTGTGCAGAAGGAGATGCAGGGGGCTATGGCGGAAAACCTGATGAAGACGGAGAGTGTGCACTTTTCTGCATGAACTTGGGTGACACATACAATGTTCCGGTCGAAGTGGTTGAAGTGCGCTATCCCTGGCGCGTTGAGAGATTTGAACTTACACAGGACTCTGGGGGCGCTGGCAAGTTTAGGGGTGGTCTAGGGGTTCGTAGAGATTATCGGATTATCGGCCATGAAGCCGGACTCACGGTGACCACGGACAGAGTGAAGTATTGTCCGCCATGGGGCTTATTTGGCGGACAGCCTGGAAAACCAAGCATCACTGTGATCTATCGTAACAACGGTAGCAAAGAACCCTGGCGGAAAATTTCCAATTTGCCCATCGCGCCAAATGAAATAATTAGTTTGCAGACAGGCGGAGGTGGGGGCTATGGCCCTGCCCTTAAAAGGGAGCCGGAAAAGGTGCTTCTTGATGTGCGAGACGAATATGTGTCAGTGGAGGAGGCAAAAGAAAAATATGGAGTAGTTATTGATGCAAATGAGATGAAGATCGATGTTGAAGGTACTCAAGAACTCCGAAAGCAGATGAGGGAGAGTTAGTTGAGAAGTGCGAGATGGCACCTAACAAACTTGTGTGTAGATTAGAGAGCAAGAATGAATTCTCCACGGAGTTTATACTCCATCCTTCGTCAAAAACCACAGGATCATTCCTTCATGGGACGCTTTTGACATTGCCACGGGCAAGATTCTTATCAAATGTAAAAGCCGCCATTGACATCAGCAATACCTCGATTTTCTCGAGCATATCGAAGACAATGTTCCTACGGACCTCGATGTTCATCTGGTGGTCGAAAATTACTCCATGCATAAACATCTAAAGCTTATGCACTTGTTGGTCGCTCATCCTCGTAATCGTGTTCATCTAACACCAACGTAAGTCTCATGGTTGAATCAGGTAGAAATCTAGTAAAATCAGTTCACACAGTGGGCGATCTGGAGGGGAATGTGCATGGTTAGACGGAGCAGAGAAAGTAATTATAGAAAGATTCAATCAGGCATGCGTTAAACAGTATCTAACCTAAAGAAAGGAAATTAATGAAATGGATATCATGAAAAAAGATACTGTCCTTTCTCCGGTCCCTGACACGGAAAGACAGCATTGGATGGTCCCCGCTACTATTTTTGCGGGTTTAGAATTTGCTGTTCCCGTCCTCATGGTCGGTTCATCATTAGCCGGTAGCTTTGGATTATTAAAAATATTACTTATTCTGTCTATAGGATTGGTAGTTTTTCAATGGATTGGAAATGCATTACAAGGATATTTAGGTGCTAAGACTGGTCGCCCATCTTCTGTAATTGCCAGAACAAGTTTTGGGGCTATTCAAGCAAGATTTGTGGTTGGATTAGCTTTGATAATTCTCAACGTAGGTTGGTTCGGAGTAAACACGGCTGTAGCTGGTAACGCAATATCAGCAATACTCGGCATAAATTATAACGAGCAGTGGCTTGCATGGTCTTTTTTAACGATAATTGCTGGATTTTTATTCGCTTTGCCATCAGTCATTGGATATAATTCCATGAAATGGACAGATTATTTGGCAGTGCCCTCCGGCTTAATTTTGATAATTTCAGGGGTATTTTTTGCTCTTAGAGATACTGGCTGGGAGAAATTAGCATCATGGAATCCAGAACCATCAATTACATTTTTTGGTGCAGTTAGCTTTATTCTCGGAGCCAACGTAGCTCAATGGCTTATTGCATCAGATTATACCCGTTATTCAAAACCTAAATTAAAAGATCAGGCATTAATCCCGCTTGGAATAATCGTTATTGGCCTTGTGTTTTTCTTTACGGGTGCTGTAATGTCAGTCGGGATTGGTGATGCTGATATTGTAAATGTGATGAGAGAACTTGGCTATCCGTTTTGGGGCTTTCTAATCTTATACATTGCTCTTTGGACCAGCCAGATAATAGCTAGTTATTCGATTGGCCTGGCTGCAGCAAATATGTTCAATGTCGACTCCGGGAGAGGAAGAGCCTTATTAACCTTTTTAGGATCATTAGTCGGAATATCTCTCGCATTATTGGGAATATTACGTTTCTTTATGGATTTTCTAATCTTGCTGGGTGTAATCTATCCAGCCATAGCAGGTGTGATGTTTGCTGATTTCTTCCTTATTAGAAAAAGAGAATGGGTAGACAAGAGAGGATGGAACTGGGTGGCAACGTTTGCCTTTATGGTTGGCGCCTTAATTGGTTATTTAACACAGTATAATTGGGAAATTGGCATTCCGGCCATTCAATCTTTATTAATTTCTGCAGCCATTTATTGGTTAGGGATAAAATTGAAAGCTCGACTAGCTCCTGATCATTTTACCAAAGTCTTTACAAACACCTGTTATATCGAGGATGAACACGGAATAAAAAGTTCAGTAAAAAAGCAAGAAAAGAATACGGCGTTGTGATTGATGAGCATGAGATGAAGATAAACACTGATGCTACCAAAGAGCTGCGGAAAAAAATGAAAAAAGTCGGCAGAGGAGTAAAAAGATGCAAAGTAAGATTCTGTTTAAATTTGAGAGAAAGGGCGATTTAATGGCCGATTTAATGCCGGATATCGCGCCCAAAACCGTAAAGTCAGTCCTTAAAATGTTGCCTTTACAGGGTACTGTCTATCACTCAAGGTGGTCCGGACGGGAGATCTATTTTCCTTTGAAGAGTAAGGTCAAGATTCCTAGGGAAAAACAGACGACTCAGATGAATACTGGTGACGTGATTTACTGGAAAGAGTGGGAATTAGAGGATTCAGAAGCCGGCGAAGCAATTTCCATTTATTATGGAGCAGAGGTCAGCAGAGATCACCGAGGATATCTGCCAGTCAATGTCTTCGCCCGAGTCCATCCATCTCAATGGAAGACAATAGAGAAAATTGGCCTGCGGATATGGCAACATGGGATAGAGAAGGTTACGGTAACTCTATTAAAGTGATAAGAACAAACTGGGGAGGCGTACAGTAATTAAAATCAAATTTGAATGAGGAAATACAATAGACGCCGAAGATGACAAATTAGGGGCCATGGATGGAGAAAAAGAAACAATGACGAGGGTAATATGAAATTTTGAAAAGTAAAACCTGATCTTTTAAAGGGAGTTAACGGTGAAAACGGTAAGATGTTTAAAACTGATTATGGCCATGATTGTCATTGGATTCTGGAGTCCGGCATGTGTGAAGAAAGTCGTCGAAAATACAGTGGTTATCAGCGCCTTGCCAGTAATATTGCCAGATCCGGCTCTGGCTATGGACTGGTACGATACTCAGGTAGTATATAACCTCTATAGCCCTTTAGTCTACCCCACACCAGAAGGCAAGTTGAGGCCGCACCTTGCTCTGATCTGGGAAACAGTGAATGGGAGCCCAGGCCATTGGCGATTTACGTTAAGACCTGGGATTAAATTTCACGATGGCAGCGAGCTTACAGCCGAGGATGTCGTTTTTTCGATGGAACGTTTTCTTGCTATGGGAAGAGGTTATTCCAGCATGCTAGGTAAGCTAACCGCAACTGCTATTTCTAGGTATGTGGTTGATTTTGTCTTAGATAAGCCTAACGCGATTTTTCCTTATACATTAACGCTGTTCTGGCCTGTTAATAAGGATCTTGTAATGAAACATATCCAGCCCGGTGAGCACGGGGAGTTTGGAGATTATAGCGAAGATTGGTTAATGACACACGATGCTGGCTGCGGGCCCTATTTGATGACAAGCCACAGTCCTGGTAAGCGTATGGAGGCTGTTAGATTTGAAGATTATTTTCTTGGCTGGGAGAGTTCGGATCCAAATGAAGCTTTTATAGAGAGGCTTATCTTCATCATGGAGTATGAAACCTCAACATTGATGTTGCTGTTGAAGAGCGGGCAGTTGGACTTAGAGGCCAATGGTGCTTTTAGCCGAAGGACACTTCGAGAAATTGTGAACGCAAAAGGGATCCGGCTGAACCAGATTTGCCCCCTGGACTGGACTGTGTGGATGAACACGAAGAAGCCACCTACTGACGATTTGCATTTCAGAAGAGCGATTCTCTATGCTTACGATTACGAGGCCATGCTTGAGCAGTATGCGCCCTTTGGAGCCAAAGAAGCAGGAATTTACTCAACTACATTGCCTGGATACATAAAAATCCCGCCACAACCGCGGCGCAAAGACATCGAGAAAGCAAGGAAGGAGCTGGCGCTATCAAAATATGACCCTTCAGAAGTAAAGGTGGTCCTACACTTTGATGCGGGTATGGAGGCCAAAGAGGAGATTGCCCTCCAATTGCAGGCAGATTTGGCTAAATTAGGAATAAAGGTCGAGATTGCTGGGCCACCTTGGCCTCAATACCAAGCAGAATGCGGCGCTTCGGGAACAACTCCCAACATGACCATTTTCATGTTCCCCTCAGCTTATCCATCACCAGATTTCTTTATGTATTATATGTATTACCCTGATAATATTGGCGGTATTTACTCCGCTCACTGGTTCGTGAATGAAGAGATCGGTCAACTAATTGATCATTCACGGAGAACATTAGACTTTGAGCCAAGGCTTGAAATATACCGCCAACTCCAGGAAAAGTTAGCATCTCAGGCTCTTGCCCTCTACGCGTATGAAATTCCTGCGTTATTCACCAGCCAAGACTGCCTCATCGGTCCTAAAGAGACTTTTCCGATGGTGGGCCCTACTGTCAATATGTATAACTGGCGGATCAATCTCGTACTGAAGCAAGAGAGAGGTAGGTAATTGAGTAAGAACTGGATAGAGTAAGATAGTAAGCTTCTCACTCTCCGTTCTGTAGAGGAGAGTATTTGAGGAGCAATATGAGTAGATTTATTGTTCTAAGGCTTTTACACACGATTTTCGTCTTGTTTGGCCTTTCTCTATTTATTTTCTTCATTGCTAGAGTCATGCCAGGTGATCCGGCTCGTGTAGCATTAGGATCTCTTGCTACTGAAGAGCAGGTACAGAAGCTCACAGAACAGATGCACTTGGATAAGTCATTCCCTGTTCAATACTATTCCTGGCTTAAGTCTGTGTTACATGGAAATCTAGGGAAATCCCTGTACACCCAACGGCCCGTAACTACGGATCTGAAGGAGTATCTGCCTGCTACAGTGGAGTTAATCCTCTTTTCTTTTCTTATATCGCTAGTTATAGGGCAAGTGACGGGAATTCTCGCAGGCTATTTTAGAAACTCTTGGTTTGATGGTTTGTCTCGGTTGACTTCTTATGTTGGAGTTGCCATACCTCCATTCGCGGTGGCCATCTTTCTTCTGTTGATTTTCAGTTATATTCTGAAATTCACCCCTGTCGTCGGAAGACTCAGTCTGACAATGAACCCTCCTCCCCAAATAACAGGCTTTTTCATTATTGATGGTTTGATCGCTGGACAACTCGGTATTGCTCTGGAAGCACTCAAGCATATCCTTCTCCCGGCTGCCAGCCTGGCAGTAGCTCATATTGCCCAAGAGGGCAGAATTACTCGCTCCTCCATAGCTGAGAATCTCCAGAAGGACTATGTGGCTGCTCATTCTGTCTACGGTATACCCAGGAGGTCTATCATCTTCAAATATCTGTTAAAACCATCGCTCATACCTACTGTATCAATAATGGGCTTGGATTTTGCTTTTCTGATCTCTAACGCTTTTCTTGTGGAAGTAGTATTTATGTGGCCCGGATTCTCCCGCTACGCAGTTACCGTAATGCTGAACAAAGACCTTAATGCAATTGTTGCAGTGGTTCTGGTTATAGGAGTTGCCTTCGCCATGGTGAATGTCATTGTCGATATTGTCATCGCATTTCTTGATCCTAGAATACGACTGCGAAGGAGAGAAGGGTAGGCCTTGTCGAAGACAGAGCTTCTTGTCGCCGCTTTGTCCAGGAGAAGAGTTAATCTCTCCAAAGGATGGTACAAATTCTCTCGGAATCCTCTTTCCATATTCGGCCTAATCACTCTTTTCCTGGTCATACTTGTTGCTGTTCTTGCTCCTTATATTACCCCTTATCCTGAACACGCTGGGGCATTTACAAACTTACGAGAATCGAGTCAGCCTCCAAGCCTAACCCATCTATTTGGAACCGATACTTTAGGCAGGGATATATTTACCCGTGTTATTTTCGGATATCGCTTTTCTCTACTCTTAGCAGTTGTTGTTCTGAGCTTGAGCATCCCTCCAGGGGTGATTCTGGGCCTTATCGCTGGATACTATCAGGGAAGATGGATCGAGATTGCGATTATGCGGATCACAGATATTTTCTTAGCCGTTCCTCCCTTAGTCTTGGCCCTGGCGATAACTGCAATGTTGAGCCCTAATTTGTTTAATCAAATGATGGCTATATCGCTCATGTGGTGGCCGTGGTACTGTCGATTAATCTACACAGTTACCGCCTCATTGCGTCATGAATACTTCGTGTACGAAGGAGAGCTTATAGGTGCAAGCAAAACTCATATCTTATTTAAGGAGATTCTCCCCAATTGCATAGCTCCAATTTTAACGAAAATGACGTTGGATATGGGCTTTGTCATAATGGTTGGTGCCTCCTTGAGTTTTATCGGTCTTGGCGTGCAACCACCGAAGCCTGGTCTAGGAACCATGGTTGCAGATGGAGCGAAAAGATTACCCGATGAATGGTGGTCGGCTGTATTCCCAGCGATTGCTATTGTGATTGTTATATTAGCATTCAATCTTATAGGCGATGGCTTACGAGATATGTTTTCTGTAGAGGAGCACTAATGTCGAAGATGACACCGCTGTTAGAGATAAAAAATTTGCACGTTCATTTCAAAACTTATGAGGGGGAGCTGAAGGTCTTAAATGGCGTTGATATGACAATTGGTGAAGGAGAAAAGCTCGGCTTAGTTGGAGAAACAGGTTGTGGAAAGACAACAACAATGAAATCAGTGTTGCGCATTCTTCCCATTCCCCCAGCAAAGATCTCAGCAGGAGAGATCTTTTACCAAGGAAGGGATATCCTCAAGATGAAATCCAATGAGGTGCGAAGCTTCATCAAAGAGGGGATAACGGCGATATTTCAGGACCCAATGGCTGCACTTAATCCAGTCTTTACAATTGGTTACCAGCTTCAAGATATCATCAAGCAATCACTCAAGGCTCAAGGCCAGAAGCGCCTGTCCAAGGAGGAGGTAAGATCTCGAGCTGTTGCTGTGCTTAGGGAAACCGACATGCCAGATCCGGAAAGAATTCTGAGAAGCTACTCCATACAATTAAGTGGTGGAATGAGACAGCGAGTTTGCATCAGTGAGGCCCTTAGCACTGTGGCTAAGCTTCTCATCGCTGATGAACCTACCACAAATCTCGATGTTACGATACAGGATCAGATTTTAAGGCGATTGGATAAACTGGTTCTAACGAGGAAAACTTCGATATTGTTCATAACCCATTCGCTGGGTGTGATAAAAAATCTAATGGAACGGGTTTGCATTATGTACGCAGGAAATATTGTGGAGGCAGCTACGACAGAAGACGTGTTCGCTGATCCATCCCACCCTTACACCAGAGCGTTATTGAGCACTGTTCCTAAATTGACAGGGCAGGGAGTAAGCGAGGGTATTCAGGGAAGGATTCCAGATTATCTCAATCCTCCCGAAGGATGCCGATTCCACCCTAGATGCAATAAGGCAATGCCGATTTGCAAAAAGGAAAGCCCTCCTTTTTTCAACGTCGGAAATAGCCATAAAGTAGCTTGCTTTCTGTATTCATAGGAGAGAATTTCTTTGCCAGAAGAAATGCTAGCTGTTAAAAACCTGAAGAAGTACTTTGTAACTCGACAAGGAAAAGTCAGGGCGGTTGATAACGTCAACTTTACTATAAAAGAGGGAGAAACCTTCGGTCTTGTTGGAGAATCAGGCTCAGGGAAGACTACCATAGCTCATACTATAGTTGGAATCCATCAGCCTACCGAAGGAGAAATCTTTTTTAAGGGACAGAGCATAAGCAAAGCTTTTAGTGGCCGCCCTAAGATCCTCAAGAAGGACATCCGGATCGTATACCAGGATCCGGGGTCGTCTCTCAATCCGAGACGGAGCATCAAGCAGATCCTGGAATTGCCCTTGAGGGTGCACCATATTTGTAATAGTAAAAATCGGATGGGGAAAATAAAGGAGTTGTTGAGATTTGTTGAGTTACCGCCAGAGTATATGCATAAATATCCACAAGCAATCAGCGGAGGGGAAAAGCAGATGATAGCGATTGCCAGAGCTCTCGCCTCCAATCCCTCCTTCATTGTCTTGGACGAGCCGACCTCAGCCTTAGACGTCTCGGTTCAAGCCAAGATCATTACCTTGCTGATGAGATTGCAACAGAACCTCAAGCTAACCTATCTCTTCATAACCCATGATCTAAGCCTGATGCGAAACATGGCAAATCAAGTAGCAATCATGTATTTTGGGAAGATTAGCGAAGTGGCTCCCACGGTGGAGTTCTTCAGGAACCCGTTCCATCCTTATACAAAAATGCTGCTCTCCTCCATACCTGTAGTCTCTGAGGAGGAGGAGGCCCTAAAGCCGAAGACAGTGATCTCCAGAGGAGAAATCCCTAGCTCGATTAATGTCCCCCCTGGATGCAGCTTCCACCTCCGATGTCCAGAAAAAATGGATATCTGCTCAAAGGTCGACCCGCTAATGACAAGGCTGGAAGAGAATCATTTCGTCCGATGCCATCTTTACCAGGAGGCCGAGCCTGCAGCTTCCAAAATTTAAAAAGGAAATAATCTCGAGTCCGAGATGCTATGAAGAAAAAGAATAACTTAATAAAAGGAGGTATCGATGATACGCAAGACATTTTCCATTATTTTTATTCTAATCTTTGTTTTACTGACAGGGTCTGTGGCCATGGCCCAGGGGACTGTCTCCAACGAACATTTCAAGCTTCGATTCGACTCGGCGGGGATCACCAGTCTCAAGCGTACCCATGATGCCTATGAGACCGACTACATCATGGAAGGCAGGACATTAGGGGATGTTTTAGTTTGCTACCGGATGAGTAGCAGGAGAAACTGGAAAGAGGCCCGGACTTCCGCCATGGCGGATGACGGGCGAAGGAAGACAGAAGGCCCGATGAATATTCCTCCTCAGTATCTGGTGACATATGACGTTTCAAGCCGTTATGGTTGGGGGGAAGACC
>CAYSCW010000023.1:0-47806 GCA_964429795.1 uncultured Eubacteriales bacterium
TTTTGTTATTTCCTTCGACACTGACGGCAGCGTCCCTTATCTTGGCAGTGAATCCTAAGCCAAGCATCAAATTTTCTTTCCTTATAAAGTCATATCGATAGGTCAGGCGGTAAGAATTAAAGCGGTAAACAGCCTTGAGTGGTATATCAGCAGGAAAATCTTCCTCAAAAAATCTGATTGATTTGTTCACTCTACCTGAAGCGTTAAGGCTCAAGGGAGCCACAAGAAAAGATAAAGTGTGTTTTGAACCTATTTGATATCCCAACCGCAATCTGAAGAAAAAGGCAGAATCTGTTTTTAGATCTTTTGAGAGGGAGAATTCAGTACCTGTGTCTCTAGGTATTCTCACATTATTATATCCGCTGAACGCCAATCCTGTTTCCACGTCGACAAGCCAGTGCGAATAGGCGTTTGAAAATATTAATGAGAGGAGAATTGCAAAGCGAACATAAGTACTTATTCTTTTTTTCTTCATGGATAAACCTTTTTGGAATTGAGCATTATAGAACAATTTGCTAACTTATGAAATGATTAATAAGAGCATGAGCCGTATATGTGTACCTTGTTCCACTCAGCAGGTCATCTTTTTTAGATGCTCATTGAAATTAGCAGAATAAACAGTGATTATATTATGCTTCCGCAATAATAATTAGTATGTAATTGGTGATGATGAGAATGAAGGATGAACGCCTGAGAATACTAAAAAAAAAAGGAGAAGATAGACACGGACCGATAGTCTATTGGATGAGCCGTGACCAACGGGCTCATGATAATTGGGCGCTCCTCTTCGCACAAGAAATGGCGCTCAAACAAAAAACGTCTCTGGGAATTGTTTTCTGTCTGGGCCCTCAGTTTCTCGGTGCTACTATCAGACAATATGGTTTTATGCTCAAGGGGCTGCAAGAAACAGAGAAAAACCTAAAAGCAGGAAATATTCCTTTGAAATCTCCTTTTTGGTTGAAAAAATGCGCTGAAAGCAATGCTTTTTCTTGAGCACTGCTTTTGTTCTAACTTTTTTTTGGAAATTCAGTAGCGATTCTGATGATAACTTGAAACTCCTTCAGTTCACCATCTCGCACAGCTCCTCGCTGTTCCAAAACTTGGAAAAAATGGACTTTTTCACCCGACGCCAAGACTTTATCAACACCATCTTTTACAGCTTCTGAGAAGCCTGCCGGAGAAACGCCGACAACATCAACCATTTTAAACATGAAGTCACTCCTTTTCTTTAATTAAATTCATAAAGAATTTTACTGTCTTTTAGGAAACCATGGGAAAAAAGTGCTTGTTCTTTTTGCATATTCCTCAAACTCTTTATTACCCACATATTTTTTTTCTAACATAGTAACTCCTGAAACTTTCAAGAGAAGAAATGTGATGAGCAGAGGGCTTATAATAGTTGTCCAACCATTTTTCACAGAAAGAGCAATTAGGAAGATTCCCCACCACATAGCAGTCTCTCCAAAATAATTGGGATGACGTGTGTACCTCCACAAATCCTGGGTCATAATTTTTCCCTTATTTTCTGCTTTTCTCTTGAATGTCAATAATTGATAATCTCCTATTGCCTCGAAAAAGAATCCTACGAGCCAGATGATAAGCCCTAGTATATCGAGAAACACGATTCCCGCTTCTTTAGAATGATTAATAAGCATCACCGGATAGGCAATGATTAAAAGTAGGAATCCTTGAAGCATATAAACCTGGAAAAAACTTCTGATCAAAAACCACTTTTCCCAATCCTTTCTCCATTGCGCATACCGGAAATCTTCGCCTCTTCCTCTATTTCTGATGGCTATGTGTGCTGCCAATCTTGTTCCCCATATAAGAATCAACGCAGTGATAAGAACATGGCGAGTCACAAATACAGTCTGCAGAATAAAAGTCAAAATCGCGACCAATATGAAGCCAATTCCCCAAGCAATGTCGACGATAGAATTGTCTTTTTTTATCCATGCGAGCATAAAAATAAACGACATGTAAAGAAAGACACAGATAGCTGAATAAAGTATAAAATTAAGCATGTTAAGAACTCATTATATGAGTTGATAAAATTTCTATTTCTCTCGAGAAAAATAAGTCTTTACTGAGCAAATAAACCTTTTTTAAATTATATGGGAGTTCGATATTTTAATAGACACAGTTTTGGAGGCACTTAGCATCTAATGGGTGGGGAGGTTGCGCAAGTTTTTGGAAACAAAGTGGTGGGCGATGCAGGATTTGAACCTGCGACTTCTACCGTGTGAAAGTAGCACTCTACCACTGAGTTAATCGCCCACCCTTATTCTATTTTAATCAATTTTTCCTCGATGTCAATTTTCCGGTTTGTCATATGTCCGTATAGTATGGCTCAAGAAAGCATCTTCATTTCCGTGGTAGCTAATGATGAGGGATATAATCATTCAAAGCGCCAGTTCCTCTCCGTCCCCGCAGGGAACTTCCCTGTTAGACTATCGCTCTTCAATTTAGAAATGACAGGGTTGGCAGATTTATGAAATAATAGAAAGCTTAATTGCAAGCAAAAGAAACTTGAGTAAGGATTGAGTTAAATTCAATTCCAACAGATAAAAGTAAATAAGGCATGGTGCATATGAAGCGCAAGGTAGAAGTCGCCCTTCTTATCACAGTTATTGCCTTGGGAGCTGCAGCCTTTTTGTTGACCAGCAGGAGCGGGCATCGAGAAGAAAATATTGCCGCTTTGGTAGGAGAAGAGATCACGATAAGAAACGTGACCAAGGGAACCGTGCATTACCAGATTAAACCGTCCAATTCTTTTATAGCACCACAGAAGAAGGAGCTGAAGGTGGGAACCATTCACCGTTACAAGAGCCAGGTTCCCATGGATATCGTGTATGAGCGGGTGGGAAGAGAGATCACCCGCCAGCTCAATTCCGGAAAGCCTTATTCCTTTCGCTATGATGAACACAACCTGATCAATATATACGAGGGGTCTCATGGCCGGAAGGATGCGGTCGATCTGGCGCCCTATTTACCTACTCCGATGGCGGTTGTGGAGAAGATGCTGGAAATAGCCATGGTCGACCCAAGTGATGTTGTCTATGACATCGGGTGCGGGGATGGACGGATTGTTATCATGGCTGCGGAAAAGTATGGAGCCCGTGGAGTGGGTATAGATATTGATCCAAGGAGAATCAAGCAGTCAAAAGAGGGAGCAAAGAATGCCGGTGTTGAAGAGCTTGTTGAATTTCGCCTGGGAGATGCGACCAAGATGGATATTTCAGAAGCTTCGGTAGTGACTCTCTATCTTTTGCCTGAGTCCAACGAGCTTCTTCGCCCTCAATTGGAGGAGCAGCTCAAACCGGGTGCATACGTTGTCTCCCACAATTACAGCATCTCAGGCTGGGAGGATAGAGAGGTCGAAGCTGTGTCCGTAAAGGATGAAAAAGGGAAAGACCACACCATTTTTCTTTATAAAAAATAATCTTTCATTCCAATAATGAGGAGAATTTTGAATGTTTAAGAGAATGAAAGGAAAAATCCTTCCTGTTGCTCTGCTTGTTTTTCTGCTTCTTCCTTTCAACAGTGCTTTTTCCAGCCAGAAGATATTCCTGAGCGACGGTTGGTTGCTTCAATCTTCCTATCTTGTAGAGGCTGAGGGCAAAGAGATATCTTCCCCTGATTTTCAGCCTACAGATTGGTATCTTGCAACTGTTCCAACCACAGTCTTAAGCGCGCTGGTGAAGAACGGAGTCTATCCTGATCCTTATGTGGGGCTCAACAACATGAAAATACCGGATGCCTCAGACGAGTTTAACCAGAAATATGATCTGGCAAAATACAGCCATATTTCAGGAAGGGGAAATCCCTGGGCTGATCCATACTGGTTTTGGACTCAGTTCGAGGTGCCTCCAGAATATGAGGGAAGAGTCATCTGGTTGAGTATGGAAGGCATCAATTACAGGGCTGAGGTGTGGCTGAACAGCAGTTTGGTTGCCGGCTCCAGCGAAGTGGTCGGCATGTTCGGAAACTGGTTCTTTGACATCACCGAACACACAAATACACAAAATATAAACACCCTGGCCATTAAGATTTATCCTCTGGATTATCCAGGGCTTCCCGGGGAGCCTCAGCTTGAAGCGTTCGGATCATTCGGGTCCAATGGAGGTCCGACCGGAGATATCGGTAAGAACGTAACCATGCAGTGCTCTGTGGGATGGGATTGGATGCCGGCCGTGCGCGACAGGAATATGGGAATCTGGCAGGATGTTTTTATTTCGGCGACTGGAGCGGTGGATATTCGCTATCCCTTCGTCTTATCGGATTTACCTTTGCCAAGCATGGATGAGGCAGAGCTCAAAATAAGAACTGATTTAGTCAATTTAACAGAGTCGTCAAAAACGGGAACATTATTGGCCAAAATCAGGCCTAAAAATTTCAAAGGGAAGGAGATTCTTCTGCGAAAAGAAGTGGCTTTAACGGCCAATCAAGAGGCTGAAATCCAGTTTGACAGAGAATCCCATCCTGAATTGGTTATAAAAAATCCAAAGCTGTGGTGGCCAAATGGGCAGGGCGATCAGTATCTTTATGATCTGGAGTTGATATTCGAGCTGAATGGGGAAAAATCAGATGTCGAGCGGAGGACATTCGGAATCCGAGAAGTCTCGAGCAAAGTTACTATGGTTGAAGGCTGGGCCCGCCGGGATTTCTTTGTCAACGGCCAGAAAATATTGCTCAAGGGCGGGGCCTGGGTGCCGGACATGATGCTTAACCGCTCCCCGGGAAAACTCCGACATGAGCTGCGTCTGGTGAAAGAGGCCAACCTGAATATGGTACGGATTTGGGGAGGGGGTCTCACACCGCCGGAGGAGTTTTTTACCCGCTGTGATGAGTTGGGTCTTCTTGTCTGGCATGATTTCTGGATAACAGGCGATTGCCAGGGAACCTGGGATAAAGGGAGCCAGGATTACCCTTATGATGAGGATGTCTTTTTAAAGAATGCTTCGGATGTGGTCAAAAAATTGCGCAATCATCCCAGCCTTCTGGTGTGGACGGCAGGAAATGAAGGATTCCCTCGGGAGGAAATCTATGTTCCTCTGAGAAATAAAATCCTGGCCAGGCTGGATGGAACACGTCCGTTCATTCCCTCCTCAGGATACAGGGAACCTCCGCAAGGATGGGGGCTTTCATGGCCGGACAACCAACCGGCAGGGACCTATTCGGGCGGACCCTATCATTGGATTGATCCCCGTGTGTATTATAAAAAAGTAGAGGGAAAAAAAGACTGGTTATTCAAGAATGAAGTGGGATTACCCTCTTTACCCACTCTGGAAAGTCTGAAAAAATTCATTCCCGATCTTACTCCTGACCATGGAGTGAAGTTTCCTCTCAATCATACTTGGGGATATCACGACGCCTGTGAGGGGAATGGAAAGTATAGCCTCTACGATCAGGCGATTCGCAAGAGGTACGGCGAGCCCAAGGATGTGGAAGATTATGTCAGAAAAGGCCAGTTGATAAACGCCGAGAATTACCGGGCCATCTTTGAGGCTGTCAACCAGGCTATGGACCGTGTTGCCGGTGTTCTTCTGTGGAAGACAAACCCGGCCTGGCCCAGCGTCATTTGGCAGCTCTACGATTGGTATCTCTGTCCGAATGCGGGATATTACTACACCAAAAAAGCATGCGAGCCCCTCCATATCCAGCTCAATCTTGATGATCTCAGTGTTTCAGTGATCAATAATCATCTCGCAACAAAAGAAGGTTTGATAGCCTCGGTCAACGTGTATACAAAGAATATAGAACGAGTCTGGAACAGAACAGCGAAAGTAAACATTGGGCCTAATACTTCAAAAGAGATATTAAAAATAGAAGTGCCTGAAAAAATGAGAGAAGATATTTACTTTGTAGAGCTGAAGTTAGAAAACAGCAAAAACGGACTCGTCTCTGAGAATTTTTATTGGCTGGCTGAGAATGATGATTTTACCTTTTTCTCAGAGCTTCCCGATGTCATGCTTAATGTTGAGATCGAAAAAGTCAAAATGGATACACAAATTTTATACAGGATTCGATTGGAGAATCCTTCCGGCGATCTTGCCTTTTTCGTTAATCCCAGTATTCGCAAGGGAAAAGAAGGCGGAGAAGTGCTTCCCTCTTTCTGGAGCGATAATTATTTCAGCCTATTACCTGGAAAATCCAAGCAGATAACGGTCGAGATCCAAAAATCAGATCTTGAAGGACAACAAGCCTATTTGAAATTGGATGGCTGGAATATTCTTCCCCGGCCAGTCAAGATTGAATAAAGAAATCAGGGACATATGCCGATCTTCTGAGATCGGTCAGGTGTTCCTTTGTTTCCATGTATGAGCCTGAATTATTCATGAATAATCCAGGATAGCAAATCTTAAAGGAGTGATATTGATAAATGATAGATAAACATCCAGGAGTAGCCTGCATAACCGGAGCCACAAGCGGCATCGGAGAAGCATTTGCCCGAAGATTTGCCAGTGAAGGGTATAATCTTGTCATTACCGGACGAAGAGATGATAAGATTCAGACCCTGGCCAAAGAGATTTCAGATAAATACAGGATTAAGGTTGATGTCGAGATAGCCGAACTTTCCGACAGCGCAACACTCCAAACCCTGGCAGATAAACTTGGCGAGATGAAAAATCTGGAAATACTGGTTAACAATGCCGGATTTTCCGTTAAGGAATTTTTCCATAGTGAGAATTTTTCCACTCAAGAAAAGATGTTGAAAGTCCATTGTCTGGCTACCATGAAACTGACCCATGCCGTGTTATCCAATATGATCGCCAACGGCAAAGGGACAATAATAAATGTTTCCTCTTTGAGTGCCTTTTCTCCTTTCCCCACCAATGCCGTCTATGCGGCAACCAAAAGGTTTGTGTTGATGTTTTCCGAATCGCTCCATCTGGAACTTAAAGGGACAGGCGTCAAGGTCCAGGCCTTATGTCCGGGTATGACCAGGACAGACTTTCATGAGAGGATGGGCTATGACAGGAAAAAAGTTTACAAGAGGAAAGGCTTGATGAAAGCGATGTCGGCCGAAGAAGTGGTGGATATTTCTTTAAAGTGTCTAAAAAAAGACAAAGTTGTATGCATCCCGGGATTTCACAACAAATTTATAACCGTTCTCCTCAAAACCCTGCCCAGGTCTGTGACTTACAAGATAGCGCTCAAGGTGATGAAGAAATAAGGTAGCGAGAGAGAGAAATTAAAAAGGATATTTCTGAACTTCGGCCTGCTTTTCCTTTAATGATGAAGCGTTCTTATTCTTTGCGGGAAGGATCTGCAAATACTTCATAGATGTTGTAGGATTTCGATATTTTTTGTTCCAGATTCGAGAACTCTATAAAAATTTCTTTTACCATAAACAAATTAGTTAACTGGCCAGTCATATCTCTTTGATATGTTCATTCGAGAAAAGAAGAAGGTGGAAACATGATTAAAATTGTGTAAGATATATCGATGATGCAGGAAATTAAGCCAGTAATAAGGAGGAGTTATGTTAAATTTCCTCAGATATTTCCTTCTCTCTACTTTGATAATACTTTTTTTCTTCTTTTGTAAGAGTGGTGAAGATCAAGATTTTGATGCACAACCCGGAACAGACGATGAATGGTCTGATGTCTTTCAACTTGATGCAAAATCTGCCTCTCATTTTGCCGGTCTGGCCTTGAAATGTGTAAAGAAAGAGTATCCCAACAAGCCGGATCACGTCATGAATGACGAGTCTGAGGTTCAAAGCCCATCATTCTTTCATCCCGCTTTTTACGGATGTTTTGACTGGCATTCTTCCATTCACGGCCATTGGATGCTGGTGCGGCTGCTGGGAATGTTTCCCGATTTGCCAGAAGCCAAGGAAATCCGCAGTGTATTGAACGACAACCTTTCTGCTGAGAATATTGAAACGGAAGTAAAATACCTCCAGCAGCCCAGCCGAAAATCTTTTGAGCGCACCTATGGCTGGGCCTGGCTGCTTAAACTGGCTGAAGAGTTACACGAATGGGATAATCCGGATGGACAGAATTGGTCAAAAAATCTTAAGCCGCTGGCCGATGCAATAGTGAAGCAGTATATAGAATTTTTGCCAAAACAGACCTATCCGATCCGCCGCGGAGTCCATCACAACACAGCATTCGGTATTGCCTTTGCGCTAGATTATGCGCGTGCGGTCGGAAACAATGAGTTGGAAGATTTGCTTATTGAACGCAGCAACGCTTATTTTCTACATGATTCCGACTGCCCCGCTTCATGGGAACCGGATGGTGACGACTTCTTTTCCCGCTGTCTGATAGAAGCCGACTTAATGCGCCGTGTTTTGCCTCGGAAAGAATTTCCAGAGTGGTTTCATCACTTTCTTTCCAGGCTTGCTGATGGAGAGCCCAAGTCCTTACTTGAACCCGCGGATGTTTCCGACCGCAGTGACCCGAAAATAGTCCATCTGGATGGGCTTAATCTCAGCCGTGCCTGGTGTATGAATGGTATTATACGTGCCCTGCCTGAAGATGACCCTGTCCGGAAGATATTAACCGAATCAGCCATCCGTCATGCACAGGCCACACTTCCACACATCGCCAGCGGAAGCTATGAGGGAGAACACTGGCTGGCCTCATTCGCAGTCTATCTGTTATCAACAAAGTGAAGAGCAAAAAGAAACCTTTTATCGGCCGCTCTATCGTTATTGAGCTATCCGGAGCGATTAATGATAAATAACTATAAGAGATGTTCATCGAGACTTTGGGCAGTATTATCATTTGTATTGAGAACCATTATTTTTTGAGCAAAGTAGTGATGTGCATCTCGGCTTGGAAGAGGTCCTCTGCGACAAAATCAGCAAAACGAAAATCTTGTTCCTTTGTGTATTCGGATGGGACGGCAATAACGTAACATCCGGCCCGCTTTCCGGCCAGGGCCCCGTTTGATGAATCTTCGAGAACCACACAGTCTTCCGGGCTTAGTTTTAACTGGCTGCAGGCCTTTAGATAGATTTCCGGATGGGGCTTGCCCTTTCGGATCTCATCAGATGATTGCAGAACGTTAAAGCGATTTCTGATTCCCAACTTATCGACCACGATATCTAGGAATTCCTTCTGGGCTCCAGTGCAGACTGCCATTTTTAACCTTCCGGAGAATGTATCCAGAATGTGATGCAGGCCTGGCATGGGCTTTAGGTCATTTTTCAGCTTGTTACGCATGATCAGGTTTCTCATTCCAAGGGCCTCTTCCGGACTGAGGGACAATCCCACCTCCCTGACAAAGATTTCCATACTCTCGATGGGATTTCGGCCCATCATCTTCCACAGGGTTTTATCCTCCACAGTCTTGTTGAATTTTCGGGCCATCTCCCTTTCGGTTTGAAAATACAGACGTTCGCTGTCGATCAGCAATCCATCCATGTCAAAGATGAGAGCCTTGATCATCAGATGTCTCCAAAAATATTTTAGGCTCTATTCTACCTGGAAATGCTATCTGAGGTAACAAAAATAAAAAAACCGAGTAAAGTGAACTCAATCTTCTCTGGAGAATATTTTCATAATTTGAATTATTTGCAGGTGTGAATATTGTTCTTTTTAGCTTCTTTCTATTTTTTTATGGGTGTTATGACTAAGAGAAAGGCTAAAGTCAGTACAATCAGTACAACCATTGGAAAGACAAACCAGATGATACGGCTCAAGGTTCTCTCTCTCTTCTTCTCGGCTTTGAAGGTATGATCCTCTAGAGGGGCTCCAATCAGCATGATCCCCAGCAGGGCAACAAAACAGGATGAGATTATAAAAGTCAAAGCAGATGCCACATCCTTAATATTACGTGTTGACCAGCTGAGTAAGACCTGGACAAATCCCATTAAAGTTCCAAGAAGCCCAGTTAAGGCAAATCCTAGGGTGAACAACGGTCCGGAAATCCCATTTCCAATGAAAACGACTATGGCTATGGTCCCCCCCAGCACCACTAAAAGTGAAGGCCAATAGGTAAAGATTTGAGATGGCTTAATTGGGCTATCGACCTGCATCAACGATAGAGAGGATATTATAGTCCATCCTATAACGGCGATAAACAGGACATAACCGAAGGTGTTTTCAAATCTGAACGTCTTGGATATACTTTCAGCGGAAGCTTCGTATGCTTCCGAAATTTCTTTTTGCTGGGTTTTTTTGAGCTTTTGGATTAACTTCATGGCGGGAACCAGGAAAACCACACCCAGCGTCATTCCGTAAACAGTGGTTAAAAAAGATCTTGACATGCGAAACATGATACCCAATAGGCCGCCCTCAGACGAACCTAAAGCTGTAATGAAGCCTATTATGCTGCCCAGAACTCCCAGATTCCATGCATTTCTTACTGAGGTCTCCCAGAAGTAAGCTGATTTTTGAAGTTCTTCTCTTGCGCCGGCTCTGCCCGCAGCGTGCTTAAAGGCTAACCCGATTTCAGATGCAGAAAAGCCCATTAAAGCCATGGCCGCACATCCCAGCAGCATATAGACAAGACCTGGAGCGCTCAAGAAATCAGTAGACCTTCCTGACAGAATCACTGCGCTGACTAATGCGGCAATTATTAATATTCGCAGCAAGACTTTTAATATTCTGTTCAAATGGCTATTTGATGACATGGGATACTCTCCTTTTCAAATTGATGGATTATTTTCAAGCATTTTAGCTCTCTCTTGTAATTTCGGGGCCCATCGTCTGCAGAGATATTGCAGTATTCCACTTGAAATTGACATTCAAGAGCAATTTTCCTTTTTTATTTTCTTTTGAAGGGTCAAGGATGAATTTTTCCATATTGACAGGGAAATAAGTGCATAAGTCGACAGAGATTTCCAGGAGTGTACCTTCTTCAGGAAGAGTGATTGTGAATATTCCCCACTCACAGTCTCCGTGTTTCTCATATTGTTTTAATTGCCACTGGCCGTACATCCTTTCCACCAGGTGAGGCGGAGACAGTAATCCTAAAACTGGCAGGAAGTGCGGATCACTGATTTGTGCGATATTCTTTTCGTGGCTGAGCGTACCCTTTATGTGATCCTTGATGAGAATCTCTTCTTCTGAAAGCCACAGGGTTTTGATGACGGCATCATCCGATCTTTTAATCTGTACTTTGGTCAGATTGGGGGAAACCCACTGGATAGAGTATGTAAGAGACTTGTCATCATCTTTAAGTGCCTTGACAGCGCATTCCATCGACTCAACGCGACTCACCTGGCCAGAGACAAGCACAGAGGTTCCCAGTAGAGATATATTTTTAGCCAGGACATTTTGAGAGCCGGACATATGAAGCATACTGCCCAGCACTATCATGGCAAGCGAAGCTGCGGCCAGAATTTCCTTTTTAAGCATCCAATGCATCCATGGTTGTCTCTCCACACGGAACAGTTTATTCAGATATTTGACGATCCTTGGAGTTGGTTCCCGCTCCTGCAGTTCCATTTTTTTTCGCAATTGAATAAGCTGTGTCTTCATGCTTTTTTCTACTTCAGGAGGCAGGTCATCCTTCAGACTCTGTTTTAGCAATTCATCGATATCAAAGTCAGGCGACTTTTCTTTTTTCATTCTTATACCTCCTTGCGCGAAGCAGGATTCAGGTGTGATAGCCGGCGGTTCAGCCTTGTTCGTCCTTTAAAGACATAGCCTCTCACTGTGACCTCGCTGCAGCCCATGGCCTGGGCAACTTCATCATATGGGAGGTCTTGCACTATCCTCATAAGTACGGCTAGAGCCTGTTTTCTGGGTAAGCGGCGGACAGCATCAAGGATTTCGGCCTTCATATTTTTCTGTTCGAGCTCTTCTTGCACTGGAGAGTTGGAATGGACATAATCTTGTTCCCTAAAATCTTGCATTTCATGTCTGCTGCGGCGCCTCTGTTTTCTCAATGAATCGTAAGCTGCATTAACACAAATTTTTAAGATGAATGCGCGGGGATTGGGATGATTAGAGATGCGCTCCAACTTTCTCCAGATAGTGATAAATGCATCCTGGAGTGTATCTTCTGCCACTTCCCGATTCCTCACTATGCGCCATATAGACCGCATCATCAAGGTTTCCACAGGCTCAATCAATTGTTCATAAGATAATCTTTTGTTCTTCGCCAGAGTCATCTCGGGCCCGCTCTGCCTACTCCCTTTCTTCTAGGTGCCGTACCTCAGGCTTACTGTCTTGATGTCAATTTTCCTTGCACATTAGTAACCGCAGGAAGAGAGATATTTGTTTACACAAATTTCTGCAATTTATCATCATGCAGAGTATTTATCATAATCTTAGAAATTATTCTCATCAGAATCAAAGGAAATAATACCAGCTTTTTTGAGAAGTTGCTTTTGCTGTCAGGACTTTACCCGAAAAATTCAATAATTGATAAATTTAAACAATACAAAACTTTTTTGTCGGATGATAATCAATATGGAGGCAGAGCAAAGTAAAGAGCGGTTCTCGTTTGTTTATATGATGCGGCCGTCGAACAGGTTGATTGTTCGCTGGGAGTAAGCTGCTATGTTGGTGTCGTGAGTAACTATGAGAATGGTTCGTCCCTGCTGCTGGAGTTTGACGAAGAGATCCATAATCTCCAGGCCGGTTTTTGAGTCGATGTTGCCCGTCGGCTCGTCAGCCAGGATCAGCAACGGGTCATTGGCTAAAGCCCGTGCGATGGCCACGCGCTGCTGCTGGCCTCCCGATAGCTCGGTGGGGCGGTGGTGCTTCCAGTCAGCGAGGCCGACCATTTCCAGCAGCTCTAAAACGCGTTGTCGCCGCTTTTTCCCGGGCTTGCCGTTAAAGAGCATAGGCAACTCTATATTTTCGTATGCTGTTGCGTACGGGAGCAGGTTGAAATTCTGGAAGACAAAACCGATCTTCTGGTTCCGGATTGTCGAGAGCTGGTCGAAGCTGAGACCGGCCACGTTCTTCTTCTCAAGAAAGTAAGAACCGCCGGTCGGCGTATCCAGGCAACCGATGATGTTCATCAGCGTCGATTTGCCAGATCCGGAAGGGCCCATGATCGAGACAAATTCTCCTGCTTCGATGTTGATGGAGATTTCCTTCAGGGCTTCGAGCGAGACTTTGCCCATCTTGTATACCTTTTTGATGTTTTTCATCTCGATCATCGCAATCTCCTATTCATAGCGAAGCGCCTCTATTGGATTCAGACGCGAGGCCCGCACGGCCGGGAAGATCCCTGAAAAGAAGACGAGCGTTCCCAGGATCACCAGGAACAATATAAGAATATCAAGGGAAAAGATCGGCCGCAGCAGGTAGGTCTGGATGCCGGTGATTTCATAGCTTATGGGAACGAGCCGCGTCAGCCGGACGATAGCGTAGGCAATGGCTGCTCCCCAAAATGTTCCTTTTGAAAAAATGAAAATGGCTTCCAGCAGGAATTGAAGGATTATGTGCCGGCGCTTGGCGCCCAGAGCCATTTTTATTCCGATCTCGCGCGTCCGCTCTTTGACCAGTGCGTACATAAGATTGGTGACGCCCACAGCGCCGATGAGAAGGGTCAGGCCGCCGATCATAGCCAGGAAAATCTCGATGCCCATGAAAACCTTACCTGCAACCTTGGCCTGTTCGATGGTATTCCAGATCCCCAGGGCATAGTCGTCTTCAGGGTCGAAGCGGTATTTGCGGCCGAGAATCTGGCGGATGCGTCGCTCCACAAGCTGGTTGTCTTCGGGCCGTTTCGGCTGGATGTGAATGCGGTCGATGTAAAGCTGAGTGTGGATGCGGGAGAAAGTGGCATGGGGGATGTAAGCGTGGTCGGCATCGAAGCCTTGATAGGCAGAGCTCTGGAGCTTTTTCTTCATAACACCGATGACCGTAAAGGGCACTCGGTTGATGATAATTATCCGGCCCACGGGATTGTCCGTATCAAAGAGGTTTTTGGCCATGTTCCAGCCGATGAAGGCGACCCGGCGTGCGGAGCGCTCGTCCTCTTCGTTTATGAAACGGCCGCCGCTTTCTGCGATCATGGAGCGCATGACCTGGAAGGAGGAGCCTACGCCGCAAACATTCCGGTTCGTTTCGCGGCCCCCTCCGGTGATGGTGAAGTAGTCGTTGGACTCGGGTGATATCAGCTCGATCTCTGGGATAAGCGTGGTGAGGAGCGCGATGTCTCCGGGATAGATCCGGATGCGCCTCCCCTTGGGAAGCCCTTGATAATCTTTGGATGTCTGGCCGCGGTAGATCATGATGAGATTGTCGCCCAGGCCTTTGAAGCTGATGCGGAAGGAGTTGCCGAGCCCGCGGCCGAAGGACATGAGAAGAAGAATAGAGAGGGTGCCCCAGGTGATGGCGAAGGTGATCAGGGCGGTTTTCTTTCTCCGCTTGCGAGATTCTCTCGCAAAGAGATTGAGGAGCTGCGCTCTCATGGCTTATTTCCTCAAGGCCTCGATGGGGTTCGTGGATGCGGCCCTCCGCGCCGGCATCATGCCGGAAATGATCCCGATGGTGAGAAGAATCAAGATTGTGGCCACGCCGACCATGGGATTAATCTGGGGAACTCCAACATATTCCTGGATTTTTTCAACAGGGATGGCTTTCAACACCAGGGCGGCGAAAAGGAAGCCTAAGCCACCTCCGATCAAAACGATGGCCAGGGACTCGGTAAAGAACTGCCAGAGGATGTGCCGCCGTTTAGCGCCCACGGCGAGCTTGATGCCGATTTCTTTGGTGCGTTCCTCGACCACCACCAGCATGATGGAAGCCACTCCCACGCCTCCGACCAACAGGGTGAAGGAGCCGATCAGTCCAAGAAAAATATTGAAAGCCATGAAGAAAATTGAGAAGGATTTCTCAAACTCGGTCCAGTTCCAGACGAACAGGGCGTCTTTATCATCAGGCGAAAAACCAGCCCGATTTCCCAGGTACTCCCTCACCAGACGGATGAGGGGCTTGGAGGCTGCCGGGTTTTCCGGTTGGAAGATGAAGCTCCCTACGTATTTATCGCCGAAAAGAGCCGAGTAGGTCGTCCAGGGGATGAACGCACAATGCTCATCAAACTGGCCACTGAAGTTGCTCCCTTGGATTTTCTTCTTCATCACTCCAACCACAATGAAGGGGATTCCCTCGATGAAGATAGTTTGGCCCACAGCGTCAGCATCGTGGAAAAGATTTTCAGTGATGGTGTTCCCGAGCATACAAACACGGCGTTTGAGGGCCACGTCGGTATCGTTCAGGTAGCGGCCTTTATCGGCGATGATATTGCGGATGTCTCCGTATTCCACCGTCACCCCGCGCACGGTATTGAGGACGTCCTCCCGGCGGTAGCGGATCCGGCGGCTTGCAGTGAACTCGAAGGACATCCTTTTTATTCCGGGGATCTTCTGGCCTGCAAGGATGATCTGTTCCGGAGTCAGGCGGACGCTGCGGCCCTTGGGGAGTCCCTTGTAGGGCAAAGTTGTACTCGCCGGGAAGGCGATAACGAAGCCCTGTCCGACGCCACGGAAGGACTTCAAATTTTGCCTGCCTACGGCTGAGCCGAAGGCAAGCAGAAGCACGACAGCAAAAGTCCCCCAGCCAACACCTGAGAGAGTCAGCGAGGTGCGGAGAGGCTGGCGCCTCAGATCCCGGAAGAGGTTGCGAAAGAAGGTGAAAATCATTCAATTTCTCGTGGCGGCCGCTCGACGACGAGATCGCCTTCCTTTAGGCCTTCCAAGATCTCGATGTTCAGGCCATCAGAAAGGCCGGTTTTTACATCGACTTTGCTGATGGTTTCGTTCTGTTTGACTTCGACATAACGCTTTTCACCCTCCGAAAGGACCAACCGCTCAGGGACGATGAGAACGCCTTTGTGTTCCTGGATTTTCACATAAGCTGTGGCCGAGTATCCGGCCCGAAGGATGATCCCAGGAGCCTCACCGAGGATAATTTCCACGTCGAATAGAGTGGCATTGCCTTCTTTTCTAGCCTTGGGGAAAATGCTCTGCAGCGTTCCACGGATTTTTTTCTCTGCCAGGGCCCCAATCTGAATCTCGGCCTCCATACCTGGCACGAGTTTCCCAACATCAATCTCATCGACCGTGCCCTTGAAGAGGATCTTTCCCATATCGGCCATGGAGCAGAGCTCTGTTCCTGGCTGAAAATTGGTCAGGGGAACAATCGGATCGCCCTCGTGGGCGCTGAGGGAAAGCATGATACCGGAGATGGGGGCTTTGATGATCGAGTCAATATTGCGGTGGGCCATCTGAATCCGACCTTTCTCCAAGAGCTCGAACTTCTCTCTGGCCACGCGATGACGCAGGAGCGCCTCATTGTACTGAGCCTCGAAGGACTCCATCTGGGACTGGGAGATAAGGCTTGACTGGAATAGCTTCAGGTTGCGGTCCCGTTCACTTAGGAATTTTGACAGGGTCACTTCGGCCACTTCCATGTTGCGGCGGGCTTCGACATACTCGAGGGGAGTGGGGTTGGGCGAAATCTTGAACAAGGGGCTATCCTTGGCGATGGCATCTCCGACTTTGAACATGACATCGGAGACGATGCCAGAAATTATTGATTTGACCTTAATTTCTTGCTCGGGCTCGAGGGTGCCCACGGCCAGGGCTTTTTCGGCAATATCCCCCCGCTTGACCGGGACATATTTCAGCTCATTGGCCTTCTTTTTCCCGCCAGAGAGGACGATGATAATAACGGCGAGGATCAGTACGATGATAATAGTAATGATGATTTTTTTCTTCATAATTTCACCTTTGAGAATACTTGTTCATTTTAATATTAACTACGAAAAACGGCTATAAAAGGTTCAAAGATAAAGTACACATTCTGGTTTTTTCATACAGAATTGGTCAGCTCCATGCCCCTGATTTCGAATTCGATTTTGCTTTCAGGACCGTGCCCGAAAAATTCAATAATTGATAAATTTAAATAGAACAAAACCGTCTTGTCTAACGGTAATCGGTATGGAGGCATAGCAAAGTGCCAATTCATTAAGGAGGAAAAGATGAAATATCAATTTTCTATTTTAACTCTGCTTTTTTTGGTCACCTTTGCGTTTTTTTGCACCGAGTCAGTTGCTGAATTCAGTGAAGTTGATGCCAAAATCGAATCCGCTGTTGACTGTTTTTCTGGTCCTGCCGGACCTCCTAAGGATGGGAAAAAGGGATTTTTCTTGTTAATGGAGGCGATTGAACTGGCTTCTTCTGAAACGGATTTTCCCCAGGATTTCAAACACAAAATATCAACTGCAAACAATCTGTTAGGAGAGACTTCCATATTCAATCAGGAAGGATTGACTTTGTTGAATGAGGCTTACAGTTCGCTCAATTCAGGTGAAAGATTTCAGATGCCTGAGGACATATCAAGCATCGAACAGGCCAAAGAATTAGTCCTGCGAAAGATGGAAGAGGCCAGAAAAGAGCTTAAGCAAGGAAATATCGAGGATTCCGTTAGATCTTTGATGGAAGCCGCTATCATTGTGGTTACCCCGATGATAAGAGAGCATTAAGTATCTTGATAGGGTAATCGTTTGCAACAAGTGGCTGTGCAGCCGCGAGACAAGAGTCCCATTCCCGAAAAGTCGTTTTCAAATTCCACGTCCAACGTGGTATTCGCGGATCGCGAAGCGGTCCGTACCAGCCATGTGTTAGGTTTTATTGTTATTCAATATTCGTTGCTATTTCAATCTCGGAATATTTTTTTGCCTGTTCTATTAAGTCAATGTCTTTTTTATCTTTCAGATATTTGTCAAAGAATGCCAAGACTATCACATTCATGATTTCGATTGTCTTTTCTCCATCAATCGGCCCCAGTAGAAAACCGATGGATGGAACAGGATAGACGGAATAGTCTGAAAAATTATAATGGTCTGAATCCTTTACACTCAATGAGTAACAATCCATTGTTGATTTACCTGTAAATAATTTACCATACCCCAGGAACCTTTTGCTGTTCAGATACATGAAAGGTGTTTGTAGCTTACCCTCAATCAATGTGCCGAATAATCCGCCGTCAATATTAATACCTGCCTTAATTCTTTTATCAGTTAAACATATTTCACTTGTTGCCATACCACCCAATGACATTCCGAATACACCAATACGGTCTAAGTCCAATTTATCTTTAAAGATTTTATTTTCGCTGGCAATATCTTTTAATCGATCAATAAAGAAAGCAAGGTCTTCTGCCCAATACTTTGGACTTTCTGTTAAAATTGTAGGTAGGGCATTACTTGTTTCCTCTAAAACCTGGATACGCTCTTCGTCGCTGCTTGCATTATACATTTTTTGTAACAATTCCATGGCTTTAGGATTTTGCTGCTCTTGCATGATCTTCTGAAACCTAAGACTATTCATATCAATAAAGATCAGTCGTCCATCTGGAAATGACGAAAATTTACATTCATAATGATGGGAAATGCTAAAAATGATATAGCCATGGCTTGCCAATTCTTCCATCAATATTGAATTTTGTGAGTAATGTTCACCCCATCCGTGAGAAAAAATTAATATTGGATATTTGTTTTCTTGGGATGATACAGGTACATCACGACTTGAGTTCGTTGTTAAGTCTTTGTATATCTCTGGAAATTGAAGATACCTCACGACAAATTCTGCTTCGGTATTCAGAAAATAGGGTTCAGGATTGGATTTATTATCTGAGGGATACCATGCCTTCACTGTAATTTCTCTAAAGCTTTTCTGGCTGTTATCGAATAATTCTTTACGGCCATCATCAGTAAAAGAGAGGTAAGTTACACCAATAGAGTAGGTTCCAGAAGGTTTGGGTAACATGTCAGTTTGACTTTGACTGGGATAGGCCATTAATGCACATAACAATAATGTGAATAGTCCTCTCATTTTTGTCTCCTTTTTTATTAAAACCTAACGCCCATTTATCATTTGAAACACACGTTCTGGTTCATTCCGCGAGCTCGTGCGCAGAAATTGTGCTTGACCCACTGCTACTTCGAAATCATCTTTGTCAATTGCTTCAATAGTTGCCTCTGCAATTATCTCGGGCTTGATTCCTCGATCTGTTTGACCTCTTCCATGTCGCGCTCCTCTGTCGAGTTCTGTATCAGTTGTTGGGGGTATGATTTCAAAGACCTTTATTGATGTATCTCTCAACTGATATCTCAATGATAGACTGAAAGAATGCACCGCTGCTTTTGTAGCACAATAAACAGGCATTATGGCAATCGGAATAAAAGCAAGTCCTGATGAGATGTTCACAATAGCTGCTTCTTTTTGCTCCATCAGATGAGGGACAAATAGGGCAGAAAGATGAACCGGCGCCTGCAAGTTTATGTCAATTTCGTCCTCTTCACCTTGCAGGTCGGTTGTCCCTTTTTTGAAGTCAATCTCTTTCTGAATGCCGGCATTGTTGATTAGGATATTACAGTCTTTGTGGTTTCCTACCACCCAATTATACAGGAGCTTACGATTCTCTGGATTAGCGACATCGCACTTCATGGTCTGGAGTTGAGAGAATTTTTCCTTTGCCTGGACAAGTTTATCTTCTCGTCGACCACAGATGACAACTTCATTTCCCTTTCGCAGAAAAGCTTCTGCCAAGGCCAAACCTATTCCTGTTGCCCCACCGGTGATTAAGACAGTGTTTCCTGATATGCGCATGAGAACCTCCATTATGGTTGAGTCGAATGTGTTTCTTAAAATCCTAACAGTCTGAGCTCAGCGGCCTGAATCCGCCATGGTTCGGAGCCGCTGCAGTGATTTGTTAGGCCGGACTTATGTAAGACGAGTTTTCTATTTTCTGTAAACATCGGTACTAAGGTATTTTAGACCAGAATCTACCATCAACGTAGCTATTTTAGCATCTGGTCCTAATCGCTCTGCTACTCGAATTGCTGCAACGACATTTGCTCCTGAGGACGTTCCCGCAAAAAGACCCTCCTCACGAGCTAAACGCCTGGCCATAGCTTTTGCATCATCTGTTTTAACCGCAGTGATTTCATCCACCAGACTTGGATCCCAGAGTGGTGGAGTATAGCCAATCCCTACCCCTTCGATTTTATGAGGTCCGGGTTGACCACCGGATAATACTGCGGATTCGGCTGGCTCGACGGCTATTATCTTAATCTCGGGATTGTAACGCTTTAACACAGTTGCTACACCTCGCAATGAAGCCGCAGTGCCAGCACATTGAACAAATGCATCAATCTCTCCGTTTGTTTGGTTCCAGATTTCCTCAGCCAAGGGATAATAGCCGGCAATACTGTCAAAATTGTTGAGCTGGTCAGTCCAGTAGGTGTGAGGTTTTTGACTAAATTCTCTAGCGGCTTCAATCATATCTAGAATCAACTTCTTTGTGGTGAGGCCTCCCTCACTTGGTACTAGTGTAAGCTCCGCACCAAAAGCCGACATCTGATTCAACTTATCCTGACTAAATGCGTCGGAAGTAATGATATGAAGGCGGTACCCTTTCGCAACACAAATTAATGCGATTGATATGCCTGTACTCCCGCCTGTGTACTCAACAATGATATCCCCAGGTCTCAATCGGCCATCTTCCTCAGCCCTTGAAATCATAGCCTGTGCCATACGATCTTTCATACTACCAGTCGGATTTTCCCACTCAAGTTTCACATAAACTTTCGCACAACCGGGCGGAACAACATTACGTAGATGCACTAACGATGTGTTCCCAATAGCCTGTAGAATGTTACTGCCAATACTCATTCTATTCTTCTCCACTTATGTTTAATATCTATTTCACTCTACTGATTCTACCTTGATAGCTGCAATGAGTCTGAGCAGCCTAACTATTAATATACAGCATGCTGTATTTGATGCAAAGCTCCTTTCATTTCTTTATACCTGGAGACCATGGAAACGGATTCCGGCTTTGCCGACTGGCAAGTAAAACAGGCGGCGGACGCGATTCTCTTATATGCAGATAAGTATCTCCAATCGAAACCTTCTCTTTTAACGCTTTATTGTATCTTTTCCTTTCTCGAGGACCCCTATTTTCTTATGGCTCAACTGCTATATGGAAGCGGCCTTCACCTTCTGGGATGCATGCGTCTGAGAGTCAAGGATATCTATTTCGCCAATAATTTGATAATCATCCGCTGCCATTTCTTCGGCTGGCGATACTGGATATTAAAGGAGCCGAATATACGGCTTGCAATCTAATATGGATAATTTTAAGATAATACTGCAATTTTGCAGGGATATTGCTGGAATCACATAATATACGACGTCAATTAAGGGAGCTTTGTATCAAATATAGGATGCTGTATATAAATAGTTCGACAACCAAGACAAAGCAAGAAAGGAGTGACATCATGAAGACGAATCGAAGTGACATGACTACCGCTTGTGCAACCAGTGTTCTGCTGGCCATTCTGTCGGCGGTTACGCTGTTTGCGCAGGACAGCAAGACGGCGCAACCCGCCGCTACTGAGTTTAAGACAGTGACTATAGGCACTCAACAATGGATGGCAGAAAACCTAAACGTTGGCACCTTTCGGAATAGAGAACCGATACCCGAGGCAAAGACGAAGGCGGAATGGGAGGCGGCCTACAAGAACGAAGCGGCCGCTTGGTGCTACTATAACAATGATCCAGCCAACGGAGAGAAGTATGGAAGACTGTACAACTGGTATGCCGTCAACGACCCCCGCGGATTAGCTCCTGCTGGATGGCATGTCCCTACCGATGAAGAATGGTCCGTACTAGTCAGGCATCTGGGTGGAGAGAATGCGGCTGGGCCAAAAATGAAATCCACTACAGGATGGAATGGAGGCGGTAACGGCAACAACAGCAGTGGGTTCAATGGGCTTCCTGGCGGGGAACGATTGTATGAGGATGCCGGTTTTTATCAGATTGGTATTGTAGGGTTCTGGTGGTCCTCCACCAAGAATGACAAATGGAATGCTTGGTATCGCGCTCTCCATACCAGTTATACGCTCGTAGGACGTGATAATGGGGGGATGAACACGGGCTTCTCCATTCGATGCATAAAGGATTATCAAGCAGGCCAAGAGAAAGGAAAATAGGTCGAACAAGGCGCTGCACCTGACTGCTATTCCGCTGCGCTTCATAGCGGCAGGTAAGCTTGGACGTTAGACGCAGGAAAGACATATGGATACTTACATATTGGAGCGGTTGAGATGTGATGCTGACCACGTAATTAAACTGGCTAGGCATCAAAGCGAAATCGAGCATTCTGGTCTAACGGGAAGATTTCGTGAGCTTCTAATCGACAATATTCTTGCACCATGGCTACCACCATACGTTAAATGCGGTACAGGTATGATAATTGCTGCGGAAAATAAAAAACGACAATCAACTCAAGATGACATAATTCTTTATGATAACTCTCTTTGTCCGTCAGTTCTTGCGTCGAATAGCGCGCCAGAGGGGGTTTTTTTGTTTAACAGTGTAATTGCACGCATTGAAGTAAAATCAAAGTTGACGAGGGAAAACATTCGGAAGTTTATTGTATCCTCACTAGATATCGCTGCCTTAAAGTTCTCAGTGCGGGAGGGATGCTGTGTTGACCTTTTTGGAGCGTTTAACTTGCTGTTTGCTTTTAATACAAATGCAAAAGGGGATGATGATCCCGATTTCCAAATTAAACGTTTATGCGAAGAAATGGAAGCTCGCAAAATCGATCCACGTAGTGGAATAGTTTCCATGATGTGTATTCCTGGGAAAGGCTTTTGGAAGATTGGTCTAGCCAACAATAAGGAAAAAGTATGGCAACGGTTGAATTCTTCTGACTCACGAGACCATCTTGCTTGGTTTATTGGTTGTATTTCAAACTCATGTTACGATCAACATGCATACCGCCAAGGGAGAAATCCCTCCTACGGAGTAGAAGCTGGGATTGGAATATATCTTGATCATCCATTTATTGAAGTTTTGCTCAAAAGACATTGAAGAAATTTTCTTTGTCTTTTGGTAGTTAACTTTTTTGGTTAGTAACTGCTTGATTGAAGGCACGGCTCGGACAAACTAAGGATTAGAATCCAGGCCAGAATGTAAACTCGAAGTGCCACCCTTTCTCAGGTCTATCAAGAGGATAGACATAGTTGAATCCAAGGACTATGGAACCAAAAAAATTCATTCTCAGACCTATACCTGCACTGGAAAGGAGTCTGCGGTTTCCTCCCAGGAACCAGGGCCTGAGTTCATCAGTATTTTCATCCCACCAGGCTATCCCAGTGTCAAAAAAAGTCAAGAAATCAATCGGTAAAATCCCATAAAATCCTTTTCCAATGCCCAGTGCGCCAAACAGGGGGAATCGAAGCTCTAAATTCCCCACGATCATTTTGCTTCCAAATAATCTGTCATATACATCTGGTTCACTGCCGTCAAAGGAACCATAGCTGTAGCCACGCACAAGAGTTTCATACCCCATAAAGAGAGGATAAAATCGAGAATCTTCTGCTCCCTTCCCGTAGCGTCCGTAATGAAGGAGACGGACAGCCAGAGTGAAGGGCTTAATCGGCATGAAATAACGACGATAATCAGCAAGTACAGTAAAGTAATTGATCGTGCCGATGGAAGGAACAACCTCAAGGGTATAGCTTTGCCCGAATATAGGACTGGTAGCTCCGAAATAAGAACTGTCGTAGACAAGTGCTGCTCCAGCAAAGACAGAATGAATCCCATCAGGAGCTTCCAAGTCTTGCTTTTCATTTATGATCTCGGCCCCGTTAAACAGCGAGTAAGCAGTAGTGCGGACTTCATAATCGAAGTCGATAAACCTGTATCCTGAGAAAAGCTCGATTCTTTGCACCTGGCTTAAAGGATAAGTTACAAAACCTGAGAGTTGATAATATATCTGTCTATAAATTATTTCTTGGTAGACTTCAGCAGGCTCTCCAAAGACATTATCATAATAATAATAATAGCCGCCATAAGCATAGGGAATTCGCTGAGCTGCCACACCCCAATTGAACCGTTTTCTAGTATTTTGATAACTAACCAGTGCTGCCGAATCTTGAAACCTGCTGCTTATCTGGAATATGGTCGAGAGATTGCGATAGCCAAGCATATCGCTGAAGAACAGGGATATTCCGCCTCCTGCATATGTGCCCCACCTGTCTGCTCCAATCCCAAACTGAGGGGGGCTGATATAGTCTAATTTCAGCTTTGGCTTATAGTCGCTAATTTCAAATTCTTGTTCTTCATGAAGTCCATACAAAGGATTGTTTAACATCCCCAAAAGCTCTCCTTCTGGTTTTTTCCTAGGGGGAAGGACCGAAGGATTAATTTCTCCAAATTGATTTGCCGGAGCTTCAGCCGTAGAAGATTGGTAAGAATCTAGAGAGTAGATATTATACCTCCCGTTCTCGTAAAGACAGTAAAATAGCTGACCGGTCTGCTGGGCAATGGATAACACAGGGCTTGAAGCTGTAAGGCCGCTGATACCCGTATAGCTGTTGGTAACCTGGACTATTTTTTGGCTGTCTAGGTCGATTCTATAGATATTGCTTATACCGTTCTCGTCTGAAACAAAAAACAAACTTCTCGAATCAGGAGACCATTGAGGATTGATGTCTTTAGCTCTGCTGAAACAGGGAACCCTTTCAATTTTTCCTATTTCAGGGTCCAACAATGCGATTTCATAATTTTCAATACTAAGAATGGACACATTCGTGGAAAATTTATCAGTGATTAAGGCAATAGTGCTCCCATCAGGTGACCATGCAGGTTGAAGGTATGTAAAAACATCATTGGTGATTCTCTTTAGATTTTCATTTTTCAGGTCATAGATATAAAGATCCGAATATCCACCTGATTGAGCTGAAAAGGCAATGTGCTGTCCATCAGGAGACCAGGCTGGATTCAATATCTCTCCTAAATCCGGAAATGATACTTCTCTCTCAATGTTACCTTCCTCAATATTGATAATGGTTAAAACCGGCTGTCCTTTAACCACAGCACCGAAGACAAAGCGTTTTCCTTCAGCATCCCAGGAGCCCGAAGATTTAACGAATCCTAAGCTCTCAAAATGAGGATTAAGTGCTGTCTTCACAATTCTGCGCTTAATTTCACCTGTCTCAGCATTGGCAAGATACATATCGATTGAAAAAAGATCCTTGGCTGAGAGAAAAACAATCTTTTTTCCATCAGGACTGATGGAAGGCGAAATATTCAAAGGATTATCTTCGGTTCCCTTAATTAAAACTCGACTCGCTGTATCGACTAACTGGCTTTTTTGAGTTGACAGGTCGGAGTCTTTCAATACAGGTTTTGACATTTGTTTGATTGGGGGAGGAGTATTATGAGCCTTTTTCCCGGCTTCGGGTGCCTGGGTCGGTAAAACAAAAGGTCCATAGTCGTCGAACATGGCCTTAGATACTTTGGTTTTCTCAGAGATGGGAGCATAGCGTTTATTCAGAGCTTCGTGCCACTCCTTGGACAAATCCTCCACAGAAACGCCCAAAACTTTTTTAAAAGCTGTTTCGTAGTCAGCAGTCCTGCTGACTGCTTTCATAATCTTCATGACTACTTCATCGCCCCATTTTCCAGTGATGTAAGCCCAGAGGGCATGACCATATCGATAAGGAAAATATTTGGAATTATCCATTTTTTTAATCGTTGGCATCTCTTTTCTATACACAGCGTCACGCATCCACATGGAAGTATGAGCATCATCAGGTCCTATCGAAAGATACTCCGCCAATCCTTCCATGAACCAATCCGGGAGCCGAATAGTTGATAGTGACGCACCCGGGAGGCCGGGTTTGTTTTTTGATAGTATGTCAAACTGGAAAGCGTGAACCAATTCATGAGCGATTACATGATCGGATTCTTTCAGCGAAGCTCCCAAAGGAAGAACGATCCGCCGCTTTAATGTTTCTGTGAATCCGCCTACCCCTTCACCTATCATACTCTGTGTGGTTGTGGTCTGCTGGAAGTGGGGAGAGCTGGAGTAGAGAATCAGAGGCTGAAGGCCTTTTAGGTTATGATTAAATATCCGAGATAGACGCGCATACCATCGTTCGGCTAATCTTGCTGCCTGCACTGCTGCTTCTTGTTCTTCTGGGTAGAAGTAAATATCGAAGTGTTCAGTCTTCATGGTTTTGAAATTGAAATTTTCGTAAATCACCTTATTCCGCCCAAAGTATTGGGCATTGATGGGTGAAACTGTCATTCCTAATCCCAAAAGCAGAAGTGTGAGAATAAAAGAGGGCTTTATTCGAAATGGTGATTTCATTTGTTCCTCCGTTAACATACTTTATTGCATCTGAATATTACTTGCTCCGCATTAGTTGGACATTGAAAATCCACAATTTATTCCCGAAAACCCGAAAAGGGGCCGAAAAGGGGTCGCGTCTCAACATTCGACATTGTCCTATGGCTGAAAACACAGGCGATAAAACAGAAGATCAATTGGAATTTGCCTCCAAGTCCAACTCCATTCATTAAGGAGACGAATACGCAGCTTGCAATCTAATATGGATAATCTTAAAATTATTCTGTAATTTTGCGAGGATATTGCTGTAATCAAATAACATACAACGCAAACGAATGGGGCTTTGTATCAAATACATCAAGCTGTCTATTAATAATTGGGCAACCGAAAGGAGAAAATTAATGAAACTCAAGCTGCATGAAATCGAACTGAATGCGAAAGACCCAGAAGCAAGCAAGAAATTCTATAGTGATGTTTTAGGCCTTCCAATCAATAGAGATCAGGAAGGTTTGAAATGCTTTGATTCGGGATGGGCAGGATTAGATATAGATACATCTGTTCATTTTCCTGGCAAGGTGTCCATCTCGTTTCTTGTTGAAGATATTGATCAATTCATAAAGGAGTTGAGAGACAAAGGCATTCAAGTTGATGATCCATCTGATTCCCATCTTGGTATGCGTGCTGTCTTTCTGGAAGATCCTGATGGACATCGGGTTGAGATTCAATCTCCTGCGGAAAAGTCGCCTGAATGGTTAAAGAAAATGATCTATTAGAGAGGCTCTTGGCCAACAAATCACTGCAGTGGACGGCTAATCGCCGCCGCTGAGTTCAATCGTTAGGCCGTTAGATTATTTTAAAAAGGTAATCAAGTGAAATCAATCTATTTCAAAACACCCCAGGAATGGAGAACATGGTTACAATCCAACCACGATAAAGAAACTGAAGTTTGGTTAATATTCTTCAAAAAAGATACAAGGCCTTCTTTAGATTACGAATCTGCTGTTGAAGAAGCCTTATGTTTCGGATGGATTGACAGCATCATAAAAAAAATTGATGAATCAAGATTCGCCAGAAAATTTACTCCCAGAAAGGACAGCAGTAAATGGTCAGCAATAAATAAAAAACGGATTGAGAGATTGATGGAAAGTGGCCGAATGACTCATGCTGGGCTGTCAAAGGTAAAAGCCGCTCAGGAAAGTGGGTGTTGGAATAAACCTGATAGACCCACCATAAGTTTTGATCCTCCGGAAGATTTTAAAAAAGCCTTGAATCAAAATAGGAAAGCAAAAGAATTTTTCGAGCAATTAGCACCTAGCTATCAGAAACAATTCATTGGCTGGATAAGAATCGCTAGACGTCAAGAGACTAAAGAAAAGCGAATCAGTGAGGCGATTCAACTTTTGGAAAAGGGTGAAAAGCTCGGTTTAAGATAAGTCAGTCATGGAGTTAAAAAAAGGCAAAGCTTATAATGTTCTGAAACGTGTTTTTATTCATACCGAAGCGAATCCGTAGGATTTTTAAGGGCTGCTCTTATTGTCTGGAAACTGACAGTCATTAGTGCAATGAGAAGAGCTAATGCGGCAGCCAAAACAAATACCCACCAGGTCAAATTAATACGATAGGCAAAGTTTTGGAGCCACTTGCTCATGAAATACCATGCAGCAGGCCATGCTATCAGATTTGCTATTAATACCCATTTTATGAAGCTTTTATTCAGGTTATTGACAATTCTCGGAACTGAAGCCCCTAAAATTTTTCTGATACCAATTTCCTTGGTCTTCCGATCGGCCACAAATGACGCCAGTCCAAACAACCCTAAACAGGCAATGAATATGGCCAGAAAAGAGAAGATGGAAAAAAGCGATCTGGTCTGTTTTTCATTTATATATAAATTGTCATAATCTTTATCGAGGAAGGAATATTCAAAAGGTTTACCGGGCGCGAAATCATTCCATGTGTTTCCAACATATTTGACTGTTTCAGAAACATTCTCTGTGTTTAGGCGTACAGAAATGTAACTTTGAACATTTTTATAGTAACCTCCAGAAAGGAACAACGCTTGGGGCCTGATTTCCTGATGGAGCGATTCATAGTGATAATCTTTAATGATTCCTATAACAGTAAAATTTCCTCTATCCTGGGACCAATTATTGATTTTTTTGCCGACAGGGTCTTCCCATCCCAGTAATTTAACAGCTTTTTCATTGAGGACAGCCGCATGGGAATCCGTGGTGAACTCCCTCGAGAAGAATCTTCCCTGGGCTATTTCCAACTTTAGTGTCTCAAGAAAATCATAATCACAAACGCAGAGGTTTAAAGTAAAACTTTTTTCAACTCCTTCAGCGCCGAATCCGATATTGCTGAAACTTCTTCCCGGAAGTGTATTGGAACCTGATACATTAATAATACTACTGTTACTCCGCAGAGCCTCTTTAAAGGGCGTAACATTATCTCCTAAAGCTCCTGGATTGCGGACGACTAAAACCTGTTCTTTTTCAAATCCTAATCTTATATTCTGAAAAAATTCGAGCTGTTGAACTACAACCAGCGTTCCTATGATTAAAAAGATTGAAATGGCGAACTGGAATATGACAAGAATATTTCTCAATAACGAACTCCCTATACTGCTGCCTGTACTGCCTCTGAGCACAGAAATGGGTTTGAAAGATGACAGGAAAAATGCCGGATATGAACCTGAGACGACTCCCACTAAGAGCCCTAAAGCTAATAATGAAGGGATAACCATGAAATTATCAAAGTAATGCATGGTGAGCTGTCTGCCGATGAAGTTTCTGTAGGCAGGCAAGAGGACTTGTATGATCAATAATCCTAAAGCTAGAGATATGAAACTCAATAGAACAGACTCGCTCAAAAACTGACGCATCAGCTTGCTTCGACTTGAACCAACAACTTTTCTCAATCCAACCTCTCTGGCCCTCAGTGACGACCTGGCTGTGGAAAGGTTCATAAAATTGATACAGGCAATCAATAAGATGATCACACTGATCACTGAAAATATGAATACGTATGTTTTATTGCCGTTTGCTTCAAACTCTCCATTAAGGTCTGAATTCAAATGTATTCCCGTAATCGGCTGTAAAAAATACTCCCAATAGTTGCCCTTCGCCACCCATGCGTCAAAACTTTCACCGCCCATATGTCTCCGGGTGAATTCTTTGAGTTTTTCATCAAACCATGCCTGTGATGTGCCTTCTCGGAGCAGAAGATAGGTAATAAAATTGTTTGATGACCAACCGCTATTATTGATTAAGGCCGGGAAACTGGCAGAAGAAACCAGAAGGTCATAATGGAAATGAGAGTTATCCGGAACATTTTCCGATACTCCGGTAATTTTAAAGTCAACTCTGCCTAAACCGTATGAAAAATCAACTTTTATCACTTTTCCGACAACGTCTGTGTCCCCGAAATATTTAACAGCCGTGTTTTTAGAAAGGACCATGGTATTTGGATCGGTAAGAACCGTCTTTGGATTGCCGTGTATCAATGGAACAGAAAAAACATCATAGAATGTCGAGTCAACGGCAAAAAATCTTGATTCATAAAAAGTTTTTTCATCCAGGATAACAGGCGTCTTTCCGAAATTCAAAAACTTGACTCCTGTTTCGATTTCAGGAAAATCCTCGAGCAGTCTCCTGAATGTTTCTGATGAAGAATAGGTCTGGTTGATTTTCGTATCACCGATAGAAGCTCTGACAGCTAATCGATAAATCCTGTCCGCTTTCTCATGAAACTTGTCATAACTCAGCTCATGGGTGACAAAAAGTAAAATCAGAATACTGCATGCAATGCCTATAGCCAAACCAACAATATTGATCAAAGAAATGCCTTTGTGTTTTATGATGTTTCTCAGCGCAATTTTTAAGTAGTTTTTAATCATGGTTCTCCCTCTTTAAATAATACGCATATTTAGTCAAATAGTTGCTTACAGATAATGTTCCAGGGCACATCTTCCGCTGATAGTTCGGCTAAAATAGACTCGGTCCTCGAATCGACAAAAAGCAATCCTGGAGGCTCTCAGAAATACTCACCTCTCTGCTTGGCCACCGTAGAGAGGAGCAGAAGAGGAGATTGACCTCGTAGACCTAAAGCCTATCTTTCTCACTAAATTTATTATAGTAATTGATAATATTACTATTAGATGATTTTTTCATTTAATCAATCCAATTCCTTTTACAGTATAATGCTGCTCATCAGCAGCTCGGGTCACCGCGTCGGCTGCATGGGCTTGTTCGGCGGAAGTTCACATACCTTGCGTACCCGCCGCCCAAAACTGTTCCTCGTTGCGACACGAGTTTTGCTGGCCTCGCTCGGCGGCTGATTTCGATTGTTAGGCCGTTGGAAAAGGGGGAAAAGCTCGGTTTAAGATAAATCAGTCATAGAGTTAAAAATGGAAAAACATAAAAAAGAAGTGGAACAACTGATTAGAAAGTTACAGAATACTTGGTTGGAAAATAGAGTGACAGATTAGATACCTGGCCTAAAAACAAATTCATGTTTTTTGTCTCTCGGTCAAAACTCATATCCTAAGCTTAATCCAGCCTGAATTCCCCCTAAGTCAGCTTTAATTTTTTGAGGCTTAACGCTGCACTAACTGTAATTTACACTGACATCAAATAATAATCCATCGACTATATTGAAATAGCATCCTGCTTGCCCGATAATTCCTGCACCCGTGCCTTTGGCTATTCCTATCGGATTTTTTTCCTGGTAAACGTAAAACACCGGTCCCAGGCCGATGTAAAGATTAGTGATCCCCTTTTGGAATCTGATCTTTGGCCCTCCTCCTATGGGAATCAAAGTCATATTTGTTTCTTCTTCGGTAAAAGGAAGATGTCCTTTCTTGGAGCAATAATTACCGATGAGCCATAGATCGATGAACTTCCACAGTTTTATATCTATTTCTCCTCCGATCGCCACACCTTCACCGTAAATATCCTTGAATGATTTCTCTGCAGGGAAAAAATAACCAACTCCTATCTTTACACAAATATTTCTTTCTTCAGAAGGCTCCGGCCTTATTATCTTATCTTTTTGCGACTCAACTTTTCCTTCCCCACAGACCAATCCAGATAAGGAAAAAAAGAAAAGAATGGCTGAGAACATGATTTTAACTGGCATATTTTTTGTTTGCGCAATATTCATGCTCTCTTCCTGATTTTATTGAATTTCCAGATAAGAAGATTCTCCTTCTCTGTTTCCATTATCAACGGCCTTCAAAACATACGTGTATTTTTCGTCCTTGGCAACATTCAAATGCCAGTATTCAAATGTGCTTCCATCCAGTTCTGTCAACAATATCTGGTTTTCCCCTTCAACCTGATAAATCCTGTACTTTCCTATATCTTTGTTCAGACTGTTAGCCTGCCAGGTTAATGCATTTATGTACTGCTCCAGTAAAGTCGAGCTGTTGTTATGCTTTGTTCCGGAAAAATTCAAGGGAGCATGAGGGATTAGAATAACTCCAATTTCATCTGATGTAGTCTGGTTTATGGAGTCATAAGCAACGGCTTTTAAGGTATAGGCACCATTATAAATAGAATTTGTATCCCAAATATAATCATAAGGCGACTTCGTATCATTTTTTTTCAACTCTCCATTTATGTAAAATTCCACTTTTTTTATCCCGATATCATCCGAGGCAGATGCCTCTACAGATACAATCCCGGAAACATTAGTTTCTGATGATGGCGATGTGATGGAGACCTGAGGCGGTTGATCGACCGTAACATTTATCGAATCCTCAGCCGTCTGGTTTGCTGTGTCATAAGCCACGGCTTTTATCGCATGAGATCCACTGGGAGAGGAAGTCGTATCCCAAACCCATTCAAAAGGTGAAATTTTATCAGTTTTTTTCAATTCATCATCCATGTAAAACTCCACTTTTTTTATCCCGATATCATCCGAGGCAGATGCTTTTACAGATACAATCCCGGAAACATTAGTTTCTGATGATGGCGATGTGATGGAGACCTGAGGCGGCTGGTCGACCGTGATGCTTATCGAATCCTCAGCCGTCTGGTTTGCCGTATCATAAGCCATGGCTTTGATTGTGTGAGATCCACTTGGATAGGAGGTCGTATCCCAGATCCACTCATATGGCGAGGCGTAATCTGTTTCCTTTAGCTCATTGTCCACATAAAATTCTACTTTCTGAATTCCCTTGTCATCGGAGGCTTCAGCTATGACAGTGACTTCGCTTGACACAACATCCGCATCCCGGGGAGAAGATATAGAAATTGAGGGCAGGTTGTCTTCTTCCTCTTCAACCGTTAGATAGACAGTGAGATTCTGAGGGCTGTTGTCCGCATCACCCGAAGTCACACTGATAGTTCCGGAATAATCCCCTCCACTCAATCCAGACGTATCAACTTCAGTGGTTATTTCATCCCATTCGCCAGTTGAGCTTCCACTCTCAGGTGAGACGCTCATCCATGGCCTGTCGTCACTGATTTGATAATCTAACGTCCCTCCTCCAGAGTTTCTTACCCTGAATGTTTTTAACTGGTCTCCCTCGAAAGAGAGAGAGGATCTATCCAGTCCTATGGAAGGACTCGGTTTTTCACCTCCATACATGGCTGTGAAACCGTTTCTGGCATCATCATCTATGCTCCGTTGAATCCCACTATAAGCCGGGCGCATGATTCCTGTGGTGCTGTGGTCAAGACCAACCCAATGACCAAGCTCATGGAGAGCAACTGTCTCGACATCGTAATCGCTGCCTGAAGTAGACCAGCTATAATAATCATTAAAGACCATATCTGTCTCTAATATGGTATTCCCACTGTACCACATCCATGCCGTTGCCAGTGTGCCGCTTCCACCCTCGTCCTTCCAGCAGATGGTATTCAAGCCGTTGTATCCATAATCCGTCACAGAGGAGGAGCCTATATAGGAAAGCCTCAGGCCAGAGGGGCTTATCTGGTTCCAAGAGACAGCGGCATTTCTTACAGCGCTATCCTCATCAGGAACCTGGGATGTGTTGGCATTTATAAAAAAACCGACATCAGACCCGACAGGCCACTGAAAGCCCAAGAGTGTGTAGGATATGGAAAATCCGACAAGAATAATCAGAAAGGCACAGAATAACCAGAATTTAGTGCTCGTCTTTATCATGAATCTTTTCTCTTTCTTCAGACTGATGCTTCAGAATACTTTTTATCCTTGCTTTTAATTCTGTTAAAGATAGCGTTTTATCCAGGTCTGCATCCTGGGCAGTTAAATTGTATCCACTCCTTCTTGCCATTGCTTCGGCATCTATGAAATATTTGCCCTGGGCATTTCCGAAAACCTTAAAGGCAGGAAGAATATTTAGTGTAGCCAGAGGAGAATTTTTCATGTCAGTCATATCGGTTATAGATTTCAGAAAAACCAAAACCTTCTCTTTCCTGTAGAAAGAGGGTATGTCAGTAACTTTCAGGCTGATCTCTCCTACAGTTCCTCCGGGATATTGGATGAAGATTTTAGTGTTGGAAAATTCTCCCTTTAATATCTCATGAATCTGGAGAGTCACCACAGATAAAATGATTTGCCCATCCAGGCTCCATTCGCACTGAATGTTTTCCACTTCTCCGAGAATTATTGCATCTGAACCAATCGTTAATCTCTGAAGAGACAGTTTAACCATCAGAGCTTGAGAAGAGTTTAGGAAGAGGAAGGCTAAGGCTAAAAAGGATAAAAACGATTTTTTTAATGGATGGAAGTTTCTTTTTTGAGAAATCGACGATTCTATCGGTTTATTGACAGAATTTCCCATACTGACTTTACTCTGGAAAGAATAAATCCTGGAAGCATATATGTCAAGAGTGATGAGAAAGCGGAAAAAATATATCAAATCGCCCAATTATGGAATTGAAGATTTGTCATAACTTAGAATCCCATTTAATTTAGTGTATAAAGGTTTAACAATCGGATTTTACTCAGTATAAAGCTATAAAAGGAGAATTATAGCTTTGAATGTGAATCTACGGGTTGAATCAACATGATCGGGGAAAAAGTATTAATATTGTACGTGACTCGTTTTGGAAGTACTGAGAGAATTTCCAAAATAAAGGAGGACAAGAAATATGAAGAGAGGGCTTATAGTTATTAGTGGATAATAAGAATTTGGTTTTCGGCTTTGGTGACCGAGTGAGTCTCTTTGTGTCGATTTACCCGTCCAACCATCGTAAGAAAATATACATCTCGGCTCGAAGAGATGTCAAGAGCAGTTGGGAATTGCTCATGGCGGGCCAAAAAGCTACAAAAGCCGCAGAGACGCTCAAAAAATGCCGGAAATCACCCAGACCTCTCCTCAATGGAAAAGAGAAGGTCATGAAAAATATTCAGCCGAAGCCTCTGCGGCCTCTTTCCCATACCGGTAGAAGACCTTCCCCTGTTTCTCGTCAAAGGAAAGGCGTTCCAGGGAAAGGAGCAGACGGATCATGTATTTTCCCACTCGCTCTGCCTCTTTCCTGGTCTTGGAAAAGATTGCCCTTTTTGCGGGGTCAACGCTTTTTATCGCTTTTGTTGTATATATTTTTGTATTTGGGATGAGCAAATCCTCTCTCAATGTTAAAGCCGAAAGACTTACCGTATCGGAAGTGACACGCGGCCCTTTTCAGGAATACATACCGGTCATGGGAAATGTTCTTTCTTATTACCACTATTTAACTGCGGATGAAGGAGGAACTGTCGAGGAGATTTTCATCGAAGCCGGAAGCAAACTGAAAAAAGGAGACCCGATCATCAGATTAGGCAATACCAATCTTCTGATTAACTTGATGTGGAGGGAGGCTGAAGTCTTCCAGCAGGTCAACAACTTGCGTGGTACCCGTTTGGAGATGGAACGCTACAGGCTGCAATTGAGTCAACAACTTGCTCAGGTTGACAATAGTCTTCAACAGCAGAAACGGGTTTATGATCGATACAAGGAAATGATAAAGGACGATTTGATCTCGCAACATGAGTTCGAGTTGGCCAAAGATCAGTATGAATATTTGGTGAAAAACAAAAAATTGACCATAGAAAGCCAGGCTAAGGATCTGGAGTTCCGTCAGAAGCAGATCGAAGCATTGGAAAGTCAAGTCAAGCGCATGGAGAGCAATATGGATATTATCCGGGCGCGGCTCGAGAACCTGACCATAAAAGCCCCGGTTGCCGGATATTTAACATCTTTGGATGCGGAAATCGGGCAGACCAAGCAACCGGGCGCAGAGTTTGGAACGATCGATACTTTAGAAGGGTACAGAATTAGAGCGGGGATCGACGAACACTACATTGCCCGGGTTGAAATTGGTAGAAAAGGCAAGTTCGAATTTTCCGGAAAGACATATAATTTCATCGTTACAAAGAAATATCCTGAGGTAAGAGACGGTCGTTTTGAGGTAGACATGGAATTTTAGGAAGAGCAGCCGATAGGAATTACGGCAGGTCAAACCTATCATATTCGTTTGGAACTGGGCGATATTGCTGATGCGATTCTCCTTGCCCGAGGAGGATTTTCCCAGACAACCGGAGGCAATTGGGCCTATGTTCTGAATAGCTCTGGGGATGTCGCCATAAAGAGGAGGATCCGGCTTGGACGCCAGAATCCTGAATTTTTCGAAGTTCTGGAGGGATTGGAGCCTGGCGAAAAAGTGATAACCTCCTCTTATGAAAGCTTCGGAAACATGGACAGGCTTGTGTTAAAGTAAACTAAAATAGGTGTTTTTACGTCTATTATTAAATAAAGGAAAAAATAAAGAGAAAAAATAAAAGGATGGTGTATAAAACCTCATTAATAGCGGATAACACCTGAAATTCTAATTAGGGAGGAAAATATGATTCAAACAAAAGACCTTAAAAAGGTTTACCTAACCGAGGAAGTCGAAACAACGGCAATAAACAATGTGAATCTGAACATCAAGGAAGGCGAATATGTGGCGATTATGGGGCCGTCGGGTTGTGGAAAATCCACCCTGCTCAATGTCCTGGGAATGATCGACAAGCCCTCCGCTGGAGAATATCTGTTCCTTGGCGAAGAAGTGGGTAAATATTCTGAAAGACAGCGGGCGAATCTTCGCAAAAATAACATCGGGTTTGTTTTCCAGAGTTTTAACCTCATCGATGAGCTAACCGTGTATGAGAATGTTGAACTGCCTTTGCTCTATCTGGGTTATTCTTCTTCCGAACGCAAAAAAAGAGTTAATGAGGTTCTCGAGAAGATGGAGATCATAGCGCGGACAAGTCACTTCCCCCAGCAATTATCCGGAGGTCAACAGCAGAGAGTAGCCGTAGCCCGAGCCATTGTGGCCCGGCCGAAGTTGATCCTGGCGGATGAGCCGACAGGAAATCTGGATTCGTCCCATGGTGAAGAGGTCATGAGGATCGTAGGCGAGCTACATGAGGCGGGCACGACTGTTGTGATGGTTACCCATTCTCCGGCCTATGCTGAATACAGCCACCGGATCATCCACCTCTTCGACGGACACATCGTTTCGGAAAACATCCAGGAGGAATTCAAGATCTAACCGGTGGGAGTCGAGCATCTCTTTTGTTTGTCCCTCTGCCTGCTGTGCTTGGTTGCGTTGAAAAAAATAAAAAAATCAGATTAACAGTAACCAAATGATGAGAAATTTCGTCCAATATATATATAGGCTTATTTGAAAAGAGAGGAAGCCATGAGCTTAAGAGAAATATTGGAAAAGATAGTGGAAAAAGGTGAGCTATTTCTATTGAGCGACAGAGAGAACAAAGATTGGGAAGCCAGCTCGCTTCTGCAAAGACTTTCCGAACCGATGCTCAAGAGGAAAGCCCATCTCCAGCCTGGATTGTACATTGCCGAGATTAATGATTCGGGTTACCTCGGCACTGTCCTCTTCAAAGTGAAACAAAAGGCATAACCTTAAAACAACAGCATAAATAGAATCATTTAGCTTATTAATATTCTTGTTTTTTCCCTCCTAAGAAATTCTGTTTAAAGGTTTCTAAAAATTAGAAAACGGGCAACCTTTTTCTGCTTCTGTGCGTATTCTAATATGTAGAATATGAATTGCAAGAACGGAAGGTGAATCCATGGAAATCCTAACCAAACTGGAAGAATTGATCCTCCTTTCTGTCTGGCGGCTCGGAGATAATGCCTACGGCACTTCGATCTATAAGCATATCGTTAAAGTAACGGGTAGAAAAATCTCCTTGGGTGGAGTTTATTTTCCTCTCGATAGGCTATCCAAAGAAGGTTATCTCTCTGCTTATATTGGGGATCCGACACCGGAGAGAAAAGGATTGAGCAAAAGATATTACCTCGTTACGAAAAAGGGTATCAAAGCCTTAGAAGATATCAAGAGAGTCAATGAAATCATGTGGGACGGATTCCCGGAACTTGCGTTGTCTGTGTTTAAAAGCGGATGAAAGATAGAGGAATAAAGCCCCCGAGATTCGGCCACTGGCTCCTCTGTCGGATTTATGGCAAAGGCGATCATTTCACACTTATCGGGGATTTTGGGGAATTCTATGAGGAAGTAGCTAGGGATAAGGGCAGATTATCTGCCTTCCTCTGGTATTGGAGTCAGATCATAAGGCTGCTTCCCACCATTATCTCGAATAATCTTTATTGGAGTGTCCAAATGATAAAAAATTATTTAAAAGTCGCTCTCAGGAATATCCGGAGGTACAAGGGATATTCGTTTATTAACATCGCCGGTTTGGCTATCGGACTGGCCTGTTGTCTGCTTATCACCATATGGGTACTGGATGAATTGAGCTATGACAAATTCCACGAGAATGCAGCGAATCTGTACAGGGTAGAAGAGGATCAGCACTATTCAGGAAGAATTTTTTATGTGTATGTGACGCCCTATCCACTTGGCCCTGCCTTAAAGACAGAAATCCCTGAGATTGTTGATGCCACCCGCGTAGTCTGGCCTGGAGGGATATTATTCAAATATGCAGACAATACGTTTTTCGAAGACAATGGAAGGGCGGTGGATCCTTCATTTTTGAAAATGTTCACTTTTCCACTTATCAGAGGAGACGAAAATACTGCACTGGATTCTCCCTACTCTTTGCTCCTTGCAGAAAATTTGGCGAAAAAATATTTTGGGGAAGACGATCCGATCGGAAAAGTGGTCACTTTAAACAACCAGCATGAATTCACGGTTAGAGGAGTTTTCGAAAACATCCCGCACAATTCTTATCTGCAGTTCGATTTTCTCATCCCTTATGAAATCCTTAAAAATTCTGGACAAACTCGAGAAGAGGATTTTGGGACAAATTCCATCTACACTTTTGTTCAGCTTCCCGACAGCACACCTCCAGAACAGGCAAACCAGAAGATCTTCGGATTTATCCGGACAAAAGTTCCGGAAAGCCGAACAGATTTAAGGCTCATGCCGTATACTAAACTCCATCTCCACGAATTTTTCGGGTATGAAAAAGGGGCAGGAGCCATTCAGTATGTGTACATCTTTTCCATCATCGCTTTTTTTGTCCTGCTCATTGCCTGTATCAACTTTATGAATCTCTCTACAGCCCGGTCGGCGAATAGGGCGAAAGAGGTAGGTTTACGAAAAGTTGTCGGTGCCTTGAAGAGACATCTCATCCGGCAATTTTATGGGGAATCGGTCGTGTATGCGTTTATTGCCTTGGTGTTTGCCGTAGGAATCGTCACTCTATTGCTTCCGGCGTTCAGCAATCTTTCAGGCAAAGAACTTTCCTGGAATGTGGCGGGGGTCGCGACTGTTTTGATCGGGTTGTTGGGCATTACGTTGTTCACAGGACTGGTGGCCGGAAGCTATCCTGCTGTGGTTTTGTCCGCCTTTCAACCAGCAAGAGTTCTCAAAGGAGGTGCCTGGTCAGGTTCAGGAGGTGCCCGGTTCCGCAGAGTCCTTGTGGTCGTCCAGTTCGCGCTGTCGATCCTTTTGATTATTGGAACTGCTGTTGTTTACCAACAACTGAACTATATTAAAACCATGCGTCTGGGATGGGATAAGGAGCATCTGGTGTATATTCCTTTGAGAGCGGATACAAAAAAATCTTATAGCGCTCTCAAACAGGAATTGATCCAGAATCCACAAATCTTGAACGTCACAGGAACTTCCCAGTTGCCTATATATATCAGCAGCAATTCTGGAGGCGCCCAATGGGAGGGCAAGGATCCCGAACTCCAGATCTTGATCGGATTCAATGCGGTGGATTTTGATTTTATCGAGACATTGAAGATCGAGATGGCCGACGGAAGGAGTTTTGACAAAAAATATACATCCGATCAATCCCAGTCGTGGATCGTCAATGAAGAAGTGGCCAAGTTGATGAATAAGGACTCTGTTATAGGAGAGCGATTCAGCCATGTGGGTGTGGAGGGTACGATCGTAGGCGTAATGAAAAATTTTAATTACCAGTCCCTCCGGAACAAGATAGAGCCTCTGGCCATTGTCGTGGATCAAAATTCGCTTAACTACATGATCATCCGAATTCCCCCCGAAGAAGTTTCTGTCTCCTTGGGATTCATTGAAAAGACTTGGAAACGGATTATGCCCAGCTATCCTTTTGAATACCGTTTTATGGACGACAGATACAACATGATGTACAGAAGCGAAGAGAGAATAGGGACTCTTCTGAGATATTTTGCGGTCCTTGCGGTGTTTGTGGCCTGTCTTGGCCTTTTTGGCCTGGCTTCGTTTATGGCAGAAAAACGAACCAAGGAGATTGGGATCCGCAAAGTTCTAGGCGCAAGCGTCTCACAAGTCACCAGACTCCTATGCAAGGAATTTTTTCTTCTTGTTTTGATGGCCAATGTTATCGCTTGGCCTGCGGCTTATTTCGTCATGAGAAAATGGTTGCAGAGCTATGCCTATCGAGTGGATCTGGGGTATTTTGTGTTCATCGGCGCTTTGCTCTTGGCTTTGTTCGTGGCCCTTTTATCAGTGGGGTATCAGGCCATCCGGGCGGCACGGGCCAATCCTGCCGAGTCCCTCCGGTATGAGTAATTACTTTTCGAGCCTTATTTTTGTGCTTTGATCTCTCTTTCCATCGAGTTGTACTCCTCCCATAAGTCAGGAGGTAAGTGGCCTCGATAGGGGAGTAGAAAATTTTTGATCTCATCCACCTCGGCTCCCCATTCTTCCCTATTCACCTCGAAGAGTTTCAACAGATTTTTTTTGGAGACATCGATTCCCTCGAGCTCTAAATCCTGAAGTCGAGGGGCCAGCCCGGCCGGAGTTTCTCTGGCCCCGATCCTGTTGTGCACTCTGTCTATGATCCACTTCAAAACCCTCATGTTCTCTCCGAATCCGGGCCAGATGAAACGGCCCCGGTCGTCGACTCTGAACCAGTTGACAGAAAATATCTTGGGGAGATGGATCAACCTGTTCCCCATATTTAGCCAATGCCGGAAATACGTTCCCAGGTTGTAGCCGCAGAAGGGAAGCATGGCCATGGGGTCTCTTCGAACGACACCGACCTGTCCGGATAATAAGAATTTGGTTTTCGGCTTTGGTGACCGAGTGAGTCTCTTTGTGTCGATTTACCCGTCCAACCATCGTAAGAAAATATACATCTCGGCTCGAAGAGATGTCAAGAGCAGTTGGGAATTGCTCATGGCGGGCCAAAAAGCTACAAAAGCCGCAGAGACGCTCAAAAAATGCCGGAAATCACCCAGACCTCTCCTCAATGGAAAAGAGAAGGTCATGAAAAATATTCAGCCGAAGCCTCTGCGGCCTCTTTCCCATACCGGTAGAAGACCTTCCCCTGTTTCTCGTCAAAGGAAAGGCGTTCCAGGGAAAGGAGCGGACGGATCATGTATTTTCCCACTCGCTCTGTCTCTTTCCTGGTCTTGGCTTTGACCTTACTGTGGACAGAGAAGCCGGAATGACGCCAGTCTGCGATCTTCACCACCATGGCTTCTGAGATGAGCTCCTCCCTGAGGAGAAGAGAGTAGACTTCGTGGGAGAAGAACTCGGACAGGAGGCTATCCTTGAAGGAAGTAATATGATGAAACCTTCCCTCAGAGTCTTCACCTCCCTCTGTAACCAAGAAGTGGAGGTGAGGATGCAGGTTTATCTTCTGTCCGAAGGTCTGGATTGAGGCCACAATCCCCGGTCGAAGCTCTGTGCCGGTTGTGGCCTGGAAGTATTTGAGGAGGGCCTGGACGGCCGCCCGGCAGAGTGAGCCTAGAAGCCGGCGCTTGTACTTGAAGAAAATGCGCAGCATCCTGGGGATGGTGAAGACGACCTGGCGGTGGGGAACATCCAGCAGGAACTCATCCCTCATCCACTCGCCCTACTCCTCAAGCCTCTTCGCATGGCAAGAGGGACAAAATCCGCGGCTACGACAGGAGAACATCAATAACCTCTCTTCCCCACACGAAGGACACCGGATGCGGGCAAACCCGCATCGGGGGTTGCCGCAGTCGAGGTAGCGCTCCACCACATCCTTGATGATGGGCCGGAGGAAACCATACTCTTTCTCGAAACGGCTCTCATACTCGGTCAGGAACCTGTCGAAATAATGAAAGAGTACCCGGTAGAGCACGGTGCGTTCTGGATGTCGAGGTCCAGGATGATCAGATCAAATTTTTGAGTGCTGATGAGGAAAAAGCCTTCCTCCCCCGCATAGGCTACCTCGACTTTGTAGTGCTTAGATTCCATCCCTTTCTTAAGGGCTTGAGAGACTTTTTTGTCATCTTCAATGACCAATATTTTCATGGCCGTTTCTGAAATGAATATAGCATTCGGAAGATGATTCGACTACTTAACTTTTCCTTAAAATCTGTTAAGAGATATCTTGAGTAATGATGGACTTAGTAAAAAAAGCCAGGATTTTCTTCCAGGAGGATTTTAAATCCCTTACCTATGTCAATTTCTTTATGAAGGCTTCTGAGGTGCAATTATTGCAGCGCCATACCAAACGCCAAGCGCAATAATGCTTCCGAGACACGCCCCTGCAAGCGTATCCAGCGGGAAATGAACCCCCGTGTACACCCGCGAATAGGCGACCTCAATCGCGACAAGAAAGGCCGGCCAGAATCGTCTCCCGATGATAATCATCGCCAGGCTTGCCATGGCAAACGCCGTATTGGCATGACCGGAAGGGAACGAATGGTCATAAAACCTTTTTCCCACCACGTGAACTCCGTAGGAACGCCCCTCCTCTATTGCTGTATTTGGACTTGGTAAAACGAAATAAGCCGACGGTCGCGGACGGCCTATAAGCTGTTTGAGAGCGATGTTGCAGACGCTGCTGACTGATAACGCGACCGCCGCGACGACGAGAATACGCGTTCGCCTGCTTTTGGGAGTTTTCCAGAGAATAAAAACGAAGAAAAGCGGAATCATGACCCAGCCGTTGCCCAGATAACTGACTAACAAAAAAAAACAATCAAAAAAGGGCGTATGATGCGTATTGATGATTTTAAATAGCGTTATGTCTGCGGCAACGGCCGCTTTGGCGATCGTTTCGATAAAGTGCAACATAATATTTTTCAATATACCATATTTTAGGGATCCAAAATATTTTCCCCATAGCGCATAAATATTTGGCTATTAGAGTCTGCCTTCATCTTTTAAAAAAGGGAATCGCTCGGATAACCGCCCTCTGAAAGAAGATTCAGAAAAGCAGTTCTGTGTCCCTGGAATTAAACTGAATTCAGGAATTACTTTTTTTCGGTCTCCTTAGTGCCGCCGGTTTTTTCAACGATTTTCCCGTTTGTATCAATCGTCACTCCTATCTTCTTGTCTTTGACCTGGATCCGTAGCTCAAATAGTTTGTGGTCTCCCTTGGTCATCTTTTCGGCCTTGAGGACTTTGGCGCCGGGATATTCCTTGGCGAGAGTCTGTTGAACAGCGACAGGCAGGTCCGAGGCAGCGATGGCTTCTTCGATTTCTGCAGCCTTGCCGTCGGCGGTATAAAGAAGATCCCGGTTGAGGGTTCCGTCAACACTCTCGATCTCGTAATAAGTCACGCCTTTTTCCGTTTCTTTGCTCGTCCCTTTGATTACGGCATTGGGATAAGCCGCTTTAAACGCGGAAATGACCGCCTCAGGCAGAATCTTTAGGTCCACCACTTCTTCTTTGGCCTCCACGGCTTCTTCTTTTTCTTCTTCTTTCATCTCTTTAGCGCCCTCGGTGCTCCACTTGAGTGCCTCGATGACCTTGCCGTCAGCAGCGACTTGGATTTCGCCCCTCTGATTGCCCTTCACAAGTTCAGCCTCATAGACATACCTGGGACTGTCGAGTTTTACGATCTTGCCTTTCTCGCCTTCCTTCTTGATCTCGGCGCGGACCTCGGACTTTTCGAGCTGCTTGATTGTGGCGCCTTCGGCAGCCTTATGGATCGCCTCGACAGCGCCCTTGGGAACGTCCTTCATCGCCACGATCGTGGCGACGTCCATGACTGTGCCGTCCTGCGCAACCTCGATCTCGCCCTTAGCGGCCTTGAATTCGATGTCATAAAGGGTGATGCCGGCTTCCTCCTCCACCTCCGCCATTTCTATCTCGGCGTTCGGGAAGTTATCCTTGACCGCCTTAGCGACCGCGGCCGGGAGCTCGACCTTCGCCTTTTTCGCTTGCTCCTTGCTTTCCTGCTTGGCCCACGTTGTCGACACCGTCAGCGCAAGGGCCAAGGCGACAACGAAGCCCAACAATATCCAGTTTGCACGTTTCATCTTAAGCCTCCTTTCAAGATATAATATAAAATTAGAACCACGATTTGCATACTGAATTTTTTCTTAAAATTTATTAAGAAAGACCGGGGCTCGTAAAAAAATTGCGTCAAATTTCCAATACCCACCTTGATTTGTCTTCGAAAATTTATAGGAGTTTGCTTTTTGCGGCTGTGCCAATTTTCTCCATAACTCGTTTGACCCCGAAAGCAGCTTCGTCTTCGCATCGTGCGGAGACGGCACGCTGACTGTGGCCCGCGTCGATGAAGCCGGCAAGCTCAACGTTGTCCAGACTGTGTCCACGCCGCTCCGCTCCAGGACGATGACGCTCGATCCGAAGACTCACAAGCTTTATTTGTCTGCGGCAAAGTTCGAAACCCCTGCGCCAGCGCCGGAACTGAAGCCTAGCGAGAAGCGGCCTCGACCGAAAATGGAACCCGGCTCCTTCAAAGTCGTCGTCTATGAAATGAAATAGGCGGGGATCCGATAAGCACGATTTAGCGGGCTATCTGAATCTCAACCTTATCTGCACAATCTCCGGCACGCTGGCAGTTCGCATCGGAGGTCCCCAGGTGCCTACCCCGCATGAAACGTAATACTGGGTCTTCCCCTTGCGCAGATATCCCCAACCATCCTCATAAATGAACTTGTTAATCAGGTTAAAGGGAAACAATTGTCCATTGTGGGTATGCCCAGAGAGCTGCAGGTCGATGCCATTCTGCTCTGCTTCTTCGAGATGGACAGGCTGGTGGTCCAGGAGAATAAGCGGAAGTTGATGGTCAACGCCCTCTAAAATTTCCGCCAAGGGTTTGCGCCTTTCGCCAAATTGCCGCGCAGTCAGGTCTTTACGGCCGATGACATAAAAGGAATTGCCAACTTTGATAGCTTCGTCCATCAACACCGTAACCTTCCCTTGCCGAAGATAAGCCAAATTTCTTTCAAGGCCTCCATAGTACTCATGATTGCCGGTGGCAGAGAACACGCCGTATCGAGCATGGAGTTTCTGCAGGACTGCGGCCATTTTCTGCGCCTCTGGCGGAGATATATCCTCATCCGCAATATCTCCTGGCATAAGGATAATGTCTGGCTTAAACTCGTTGATTCTCTCCACGATTTTTTCAAGGCGTGAGCTGCGGACAATCGTTCCCAGATGAATGTCTGAGACAAGGACAATGTTTAAAGAGCGGATCTCGCCAGCGGACTTGTCAACGGCCAAATCTAAAGTTCGCACCCGTAGATACAGGGCGTTGACGATTCCGCCGACGACAATCATCAGAGCGGTAACTCCCACAGCGAAAAAAGCAATTTGCCCTGCCTTTTGAGCATGCTCGGTAATCGCCGAGGGGAAAAAATGCAAAAATTTATTCCCCAGGCGGACTATATCAACAAACAAAACAAGGAGCAGCAAATGGACCATCAGGGCAAGATAAAAAGCGCCGATGAAGATAAAAATCTCTGTTAACCTGCCCCGGTGAAGGCGCTCTACAAAGCGAGCGGCCGGGTAAGACAAAACCAGAAAAAGAAAGATTGCCAGGAAAATATATCGTAGTGTTCCCGTTCCTGAGAGAGCTTGCCAGCCGCGCCTAAAAATATAGAAATTTATCAAGCAATATATGGAGAGTGCGATTAATAGAAAAATAATCATACTTGAAGCTCTCATCGCTAAAATCCCTGTCTTTTAATTAATACGAACGCATTAGAGGATTTTGCCGTATCTTGTCAAGACGAATTCGTCGTCGCGAATGAGCCCGACGCCCGGGGCATATACTTTTTCGCTCATGCCGCTTTCAACCGCGCTTGTCTCTTTGATGCGCAGGCAGTGCTGGAATGTCCCGGCAGGTGTTTTCATCTCAACATCCATGGCAAGCACCTCGGCGCGGTCCATCGCGATTTTAGGAGCCAGCTCTTGATAGTATTGATAATAAGATAATAAGAATTTGGTTTTCGGCTTTGGTGACTGAGTGAGTCTCTTTGTGTCGATTTACCCGTCCAACCATCGTAAGAAAGTATAAATCTCGGCTCGAAGAGATGTCAAGAGCAGTTGGGAATTGCTCATGGCGGGCCAAAAAGCTACAAAAGCCGCAGAGACGCTCAAAAAATGCCGGAAATCACCCAGACCTCTCCTCAATGGAAAAGAGAAGGTCATGAAAAATATTCAGCCGAAGCCTCTGCGGCCATCAGAAGCTGTTACGAGACGACCTGAGGTGGGGGAGGTCTCTCTGCGACAAAGGTCAGCTTGAGGTGGTTGATGATCCTGTCCACCACGGCATAGTGTGTGAGGAAGGCGATGATGCGTATCTCTCCCTGGCATTTGGGACAGGTCAATGGATTAACCTCATAGATTTTTCTTATCATCTCAGCCCAGCCCCGGCGGGGGATTCTAGGGCACTCCTCCTCGATGATCAGGGTCCTATGCCGTCCTTCCTCTGACTTACGGACTTTGCCCCGATGGGCGTTAGAAGTTCGGAAGATTCCTTCTTTATGCTCATTTTTGCAGTCTGACGAAGAGCGATTAGGGCAAAGAATGTCTCTGTGTCTTCAACATCTTAAAAAACGGTTCATCAAGATTATACGCAATCGTGCTGCGTCATGTAAATTTATAGTTTATCTTAAAACGATAGGTTTCAGGATTATTTCAGATTTTATCCTATTTATGTGGGAGCGCATGAAGTCGAGGTGTCGTTTAAAGAGGGTGCTGGGCGATGCAAACTCAATGATATTCCACCCTGTGGGCAATATTGATGAATTACCTATTGGAATATCTTTTTTCTGAAGGGCCTTGAGCGAGCTAATTTTACTTGAAATAGCCTATGCATATGAAATCGGGACTAAACATCGCAAAACTCCAAAGTTTCTGACTATTTAAGGCTGATATTGGCCGTTTTCCAGTTTAAATCTTTAAATTCAAACACTTCGTGCGGCCAGACCACAACATTCCAAACAAATTAGATGCCAAAATCAATTTGCTTTAATCAAGGGAAAATGCAATGAATGCAATACAATCAAAATCTTTAATGTATCCACCCCTAGTATTCATAGCTCTTATTTTTAGCTCATAATTCTTATCGAGATCTACTGTGCATGATAAGTTGCTTATTACTATGGTCTTTGCTTCTCCCAAACCGAAATCTTGTGTTTTACTTCCGACCAACTTGTCATCTATCAATACGTTAAATTGTATCCTACGAAAATTATCGGGCGCCGTATTTTTTGCCCTAAATCTTATATCGTACTTAATACGGAACTTATTTACACCTACCTCATCAAAATAATTGACATCTTCGGGATGTAAACTTTTGCCCTCTCCGTGTTGGAAAATAGTCATATGGTTTGTCTTCCCGAGATGAATGTAATTGGGATCAAGCTTTATTCCGATTTCCGAATAATCAATGGCATTTAAAAATCCTATAAAGGTATTATTTTCAAAGCTAACACCATCTTGATGAGCCTCGTCTGGATTGACTACGACCTTAAATTTAAATGGTTTTCCTTTTTTTGTCGACCAAGATATATTATTGCTTAGTTTAACCTCCCTTACTTCACCAGGAGCTAATGTAGCAACATTGTCAAATGTGTTAATTATATGATTTTCGTAATATACATTAGCTGTGACTGTTTTAGCCATAGGACCGACATTTTTCACCCGAAATGTTAAAGGAAATACTACCTTCCAATATTTACTATTTTTGTCTTTAGGCGTTATTGTTGAGAAATTTTCTTTGCTGGGTTCCACTAATTCCCCATACTGGATTCTTGTTTTCCCCCTTCCAGTGTAAACCACCATCGGATTTATCTCTATATCTCCTGTAGTTGCTCCTGTTATTTCTCTAACCTTAAAATAACCGTCACTCTGATCACTCGCAGGAAAATCTAAAGACTTGACTTTAATTTTGTAATGACTCCCAAGAGGTATCACGTCATATCCAGTTACATCTGTGGGAATTTCCCATGTAAAGCTTCCGGTATTCGGTGTCTGAAATTGCAGAATGCCTCTATCGTCTTTCATAATAATTATTGCAACATCTCCAGTGATTCCACTTGATTGCCAACGGATGATGCATCGTCCACCTCTGTAAAAAGTTTCACCTCCGTT
>CAYSCW010000024.1:0-46575 GCA_964429795.1 uncultured Eubacteriales bacterium
TGAAAATAGCAGTAGCCCACTATGGAGTTGAGCTGGGCATGATTGGGATATTTTTCGATGCCTTCTTGAGCTAATTCCATTGCTTTTGATCGGGTGCCCTCATTAAACCAGCCTGCTTTTAGCAAGTAGATCTCGGTCAATGTGCTGTAGTAGTCAGGAAGTTCAGGGGAGATTGTCTGAGCTTTTTTAAGCAGCTCTTCTGCTTTATCCAGCCATATTTTGTTATAGTCCCAGAACAGGTTGACATAATTTGTGTAGCAGTGGGCCAAACCGATATAAGCCTCAGCAAAGTTGCTGTCGATTTTGATGGCCTGGTTGAAGAGATTGATCGCTAATTCGTTGCTTTCCGGCGTGCATTTTCCCCAGTAATATTTTCCCTGGTGAAAAAGCTTCCAGGGATCATCGCTGCTTTCATTCAGCTTGTTGAGGATATAATTTCCTTTTAAATAAGTATCGAAAGCGTCGTAATCATAAGTTTTTCCAGCCTCAGCCACCTGGCTTTCTTTCTGTGCTTTGGAATGATTCAATACCTCATTAATCTTCTTGCAGACATTTTCCTGGATGGAGAAGATGTCTTCTAATCGGCCATCAAATTTCCCATCCCAGATGTTTCGCTCGTCTTTTGTCCGGATAAGCTGGACGTAAAGCCTGATATTATCCTCGCTTTTCTCCAGCCTTCCTTTCAGGATAAAGTCGACACCCAGCTCTCCCGCAGCTCCTCCTTTATTTTCTGCTCTTTCCAGAAAACTGTTGACAGATCTGGCTGGGATGACCTTGAACGCACTCTGCCGCGAAATATTGCTGATGATCTCGTTGGTGATGCCTTCTGAGAAATACTGGTCGTATTCAGAGGAATCGTAATTTTCAAAGGGAAAAACAGCGATGGAGAGATTTTTAGAGGAAGATGACAGTGATAGCCAATTGAGGAGGAACATCAATCCCACAGCAATCAACAGGATGAATAGAGACATCAACCCCGCTACTGCCCATTTGTTTTCCAGCAATGGTTTCTTCTGGATTTCTTTGAGGGAGGCCCGTTCTTTTAGCCACTCGTCAATCTCTGATTTATAGGCGAAAACTTTTGAACGGGAAGAGTTGACATCTATACGGTGAACAGGCATGCCCAGTTTTTGTTCCCACCGGGCACATGTCCTGACATTCCGGTCAAGGTACCTGGAGATGGCTTTCCAAGAATCTAAGATTTCTTCCTCTTGCACTCCATCCCCTCCTTTGTCCTCCATTGTATTATCACCAGTTAAAATCTTTTTGTCAAATAAATTCCTAAGGGGAAGAGTCAGTCTTAATTGGGAAAGTATTCGGATCTCACAGTTTTTTTGTTGATTATCACAAGAGCAAAGATCAGGAAAGCGGCATAATCGGGCATTAAAAGACAACAAAGGACATTTCTTTATCTGTTATTGACTCGTCAGGGAAGAGGCGACTAATAATGAAAAGGAGTAATAATTCCCTCAGAGCGTGTCTACCGAGATAAAAACGCTCAAGAATCAAGGTTTCTGTGCCGGGGCTAAGGAGGAGGAGACGGGCTAATGGAAGACAGATTCTCCACTAAAGAATCAGAAAAGGGCCGAAATGCTTTGAAAAATAATTTAAGGGAAATCTATAAGGAAAAAGTCTCAAGTCCGAGTAAGATTGAAGAAGAATTTGCTGAACTGGAAGAAAGATATCGAATTTTGGTTGAACACGGAGATGTGGGTATTGCCATCATCCAGGATAGACTTTTAAAATATGTCAATCCTTGTCTGGTAGAGATCAGTGGATATACAGAAGAGGAGTTGATCGATTCTCCTTTTGGGGTCTATATTCATCCTGATGAACTGCCCAGAATTGTCAATTGTTACATGAGGCGAATGGCGGGGGAGGAAATTCCGTCAAAGCATGAGTCTGTGTTCAAAAACAAAGAGGGTCAGGACAGGCGAATTGAGATTAACGCCAGCAGGATCAAATACCAAGGCAAGCCAGCCGATCTGGTGATTGTGCGTGATGTCACAGAATCCAGGCGGACAGAGAAAATTCGATCTGCCCTTTGTGAGATTTCCGAAGCCATCCGTGAAGCCGATAATCTAGAGGAATTCTTACGCCTGATTCACAATATTGTCAGTAGTCTGATGCCTGCAAATGATAATTTCTATATCGCTCTCTATGATCAGGGCACGGACATGCTCGATTATCCTTATTTTGTCGATAAGCACATGGAAAATCCCGGCCCTCATAAGCCTGGAAAAGGATTGACCGAGTATGTCCTGTGGCGGGGAGAATCCCTTTTGGCCTCTCCTGAAAAGATCACTGAACTAGCGGAGAAAGGTATCGTTGAATCGTTTGGTCTTCCTTCTTACAATTGGGCCGGAGTTCCCATAAAAATAGGGAATCAAATCATAGGAGTGATGGCCGTTCAAAGCTATAAGGAAGGGACAAGATACAGGGAAGAAGATCAGTATATTCTAGAACTCTTTTCAGGGCTGGTGGCTTTAGCTATAGAACGCATTAAATGCAAAGATGAATTAAGAGAAAATGAGATGGCGTTGCGCAGGATTCATCATCAGGTCAAGAACAATATGCAGCTTGTTATAAGCCTCTTGCGGTTGCAATCCAGCCAGATCAAGGATAATGAGATTCTCCAAATATTCGAAGCTTTTCAGGGGCGAGTCAAGTCTATGGCTCTTATCCATGAATCCCTGTACCAGTCTGAGGGTTTAGAGAAGGTGGAAATTTCTGATTATTTAACCAGGATGACAAGTCAATTGTTGATAGAGTTTAAAGAGATGGAAGAGATGATCCGTATTAATCTGGATGTGGAAAAAGTCTATCTTGATGTAGAGAGAGCGATTCCCTGTGGCTTGATCGTCCATGAACTCTTGTCGAATGCGCTAAGACATGCTTTTCCAGGGGGGGGAAAAGGAGAGATATTTTTAAAGATGCATGAGGGTAAAGACAGCAAGTATGTATTGACAGTGAAAGATACAGGGATTGGATTCCCGAAGGGCCTGGATTATCGCAAGACCAAGACATTGGGAATACAACTGGTGAATGATTGGGTGAAGCAGCTCAGCGGCACAATCAGGCTCAGGAGAAGAGAAGGGACAGAGTTCAAGATTGTTTTTTAGCCCGCATCTGCCGGGTCAGGGCTTTATTCCATCATCTGTCTCAGTTTTGCAGCCACCACAGCCAGGATAAGATTGACCGTCCCGATGCTGCAGGATATCGCTGCCAGAGTCGTGAGTTGCCAACCACCTGTAAAAATAAGCATATCTGCACCACCCCATGCGATGGCCAGCAGTCCATGGATGAACAATACCCAGACAGAGATCGAAGTTAAAGTTTTAAAGACGTGAGGCATTTCCCTCCCTCCTTTTGGAATAAATTATACGGAAACAATGCTTAACTTTTTATGCTTTACTATGAACAAGGTTAACATTTGTGATATGAATATTTTTTTGTTTTTTCTCAGATGTAAAAAATTAAGCTTTGTATCCCGTTACTCATATCCAGCAAATTTGAGACAAAGCTTAATTTTTTAAATAGTATACATCTAGAACGTAAAAAAATCTTGCTCTCTTTTTTTACTTTTCATATATATGGTTTGAATATAAAAATATATGTTGGATTCCTTGTATTCTCATGGTGTCCTATGTAGAGGCTTCCTCTTTCACCCTTAATATTACTTTCATAGAATGCGAGATATGACAAGCTGAAAGATTTTTGGCATCATTTATTGTTCTTCTGGAAGCGTATACTTTAGAAATACAAATTGAGAGACAGCTTCATATATAACCAAGTCTTGTAGTAAATCGTATGAATAAGAAGAGTGTTTTTTTGGGAAAGAGCTATGGGCTGATCTAATATCTTGGAAAAATAAATCTCAGGAGGTATCGAGATGAAAGCATTCTTCAGGTCATTCTTGGCTTCTCTTCTGGCTTTGGTCTTTCTTCTGGTTGTTTTTGTCGGAATCATTGCCTGGAAGACGAGCCGGAAGCCGAAAATCGAAGACCACTCTTATCTAGTCGTTGATATCTACGGTCAGATTCTGGAGTATGATCCTCCATCTGGTATTATAAGTCAGATACTGGGGGGAGAGCCTCTGACATTGCAGGCGATTCTCAGCAACCTTGAGAAAGCCAGCCTCGATGAGCGTATTGAAGGCATCATCATGAAGTTTTCGGTTAACAACAGCGCTGGCCTGGCAAAGCTTCAGGAGATACGAAACGCAATAATAAAAGTGAAGAAGGCAGGAAAAAAGGTGTATGGATTTTCAGACAACATCGATCGAAAGACCTATTATCTGGCTTCGGCTTGTGACTTTATCTTCATGCCACCCACAGCTTATTTCTTCTTCACAGGATTCAGTACCTCAACCTTCCATGTCAAAGAAACGCTGGATAAGCTGGGAATAGAACCGAATATCCATCGGATAAAGGACTATAAGAGTGCTGCCGAGATGGTCACCCGCAAGGACATGTCTCCAGAGTCCAGGGAGAACAAAGAATGGATTCTGGATGAGCAATGGGAGATGTTTATCAGAGCTCTGGAAGGGGACCGTGGAATCACAGAGGATAAGGTTATTAAGCTAATGGATCATGCCCTCTTTTCTGCCGAGGAGGCCAGGGGGGCAGGTCTTATAGACCGTCTTCTCTACTGGGACGAGCTGGAGGATATGTTGAAACAGGAAAAAGATAAAAAGCTTCGCACCGTTTCACAGAATCGTTATTCCCAAGTCGATCCCGCTAAGCTCGGGCTGAAGGGAAAGAGAAAGATCGCTATTGTTCATGCTCAGGGCATGATAGGGGGCAGGAGGAGCACAGTGAATCCTCTCCTGGGAGTGATGATGGGACATGAGACGGTGGTGGCAGATTTGAGGCGAGCCCGCATGGATGATGATATTGATGCTGTCATTTTCAGGGTGGACAGCAGAGGAGGGGAGGGGCTTGCCAGCGATCTTATCGGGCACGAGGTTGAGGTAACTTCAAGAGTTAAACCTGTTGTTGTTTCTATGGCCGATGTGGCAGCTTCCGGTGGGTATCTTATATCCTACCGGGCAAGCAAGATCGTTGCTGACCCTATGACTATAACCGGATCCATCGGCTCTATCAGCGGAAAGGTCAACATGAAGGAATTCTATGATAAACTGGGTGTGACTTATGACTTTGTGACTAAAGGGCCTATGGCCCTCATGTTTTCGGATTACAGGAATTTTACCGAAAAAGAATGGGAACGATTCAAGGAGGACCACTGGAACGGCTTCAATGCCTGGCTCAAAGATGTTGCCCAACACAGGGAGATGTCTTTTGAGGAAGCGGAAAAACTGGCTCACGGACGCGTCTGGACAGGAAGACAAGCCAAGACAAACGGGCTTTTGGATGAATTAGGAGGCCTTGACCGGGCTATAGAGGTGGCAAAGGAGCTGGCTGGAATCCCCGCCGATGAGAAGATCACAATCCTCCATTATCCTGAAAAAAAAGGAGTGCTAGGTTCGATCTTCGGTGGAAAGGGGGAATTGAATGCAGCGGCCCGTTGGATTCTCTACAGGTTTATCCGGGATGATCTCGTCGGGTCCTGGAAAATGATGACAGAAGAGCCCCAATTCTTCATGAATGATGAATGAAATCGGGGACATGTACCGGTTCCCTTCCATCCTCGCCAAGACCCTCTCACCTTCCACAATGGGCTTCGTATGAACAGGAGACCGTCTTTAAAATAACTTTTTTTCTTTGAGTTAAGATGTGTCAGCGAATGACCTGAGTTTATGACCCAGGCCTGGATGCTGCAATTTTTTTAATGCCCTTGATTCGATTTGCCTGATCCTCTCCCGGGTCACGTTGAATCGCTCTCCAACTTCCTCAAGAGTATGCTCTTTACCGTTATTCAATCCGAACCTCATTTTGAGAATTTTTGTCTCCCTTTCGGTTAACTTCTTCAGCGCATCCTCGATCTGCTCCTTAAGATCGAGATGAATGATGGTGTCCGGAGGAGAGGGGATCTCCATGTCTTCTATGAAATCGCCCAGCTTGCTTTCTCCTTGCTCTCCCACAGGAGTCTCGATGGAGATAGCCTCCTGAGTGAGCTTGATTAAATCTCTTATTTTTCTTGCAGGCATTCTCATTTTCCTGGCTAATTCCTCACAGGTGGGTTCCCTTCCATTTTTCTGCACCAGAGACTGAGCTGCTCTCTTGAGTTTTTGCAAAGTTTCTGTCACATGCACAGGGATTCTTATGGTCCGGGCTTGGTCGGCAATAGCTCTGGTGATGGCCTGTTTTATCCACCAGGTTGCGTATGTGGAGAACTTATAACCTCTGCGGTGTTCGAATTTTTCAGCCGCCCTCATCAACCCTATGTTCCCTTCTTGAACAAGATCAAGAAGATGAAGACCGCGATTCCCATATTTCTTGGCGATAGAAACCACGAGTCTCAAGTTGGCGGCCACCAGGTCGTTTTTAGCACATTCCTTGTTTTGCCTTGCGCTGTCTATCCTCCTCAAGACTGCCTTCAACTCTGGGGGATTGAGGCCGGTTTCCTTACGGAATCCCTTCCTTAATCTATCGACCTCGGTGAGTTTCTGTCTAAGCTCCTCTTTTACTTTTTTCCTTTTAGCCTGTTTCCTTAAGAGGTTCAATTGTTCCCATGTTTCATTTAACTCATCTGCAACTTTTATTTTTCTAAGGATGTTTTCTATCACTTTCTCCTTCACTGCAGGGCGAATTTCAAGCGTATTGATGATGTGCATCATTTGGATGACCAGCCTGCCGCGAGCATAAGCATTAGCTGCTGGAATCAGCATTAGTTTTGAATGGAACTCTTTTATTTTTCGGATTCTTTTGAAGACCCTTCTTCTGTAATTTTTAAGCTTTTTCTGGCTGAGGTCATCATTATCCAGTTCAAATATCTCCTGGATGATTTCAGGATTTTCTCTTGTTTTTTTCTCCAGGTGAAGCACTTCATGGAATGCGAGCTGGGTTTTTGAGATGGCATGGATAATCTCTTTTTCTCCCTTTTCGATTTTTTTTGCCAGAGCTATTTCTCCCTCTCTAGAGAGGAGGACAATCCTTCCCATTTCTTTGAGGTAGAGTTGAACAGGATCGTCTGTGGGCTCAGATTGACGGTGAAAAGGAGCATCCATTTTTCTCATCAGGCTTCCATCTTTATCTGGAATGCATGAGCTCTTTCCTCCTCCTTTTCTTGAGGCGCAAGTATCTTCCAGCTCATCCTCTGGAGATGACACTTGCTCAAAGGTTTTATATGAATTACCCGGATAGAGATAGTCCTCATCCCTCTCCTCAGGGAGAATGCCGAGGCTCTCATTCCATTTACGATTGTCGTCTTCCCACAATTTAATCTCCCCTATAATTCTTATCAACATACTTTAACTTATATTCCATCCATTTCGTTGCATAATATAATATGGTGGCAGACCCCCTTTTTATTCTAGAGATTGTCCTGATGTGAAAGGGTGAAGTTAAAGATCACCTTTCATTACCATTTTGTATTCTGTCACTTTGGGACAGGGCTTTATTTTAATTAGAAATTAAGAAAATAAGAGTGATTGTTTAAAAAGAAGGGCTGCTCCCGGGTTGAATCAATGTGGTCCCCAGCGCATCAGAACCGGCGGAATGAGGGAAAGAAAGCCAAGTATGATCCAGAGGAGAAGAAGAGGGATGAGCCATTTTGCCCATTTTTCCCATCTCAGCCTGGCCAGCCCCAACACTCCCATAGTCACTCCTGAAGTGGGGAGAACAGGGTTGATGTATTCAGCCAGTTGAAAGGCAAAGACGGAGGTCTGCCGAGTGATTCCCACCAGATCTCCGAGGGGGGCCATGATGGGCATGGTCAACGCTGCTTGGGCTGTTCCTGAGTGGACGAAGAAATTGATGATGCACTGGCAGACAAACATCAGCTGAGAAGAAATAATTGGGTGGAAGTTGGAGATGGCTTTCGCCATATAATAAAGAGCCGTATCCAGAATCTTCCCGTCCACGGCCACAACAAGAATAGCCCTGGCGCAGCCTATGATCAAGGCAGCATTGATCATATCCTTGGCTCCATCCACGAAGGATTTGGCCAATTCCTCAGAGCTGAGCTTGCCCATGATCCCAGAAAGGATACCCAACGCCAGAAAAAGCCCGGCTATCTCGTTGATATACCATTTATACTTCAGGATTCCAAAGATCAAGAGCACCATACCTGCCAGAAAGAGATAGAGAACGCGTTTATGGGCCGCTGTGATTTTGGCTTTATCCTTGGAGGAGGTATCCAGATCGAGACTCTCCTTCCGCTTTAAATCATCATCGTAAGTAGGGCTGATCTTCGGATTTTTCAATACTCGAGAGGAATAACGCATGACAATGATAATGGCGATAGCCGTTCCTAGAACCCAGATTATTAATCGATAAACCAAACCTGAATAGAGTGGCAAGCCTGCGATTCCCTGGGCAATTCCAACTGTGAAAGGGTTGAAGAAGGCGCCTGCAAATCCGGCTGCTGCACCCACAAAAGGGATGCACACTCCCACAATGGTATCATAGCCGAGCGAAAGGGCTAGAGGAACAAAAATGAGCACAAAAGGCATGGTTTCTTCGCACATGCCAAAAATCGCTCCTCCCAGGGAAAAGATGATCATGGTTACGGGAATGAGAAGGGCTCGCAATGCCCGGCTTTCTCCGAATTTCAAGGCCAGGTTGTGGATGAAAGCGGTGATAGCACCGGTCTTCTGGATGACCGCAAAAGCTCCTCCCACTACGAAGATAAAAACGATGATGTATGCGGCTTCTATAAATCCTTTAATGGGAGAGATAAATAAAGCTCCCAACCCTTGAGGCTGGCTTTCCCTGAATTGAAAAGACCCGGCCACTGGTATAGTCCGGCTATCTTTTTCCACCCTCTGGTATTCTCCGCCAGGCACAATCCAGGTTGCGATAACGGTGAGAACCACCATGGCGTAAATAAGTACCAGGGTGTGGGGCATTCTTATTTTTTTCAAGATTAAAAAAGAATACTATTTTCTGCGTTGTTACTCAAGATAAAATCCTTCATTTGGAAACAAATCCAAATGTGATGAAGCAACAGTCAGGCAAGTTGAATCGTCAGCCCGCGAATTTTCCCCAGCGAGGAAAATTCGCTTATTCCTCGGCTCGCTCTCCTCTTCGAGGAACCGTGCCCGCTTCGCCTGCGGATGGCATTCCTCATCAGCTTGCCTGACTGCCGAGAATTTGAATAATATCTTTTATCATTGGCTATCATGGAAATGGAGATGCTCTCCATTCATGTCCGGCATCGACAAGAGCGGGAAGTTGTGATATTTTTGCCCAGAGGGCAAGAATATCCATGGAATTTTAAGGGACATGGCAGAAAGAAGCACAAGGGAACCTCGGATGGAAGGCAAGATTCCTGAAGAGCTTACTCTTTCAGGCATGAGAAAACGGCCTGCCCATCCCCTGAACGATCCGGTGTGGCGTCTTGTTCTCCTTGTCTCAGCCGGCTGCTTCTTTGTTTGGCTTTTTCGTATTCTTTTCGGTTTTTCGCACACCCTTTCCGTATGGCTGGTGGGATTATTGGCCACAGTGGTATGGGTTGGGGCCATCCGGATGCTTTTTCTTGATTCCAGGCTCAAAAAATTCTGGATTGTCTGGCTTTCTGTGGGCTTCTTGCTTTTGGTCTTTTTCAGAGCTTCAGAAGGGATATGGATAGCCTCATGTTCTTTTTCTATTGTTTTTCTTATTTTCCGCCGCTATAGGCCCTATCGGCACCTGGCTTCTCGCCGCCGTGCGGCTCTGTTTCTTATTGGTGTTGTCATTTTCGGATTGCTCACCATGGGATTTCTTCCCAGTAAGGTCGGTAAGATAGAAGAAAAGGCGCAACCGTCGAGAGAGAATTCAACTCAACTGAAAGACGATTCTCTTGTTTATTATGGTCCTGCAAATCTGATGGATCTCGGACGAAACCTGGCCTTATATTCCCTTGTTTCACTCCGTTGGTTCTGGTTTTTTAGCCTATTCCATCTGTTCTTTTCCTTGAGGCTTCATTTCATGAAATTAAGGCCTAAGATGGCTGTTGGCTCTTTCTTGATCGCTGTGGTTCCACTCTTGCTGGTGGTTATCATGGGTTTTCTCACTCTTTATGGTACGCTTGGAGAGAGCAGGGCAGCACGCGCTGGTGAGATTCTTCGGGATTGGACAGACTTAGCCACCAAAGATCAAAGCTTCCAGCAGTCCATTTCCGGGCGATTTTTCAGACATGAAAAAGATGGAAACAGAATTCATCTCGAGGGGAAAGAACCTCCTTGGTTCAAGGAATTTCTCCTTTCGCTGCAGAGAGAAGATTCTCCGTTTAAAGCCTGGACTCCGACAGAGAGAGTGAGGTATTTCTGGATAGGTTCCGAAATCTGGCTGATTGATCTGAGAGATGTTGAGAAATCAAACATCAGTGTTACTGCCTGTTTGCTCGACAAGACCTTTTTGGACCGTTTGGCCAGGATACTCCACAGCGATGTGAGGCTTTCCTTTTCTAATCCAATTGACATTTCAATAACAGGAGATGTGTCCATCAAGGTTGTGGATAGCGGCGATCAGGCAAAAAAAGAAATATACGGAAAGTATATCCCAGAGAAGAAGGACAGAACATCTGAGACAAAATCTTCGCCATCTCTCTGGCGCCGTCCCCTTTATTTTGGCATGACTCATATGAATGTAGTTTCCTTCCAATCCGGCAAATTTGGAGAAATGAAAATCCTTCTTCTGCTGGAAGCCAGTCTATCTGATATCTTTAATGAACTGCTTTCAGGAAGAAATCCTTTGAGTCAGGCCGTGATGATTATTCTCTTTACACTTGCCATTATGCTTTTTATCCTGGAATCCTTTGCGCTTTTCTTTGGGGTAAGGATCACCACAGGCTTCATGTCTGCAGTGAGAGCCCTCCACCGGGGAACCAGTCGGATCGCCGAGGGAGATCTCGACACCAGAATCGACATCCCCAACGAAGATGAATTGGGCGACCTCGCTGCTTCTTTTAACCGGATGGCTGCTGCGGTCAAAAGAGGCCGGGAGGAGGCTCTGGAGCGTGCGCGTCTGGAGAGCGAGCTGGCCACCGCACGCAAGATCCAGGAAAGGCTTTTACCCGATGAGATGCCTGAATTTTCGGGTTTCGAGATCGCCGGGATCAGCCTCCCCAGCCAGCAGGTGGGAGGGGATTACTTTGATTTCCTCGATATCGGCACAGGACAGCTTGGAATCGCTATCGCCGATGTCTCGGGCAAGGGCATGCCTGCAGCGCTTCTCATGGCCAATCTCCAGGCCAGCCTCCATGCCCAAGTTATCAAATCGGGGAATGTTGCAGAAGTGGTCTCCAGGATAAACAATCAACTCGTTCGCTCAACAGATCCCAACATGTTTGCCACTTTTTTCTACGGGATACTGGATCGCAGCCAATCCTCGTTCACCTTGGCCAATGCCGGACACAATCCACCGCTTCTCTTTCGAAGAGGGGGAAAAATCGAACGCCTGGAAGCAGGAGGGCTTGTGCTCGGGTTTCTGCCCGATCAGAAGTACTTACAGCAGACTGTGGACATCGAACCAAGTGACATTATCGTGCTTTATACGGATGGTATCACAGAGGCGGTGGGATCTTCAGGAGAGAAGCTCTCAGAGAATCTTTTCGGTGAAGAGCGGCTCATTGAAGTGGTCCAACACAATTCAAATAAATCGGCGAGGGAGATCCAGTCGGCTATTCTGGATGCTATTTCAGCTCATACTGCCAATATCCCTCAGAGCGACGACATCACCCTTGTGGTCATCAAGAGAGGCGAGCATCTCTAATATGATGATGACTATGCTCTTTTCTAGGATGGGTCCTGTCACGGGGGGTCCCCCGTCAATCACTCCCTTGCCATGGCTTTTTTCTTCCGATCGGGCGGCATTTTTTCGATAGCGTAGCGCAAGGCTGTTCTCGGCATCTCTTTTTTGTGCTCCATCACGTATCGAAAAATTTCCTGCGGATAGACATTGCTTGCCTCTTTCAACAGCCAGCCGTAGCCTTTCTGCACCATATCATCTTTGTCCTGAAGAAGCGAATCCGCGATGTCCAGAACATCGTCCAGATATTTCTTTTTTCGGACAGAATATATCATCGATACTGCGGATGCCCTCCTTACCCAGCGGTTCCTCGCTGTTGTCCAGTTTTTTACCTTGAGGATGAATTTTGGATATAGGGATATGAATATTCCCAGAGGCAGGCAGAGGTGATCGCATGCTCCCCAGTTTGTGACATATTTTTTAAGCCATGATTCAAAAAGGCGGAAATCTGAAGGAGAATAGCTGTTTTTAAGTCGAAAAGCCCAGTCAAAGGCTATACCTCTCTCCTCCATCATTCCAGATTCAAGTAATTCCTCGCATAAACCGTATATCTCCTTCTTGGATTTCTCCTTGATGCTGGAGAAATATTTGCCTGAAATCTTTATGACCACAGGTGTCCTCACGCCGTAATGAGTGATTGCCTCTTTAAAAAATTTCTTGACGCTTTCCTTGTATTCTTTGTCTATGTTGCTTTTTAATTCCTCTCTGATCTTCTGAATGATCACGGCCTCCCTCCTCTTCTGTTTTGAGTTTTAGATATCACAAAAAACAGATGTAGAAAGAATTTCATTCTTTGTTTGTTCTGAATGATTTTTCCTCTGGCTTATTACCACAATAGAGAATCTCGGTCAAATTTTCCGTTTAAATCGTAAGCATCCTTATTTCCGTGACAATTTCAACAGCAGTCAGGTAAGCTGAGGAGGAAGTCATCCGGAGGCGAGCGGGCATGGTTCCTCGAAGAGGAGAGCGAGCCGAGGAATAAGCGGATTTTCCTCGCAGGGGAAAATCAGCGGGCTGACGAATCAGCTTACCTGACTGTTAATGCAACACGGTTTTGGGGATGCTTCCGTTAAAATCTAAGGAAAGATTTATAATCTTGTGTCGTGTTCCATACTTGTTATAATAGATGACAACAACTGAGTTTTAGATTTATTACTCTTTTTCAAGAGGAGCAAGGAATGAAATCTCTCAGGCAAATTGCTGCAAAGTCGGTTTTAACCGTCGAACAGCTTCGAAAGGTTGAGAGCATTATTGTCTCTCACGGCCATTATTCTAAACAGGCTGTAAGGGAAGAGCTGGAATGGTATTGTTCAAAACTGGGAATGCCTGATTATTACTTCCAGACAACACCCCTGGCCACAATCGCCAACCATATCGAAGCGGTCATAGCAGCGGAGATAATGGCTTCAGCTCAAAAAGAGAAAGTTTTAAAGATCGATCTGGCCACCGAACGAAAGAATGAAGCCATATACCTGGTGGATGATTACCACTACCGGGCACTGGAGGTGGAGAGGAGGATTGAGGAGAAATATCCCATCTTCAGGCTTCAATCTTACCGGACATTGAGGAAGGCCCAGGGTATCGAGCACTTGAGGATGTATCTTGTGAATAAACCCAGGTTCGATCTAGAAAAGGTCTATCCTGATGAGACTGACTTTAAAAGAATCGCATGCAAGGCTTTTCTTAAGACAGCCACTAAAGTAACTCTTCGCCGATACCAGGAACTTATAGAAAAGTCAAAGGGATGGGAAACTCCCCTGATCGAGGTTTCTCACAAGAAAAAAACAAAAGAGCTGCGGATTATGGTGGTGGTTAACCGGGAACCCGGTTCCCATTTCTTTTCCAGTATTTCAGATGTGATCAACTCCCACGGCCTGGTCTCCAACAGAAAATATGTCGAGCAGTTTGCCAGCGGAAAAACGGTTTACACTATTTATCTCGATGATATTCAGGACGAAGAGTTAATCCAGGATTTGGCAGAAGACATAAGCCTCACTTACGTTATTCCTGAAAGCCCCCTCTCCGAGCTCTTCCGGGAAGGACGACTCAACGCCAAAGAGACAGTGTTTGGGGTTTCGGCCTGGAGTTTTGCCCATCAATTCCTGACAGAATACAACGAAGAATACCAGAAGCTGGCAGAGGTGTTGAGCGATTCCCCGGAGCTTATCGGCATTCTGAGGACACTCAAGACAAAGCTGGCCAAGGATACTTTTAATGAGATGAGAATCTGGGATAGTTTAGTTGATAATTATGTTTATCTTAAGAAGGCGTTCAAACTATTCGACAGAAAGTTCAATCCCTCTATTAGCAGTCATGATATTGAGAAGCAAAGGGCCGAACTGGAAGAGGAAATTGCCCGAGAAATCACGGTAGAGATCGACAGGCATATTTTTGAAGCTGTTTTGCTTTTTATCGATGTTATCTTGAGGACCAATTTCTACAAAAAGGAAAAGACCTCACTCGCCTTCATGTATTCTCCAGAGTATCTCAACAAGGTAGATTATCCGGTCACTCCTTATGGTATATTCCAGATCATTGCCATGGAGCTGAGAGGCTTCCACATCCGATTCAGAGATATCGCTCGCGGCGGAGTGAGAATAGTGCGCTCCACTAACTTCCAGAATTATCTCAACAACTCTGATTTTATTTTCGATGAAAATTACAACCTGGCCTTGACCCAACAGATGAAAAACAAGGATATTCCAGAAGGAGGTTCAAAAGGAACTATTCTTCTTGGCTGGGGCTTTCATAATCAAGGACAGATAGCCTTCAAGAAGTATATCAACGGCTTGCTTGACCTGCTCTTGCCGGATGAAAGTGTTGTCGGTTATTACGGAGAGGAAGTCATCCTTTTCTTAGGGCCCGATGAGGGCACGTCTGATTTGATGGAATGGGCATCTCTCAGGGCCAGGAGGCTCGAGTATTCTTACTGGAGGGCATTTTCAACGGGGAAGCCGCCAAGGATGGGCGGAATACCCCATGATATCTATGGTATGACCACTAATTCTATCCATCAGTATGTGCTGAAGATTTTGGAAAAGAACAATCTTAGAGAAAGAAACATCACCAAGGTGATGACAGGAGGACCTGACGGAGACCTGGGAAGCAACGAAATCCTCATCTCCAGGGATAAGATCCTGGCTATTATCGACGGCTCAGGGGTTCTATACGATCCAAAAGGTATAAACAGAGATGAGTTGGTCAGGTTGGCCAAGAAAAGAAAGCCGGTGGAATTTTTCCGGAAAAATCTCCTTTCGGCAAAAGGATTTATGGTTACCCTTAAAGAAAAAAAGGTCGCTCTCCCAGATGGAGAGGAGGTGGTAAACGGCCTGGAATTTCGAAACACATTCCATCTCCATCCCAAGTTCAAGGCTGATCTTTTTGTTCCCTGTGGGGGGAGGCCGGCCTCCATAAACATCAACAATTGGACTCAGTTCATAGACGAGAAGGGGAGGCCGCGCTTCAAATTCATCGTCGAGGGCGCAAATTTGTTTCTTACCCAGGCTGCCCGACTCAGGTTGGAGGAGAAAGGAGTGATCATCTACAAGGATGCCTCTGCCAACAAAGGAGGAGTCACATCTTCATCCATGGAAGTCTTCGCCAGCTTGGCTTTGACCGATGAAGAGTATGATCAGTTGATGTGTGTCAAGGACGGAAAGATTCCGCCGTTTCGAAAGCGGTATATCGAGGGGATCCTCGATATTATCGGAGAAAATGCCCGATTGGAGTTTGATATCATCTGGGAGGAAAACCAAGAGAAGAATATCCCACGCTCCACGCTCTCTGATTTAATCAGCCAGAAGATAAACCAGATCAAGGATGCCATCTATGCCTCTGAACTCTTCAACGATGAGGAGCTTTTTCGGAAGATGATAGAATGTTGCTGTCCTCAGGTGCTTATCGAGCATGTGGGATTCGAAAATATTATGAAGCGTATCCCCCTTTCCTATCTCAAGGCCATCTTTGCCTCGCGTTTGGCCAGCCGCTACGTCTATAAATACGGATTGGATGCCAATGAGGTGGACTTTTTCGAATTCATCAAAGAATACAGGTGAGGTTCAGGCTGCCCGTCCGAGTGCTCTTAAAGAGAGAGCCACTCTGCCTACGCCAACAATATAGGCAGCTTCTCTCATCGACACTTTGTGCTCTTTCATGGCAGAAATAACATCCCAAATAGCTCTTTTCATCTTTTTTTCTGTCTTCCCTAAAATTTCTTCCTCTGAGAAGAAGTATCTCTGCAGGTCTTGTACCCACTCCAGGTAAGAGACTGTTACACCTCCAGCATTGGCCAGAATATCAGGAACAACAAGGACCTTTTCTTTCAGAATTTCGTCCGCGTCAATCGTGGTGGGACCATTAGCTCCCTCTAAAATTATTCTGGCTCTAACATTCCCAGCATTTTCCTTATGGATTTGACCTTCCGTGGCAGCCGGGATCAGGATATCGCAGGGAAGGGCAATCAGGCTTTCATTGTCGATGGGTTCTGTATCAGGGAATTGAACCACAGAGCCCGTCTGAGCAACTTGCTTTTCCAGTTTGAAAGGATCTATTCCTTTATCGCAATAGATGCCTCCGAAAATATCAGTGATGGCGACGATTTTACACCCAGCATTGTGAACCAGCTTGGCGATAGAGGAGCCGACATTTCCAAAACCCAGGATAGCTACTTTTTTACCATCCAGAGTAAAATTCAGGTATTTGGATACTTCTTTGAGCACATAAAACAGGCCTGTACCGGTAGCGTCGCCTCGCCCTAGAGATCCTCCTAAGTATACTGGTTTTCCCGTGACTACAGCAGGCTCGAGATATCCTTGAACTTGACTGTAGGCATCGGCAATCCAGGCCATGGTCTGGGAATTGGTGAACATATCTGGAGCAAGGATATCCTTATAAGGGCCGATGATATCTTTTATGGCCAGAGTATATTCCTTGGTTAGTTTTTTGAGTTCATTCTCGGACATACTCAGGGGGTCACAAATGATAGCTCCCTTTGCCCCTCCAAAAGGAATATCTACAACCGCACATTTCCAGGTCATCCAGGTGGCAAGAGCCTTGCATTCGCTCAGCGAGGCATCCGGACTGTAGCGAATTCCTCCCTTGGAGGGGCCCCTGATTGTTGAATGCTGCACTCGAAATCCGGTAAAGCTTTCTACCCGTCTGTCATCCATGGTGACGACTATGTGGACGATGAGTTCTTTTTCTGGATGTTTTAACCGCTGGTAAATCCAGGGCTCGATATCTAGATAACTGGCTGCTCGCTCAAACTGGATTGTGCATTCCAGGAAAGGATCGTATTCTTTTTTCTCTTTGACCAGGGGTTCGATGTATCTGATTTTAGCTTCCTCCTGCATTTTCTTACCTCTCAATCTCTTTCACCAAGAGTTTCAATAACTTATCATAGCCGGATTTTTGAAACTGAAGAATGGGAATCCTTTTTCCTTTGTAATAAAGGTATTTTTCTTTAAGATGGATTCTTTTTTTCTTGGCCTTTTCTTTCCTCTTGAGAATACTCTCCACATCAGGCCAGGGGATGATTTTGGCAGAGTAGGATTCCTGCTCTTCGTCTACCTTTTTTTTGATTGCGGTAGATGATTTTGAATGACTCATATTATAGCCTCCGTATTAAGACACTATTCTATATGCAGCCTCTGTGCCAATTTCTAAGTTGTTAAAAATAAAGAAAATAAAATTTTAGAACAAGTTTAGTATAGCATTTTGCTATATTGCATTTTGCAATGGCCAGAAATGTCCTCAGAAATAACGGGGAATAAAGTGTTCTTTTGAAATAAGGGTAAAAACAGGCTTATTTTTCAGTTGAAGATAGAGTTAAGATGGGGGGATTATTTCAAGGATTTTAATTTTCTAAACAGGGATGTCGGGTGAATACCGAGGATTCTGGCTGTCTGTGATTTATTATTATGAGTGTATTCAAGAACTTTTTCGATGTATTTTATCTCTAGCTCCTCTAACGTTAGGAACGAATCCTGGGGAACGATCTCTTCTTCCAGGACTTTATCCAGGGCCTTTTGGGGCTTTCTTATTTCCAGTGGGAGGTAGTGAAACTGAATCTCTTCGTCTGAGTAGAGAGACATGATTCTCTCTATGACGTTTCTGATTTCTCGGACATTTCCAGGCCAAGGATAAGCCATCAGGGCTTCAGCCGCCTTGTGAGAGATACCTTTATAGCACCGCTTAAGTTCATGATTGAATTCTCGGATAAAAGAGAGTGCCAAGGGGATGATGTCTTCCTTTCGTTTCCTTAAAGGAGGCATATGTATGGGTACCACGTTGAGTCTGTAGTAAAGGTCGTCCCTGAATTTTCCCTCCTCAGTGGCTTTGGTAAGCTCCTTGTTGGTCGCCGCAATTATACGAATATCCACTTTAATCTGTTTGTTTCCCCCCAATCGAGTAAATGTTCCTTCTTCCAAAACACGCAGCAATTTTGCCTGGAGACTCAAAGACATATCAGCAATTTCATCGAAGAAGACGGTGCCTTCGTCTCCTTTTTCGAGAAGTCCAATTTTCCTTTTCTTGGCATCCGTGAAGGCACCTGGCTCATAACCAAAAAGCTCGCTTTCCATGAGATTATCAGGTATAGCGGCACAATTGATGTCAACAATTGGCTTCTCTGCTCGAGGACTGTGATAATGGATAGCTTTAGCCAGAAGCTCCTTTCCTGTGCCGCTTTCTCCTTGTAGAAGAACAGTTGTCTTTTCTGAGAACGCCACCCTTTTGGCCATCTCCACGGCATCTTTCATTTTTCTACTCTCGCAGACGATTTTGCCAAAGTAATATCTTCCTTTCTCCGTTTGGAGATGTTCCTGGATCCGTATCCGCAGCGATAGGGTTTCTAGAGCACGGCGCACGATATTCCTGAGATCATTGATCTTGAATGGTTTAAGGAGATAGTCGTAGGAGCCTAATTTCATCGCCTCCACAGCTTTTTCCAGGATCTCATAGGCTGTCATCATGATCACCACTGTCTCCGGTTCTTTCTCTTTTATCCTTTTCAACACTTCTATTCCGGATATTCCGGGAAGCATCAAATCCAGAAGAATCAGATGAGGCTTGACTTTCTCGGCGACTTGGAGGGCTTTCTCACCGGACTCAGCCAGATAGATTTCATATCCTTCTTTTTCCAGGGCTTTCTTCAGATTGTTCAGGGTGAGAATTTCATCGTCCACTATGAGAAGAGAATACGTGCTCATGAAATCATCTCCTCATCCTTCATGAGGATTTTCCCTTTTTGTCTTATAGGGAGGAAGATGGAAAAAGTTGTTCCCTTTTTGAGCTCACTATGGAAGGTGATTTCTCCACTGTGGTTTTTAATGTAGCTCAGACTTATGCTCAAACCTAGACCGGTCCCTTGACCTTTCTTGGTGGTGAAGAAGGGATCAAATATCCTCTTCTGGTTTTCTGGAGAGATGCCTTCTCCAGTATCGGAAATATCGATTCGTACCCATTCCTTGAATTTAATTTTGGATGTTTGCACTTTAAGCTCTCCGCCATCAGGCATGGATTGGGCTGCATTAATCAGCATGTTGATCAGGACTTGCCTGATCTGGTTCAAATCAGCCGTGATTTGGGGCAGGGAAGGGGTGAGTGATTTTATGATCTTAGCTTTTCTGAAGATGGGCTGGTGGCCAAGGAAGGAGAGCGTTTCGTCGATCAGTTGATTGATGTTGACTTTGGTGAATTGAGGTGGCGTGGGTCGAGCAAAGTTGAGAAGCCCTCGAATAGTTTCGGAAATTCGATAGACATTTTCAAGGACAAACGCGATCTCTTCTTTGTCTTTTCTCTCTTTTGTCAGTTCTTGGAGATTTTCCAGATAAGAGGATATTCCCAACAGGGGGTTGTTGATTTCATGGGCTGCACCCAGTGCCAGTTGACTCAGTGCGGAAAGCTTTTCATACTCGGCCAGCTGCTCTCCAAGCCTTTTTCTTTCGTTGATGTTCTCGATGAGCAGCGTTACCCCAGGCATTTCTCCTTCTGCCATTTCAATCGGAAAAAAGGAGAGATTGTAATATTCTTCTTCATTAGAAGAGGATGCGAATTTTTCCTCGATTCGCTGCGGCTTGTGGGTTTTGAGTGTGTTCTCGAAGCTTGTTCTTATATCTTTATTGTCCAGCCAGGGCAGCAAGGAGAAGACCTCCTGGCCTTTCTTTGATTCGTCAAAGTGAAATATCTCTTTAATCTCTTTGTTGAAGTGAGTGATTCGACCGGCATGATCAAGGCCGACGACTCCGATGGAGATGCTGTCTATCAAATTGCGGATATATTCCTCTGAGCGCTTCAGTTCTTCTGTGAGATTTTTGCTCTCTTTGATCTTTTCTTCCAATTCAATATTGATAGCATCGACTTCTTTCTTCTTTTTTTGAGCTTCATTTAGGGTGCTTTCCAAGTTTCTGGTGAGCCTGCGAAGGAGGAAAGTGATGCGCCTGGAATAGAGATTGGAGATGACGATGAGAACCAGTAAGAAAGGTGTAAACACATACAAAATATTTCGATTAACATTTCGCAGAGGAAGCAAAGCTTCCTTAAGGTCCATTTCCGAAACCACATAAAAATTGAATTGAGGCGCTCTCTTATAAGCACAGAGAACCTTTTGTCCCCTGTAGTCCGTATGAGTTTTGACTCCCTCTTCTCCTGTATGGGGATTTTCCTGCTTTTGGTCGAATCCTTTATCGATGAACAGACGGCCTCCCAGTTTAGTGGGCGAGAGAAGCGTCCCTCCCTCATTGACAAGAAAGAGCTCGCTTGTTTTGCCCATCTGAAGTTCATAGAGAAGGTTATAAAAATTCCGGAGATTCAACGATGCAGCAAGAACACCGATGATCATGTTCTTCCTGTTATAGAGGGGATGGGAAACCATCATCAGAGCTGATTCCATGGTGTCTGAATAGAATATCCCAGAGGTGAAAGGAGTCCCGCTTTTGGCTATTTTAAAATATTCTCTGTCAGAAACATTCCTTCTTTTATCCGTGTTGATAGTGAGAATGACTTCCCCGTTTAAATCAGAAATAATGAGGAAGTCGTACCATCTCTTCTCCTGAATAAGAGATTGGAAGAAAGGAGAGAACTTTGTCACTTCTTGGACGTTATCGATATCGAGCTTGGCATAAGGCTTTAGATCGACCTCCCTATCCTGGAGGAAGGTGTTAATGGTTTTAATATTCTCTTCGACCGTGTTGGCAAGATTTTTATAGATCTGTTGTTTGATCAGAGAAGTAACTCCATGATTCACAGTGAAGAAGAGTAGAACAAAGGGAGTGACAAAAAGAACCAGATTCCAAAGGGTATTCCTTAAGGTAAGCCTTTTATAATATTTTTCTTTTAAGGGAGGATGGAGGAAATGGTTGGAGGATTCCATGGAAAAATGTATTGTATCAAAAAAGAGTACAATTTGCTACGAAGGAGCAGTCTCCAGAAGGATCGATTAAATCAGAGGATTAACTAATCTTTCTTGCCAAGATAGGCGTGCTCGAATTCGTGAAGTAAGGATTTTAATTTTTCGACATTGGTGAGATCCGTTGTTTGCTTTGTTTTCATGGCATAGACAAGAAGGCTGTGGCAAAGGGAGAGTTGCTTCTGGTATCTTGCCATCGCTTCCGCGTCATTTTCATCAGGAACTTTAATCCGCTGAGTGAGAAAGTACTGGCTGACGACGTGCTGGATCTCTTCGGCATGTTTTTCCTTGTTAACAATCCAACGGACGATCTGATTGAAGTTTTTTGGATCCTCCTTGGATAGCTCCTGGACTTGTTTCATCGCTTTTTCGATGGTGGTGATATGTTCAGAGATCATCTGAATTCTCATTTCGTCATTATAGATACCGCAGGGGATCTCACAGTGGGAAAAAACCATGGGATGGATCAAAGCCAAGAGAAACACCAAAATCATGAGATTTGCCATTTTTATCATTTTAATCCCTCCTTTTCATTCTTGGGATACTGTCTTATGAGCCCACTCTATGACAGGAAAAAGCCTTTCCGGTGCTAATTTCTTCATTTCCTCGTGGGAGAGCCACTGATATTCATGATGCTCAGGTCGTCCCAGCTCAGGATTGACAGATAGAGTCACCTCAGACTGTGTGGTCTCAGCGATATAATATCTGGCGATTTTCTTACCGCCTCTGTAAGGTTCAGTTTCTTTAAACACAGGTTCCCACCGGAAATGAAGCTCCGAAATACCAGCCTCTTCTTTGGCTTCCCTCTTGGCTGTCTCCAGAGGATCTTCACCTTCCTCAACTTCCCCTTTGGGAAAATCCCAGAGTCTGTAGGCTCTGAGAAAAAGGAACTTCCATTCACCCGCTTCTTTTCGAACGATCACCATACCCGCTGACAATATCATTTCGCAGATCTATATTATCAGATCTGTCCTGTAAATTTAACTCCAAAATAGAAGATGTAATCATTTCCAAAACCGTGATGAACCAATCCTTCATCTCGTCTCTGACTTGCCTGAACACAGATAAAGTATCAGCTTCATTTCCCTTATATGAAGCCGGGTCTTCGAAACTTTTATGTAAGCGTTTCTTGCCTCCCGGAAAGAATGGACATGTTTTTTTGGCATGGTCGCAAACGGTGATCACATAATCAAATTCTTGCTCTATGAACTCTTTTGCGCTTTTTGACCGATGTTTTGAGATGTCTATGCTGAATTCGGACATGACTTGAATCGCATGAGCATTGACGACGCTTGGTTCAGTTCCTGCGCTATATGCTTCATATCGATTTCCATACAGTGAATTCAACAATCCCTCTGCCATTTGCGAACGAGCCGAATTATGAGTACAGATGAAGAGAACTTTTTTCTTTATTTGTTTTTGCTTCATTCCTATTTCCTTGATAGCCGCAAACTCATAGGATAAGAACTCTGTTGAAAGTTTTCATATTGTATTTGGCCTCAATTTCGATAATTGTCTTCAGATTTCGAAAGAGTTTGATGCTTCCTTTCAAACATGTTTAAAGGTCCGCATCCAAAGCCCAGCTTTCTGCTTTGAAGATCATACATCACATCTCTTCCTGGATCCACCTCTTGATTTCTTCTGGAGAGGGGATGCGGCCAGATGCTTTGACTTTGCCGTTGATGACCAAGCCAGGTGTTGCGAAGACTTTGTACTCGGAGATTTTCTTGATGTCTGTGACTTTCTGAACGTCGGCACCTACATTTAACTCGGCCAGGGCGTTGATCGTTCTTTTTTCCACTTCTCCACACCGGGGACAACCCGGACCTAAAATCCTGATTTCCATTGATAACCTCCTTTATTTGTTCGATTGTCTCATGAAAGAAAATGTCCGTATATCAATCCTGTGATAGTGGCCATGACCACAACGAGAATGATGTAAGCCATTGTTTTTTTCGTTCCGAGGATGCTTCGTATAACCAGCATGTTGGGCAGGGATAGAGCAGGGCCGGCGAGAAGAAGAGCCAGCGCCGGTCCTTGGCCCATGCCGGCACCCAAAAGGCCCTGGAGGATGGGAACTTCTGTCAGGGTGGCAAAGTACATCAGAGCCCCGGCGACAGAGGCAAAAAGATTCGCACCCAAGCTGTTCCCTCCGACAAACCTGGCCACCCATTGACTGGGTATAACGCCTTCATGGCCGGGCCTGCCGAGCAGGAAACCGGCAACCAGGACGCCCGCAAAGAGGAGCGGAAAGATCTGCTTGGCGAAGACCCAGGTGGAAAAGGTCCATTCCTTGAGCTCTGCTTTTCTAAACCAGGCGAAAATCATCCAGGCGAGAACGGCCAGCAGAGCTGCTCCTATATACCACTTGGCTTGGTAGATGAAATACCAGACCTTAAGCTCCGGGCTAGATTTTCCCCAGTTTATTAACACAAGAATAGCCACCATCACAGCGAAATAAAGTGTTGTCTTCCACAAAGGGCGCGTTTTTTTTTCTTCGCCTTCGACAAGATTTGATTGCTCCCTGTTTTTTTCCTCTTCTTTGTTGAATAAGAGGTGCATGATGAGGCCTAAGACTACAGCAAAGACGATCGCGCCCAGCGCCCTGGCCAGCCCCAGCTTGTAGCCCAAAACCTTTGCGGTTAGAATGATGGCCAAAACATTAATTGCGGGTCCAGAATAGAGAAAAGCTGTTGCTGGGCCGATTCCAGCGCCTCTTGTGTAGATTCCAGCGAATAGAGGAAGCACAGTACAGGAGCAAACAGCCAGAATCGTCCCAGACACGGAGGCTATGGAGTAGGAGAGGATTTTTTTTGCCTGCGCTCCAAAATATTTAATGATCGAGGCTTTGCTGACAAAAATTGAGATCGCACCTGCGATGAAAAAAGCAGGCATGAGGCAGAGAAGAACGTGTTGCCTGGCATATTCTTGAAGGAGGGCAAAAGCCTCACTTATAGCATTCTGAACACTGGGTTGTTGAAAGGGAATGAAGTAAGCGGCCAGAAAAGTAAGGAGAAATATCAAGAAAATCCATCTGTCTTTCATTCAGGCATCTCTCTGCTTGTTCCGCTTTATTAATGATATTAATATCATATGAACATATATTCATATTGCTTTATATGATGTTTGTCAAGTCTTTTTTTTGAATTTATTTGCCGGAGAGACTAATTTAAGGATGGAATAGAAATAAAACTATTAATGAAGAAAGACTATTTTACACATATTTCTTCATTCGTATATTCTCTTTAAGGCATATTTCCAGATTTTTCTTGTCTTCTTCGAATTCCTCTGAATCAGAGAAAGTTTCTTTTAATATCTTTTCAAATAATGCTTTTAGATTCTTTCTTGTTTTTTTGGAGATCCTATAATTTGTCCATTTCCCCTCCCTGATATCCTCCACTAAATCCGCATCTCTTAGAACTCGAAGCTGATGAGATATTCGTGACTGCTCCATTTTTAAAGTGAAGACAAGTTCACACACGCACAGCTCTCTTTGCAAAAGGAGCATAAGAATACGTAAGCGAGTTGAATCAGAAAGTGCCTTGAAAACTTTTACAGATTGTCTCATAAATATCTATGATCATATTGTCATACATTTAAAATTTTTACAAGATAGAACTGTAAAGTTGGAGCCATTTTTTTTTAAGATTTTTTCAATAGATGTGAATCGAGAGTAATTGTTAGCATTATAGGGTTGTGATATAATTTCAATCCAGCAAGAGCAGCATGATGACACGGTCTGAAGGAAATTGCGTATAATATAATTGCTAAGTCATTGTTTCTAAAGTGCCGGGGTGGCGGAATTGGTAGACGCAAGGGACTTAAAATTCCTCGCAGGGTAACCTGTGTGCCGGTTCGAGTCCGGCCCTCGGCACTCCTGTTGTCCTAAAGTTTCCCCTGTTTTTCCCCGGTTTTTCTAATGTTTTTCAGAGGAGGGAAGAGTTTCTACTCTCGTCAAAAGAATATTTTCCTTTTATCAAACGAAAATGTATTATTCAGTATGAGGAGAGGACTCTTAGAGAAGGAGGGATTAATGCAAGGCTTAATAAAATGTCCAGATTGTGGGAGCTACAATATAGAAGAAATATCACATAAGGCAACTGATAGAACAGGAGAATCCCCTGCGGAACATCCAGAAGAGGCAGAACATATTAAATATGAATGTCTTGATTGTGGACTCCAATTTTATGAAGACAATTTAAGAGAGTAGTTCATAAAATTTTGTGCTGAGAAAAAATATTGAAGCGAATGAAAGTTGGACGAACATTCGCTTTCTTTTCAGAAAAAATGTTTGAAGACAGAAGGGACGCGGGCAAGAAACTCGCGCAGGCTCTAAAAAAATACAAAGAAAAGGATGTCATTGTTCTGGCAATACCAAAGGGCGGGGTAGAAGTAGGCTACCAGGTGGCCAAATATCTCCAGGCGGATTTCAGCCTGATCGTCACCAGAAAACTTCCTTTCCCAGATAATCCAGAATCAGGCTTCGGTGCCCTAGCAGAGGACGGGAGCACTTTTATTTATGAACAATTTGCCTTTTTTTATCCAGAACAAACCGTCCGGAAAATTATCGATGAACAAAAGAGAGAAATTAAAAGAAGAATCGATGTCTTAAGAAAAGGACACTCTTTGCCTGTAATCAAAGGTAAAACAGTCATTTTGATCGATGATGGTATCGCCATGGGATCAACCATGAGGGCTTCCATCAAGTTGTGTCAAAACAGGGGCGCAAAGAAAATAGTGGTGGCCTCGCCTGTGGCAGGAAGAGAAGTTGCCGGAGAAATCGGCAGAATGGTTGATGAGGTTGTCATTCTGGAAAAACCCGTTTTTTTCAGAGCGGTCGCTCAGGTCTACAGGAATTGGTATGATGTCTCAGACCAGGAAGTCATGGAGATATTGGAGAAGTGGGAGAAAGAACGGCGAGCTTAAAACATATTAAAATCTCAAGGTAAAGATTGTTTCTGCATTCGGTTCAGAATGGACAGCTATGGATCCATGGTGCAAGCGCATAATCTGACGGGATAAGCTGAGTCCGATACCAGAACCCCCTTCTTTAGTGGAGAAAAAGGGAATAAAGATCTTCTCCATGTTTTCCTTGGGAATTCCAGGCCCGTTATCTTTGACCTGGATCATAATCCTTCCTCTCCCATCCAAGCCGGCCTCTAAATCTATCTTTGCCTCTTTCCGTCTATCTACCGCGTGGAGGGAATTGAGGAGAAGGTTGATGAGCACCTGTTCGATGAGCTCGGGGTCAGCGGTTAATTCTAGGCTCTGTGGATCTATCCGGGATTCAAAGCGAATGCCCTTATCTTTGATGCTGGCCTGCATGAGCTTTTCCACACGGGAAAAGAGCTCTCTCACCGGGAAAATCTGAAAATTGGGTTTTTGGACCAGGGTCAGATTTCTGTAGGCATCCACAAAGTGGAGCAAACCCTGGCTTCGCTTCTGAATTGTCTGAGAGGCATGATGGATATCATTGAATGATTCGGAATCGATTTTCTCGCCTGAAGCCTGTATGGAATAGCTATCCTTTATCAGGTCGTTGATGGTGGAAGCCAGAGAGGCGATAGGTGTTATCGAGTTCATGATCTCATGGGTGAGAACCCTGATGAGCTTCTGCCAGGCCTCGATTTCTCTCTCTTCCAATTCGCTGTGAATATTCTGGATGGAAACCAAAGAATACTTTTGTCCCCGAAGCTTAAACTCAGCCGAATAAAGAGCCAAATGCAGTAATTCGTTTTCATCTTCGACCTTAACCAATGCCCTTTCCCTTGACTTGAGCTTAAAAAGGGTTTCCACCAGAGGTTTGCTCAATGATTGTAGAGATTTTATATTCTTGAGTTGGGCGGTTCTCAATAAGCGTTTTGCGGCTGTATTGATGAGCTCCACATCACCGTTTGGCTGGAAGGCAATCAGGCCGATGCCCACGTGCTGAACCACGGTTTGTAAGTATCGGTAATGTTCTTCTTTCTCAGCCCTGGTTTTGCGGAAGGCATTCATGACGTCGGTAAGAGCTTTTTTGAGTGCAGTAAAAGATGATCCGCGGCCGTCATCTTTGAATGTCTGGGAGAAATCGCTGTATTTGATGGACTCGAGAAAGCGGGTCAGTTCCCTGTTTGTTTTTTGCACATAATTGATGAGTGAGTAGATTTGGTAGATGATGAAGAAGCCGATGATAACCAGGGCAGCATAAATGTTTGTTCGGAAGAGGAAATAAGAGAAAGCACAGAAGGTTGCTCCAAGAAGGAGAACACGGATTGTGCAATTGATGCGAAACTTCTTAAAAACCATATTTTCCTAATCTTCGATACAGAGAAGCTCGCGACAGCCCCAGCTCTTTGGCAGCATGGGTGATATTCCCCCCATATTTGCTTATAGCTTTATGGATGATGATTTTTTCGATATCTTCAAGATTATAATCCTCGAACACCAGAGCATCTCCTTTTGCTTCGGGAGCAGGGAAGAAGAAATCAGAGGGTTGCAAGACCTGGGAATCGCTCATGATGATGGCCCGTTCTATGGCATGCTGCAGCTCTCTGACATTACCCGGCCAATGATATTTTTCCAGCCTCTTCATAGTTGCCGGGCTCAGCCTCATGATTGGCTTGCTGTATTTTTTGCAATAGATCTTGAGGAAATGTTCTGCCAGAAGAGGGATATCTTCGATGCGATCACGTAAGGGGGGGATGCGAAGCTCCACGGTGTTAATCCGGTAGAGGAGATCCTGGCGGAACCTGTTTGCGATAATCATTTCATGGATGGGCATATTGGTTGCACAGACAAGACGGACATTGATGGTGATGGGTTTGTTGGAGCCGAGCCGGGTGACCGTGCGGCTTTCCAGAACAGTCAGGAGTTTGGCTTGAAGAGGCAAGGACAGATTGCAGATTTCATCCAGAAATAGCGTTCCTCCAGAGGCAATCTCGAAGCGGCCGGCCCGATCTTCTCTGGCGTCGGTAAATGCGCCCTTGACATGGCCGAAAAGTTCGCTCTCAAAAAGAGTCTCACTCACAGCTCCCATATCTACGCTGATAAAGACTTCTTCAGCCCGATCGGATTGGCGGTGGAGTTCGCGGGCAACCAACTCTTTTCCTGTGCCATTCTCTCCCAGGATGAGCACATTGACATCCGTTTTGGCCACTTTCTGGATGACAGCGAACACCGCCTGCATGGCGGGGCTTTGGCCTATGAAATCGTGAAATGGTTGATCAAGATCAGCACTTAATTGTTTCTGTCTGGAACGCAGGCTATCGGCTTCCCTTCGTGATTTCCGCAGATTCATGGCAGAGGTCAGGGTGGCTACAAGCCGTTCGTTCTGCCATGGTTTGAGGATGAAATCAGTGGCGCCTTCTTTAACGGCACGAACAGCCATTTCCACATCACCAAAGGCAGTGATCAGAACCACAACAACAGAGGGGTCGATTTCGAAAATTCTATTCAGCCAATCAAAGCCTTCTTGACCACTGGTAGCCCCTTTGGCGAAATTCATATCCAGAAAAATGACATCATAAGAGTCATTTTTAAGAAGAGAGGGGATGACTTCCGGCGATTTTTCCGTACGAACCTGAGAGACATGTTTTTTAAGAACAAGACGGGCTGCCTGAAGAATATCTTCATCATCATCGATGATGAGGATTTTTCCTGTCTTTTTATTCATCAGCTTTTCCTCCGGTTGTCTTTTATTTTCGCGAACTCACTTTCCTGTGTATTGTCATATTATAATTACGGTTGAACTTACCTGTAGGTTGCCCTCTATCCATTATAGCAAAAAATATCAGGGGAAATCATTTATGCAAGAAATGTGCCTTTTAGATGAATACTTGTTTTATCTAATCCTCATTCGCTGAATCGATGAAATCATCTGGAAGCTGTTCGGAAATGAACACCGGATGTCATGCAGGCGAACACTTTTTTTTGGTTTTCCTGCACTTGTTTGCCTTTTGACTGCGTAGAATATTATGCTGGCACATTTATTGCACATAAAGAGATTTGAGAAGGCGATTCCAAAATGATTATAGAAAGATGGAAATATTCGAGCGATATTGAAAGACAGGAGGATCATCCATAAGGAGTAAGAGAATGGGAATGGATCGTAAAATTGAGAAAAAGAAGTGGCCGCCGAAGAGGATTGCGGCGTTTGCCGCAGTGGGATTATTTATCGTGGCGGTGATTTATATATTTGTCTTTGGGGTCAGTAAATCATCATTGAATGTTCGGGCTGAACGGCTGACTGTATCCACGGTGACCGAAGGTCCATTTCAGGAGTTTATTCCTGTCATGGGGAATGTTCTGCCTATTGTTACCCATTATTTAGATGCGTCCGAAGGGGGAATAGTCGAGGAGATCCATTTAGAGGCCGGTAGTTTTGTCAAGAAGGGAGATAAAATCCTGAAACTGGCTAACACCAATCTTTTGATAAACAGTATGTGGCGCGAGGCTGAGCTGTTCCAACAGATAAACAACCTGCGCAACACCCGTCTCGATATGGAGAGATACCGGTTGCAATTGAGCCAGGAGCTGGCCAGTATCGAGAATGAGCTCCAGCAGCAGAAAAGAGTCTACGAGCGTTACCAAGAGCTGGCCAAGGATAACCTGGTCTCCAAGCATGAGTTCGAGCTGGCCAAAGATCAGTATGAGTATCTGCTGAAGAAAAAAGATTTGACCGTAGAGGGTCAGAAGAAAGACCTGGAATTCAGAGAGAGCCAGATAGAAGCATTAGAGGCCCAGGTCAACCGCATGCAGAATAACCTTGAAATCATTAAAGGAAGGCTTGATAATCTCACCATCAAGGCGCCGGTTTCTGGTCACCTGACCTCATTGAATGCTGACATCGGACAGTCCAAATCAGCAGGAGAACGTCTGGGGCAGATCGACGTTTTGGAGGGCTTCAAGGTGAGGGCCGCCATAGATGAACATTACATTGCCCGAATTGAGTTGGGAAGAACCGGGGAGTTTGAGTTTACCGGAAAGACTTTCAAGCTGGTGGTCAAAAGAATATATCCTGAGGTGAGAGAGGGCCGTTTCGAGGTGGACATGGAATTTGTCGACCATGAGCCTCAGGGAATCACCCGTGGCCAAACGCTGCATATTCGGTTGGAATTAGGTGACGTATCCGAAGCCGTTCTCCTGCCGAGGGGAGGCTTTTACCAGACAACAGGAGGAAATTGGGTTTTCGTGGTCAATGAGTCTGAAAAGGTGGCCACTAAAAGAAGGATAAAACTGGGACGGCAAAATCCCCAGGTTTTTGAGGTGCTCGAAGGCTTGAATCCTGGTGAGAAAGTCATCACATCTTCCTATGAAAGCTTTGGAAATATGGATAGGCTTGTTTTGAAGTAAACCTTAGACACAGATAGAGCGTCTTATAAGAATAAGAGGCTTTAGTTTCGAATAGATGAATATCAAAAGGAAGGCTTAATCAAGGAGGAAAAGCATGATAAAGACCAAGAACCTTAAAAAGGTTTACACCACAGAAGAAGTCGAAACAACAGCGTTGAATAACATCAACCTGGAGATTCAAGAGGGAGAGTATGTGGCTATCATGGGACCGTCAGGTTGTGGGAAATCGACACTTCTCAATATTCTGGGAATGATTGATAAACCCTCCAGTGGCGATTATTTGTTTCTCAGCGAGGAAGTCAGCAGGTATTCTGAAAGGCGCCGGGCAGGCCTTCGGAAGTCGAATATCGGGTTTGTATTCCAGAGTTTCAACCTTATAGATGAGCTGACAGTCTTCGAGAATGTTGAGCTTCCGCTTCTCTATCTTGGTTACTCATCCTCAGAGAGGAAGAGGAGAGTAAATGAAGTCCTAGAGCAGATGGAGATCATAGCCCGTAGAAATCATTTCCCTCAGCAGCTCTCTGGGGGTCAGCAGCAGCGGGTAGCTGTAGCCAGAGCGATTGTGGCCCGGCCAAAATTGATACTGGCTGATGAGCCAACAGGAAACCTGGATTCGGCCCATGGTGAGGAAGTAATGAAGCTCATCGGGGAACTCCATGAGTCAGGCACCACAGTGGTCATAGTTACTCACTCACCAGCCTATGCTGAATACAGCCATCGTATCATCCATCTCTTTGACGGGCATATCGTTTCCGAAAACATCCAGAAGGAATTTAAGATCTAAAAATCAAAGAAAGACTGTGGCCAATCTTCTCATTTATGTTCGCTTATGTACACCATGTGTTGCCCTAGCGAACACATATTTTAAGTATATCTAAAACTTACTCTCTTTTTCCTCTGTTGGCTATAATGGCATATTTTTTGCTTAATAATCCTTTGAAAGAGAGTATGTGTACAAAAATTATGCCGGTACGGTGGAGAGGAGAAATAAACACAGGAGTGTTATTAAATGAATAAAATTCTATGGCTTTTGGCTTTAATCATCTTATTATTCCTATTTTTATGAGCAGCATATAAGCTTAAGCTGATGAAGAGAGGAAAATATCGCAGGTCTTTGGATAAGCGGAGTCAATCATGATTAAAAATTATTTAAAGATCGCATTCAGAAATCTCGTCAGACAAAAGGTCTATTCCCTCATAACTGTGCTTGGGCTTGCCGTAGGCATCACCTGCTGTCTTCTCATCATGCTCTATGTCAAACAAGAGCTCAGTTATGATACTTTCCACTCCAATGCAGATAAGATTTACCGCATTGGTCATAAGGTCATCAGGCCCCAAAGCACGAGCTTTAGTGCTGCCACGCCTACCCCTGTTGCGCCGGCACTGAAGGAGGAATATCCAGAAATCGAGCATATCACCCGGATATATTTTGATTCTCAGGTTTTATTTGAGTATGAGAACAAGCGAATTTACGAGGAGAATGTGATATATGCTGATCCTGACTTTTTTAATGTTTTCCCTTTTCAACTCCTGAATGGGAATCCTTCCCATTTGCTGGATACTCCCGAATCTATGGTGATTACAGCCTCTACAGCTCAAAAATATTTCGGGAATGAGGATCCCATAGGAAGAGTCTTTCGGGTGAATAACCAGTACAATTTTATGGTTACGGGAGTGATAGAGGACGTTCCGGTTAACTCCCACTATCACTTCGATTTTGTTATTTCTTTTCTTGCTAAAAATGAACAGAACTTTGGTTTGTGGCTCAATACCTGGACTGGATACACAACCTTATATACATATGCTGTATTGTCTAAAAATATAGATATCGAGGAATACACATCTCGAATCGAAGACATCATCACTCGCCACGCAGGAAAACGGCCAGATATCGAGAGAAAAATATTCTTACAGCCTCTAAAAGGTATTTATCTGCATTCTCACTTGGAGGACGAGATCGAAGCCAATAATTTTGTCTCTAACCTGGTCATCCTTTCCACGATTGCCTTCCTCATCCTGGTCATCGCCTGCATAAACTACATGAATCTAGCCACAGCTCAATCCTCCAGAAGAGCCAAAGAAGTGGGGATGAGAAAAGCCCTGGGGGCTCAGCGGTTTCAGTTGGTGAAACAATTCGTAAGTGAATCCATCCTTCTTACTTTGTTGGCCATGTTCATATCACTGGCTACCGTTGAATTGCTTTTGCCCAATTTTTCTTCCCTGGTGGGAAAGTCCATTGTATTTAATTATGGGAAGAATATCCTGTTTTTAGGCGGATTTTTTCTCCTGACTCTCTTTGTTGGAATCCTTTCCAGCATTTACCCGGCCGTGTTTTTATCCAGGCATCAACCCATAAATGCATTGAAGGGCTCAAAAGAGTCTGTTAAAACTTCTTTGGGTCAACTCTTTTTTAAAAGATCATTGGTCATCATTCAGTTCGTTGTCTCTATTCTTTTGATTGTCTGTACGCTGATCATCAATCAACAGTTGCGTTACATGAAGAATGCCCATTTGGGTTTCGACAAGGAATATATGGTGATTATTCCTATCCAGAGTGAGTCAGGTCGAAAACAGTATGAGTCGATAAAAAATGGGCTTATTAGATATCCAGGCGTTACGGGTGCAACAGCCTGTTTGAGAGCTCCTATTTCAGGCAACATTCTTGTGACGTATGGGCGCCCGGAAGGCGCCTCAAGGGAGCAGGCTTTTCAGGTCTATCACAATTTTGTCGATATGGATTACCTCGGTAATTTTGAGATCGAAATGGTTGCAGGAAGAAAATTTTCCAGAGAGTATTCGACTGATTTAAAAGAAGCCTTTATCGTCAATGAGGTTACTGTCCGAAAGATGGGGCTTGCTTCGGCCGAAGAAGCAGTCGGCAAGAGATTTCAGACGGGACTTGGACTAAAAGGTACAATCATAGGAGTAATGAAAGATCACCACATTTCCTCATTCCATGATGAAATTGAACCTATGGTCCTGAGCCGTGATCCTGAATATTTTTGGACCATGGCTGTAAAAATAAAGTCATATGGTATTTCTGGCACCATTCAATCGATAGAAAAGACATTTTCCAAATTTATACCGGAATATCCTTTCACCTATACTTTTTTGGATGAGAATATTAACACGCTTTATCAAGGAGAAGAGCAGGCAGGTAGAATCATTCGTACATTCTCCATAATAGCCATTCTTATTGCCTGCTTAGGATTGTTCGGGCTGGCTGCTTTTGCAGCCCAGAGGCGTACAAAGGAGATTGGAATTCGCAAAGTGCTCGGAGCAACAGCTCCCAGCCTCGTCCTGATGCTCTCCTCTGAATTCACCAAGTGGGTGCTTGTGGCCAATATCGTTGCCTGGCCTGTGACTTATTACGTCATGAACAGATGGCTTCAGGATTTTGCCTATCGCATCGACATCGGGTTTTTACCTTTTGTTTTGGCCGCAATTCTAGCTTTTGCCATAGCATTGCTTACCGTGAGTTACCAGGCCGTAAAGGCTGCCCTGGCGAATCCAGTAGATTCACTGCGTTATGAATGAAGCCTAAATAGGAGGAAAATATGCGTCTGAAAGAAATTCTGAAGAAAATTGTGGAGAATAAGGAATCTGTGCTGTTGAGTGATAAACAGCAAGACTGGGAAGCCAGCGTTCTGCTGGAGAAGCTTTCTGAGCCCATGCTGAAGACCGAAGCTTACCTCCAGCCGGGATTGTACATCGCCGAGATTGACGATGGTGGTTATCTCGGACGGGTCTTATACAAGATAAAACAAAAAACAGAGGAAGATTGAAACAAGGAGGATAGAATGAGAGAGGTTGTCCTTCAAATCCCCACCATAGAGGCAGAGCAGAACATAGACATCGAGGTGAAAATCAACGGGAAGAGGCGCACGCTTCATTACAGAGTCGAGATCATAGTCTGGGATGACTTTAACGGTGAGAAAGCAGATAAGGTTGAAGTCATCAAGCGGGTGATTAAAGAGCATGACAGGGATTGGCAGTTGGTCCAGATTGGTGTGCCCACCAGGAATAATATCCCCATCATGTTCCGAAGAAAAGCTAAAAAAGAAGGGGCCTACGGGTCATGTTTAGAAATTATCTGAAAATAGCCTCTTTCTGAGTTTTATTTCCCTTTGTTTCGGGATCGTACTGGCAGAGAGAATCAAACTTTATTGATTCATTTAAATAAAGGCTTTACAGTGTTTTGGCAGTAAGAGCAAGGAGTTCGTCATGATAAAAATGAAAGACATCACCAAATACTATTCAACAGGGTTTGTCAAGACCTTTGTCCTGCGGAACATTGACCTGGAAGTCAAGCCGGGTGAGTTCTTAACCGTCATGGGCCCCTCTGGTGCAGGGAAATCAACCCTTCTTTACATCCTTGGCATGCTGGATAAGCCCTCAAGCGGTGAATATTTCTTCTTCAACAAACCTGTTCACAGATTCAGCGAAAAACAGCTCTCAGAGCTTCATAAGCATCACATCGGTTTTATCTTCCAGAGTTATCACCTCATTGATGATCTCACAGTCTATGAAAACCTGGAAACCCCTCTTCTCTATAAGAAAGTCAAAGGAGCTGAGCGGAAAGGCAAGGTTTGTGACATGCTTGACCGGTTCAACATCGTCGCCAAGAAAAACCTCTTCCCAAATCAACTCTCTGGCGGACAGCAGCAGAAAGTGGCTGTGGCCAGAGCTGTGATCACCAGCCCTCAGCTCATCCTGGCCGATGAGCCTACAGGAAACTTAAACTCCCAGGAGGGAAAAATGGTGATGGATTTACTCAAGAAGCTGAATAATGAGGGTACTACAATCATCCAGGTGACCCACTCTGAAGAAAAAGCAGCCTACGGAAACAGGCTTATCAATCTTCTGGATGGATGGATTGTTGATTAAACGTTCCTTTTATCGGATGCATTCAGCTTTGAGGTAGAAAAAAGACGGTTTAAGACTTAATATGGAGTGCTGATTGCTCCTCAGGAGGTTCCAAATGATAAAGAAAAAGTATTTTTTTATTCTTCTTTCCGTCGTGCTCCTGGTCGCTGGGGCATTTGCCCAGCAGAAAGAGAGAGCCTTATCCCTTGAAAACTGCATACAGAAAGCGATGGAGAATAACCTCGGGATTGCCGTCGAAGTTTTGAATCCGGAACTTGCCCACATTTCCGTCTCCATGGCCAAGGAAAAATTCATGCCCCGCCTCTCCTTCGCTTATGGCACTGAGCACACGAACTCACCTTCTTTTTCGTGGATAGAAGCCGCTGAAAACATCGCTACTGATTACAATGATTATTCAGCCCAAATCACTCAGCTCATTCCCACAGGAGGAGAAATTCGTGCTTCCCTTTATTCTTATAAGAACGACACCAATCAAAAATTCCAGACAATCAACCCCCGCTATGGGAGCACGTTGTACTTTTCTTTTACCCAGCCTCTGCTGAAGGGTTTTGGATTTAAGATCAGCCGCAGAGATATCATCATCGCCCAGAATAACAGGGACATCTCAGAAAATCAGTTCAAACAAGTTCTTCTGGATACAATTTACAACGTGGAAGAGGCTTACTGGAATTTGGTCTACAGCATCGAAAATCTCAAGGTGAAGAGACAGTCCTTGGAGCTGGCCCAAGATCTTTTAGCCAAGAATAAGAGGGAGGTTGAGGTGGGTACCGTTGCTCCTATTGAAATCTTGAGTGCGCAGGCTGAGGTGGCTACGCGGGAGGCAGAGATCCTGCAGGCTGAGGCCATGGTCAAGAATTCTGAGGACCTCTTAGTGACTATCATCAACCTTTCTGCTGAAGAGAAAGAAGTAAAGATGCAGGCGGAGATTGAGCCTGTGGATAAGCCGGCCTATGAGATGAGGGAGGTGAGTCTTGAGGATGCTCTCTTTACCGCTTTGGAGAACAGGCCCGATCTTCAGGCAAGCAGGATTAATATCCAGAACAATGAACTCAATCTGAGTTACGCTAAGAATCAACTTCTGCCAGATATAAGCCTCCAGGCCTCTTACTGGAGTCCGGGAATATCTGGAACGCAAATTCTCTATCTCAATAATGACCCTCTGACTGATGTGGTAACGGGTACGCTTCCCGCCAGATCAGTCAATGCGCTGAAGGATGCCTTCAATTTCAAAAATAAGAATTGGTCTGTAGGAGTAACGCTTAGTATTCCCCTGAACACTGTCCTTTCCCGAGCTGCCTATGCCGAGGCCAGGACGAGTCTGGATCAGGCTCTATTAAGGCTTAAAAACCGGGAACAGCAGATTTTTCTCGAGATCAGGAATGCGGTGAGGGCTGTTCAAACAGATTACCAGAGGGTCCAGGCCTACAAAATTGCCAGAGAGCTGGCAGAGAAAAAACTTGAGGCAGAGGAGAAAAAGTTAAGAGTCGGATTGACAACGAATTATGTTGTCCTCCAGTACCAGAGGGATTTAGCCGATGCCCGCAGTGCGGAATTGGGGGCTGTCATCGATTATAACCTCTCTTTGGCCCGTCTGGATAAGGCCATGGGGACGACACTGGAGAGGAAGAATATTAAAATTTCCGAGTAGGTGGATAAGTGAACTGAAAATCCCCGCATCTGGCTAAATATTGTAAGACAGACTGTCTTTATTCTCTTCTGTTGTTGGCCAAATAAAATTGATTCTTTGGTTTCTTATGAGTAGGAGTTGAAGCTTGCAAATTATCGGTAAAAATGCGATATATTGTCCATTATGGAAGGTAATCCACCTGACCCGACTACCTTAATAAAACGAATCGATTTAACCACACCCCTTATCGGCTTCTGCGACGCGCCTGATCCTGAGCTGTTTAAGCCTTTGGTCAGACCCAACCAGAGAGACTGCATTTTCTCTTTCTATAAGAATTGGCTTAAAGGAGAGACTCTTCACATCACAAGGGTCCATTACGGTTGCGGAGGTGCAGGCCACTGGATGTGGGGGATACAATCGCGCTCCAGAAGGAAATTCATCAAGTTCCTGGTTGATGATGAAGGACTCAAGGCCTCCCATGAACTTATGGAGAGGTGGATTGACTCCACCAAACCCTATAACGCTACACATCCACATCTTTTTGTTGGTCCATACAGGAAGAACCTATGGGAATATGTTAAAACCATCACGTTCTACGTCAACCCGGATCAACTGAGCACTTTAATGATCGGGGCTCAGTATCACAGTGATCCGGATGATCCGCCTCCTGTGATAGCCCCATTCGGCTCGGGATGTTCTGAGTTTCAGCCCTTTGAGGACCTTGACATTCCCCAAGCCGCCATAGGGGCGACTGACATTGCCATGCGTCAGCACTTGCCCCCTGATATTCTTGCCTTCACTGTCACAAAGCCAATGTTCAGACAGCTCTGTGAATTGGATGAGCGCAGTTTTCTCTACAAGCCTTTCCTCCTGAGATTAAGGGAAGCGCGGGGTCTTTCCGAAATCGCTGAAGAATAAACAGAGGATGAGGAAGCACCGAGAAAGGAGGGATTCCTATGAAATGGATGAGGAAGGAGTTCAGTATAACAATCCTTCTTCTTCTGGTTTTTTGTGCGGGGGAGAGAGAGCCGAGGAATGAAGTGCAGGTGGGGCTTATTAAAAAGGAGCTTCTGGGGAAAAAGATATTTTTTGATTCCAATCTCTCTGATCCGCCAGGTCAATCCTGTGCCGCCTGCCACGGGTCTTTGGTCGGTTGGACAGGACCTATTGAGGCGATTAACAAATCAGGTGCTGTCTATGAAGGAGCTGTGGCCGGTCGATTTGGAAACCGAAGGCCGCCCACCGCTGCTTATGCGGGAAGGAGTCCGGTCCTTCATCTGGATGAGGAGGGAAATTTCGTGGGGGGAATGTTTTGGGATGGGAGAGCTACAGGAATAATCAACGGGGATCCCCTGGCAGAGCAAGCGATGGGACCCTTCTTAAATCCGTTAGAGCAGAATAATCCTGACAAGAGAAGCGTGGTGATGAAAATCAGATATGCAGACTATGCTCATCTTTTTGAGGATGTCTGGGGGCCAGGTTCGCTGGATTGGGAAAATGATGTCGACAGGACATATGAAAGGATAGTAGATTCTATCGCTGCCTTCGAGAGATCTTCTGAAGTAAATCCTTTCAGTTCCAAATTTGATGTGTTCTGGCGGAGAGCAAACTCTGAAGGCAAAGATGTCACAGCCCTGGATGAGCTGAATTGGGAAGATTATAAGAATTTAGGGTTGGATGATGATGAAGTTAAGGGGCTTATGCTTTTTATTACCAAGGGCCAATGTGCAAATTGTCATGTGTTGGAGGAAGGTCCCGACGGAGAGCCTCCTGTGTTTACGGATTTCACATATGATAATATCGGTGTCCCCAAAAATCCCGAAAATCCCTTCTATTCGATGCCTGAGGAATGGAATTCCGACGGAGAGGATTGGATCGATAGGGGATTAGGAGGATTTCTGGAGAAAACAAAAGAATATGCCACATACGCCAAGGCAAACTGTGGAAAGCATAAAGTTCCTACCATACGCAATGTCGATTTGCGGCCAGGAAAAGATTTTACCAAAGCTTATATGCATAACGGGTATTTCAAGAGCCTCGAGGATTTAGTGCGGTTTTATAACACCAGAGACGTTGAAAACTGGCCTCCGCCTGAAGTAAGCGAAAACATGAACAAAACCGAGCTGGGCAATTTAGGATTGAGTGAGAGAGAAGAGAAGCTTACCGTTCTTTTCATGAAGACTCTCTCTGATGGATACACTGCATCCAAGAAAAAAGAATAAGATGGCATTTCAACAGCGTCGGTTCTAATCCATCCTTGCCAAGACCCTCCCACCCACCACCATGGGCTTCGGATGGACAAGAGCCGACGCCTAATGAGGACGTTCCCGAGGGGCACACTCTTTCTCATTGAATTCATAACTAGAATCAGAAAGGGTGCCCCGCAGAGAACGCACCTGTTGAGCGGTTCAACTTTGATCAGCGTTTGTACAGGCCGATCAATTCAGTTTGAGCCAGGATATGGCCTTCCATAGCCTCTTCAACATCTCCTTTCCGTACACCCTCCTCTAGATCAAGCTCGATATCCAATGCGTAGAGTTTAAAGAAATAACGGTGAGTACCTGAAGGGGGGCAAGGGCCGCCATAATTCTTTCTCCTGAAGTCGTTTATCCCTTGTCTTCCGGGAACGCTGTCCTCCTGGATTTGTGATGTCACGGGAATGTTAAAGACCACCCAGTGAACCCAGGTACCCATGGGGGCATCCGGGTCATCGACGATAAGGGCCAGATTCTTTGTTTCCTCTGGAATATCCTCTATGTTGAGCGTGGGGTTGAGATCCTGTCCATCGCAGGTGAATTTCGATGGAATCATACTGTTATGTTCGAATTCCGGGCTTGTCAGTTTCATAGTGGGCCTCCTTATATTGCTCTTTCCCTCTGGGCTCGCGACGAGTCCAGAAAACAGAGCCATGTTTGCCATCGTCAAGAGAATAATAAATTTCTTCATCCTATTTTTTTTCATTTTTTGTTAGCTCCCGTTTATTATTTAAAGAATACAGAAATCTGAGGCATAGGTAAAGTATTTCCTTCTATTTCCTCTTCAAAATATTGGGAAGTATAATTAAATCTATCGAAATAGTCTTTGAAATTCGCGGTGGACACTTTTATAATGGCTCTGCGGGTTTTTGGTTCTATCTTCTCTCCAGTTCTGAATCGATCTTTTGAAGGCATAAACTGATAGAATGCTTGAAAATATTCTTTCAGGATGGTCGCGGCGGTGGCCCTCTTGCTGGTGGGAAAAGCCAAATATTTGGATGTGGCCAAGGGGGAGGCCATGAGGGAAGAAGAGAGCTTTGCCAAGATTATCGTGGAAAAAGAGACATGGAAGATCCTGGGTTTTCATATCATCGGTTCCTATGCTCCCATCCTCATTCAGGAAGTGGTCGACGCCATGGCTTCCGTGGGCACTGTGATGCCTATTGTCAATGGCATGCACATCCACCTAGCTCTGCCAGAGGTGGTTCAGACCACGCTTCCCAATCTTCAATAAAATGGGGGCAGTCCCCCTTTTTACTTTTTAATGGACATACACTGCTCTTGTCTGATAAAAATAATGAAGGACGAAGAGAGGCTGCCAGCTGGGCTTTACTCAAGGAATAGAGAATGAGAGATGCCATCGGCTTTGATAGCCAGAAGTACATAAAGGAACAAACCGCCGCTATACTGGAGCGGGTAAAGCTGTTCGACAACAAGCTCTATCTGGAATTCGGGGGGAAGCTTCTCTTCGACTATCATGCTTCCAGGGTACTTCCTGGATTTGATCCCAATATCAAGATGAAGCTTCTCCAGAAGCTCAAAGACAGGGCAGATATTCTGCTTTGTATTTATGCCGGAGATATCGAGAGAAAAAAAGTCAGAGCAGATTTCGGGATAACCTATGATGTGGATTCACTCAAGCTGATCGATGATTTACGGGAATGGGGACTTGAGGTCTCTGGGGTAGTCATCACTCGTTTTGATAATCAACCCGCAGCCAAGATCTTCAAGAATAAACTAGAGCGCAGAGGGATAAGAGTCTATACCCATCGCTACACAAAGGGTTATCCCACAGAGATCGATGTTATCGTCAGCGATGAGGGTTACGGAGCCAACGGATACATCCCCACTCGGATGCCGTTGGTGGTGGTGACAGGTCCGGGTCCTGGAAGCGGAAAGCTGGCTACCTGCCTTTCCCAGATGTACCACGACCACAAGCAGGGCACAAAATCAGGGTTTGCCAAATTTGAGACGTTTCCCATATGGGATTTGCCCCTCAAACATCCTGTCAACGCGGCCTATGAGGCAGCCACCGCAGATATCGGAGATTTTAACCTGATCGACCCTTTCCATCTCGAGGCTTATGGTAAGCCTGCTGTCAACTATAACCGGGATGTGGAAATTTTCCCGGTCTTGAAACGTGTACTGGAAAGGCTGACCGGGGCAAAATCCTTATACCAATCTCCAACCGACATGGGAGTCAATTGTGCCAGTCGTGGTATTGTCAACGATGATGTGGTCAGGGAGGCAGCCAAACAGGAAGTGATCCGCAGATATTTCCGTTATAGCTGCGAATATGCTATGGGGCTTGTGGAAAAGGAGGCTGTCGAGCGGGTCGAGATTCTCATGAAAGAACTCAATGTTCGACCAGAAGACCGCATAGTGGTGGAACCGGCAAGGCAGGCTGCCCAGCAAGCCCAGCAGAAAGAAAAAGGCAACAGGGGAATTTTTTGTGGAGCCGCTATTGAACTTAAAGATGGGACTGTCGTCACAGGAGAAAATTCTCCTCTTATGCACGCAGCCTCGAGCCTTGTGTTAAGAGCAGTCAAAAAATTAGCAGGGATTCCCGATGAGATTCACCTTTTGCCTCAGGAAATAGTGGAATCGGTTGCTCATCTCAAGGAAAATGTTCTCAGGAAGAGGTCTGTCAGTCTGGATTTAGAAGAAACTTTGATCGGCTTGAGTATAAGTGCACCGTCCAACCCTTCTACCAGAAAAGCTATGGAAAAATTGAATGAGCTTAGGGGCTGTGAAGTCCATATGACTCATATCCCTACACCTGGTGATGAAGCCGGTTTAAGAAGGCTGGGGGTCAACCTGACTAGTGAACCCAATTTTTCCACCAAAAACCTTTTCACTTCCTGAGTGATATTTCGTAGAATAATCCAAAAAATGATGAAATCTTACTCAAAAGCATTTCCATTTCAGTAATAACTAATGATGATAAATATAATCAGTCACAATGCCGGTTCCCCTCCATCCTCGCCAAAGACTCTCCCACCATGGGCTTCGGATGGACAGGAACCGCAGCCTTACTACCTATCCGGATGAAATATTTTCACTCATCACAGAAATGGAAATGCTATCATATTGCTCAACATACTTGACAGAACTATCAATATGTCGTATTTTTATCAAAAATAAGCGCAATATATTGTATGTATGAAACTTTTTTTTGATGAAACCCGTGGAAGAGAAAGAGAAGGTAAGAAGGAGGGCCGGGAGAGGAATCCCTATTCATCCAGCTTCCGTTCAAGCTGACACGACACCTTGGATGGGCCCTCCTCTAATTCATTTTTCATAATAAAATATAGGGTCTGCCCCCTAACAGTGTCAATCGTCTTTCTGGGTGGATAGGATGATGAATTCTCCCCCTATTTTTTCACCTCTAGGGGTGAGAAACTAGGGGAAAACATAAAATCAAGGAGAATGGAAAATGGATGTGAAAAGATTCATCGAAGAGAAAATCGAGGAAATCAAGGCTACAGCAGGATCCGAGAAAACTATTTCCGCTTTATCAGGGGGAGTTGATAGTTCCACCTGCACGGTCCTTGCTCACCGGGCGATTGGAGACAACCTCAAGGTGATCTTCATCGATGATGGCTTGATGAGAGAGGATGAACCGCGAGAAGTAAAGGATATTTTTGCCAGGCTGGGCATTGAGGTGGAAGTCACCGACGCCCAGGATGAATTTATCGATGTCCTCAGGGGCAAAATCGATCCAGAAGAGAAGAGAAAGGCTTTCCGGAATGCATTCTACACCGTGTTCGGCCAGGAAGTTTTGAGGAGCCAGGCAAGATTTCTGGTTCAAGGGACCATTGCTGCCGATGTGATCGAGACCAAAGGAGGGGTAAAGACCCAGCATAACATCCTGGAGCAGATTGGGATCGACCCAGAGAAGGGCTACGGTTTTAGAGTCATCGAGCCTCTGAAAGAGTTGTTCAAGCATGAGGTAAGAGAAGTGGCCAGAGAGCTGGGGCTTCCCGAAGGAATCCATCAAAGGATGCCTTTTCCCGGGCCAGGATTGGCCACAAGAATAATAGGGGAAGTCACGCCAGAGAGAGTGATGCAGGTAAGAAAGGCAACCAGGATCGTCGAAGAGGAGATAGAATCGTTCAAGCCTTTTCAGGCTTTTGCTGTGCTTTTGAGTGACAAAGGAACAGGAATAGAAGAGGGAAAGAGGAAATTCGGCGATATCATCATCGTCCGCTCAGTGGAAAGTAAAGACGCCATGACTGCCGAGCCCACAGAGGTTCCCTGGAAAAACCTGAGAAAAATTGCCGAAAGAATAACCTCGGAAATACCCGAGGTAGTACGCGTCGCCTATGAGATTACGTCCAAGCCTCCGGCCACCATTGAGTATATTTAGACCGCAGGGCCTGTTCCCCGAACAGGCCTCATATTATTTTATTCATCAAATATCGATTTATTGGTTATAATAGAAAGACAGATGATGATTCACTCTGAAGTTGAAATGCGGAAGGACATAAGGTCTATAACATGGTGGGGTGTTGCCATTAATGCTTTCTTGATCGTCTTGAAACTCGTCTCAGGTATCGCAATCAAATCCTCTGCTCTTATCGCAGACAGCGTTCATTCCCTTTCCGATCTCTTTACGGATTTTATCGTCCTGGTGGGGACAGCCATGTCTCGCAGACCGCCAGATGCAACTCATCCCTATGGACACAGGAGGTTCGAAACCATAGCTTCTCAATTGATCGCTTTCATATTGTTGGTGGTCGGCTTCGGGCTCCTATGGTCTGCGGGAGCCTCCATCTTTTACCATCGACAGAATTACCCTGGGTACGTGATGTTAGTGGTGGCAGCAATCTCCGTTGTTTTGAAAGAGATTATATTTTTCAAGACACGGGAAGTCGCCAGGAAGACAGACAGCGCTGCTTTATACGCCAATGCCTGGCATCATCGTTCCGATTCCCTCTCATCAATGGCTGTCCTCTTAGGAGGAGTGGCCAGCCTCCTTGGTTGGGGATACGCTGACCAGGCAGCTACGATAGTAGTTGGCTTCATGATCATGGGAGTGGCCGGGAAGATATTTCTAGAGGGGATCGTCGAGCTCAGCGAACATTCTGCAGATAGAGAATCCATCCGCAAGATGGAAAAAGTCTTGTCAGAGGAAAAGGATATTTCCAGTTGGCATGCACTGAGGACAAGAAAGCTGGGCGGACAGTTGTTTGCGGATGTTCATGTTGTGGTCGATCCTGAGCTTTCGGTCATAGATAGCCACAAGATAACTATGAAGATCGAAGAGAAAATCAAGGAAGAACTCTCAAAGCCGTTAAATGTGCTGATTCATGTTGACCCTGATATGACTAAAAAGAGGGATATTTTGAAAATGTAGGAAGTGCCTTCCAAACGTCCCTAGACAGCTTAAGATTTCTCAGCAGCCTATCAGAAAATCAATCTGTATTTCTTTGAAAAAATTGCAAGTTTACTCTCAGTTATAAAATTTCCACTTTTCCCCTATTTTTATAACTGGGAGTAATAAAGAAAAAAAGCGAGTCACCTGGCTTCACTTATTTCTCTATTATCTTGTATTCGTAAAACTGCATGCCCCGCATTTTATCCAGGAGGAAAATCCTGTCTTTATCGACGCGGATATCATCCACAAAATGGTTGAGTGGAATCGTCCCCAGCAAGATGCCTTCAGGGTCATACACTTCCAGTTGATACATGTCCGTCTCCCTGACATCGGTATTCCCCTCCACTGACATGGACATGGATCGTTGCCCGCTGGAATCCATGGAGACTCTTACGCTGGGCTGAATCCTCTCATCTTCTTTGATCTGCCTCTTCAGGTTAACGACCCATACTCTTCCCTTATCATCCACGGAAATTCCGTTGGAACAAGTGTTCATCTCCGGCTGTTGAAGGGATACCATTCCGCCGTTTCTTTTTATGCTCCCTTTGTTCTTGGGCTCAGTGCTGTAGTTCAATTCCCGGCCGGATTTCCAGAGAAGTTTTCCCTCAGGTGAGTATTTCTCGATGCGATTCTGGAAGTCAAAGGCAATATAGAAATTATTCTTCTTGTCGCCTGTGAAGTGATAGTTATTACCCATCCTGTTGAGGAGGAAATTTTTATAATCAAAGGGATCACCGGTTTCTTTCTTAACATTTCCCTCCATATCAAGAATTTTAATGAGTTTAGGCAACTTTTGGTCTTCCTCTTCTAGAGCACCGGGGCTCATCAGGATAACGCCTCCACCCCCCATAATCATCCGGTCCTTTCCTAAGACCCTTATTATGCCCACTGTCTCTTTTATCATTTTTATTGTTTTGTGATTAGTGCCGTCGGGCTTGAGAATCTGGATTCTTTGATTTCCCTGGTCCGCAATATACATATACCCTTCTGCATCGATATCTAGCGAGACGGGAAACTGGAATTCACCGGGGCCCTGGCCTTTGTTTCCGATAGAGGCGATAAATTGGCCATCAGGACTGAATTTTTGAATGCGGTGGTTGCCGGAGTCGAGAACATAGATGTTACCTTGGCTGTCAAGAGCGATGTCAGAAGGCATGTAAAAAAGCACGTTTTCGTCTTCTGACTCAATATCCCCGATTGTTCTGATAAACTTCAGAGAAACTTGAGGTTGACCGCCCCATTTTCCTGGTTTTTCATTATGGATGATACGGACACCATCCACGGTTTCTGTTTTCTGGGCCAGCGAAAGTAAAATCATCAATAAAAATGTGAGTCCAAAATAGCCAATCCATCTGAGTCGTTTTTTCATTATTTACACTCCTTTTTAATTTAAACTGATGGAGGACAAAATGGGTTGCAGAAAATTAAATTTTGATTCTGTCAAGAACATGAATAAACCTGGGGATAGCACTTCTCACCAGAGTGATCGATTCTTCGGGATTCTGAATGTACCTTATTTTTATATCTCCGCCTTTTCTAAGCTCAACAATTTCATAGACTGGAAACTCGCCAACATGGATGATATCCAAAATCTTTTCCTTATCTGGGTCTGGCATATCTTTCTCCTTTGATTTATTCCTCACAACTCTTCTAAGGTTAATTTACATTTTATATGATTTAACCAACCTTCTCCAGGTTGCATTTTACAGGATTTAATCAGTGATTCAATACGACTGATTGACTTCCCAGGGGAAAATCTGGTATTCTGCCTTAACGAATTAACGGTGGCGCTATCGTCTAGAGGCCTAGGACAGGTGGTTCTCAGCCATCAGACC
>CAYSCW010000025.1:0-44846 GCA_964429795.1 uncultured Eubacteriales bacterium
AAGTCAAAAAACTTTTGGCCTACAGACTTACATCTTCATAACTCACAAGAGTCCGTGTGAGGACTGAGCGGGCATGGTTTCTCTCCGCAGGAGAGGAGAGCGAAGTCCGAACGGGAGCTGATTTTCCTCGCTGGGGAAAATTTGCGTGCTGACGATCCCCCACCCTCACCTTTCACTGATAAAGAGATGCATTCCTTTTTCCTTTCGCTTGTCCAAGCGTTTATTTTCTGCTATCTTGATTTCCCTCGAAAAAAATGACCGACATGGTAATTGTCAAGCCAATACCGTTAAAAGGCATAAAGCGAAAAAAGGTTCTCTATATCCCCTTTGACAGTACGGACAAGGTTATCCTCAATTCCTTCAAAAAACTGGTGTTAAGAGAGCGGAATTTGGGTTACGGTCATATCTTCCTTCTCGAAGATAGGATCATCCTCTATCAATCAGTCGGAGCACCCGCTGCAGTTCTAGCTCTGGAGTCCCTCATCGCCTCTGGGACCAAGGAGGTCATCATTCTGGGAATCTGTGGATCTCTGAATTCCCGATGGCATATCTGCGACGCTGCCATAATCACCAAGGCTTTCTCTGAGGAGGGGACATCCAGACATTATTTTCCAAGAAGAAAAATTTTTCATCCTTCGCCCGATCTGAAAGAAATTTTGAAAAACAAACTTCGCAAGAAAAATCTACCGTTTGACACAGGGGATCTGGTTTCCACAGATGCACCTTTCAGAGAAACCAAGGCCTGGCTGGCCCGGATGCAGGACAAAGGGATAGATTTTGTGGACATGGAAACCTCGGCGGTCTTTGCCCTCGCCGAATACCGCCAGATTGAAGCCTCGGCTCTGATGATCATCAGTGACGAACTTTACCATAAGGAATGGAAACTGGGTTTCTTTTATTCCAGATTAAAAGACAGAATGAAAGACTATTTCCTTCCCTTCATCCTTTAGCCCTCTCAACAACTGCTTTTTTGTTTACGCTATTTTGCATATAATTCCTGAAGAGTATGGTTCAAAGGAGTCTGAGATGAAGCCTAAAGTCCTCGTAACCCGAAAAATCCTTTTCGAAGCTCTCGATTATCTGAAGGAATATACAGATTATGAAATCGGCAGCCTGAGGAGGGATCTCACAAAAAAAGAAATGTTGAAAAAAATCAAGAACAAGGAAGGCCTGCTCAGCCAACTGGCAGATGAAATCGACAAACAGGTGATCGATGCCTCCCCTTCACTTCGGATCATTGCCAATTGTGCGGTGGGATACAATAACATCGACGTCGATTACGCCAAGAAAAAAGGAGTGCTGGTGACCAACACTCCGGGAGTCCTGACCGAAACGACCGCTGATCTCACTTGGACGCTTATCCTGGCTGTTGCCCGGAGAATTCCTCAGGCAGATAAATTCGTCCGCGAAAAGAAATTCAAAGGATGGAAAATCGACCTCTTTTTGGGAAAGGAGGTCACAGGAAAACGGCTGGGGATCATAGGCATGGGAAGAATCGGAAGAGCCGTGGCCATAAGGGCTCAGGCATTCTCCATGGACATTGTCTATACTGACCCTACCAGATTAAGCCCTGAGGAGGAAAAACAGTACAGAGCCAAAAGACTCCCTCTGGAAGAACTACTTTCCACATCCGACATTGTCACCATCCACACACCGCTTTCCACAGAAACCCATCACCTGATATCCCGCGAAAAGATTAACCTGATGAAGAAGGAAGCCATACTCATCAATGCTGCTCGGGGACCAATCGTGGATGAGGAAGCTCTAATAGATGCTCTGGAGACCGAGCGCATTTGGGGGGCGGGTCTGGATGTCTATGAGAGAGAACCGGAGATTGAGGCGAAACTCCTCTCTCTGGATAATGCTGTCCTCCTTCCTCATATCGGCAGCGCCACCTATGAGACCCGTCTCAAGATGTCCATGATAGCTGCCCGCAACCTGGTTCAGGGTTTGAGAGGGGAAAAGCCAGACAATCTGGTCTATTAGATGCGTTTCTTCTTCAAAAAGAGAGGCTCGTTCATGCTTCCGGAACGATAGCCTTCAAGATCTAGGGTGATGTAGACATATCCCCATTTCTTAAAATTCTGGATAATCTTTTCTTTCATACCCTTCTCCAACAACTTGGAAAAATCTTGTTGGGCTATCTCGATTCGAGCTATTTGATCATGGTGTCTGACTCTAAACTGGGAGAATCCCAGCTTTCGCAGATATTCTTCGGCTCGGTCTATCTGCTTCAGGCTTCGGGGATCAATCTCGGTATAGTAGGGAAACCGGGAGGAAAGACAGGCAAAAGAGGGTTTCTGCCAGGTAGGCAAACCTAATTTAAAGGAAAGCTGTCTGATCTCACTCTTGACCAGGCCCACTTCCTTAAGCGGTGAGCGCACACCCAGCTCATCGACTGCCTCAAGCCCCGGCCTGAAGTCTTCGGTATCTTCATAATTTGACCCGTCCAGCACATATGGAATTCCCTCGGATTGGGCGATTTCTTTAAGCTTGGAGAACAGTTCCTTTTTGCAATAATAGCACCTCTGAGGAGGATTACGGGAAAAATCAGGATTATCAAGCTCATGTGTTTCAATCACCTTGTAGCGGACATTCAATTCTGCAGCCAGCTTGAGGGCTTCTTCCCTTTCCCGCTGGGGATAGGTCGCAGAGCTGGCGATCACGGCCAGCACATCCTCTCCCAGAACATCTTGGGCCACCTTCAAAAGAAAGGTACTGTCCACCCCACCTGAGAAAGCCACCAGCACCCTTCCCATTTTTCGGAGCAGCCTTTTCAGGTTACTGTATTTTTGCAATGTTTCTTCTGACATATCTGTGATATTTGTGGGTTTTCCCATGATAGTCTTTTTATGTCCGGTTTCTTTCTCTGACAAAATGCTGGACTTCCTTAACGAATTCTGGAACGATCTTCTCCTCCTTCAATCGCCTGAGGAGTTTGCCCTTCTTGAATACCACTCCAACTCCCCTGCCACAGGCCAAGCCGATATCAGCTTCTTTGGCTTCGCCTGGACCGTTGACCATGCACCCCATAAGGGCCACTTCGATATCATCCTCTATGGAGGCAAGCTTTCTCTCTATCTCTGTGACAATGTTCAAAAAATCCACTTCACAACGGCCACAGATGGGGCAGGAAACAAAACGTATTCCTCGTTGACGGAGGCCCAGGCTGGAAAGGATGAGATAACCCACCCGAACCTCTTCCTCTGGCGGAGCTGTCAGAGAAACCCGGATGGTATCTGCCAGTCCCTTGTTGAGAAGAAGGCCTAATCCCACCGATGATTTCACCGTTCCGCTCAGAAAACCACCGGCCTCTGTTATCCCCGCGTGGAAAGGATAATCAACCGCTTCGGCCATGAGCTCGAAGGCCCTCACTGTGCGGAAAACATCCGAAGCTTTGAGAGAGATCTTTATCAGGTCAAAATCCAAATCCTCCAGGATCCTCACATGGCGTAAGGCACTCTCCATCATGGCCTCTGGTGTAGCCCCTTGGTATTTTTGAAGCAGATCCCTCTCCAACGAGCCCGAGTTGACGCCAATCCGGATGGGTATACTCCTTTCTTTGGCCGCCTTGACCACCTGTTTTACCTTTTCCTTTGACCCGATGTTGCCGGGATTAATACGCAGGCCCTCGATCCCTTTTTCCAGAGCAGCCAGAGCCAGCCTGTGATCGAAATGGATATCTGCCACGAGCGGTATGCTCACATTCTTCTTGATCTCCTGGAGAACCCCCACTGCTTCCCGGTCCGGGATGGCCAGGCGTACCAGCTCACAGCCAGCCGCTTCCAGACTTTTTATCTGGGAAATGGTGGCCTCCTTGTCCCGGGTATCGGTCTTGGTCATGGATTGGACAGAAATCGGAGCCCCTCCACCAACAGCCACATTTCCAATCTTTATCTGCCTAGTCTTTCGCCTCGTAATCTTGGGATAGGGTTTAAGGTAAAGAGAAGCCTCGGAGCAAGGGTAATTCTGTTTGTTTCTTTTCATGCTCGATATTATTTTAACAGATACCACAAGAAAATCGGAATCCTAAAAAGCTTGATTGTAAACAGGCCATACAGACGCAGATTTACCAGGGCAAGAAGCTTTGCCAGCCATTGGGAAGTCTCTTTTGGACATCGTTGAGGATGACAAAAATGATCAAGAAGATGAAAATGGCAAAGCCGATCTTCATCACGATCTGTTTGAGTTTAGGGCTGAAATCCTTGCGAAAAATTCCCTCCAAGGCAAGCACAAAGATCTGTCCCCCATCCAGCACAGGGATAGGAATCAGATTGACGATACCCAGTTGAAGGCTGATAAAAGCGATCCAGACCAGCATGGCCATCAGCCCCTGGCGAAAAGCCGCATAGGAGACGTTGGCAATCTCGATGGGCCCTCCTAGCTGACGGGTGGAAGCCTCCCCGACTATCAAATCCTTGACGAAGTTGACCACCAGGAAGACTAGCTGCACATTCTGCTCAATGCTTCTATCTATAGCCTGGAAAAAGCTGAATTTTTTCTCCACATTTTTTGGGCCATGATAAATGCCTATCTCCCCGATATCCCCTTTACGGCGAGGAGTCAGTTGAAGACTCAGGGTCCTTCCATCCCGTTTGATCAAGAACTCGAGCTGTTTTCCCGGGCTTTTTTGGATAACTTCGATAAACTGATAATAGTAGGCAGGTTCCCCGTTAACGGTCAGGATTATATCCCCCGGCTTAAGCCCTGCCTTTTCCGCCGGGGAATGAGGCTCAACGCTCATCACCTGGGTCATTATTTTCCCGAAGAAGCCCGCATACCCCATTTCATACCTGGTCTTGCTCTCCGTAGTGAGCTTCACCATGAGGATTTCATGGTCTCTTTTTATTCCCAGAGTTAATGTTTTTTTAGGCTTTGTGCCCACGGCCAGTTCCACATCTGCCCAGGTCTCTGTCTTCTTGTTGTTGATACTAAGAATTTCATCATCGATCTTGAGGTTGGCTAACTCTGCTGGGGAGCCTGGCTCAATCCAGCCGATCACAGGCTTCTTCTCCTGGTATTCAGGAACAGTCACCCCGACCATGTTGATAAAAGAAACCAACACCACTGCCAGGACGATATTCATCACCGACCCCATGACCAAAACCAGAAATCTCTGCCAGCGCTTCTTGGCCATGAAATCGCGAGGGTCGATCTTGGTCAGGCCAACTGTTTCCTGTCCGGCATAGGCATCCTCGCCGGAGAACTTGACATAACCTCCCATGGGGATCAGGCTGACTCTGTAATCGGTCTCCCCCTTCTTTATGCCAAAAAGCCGTTTCCCATAACCCCAAGAAAACACTTCTACTTTTATCCCTACCAGTTTGGCCATGAAGAAATGGCCAAATTCATGGACAAAGACTAACACGCCAAAAACAATGGCAAAAGCAAACAATGTTCCGATGATTGATCCCATTTTAATACCTTTGTTTTAAGAGATTCATGCTGCGCTGCCTTGTTTCCCGGTCCACGTCAAAGATATCCTCCAGACTCGTAACTTCTCTTTTCCGATGGTTTTCGATAATCTCTGCCACTATTGTGTAGATATCCAGAAAACGTATTTTTCGATCCCGGAAGGCCTCGACAGCCACTTCATTGGATGCATTCAAGACCACAGGAACGCTCTGCCCTTCCTCCAGAGCATGCCGGGCAAGGCCAAGAAGGGGAAACTTCTCAGCATCCGCCTTATAAAACTCCAGGACTCCAACCTGGGAAAGATTCAACGAAGGCAAAAGTGCCTCCTCTCTCTCGGGATAGGTCAAGGCAAAGAGGATAGGAATCTTCATGTCTGTGGGGCTGAGCAGGGCCAGCACAGAGCCATCTTTCATTTCCACAAGTGAGTGGACAATGCTCTGGGGATGAATCAGAATGTCAAGCTGCTGAGCCGGAACGCCGAAAAGCCAACGGGCTTCTATAAGCTCCAGTCCCTTGTTCATCAAGGTTGCAGAATCGATGGTCACCTTTTCTCCCATCTTCCAGCGCGGATGCTCCAGGGCTTCCTCCAGCGTCTTGTTTTTCATCTCCTCAAGGGGAGTGTGAAAAAAGGGGCCCCCTGAAGCGGTGAGGATGATCTTCCTGATGTTCTCCCTGCTCTCTCTCATCAAGCACTGAAAGATCCCGTTGTGTTCGCTGTCAACAGGGATGATCTCCGATCCAGAATTTCGTGCCTCATCCTGAATCAAAGGACCAGCCGCCACCATGGACTCTTTGTTAGCCAGAGCCACTCTTTTTCCTGCCTTGACAGCAGCAAGAGTCGGCCTTAAGCCCTTGATCCCAGTGATGGCAGAGACGACGATATCGTTCTCCTCAAAGCGGGCAACTTCCTCTGCTCCTCTCTCCCCAAATACAATCTTCACCGCAAGATCCTTGCACAACCTCTTTAGCTCATCGGCCTCCTTTTCTTTCTCCGCAGAGACAATTTTAGGCTTGAATTTCTCAATCTGCTTGTGAAGAAGACGGATATTTCGTCCCGCAGCCAGGCCCACTACTCTGAACCTGCGGTTGAAGCGCTCTGCTACCTGGAGAGTGCTTCGACCGATGGAGCCCGTGGCTCCAAGTATCGCAATATTCTTCATTTCTCTAGAAAAGGGGAACTGTTCCCCTCTTTATAATCCTTTTTATACCCACAAATAGCTGATGAAATAGTAGAAAAATGGCGTAGCCAGCAGGAGACTGTCCATTCTGTCCAAAAAGCCGCCGTGTCCCAAGAGAAGATGGGAAGAATCCTTCACTCCTGCCGCTCTTTTGAATAGAGACTCCAGAGGATCGCTGATCTGAGCCACCGCATGGACAAAAAAGCCGCAGAGGATGGCTTTCCAGAGCACAATCTCAGGGAGGAGAACAATCTGAGCTGCCACAGCTCCCACGCAGGCAAAAAGAATACCTCCAAAGCTTCCTTCCCATGTTTTGCGCGGACTTGCAATGGGAAAGAATTTCATGCGTCCTAACAGCTTACCCAGAATATACGCGCCCGTATCTCCCAGGAAGACAACCGATAGAAGAAAATATATTGAAAAAGCTCCCCTCTCCTCCCTCAACAGATAAAAATAATTGAGGGTGAAACTAACATAGATAACACCCAGCAATGTGATGGCAACGGAAGAGGGAAAAGAGGGAAGCTTCTCGACTTTGTTGACGGTGAGGACATAATAGAAGCCGATGAGCAGGAGGCAGGCTAAAAGAGCAAGCCCCAGAGGAATTTCCTGGAAAAAAAAGGAAGAGCTTATCACTAAAGCCAACGGAATCCCGACAACAAACTGGGGCATAAGTTTTCTCTTACGCGAGAGATTATAAAACTCCACGAGAGTGACAAGAATCAATATTTGCAAGACCACAAAAAATCCGATGCGGGGAAGATACTGGACACAGAGAATGACGAAAACAAGAAGGATGAGAGCGATAGGCAATCTTCTCTGTAGACTCATTTGGCGAAAATAAAAGTCAAAGGGATTTACTCGCTTCCTCTATGGGGATGAATATCTCCGAACCTCCTTTCTCTTTTCTGGTAATCCACAACAGCCTGAAGCAGGTGTTTTTTACGGAAATCGGGCCAGTATTCCGGAGTGATCCAGATCTCCGAATAAGCAATCTGCCACAGAAGAAAGTTTGATACGCGCTGCTCTCCGCTGGTGCGGATCAGAAGGTCAGGATCGGGTATCTCTGCGGTGTAGAGATACCCGGAGAATTTTTCCTCATCAAAACTCTCTGCATCAAAGTCTCTTTCTTTGAGTACTTTCTTTATACCATCGACAATCTCGGTCCGTCCTCCATAGTTGAGTGCCAGGACAATAGTCATCCGGTCGTTGTCCTTGGTGAGCTCCTCGACTCTGTCGAGCTCTTTCTGCACTGAAATAGGAATGCCCTCTCTCTGTCCGATCACCATGAGACGGAATCTATTCTCGAGTAAAACTTTATCCTGTTTCTTCAGATACTCCTCCAGAAGCCTCCATAAGGTGGCCACTTCCCTCCTGGGTCTCTTCCAGTTTTCCTTGGAAAAGGCGTAGAGAGTAATATATTTGATTCCCAGGCGAGCACAGGTTTCCACTACTTCCCGCACAGATTCTGCTCCTGCACGGTGGCCTTCAACACGGGGCAGACTCCTCATTTTTGCCCACCGGCCGTTGCCGTCCATAATCACGGCCACATGCCGGGGAAGCTTTGAGAAGTCAATCTTCTGGACAAGCTGACCTTCCTCACTGCCTGGTTCGATGAATCCTTCTAAGCCATCTTGCATTCCCCAATTATAGGAGCCTGAGGGAGAATTGTCAAAAACTATAGACCTGGGTTGCGGGATTTGGTAATCTATTCAGTCAAGGAAAAAGAGTTAAAAATGTGCTTAGGAATTCCGGCTAAAGTAGTGGAAGTCGAACCTTCCAGGGAAGGCAAAGTGGACTATCTGGGCACCAAAGTCAAAACAAACTTCTCCCTTCTCGACGATGTTAAGGTTGGAGACTGGGTGATCATCCATGCAGGGTTCGCCATCTCCAAACTGGAAGAAGAAGAAGCCCAGGAAACCCTGGCTCTTCTCAGGGAACTGGCGGAGCATCAATAATTCAGCCAAAAATATTCTGTTTTTATAACTCAAGGTAAGACTTTCCGCAAGGATGGATAGAAACCGACGCTTTTATTAGCTATCACGAAAATGGAGATGCGAAAGCAAGCACCTACAAATTCTCAACAGTCAGGTAAGCTGATGAGAAAGTCATCCACAGGCGAGCGGGCATGGTTCCTCGAAGAGGAGAGCGAGCCGAGGAATAAGCGAATTTTCCTGGCTGGGGAAAATTCGCGGGCTGACGAATCAGCTTACCTGACTATTCCCAAAATCATCACGGAAATGGAGATAGCTCCAAGAAGCAAGAACCTTTGAAATGAAAAAATTCACTCCTGAGCAGACCGCCAGGCAACTGAGGGATAAGAAAGTCATCCAGGCTCTTCTCAAAGAAATAGAGACCAGAACCAGAGCACTCCCCGCCCCTGTCCATATAATGGAGGTCTGCGGCACACACACCATGACCGTCCACAAGTATGGCCTGAAGAACATGCTCAGGCAAGCAGGAGTGGAAATGCTCTCTGGGCCCGGATGTCCTGTATGCATCACACCCAACGAACTCCACGAGGCGGCCATTGGTCTGGTTACAAACAGGGAGGACCTCTTTCTTGCCACGTTCGGCGATATGACCAGGGTACCCACCGAGATAGGCTCTCTTCAAACAGTCGTCCCTGCTGGTGGTTCCATGGTAAAGATCGTCTATTCACCCATGGAAAGCCTGCAACTTGCCAGAGAAAATCCAGAGAAAGAAGTTATCTTTTTTGGTGTCGGTTTTGAAACCACTATCCCTTCTATTGCCCTGACCGCAAAGAAAGCCCATGCAGAGGGGGTACAGAATTATTCAGTGCTTTCGGCTTTCTGGCTGATCCCTCCTCCCCTGAGGGCGATTGTGGAGGCCAAGGATACCTCAATCGACGGCTTTCTCTATCCGGGGCATGTGAGTGCCATTATCGGAGAAAAGCCATACCGGTTCATTGCTGAAGAGTTCGGCATCCCGGGAGCTATAACGGGCTTTGAACCGGGGGATATCCTTCTTGCCATCCTTTCCATCCTGGAACAGATGGATAAGGGAAAGCCCACAGTTGCTAATGAATACCTGAGGGTGGTCAGGCCTTCGGGAAATCCTTCCGCTCAGACAGTGATCCATGACATGCTGAAGGTAAAGGACTCCCACTGGCGCGGTCTGGGTCTCATCCCGCAGAGCGGATTGAGATTAAAAAAGAGGTATGCTCGCTACGATGCAGAAGTCAAATTCAACCTGAATATAAAAGCAGGAAAGGGAGATCTTCCCGGATGTCGCTGTGGAGAGGTTCTGCGGGGAAAAATCAGCCCCATCCAGTGCCCGCTTTTTGCCAAGAAATGCACCCCTGAATCGCCTTACGGCCCCTGTATGGTTTCATATGAGGGTGCATGCCTCGCCTTCTTCAAGTATGAGAGATGAAACAGGGCCCTAAAAGCATGATAAGGAGCAAAGAAATGAAAGGCAGGATAATGAAAAAGGTCAGTTTGGAACTGGGAAGCGGCGGAAAGCTGATGAGGGACTTCATCGCCCAGAACATCGTCAAAACCTTCAACAATCCTTTCCTGGAAGAGCTGTCCGATTCAGCCCATCTTCCCCGCCAAATTGCCTTCACCACGGATAGCTATGTAGTTGACCCCATATTCTTTCCCGGCGGAGACATCGGGAGCCTATCAATAAACGGCACAGTCAATGACTTGGTGGTCTCAGGGGCCTTGCCCCAATATATCTCTCTTTCTCTCATCTTAGAGGAAGGTTTATCCTGGGACGATCTGGAAAAAATCCTCCGTTCTGTAAAAAGGGCAGCCAGAAAGGCAGAAGTGGAGATCGCCACTGGCGACACCAAGGTGGTCCGTTACGGCCAGGGAGATAAAATCTACATCACCACCTCAGGTGTCGGCATCACCATTACCAAGCCGGCCATAAAAAAAATTCGCGCTGGTGATAAAATCATACTCACCGGAACGCTGGGCGAACACAGCCTGGCAGTGATGCTGGCCAGAGGAGATTTCGGCCTGGAGGCAAAGGTCAAAAGCGATTGCGCTCCCCTTAATTTCCTCCTCCCTCTCTGGAAGAAAGGAGTCCTGTGGATGAGGGATATCACCCGGGGAGGCCTGGCCACTGTGCTTTATGAACTTGCCGAGAAAATCCCCTATGCTATCCTCATCGAAGAAGAAAACATCCCTCTTTCTCGCGCGGTAAGAGCAGCAAGCGAGCTGCTGGGGATCGATCCCCTCTATCTTGCCTGTGAAGGAAGGGCCGTGCTGGTGGTACCCCGAAAAAAGGCGGATGTCATGCTCGAAGACGTCCGGAGGGACAAACTGGGTAAGAGAGCCATGCTTATCGGCCAGATCGATGATAAAATGGGAAGCCCAGGCGAGCTTCTTCTTTCCACCTTATCAGGAGGGCTGAGACTGCTTGAACCTTTGACCTCAGAACTGCTGCCCAGAATCTGCTGAAGCATTTCCATTCCCGTGATAGCCAATGATGAAGGATATAATCAGTCGCAGCGTCGGTTCCCTTCCATCCTCGCCAAGACCCTCCCACCCTCCACTATGGGCTTCGGATGGAAGGAAACCGCCACCTCACTACCTAACTGGATGAAACATCTTTATTCATCACGGGAATGGAAATGCGAAAATAGTCACCGACAAACTCTCAACAGTCAGGTAAGCTGATGAGGAAGCCATCCGCAGGCGAGCGGGCATGGTTCCTCGAAGAGGAGAGCGAGCCGAGGAATAAGCGGATTTTCCTCGCTGGGGAAAATCCGCGGGCTGACGATTCAGCTTGCCTGACTGTTCCCAAAATCATCACGGAAACGAAGATACGCGGATTTCTTTGACAAGGCGGGCTTTTTTCTCTAAACTCAAGGAAAAATGAAAACAGGACTGAGGGTCGCCTTATTCCTCATTCTTGCTCTCTTCATTATCTATTCAGGAATCCTGGTTTTCAACACACTTTTCCTCAAAAATACTCAAGAAAATGAAAACTATGCCTGTCGCCTCGACCCAGAAGAAGAGTCTTTCACTTCGTTTGAAGGAGAAAGAATCTCAGTCAAGTTTCAAATAAAGAACCTGGGAAAAGCGCCCTGGAGCTCTGCCGACACCAATCCCTGCCTTCTCTCCTACCATCTTCTTGATCATGAGGGAAAAATCATCCGCTACGACAACCGCCGCTTCCCCCTCCCCCGAGTGGTCAAGCCGGATCAATCATTTGGAACAACAGCAAACATCATTGCCCCTCTGGAAGAGGGTCTCTATATCCTCGAATTCGACCTGGTAAGAGAAGAAATATCATGGTTTAAGGATTACGGCTCCCCGACCGCGAAAGTCGCTCTTGCGGTCAAGGGAAAAAAGTGGCCAGAAGACAAAATCTCCTTGATTCTGGATTACGGCCAATACTCCAAATTCGAATCCCCTATCCCCGAGCTTAATAAAATATTAAAGCTCATCCGGATAACGCTGCATGAAAATGAGGTGGAGTTCCAAGGAAGGACCGGCCAGATCCGAGGATTCTCGGCAGGAAAAGATTACCCTCAGATATGGCTGAGAGATGCAGCCACCATCATCCCTGCCTCCCGTTATTTCTATGATGTGTCCTACCTTGCTTCCTGGCTTGAAGAGCATCTTGCCTTTCAGAGGGAGGATGGCTCCCTTGAAGACTGGATCGACTCCCTTGGTCATGCAGATAAGAACACCACCGAGAGCGACCAGGAAGCAAGTGCTGTCCAGGCTGCTTTCCAGATCTACAAGCTTTCAGGCCCCGCCTGGCTTGAAAAGAAGATCAAAGGAGAAACCATCATCGAGAGGCTCGAAAAGGCCTTAAGCTTTATCCTCTCCTGTCGGATGGAAAAAAAATACGGCCTTCTCATAGGGGCCCACACCATTGACTGGGGTGACGTGGACATCATCGACCCAGACCAGAAAGCCATCTATGTCGACAACAACACCCACTGGACTGTCGATATATACGACCAGAGTATGTTTTATGAGGCTTGTCTCAACCTGGCGCAGATGTTAGAGTCCCTGGGAAAAAACGACAAGGCCCTTCTCTGGAGACAAAAGGCCAGCTCTATCCAGGAAAACACAGATAGATGGCTCTGGCAGGAAGAGAGAGGATTCTACAGGGTTCACCTTCATCTGGACGAATTCCGTCATGACTTTGATGAGGATAACATCTTTGCTATGGGAGGAAACACCCAGGCTGTCCTCTCCGGTCTTGCAAGAGAAGAAAAATCCTCAAGAATCATCACAGAAGCCTTGAGAAGGCAGAGTTTGTACGGTCTCTCCACCATAAGCGGAACCCTTCTCCCCCCTTACCCTGAACACACTTTCAAACATCCCATGGTGGACGATCCCTACGAATATCAAAATGGAGGGCAGTGGGATTGGTTCGGGGGCAAACTTATTTTTGCTATGTTCGAACATGGATTCAGCAGTCTTGCCCAGGAGAAACTTGCTGAAATACTCCGCAAAAACCTGGCTAACCGAAGTTTCTTCGAATGGGATTCACGGGAAGGCATCGGTCAGGGAAACGGCTATTTCTGCGGGAGTGCCGGCAGCCTGAGCAGAGCGATTTTCGAGGGCTATTTTGGGATTAAAATCGGGAAGGGCACTCTGAATATAGAGCCCAAGATCGGAAAAGGCTCAGCAAAGATCCATGTCCATCTGCCTGCTAACGATACATTTGTGGCATACGCCTACACCTTCGATGAAATAAAAAGGGAAATCACTCTGGAGTATAACAGCAATCTCAATACAGAGGGAAAGATCAAAATCCTCATCCCCTCTCTGAACGAGGCAAAAGAGGAAGATATTAAGGAAAACTGGTTGGTCCAAATTGACGGCAAAAACGTCCCTTTCCGGCTGGTAAGAAAGAACGAAGACGTGTTTGTCGTGGTGGCGACGGATTTTAAAAGTCACATTTTGGAGATCGATAAAATCAGGGACACGCCTTTCTTTTGAAGAAGATAACCTCTCTCTTGAGAAGAGGCGGCTTCATAGGGAGCGCCCCCGTTACTTGCCCCATTATTTGCGGCCTAGGGAATAATACTCAAAACCGAGTTTTCTCACTTCTTCAGGCTCGAAGATGTTCCTGCCGTCGACGATGATAGGATTGTCCATAAGGTTTTTGAGCTTCTTTAAATCCAGGTTTCTGAACTCATCCCATTCTGTGATTAAAAGCAGAGCGTTCGCCCCTTTTGCAGCCTCATAAGCGGATTGAGCATAGGTGATTTGAGGAGGGTCCTCAGGAAATACCGCTTTCATATTCTCTATCGCTTCAGGGTCATAAAGCCGCAGAAGAGAGCCTCCTTCCTGAAGCTCCTTGATGACCCTGATGCTAGGAGCCTCCCTTATATCATCAGTCTCAGGCTTGAAAGACAGGCCAAGAATAGCTATCTTCTTGTCCTTCAATATCCAGAGGGCTTTCTTTACCTTCTCCACGAAAACGCCGATCCTCTCCAGATTGATCCGGTCAGCCTCCATGAGCAAGTTCATGTTGACTCCCATATCTTCGCCGATCTTGGTCAAAGCTCTTATGTCCTTAGGAAAGCAGGAGCCCCCATAGCCAAGACCTGCCCGCAAAAACTGAGCTCCTATCCGGGGATCAAGCCCCATCCCCTTGGCCACCAGTCCCACATCCGCATCTGTCCGCTCGCACATCTCAGACATCAGGTTGATATAGGAAATCTTCAAGGCCAGGAAAGAGTTGGAGGCGTGTTTGATGAGTTCGGCTGTGTCGATATTAGTAATAAGGACCCGGTCTTTAAACTTCTCATAGATTTTGAGCATGATCTCTCTGGCTTTTTTGCTCTCCACGCCGATGATGATCCGGTCTGGATTGAGGAAATCGGAGACCGCCGACCCTTCCCTCAAGAATTCAGGATTTGAAGCGATATCAAAGGGCACATCGCTCTTTTTGTAGAGGCTGATGGTGCGGTTGATCCACATGGAAGTGCGGACCGGGACTGTGCTCTTCTCCACCACCAGCTTGTAGTGGTTGAGGTTCTCTGCGATCTTCCGTGAGACCGCCTCCACAAAAGACATATCAGCACTGCCGTCCTCCCTTTGAGGAGTGTTGACACAAACAAAGAGGACATCAGAGGAAAGGATGGTCTTGTCCAGATCCTGGCTGAAAGTAAGTTTTCCCTTCTTCAGGTTTTTTTTCAACAGGGATTCAAGATCGGATTCATAGATATGGGAAATTCCTTGTGATGCCTTTTCGATTTTATCCACTTCTGAATCGGTCCCGGTGACCAGATGGCCGAATTCGGCCAGCCCCACAGCAGTCACCAGACCGACATAACCTGTGCCAATAATGCCTATTTTCACTCTTCCCTCCTCTTGCCATCCTCAATTATGGCGGCATCCCTGTTTTGTTATATAAGGACACACTCTAAATTTAGGTTTTTGGGAACGGACTAAGCGACCTTTTCCAAAAACCCTTTTTCATGAAAAGTGCTTTCCTCAGGCTTTGACTACGTTTTTCCTCTTCTTTTTTATGGCGTTTCGTGTATCAATGACCAGGGCTGCATTCTTCACAATCCACTCATAATCATATGCGGTATGAGCCGTAGCGATGATCACAGCATCAAATTCTCTGAGCTTCCTGTCGTTCAAAGGCTCAGACTTTAACTTCAGCCCTGGATAATCTCTGTGCCCGTAGGATTGAGGTACATATGGATCATTATAAGCGACCTTGGCTCCTTTTTCCTGGAGCAGGCTGATGATTTTGAGGGATGGAGACTCCCTCTGGTCATCGACATCTTTCTTGTAAGCTATGCCCAGGATCAGGATTTTGGCTCCTTTGATGGATTTTTTCCTTCTGTTTAAGGCGTCGATTGTCTTGGAAACCACATAGTAGGGCATTCGGGTGTTGATCTCCCCTGCAAGCTCGATAAACTTTGTCGGATAATCCACTTCCTTGGCCTTCCAGGCAAGATAGAAAGGATCCACAGGAATGCAGTGCCCTCCATAACCAGGCCCTGGATAAAAAGGGAAAAAGCCAAAAGGCTTGCTGGAAGCAGCTTCGATCACTTCCCAGACATCGATACCCATCAGCTCCAAGATCATCTTCATCTCGTTGACCAGGGCGATGTTGACCGAACGGAAGATATTCTCCAGAAGCTTGGTGGCCTCAGCCACCCGGGGCGAGGAGACAGGAATGGTCTTGACCACCACCTGGTCATAGAGGGCTTTGGCTATTCTCCTGCAGACCGGTGTGACCCCGCCTACAACCTTGGGAATTTTCGCTGTTGTGTATTCTTTATCACCCGGGTTTTCTCTCTCCGGAGAGTAAGCCAGGTAGAAATCCTTTCCCACTTTTAATCCGCCCTTCTCCAGGATAGGAAGCATTTCTTCCTCAGTGGTGCCAGGATAGGTTGTACTCTCCAGTACGATGAGCTGCCCTCTCCTCATGTTTTGGGCGATCACATCCGTGGTCTGAAGGACAAAGGACAGATCCGGATTTTTATGAGGATCAAGAGGTGTGGGCACGCATATGATGACCACATCGACATTGGCCAGGTTCTTGAAATCAGATGTGGCCTGGTATTTTTGCTTGCCCAGAAAGCTTTTCAGCTCCTCGGCCGTGACATGTTTGATGTAGCTTTCTCCCTGGTTCAGCAGGGTGACTTTTTTCTCGTCCACATCAAAGCCCATCACTCTGAATCCACTGGCAAGGAATGTTTTGAGAAGAGGAAGACCCACATAGCCCAAACCGATGATTCCGATGTGAGCCTTCTTGGCTACTATCTTTTTCTCCAGACTCGTGGTTCTTTTATCCATGCTCGTTCCTTTCTTCGTACCATTGGATGGTTTTTTTCAGGCCTTCATCGAAGGAAACTCTGGGCGCATAATTGAGAACTTTCTCCGCTCTGGACACATCCGCATAGGAATGCTTGATATCTCCTGGACGGGGCTTATCATGGGAAGGGCTTATATCTTTGTTCAATATTTGGCTGATTCTTTCTGCCAGAGTATTCACCGTGGTTCTCTCTCCACAGGCGATATTGACGATTTCTCCAGACAGATCCTCTGCTTTTGCGGCCAAAATATTGGCTTCCACCACGTTGGAAACATAGGTAAAATCGCGCGACTGATCACCATCGCCATAGATAACAGGTCTTTCATCCTTGAGGAGCTTGACGATGAAGTTGGGAATCACCGCGGCATACTGAGAGAGAGGATCTTGGCGTGGACCAAAAACGTTGAAATAGCGGAGACAGACCGTGGAAAGAGCGTAAATCTGGCTGAAGACCCGGCAGTACATCTCTCCCACAAGCTTGCTCAGGGCATAGGGAGAAAGAGGCTCGGCTCTCATGTCTTCTTTCTTGGGCAGGAGGGGATCGTTGCCGTAGACCGATGAGGAAGAGGCAAAGACAAATTTTTTAACCCTTGCATTCCGGGAAGCAATCAGAAGGTTTAATGTGCCTGTGATGTTGATTTCGCTGGTGAGCAGGGGACTTTCAATGGAGCGAGGAACAGATGGTAGCGCAGCCTGGTGGAGGACAAAATCCACTCCCTCCGTGATTTTCTGGCATGTTTTTGCGTCCCTGATATCCCCTTTGCTGAATTCGATTTTATTCAGGAAAGGAGTAAGGTTTTCCCTCTTTCCGGTCAGGAAATTATCGATGACTCTGACCTTTGCTCCCCTGAGAGCCAGCTCTTCAGCAATATGCGAGCCGATGAAACCAGCTCCCCCGGTCACCAAATAAGTTTCCATTTTGCCTCAATTATATACGTTACTTACTGAGAAGAAAAGCATTTTAGTGATAGCATTTCCATTTCCATAATGAGTGAAGATATTTCATCCAGTTAGGTAGCAAGGCGGCGGTTCCCTTCCATCCGAAGCCCATAGTGGAGAGTGGGAGGGGTCTTGGCAAGGATGGGTCCTGTCACGGGGTGTCCCCCGTCCGTCCTCGCTGCACCCATCCTAAAAAAGAATAGAGTCATCATCATGGAAATGGATGCTTCTGGGATTAATCTATGTAGCCCAGGTCATTCAATCTCTGGATGACCTTGGCTGCACTTTCTTCCAGGGTTTCTTTATCCGTCTCCAGGAGGATTTCTGGATCAAGCGGCTCCTCATAAGGGTCGGAAATCCCCGTGAATTCTTTGATCTCTCCTTTAATTGCCTTCTCGTACATGCCCTTCACATCACGCTCCATGCATACCTCAACCGGACACTTGACATAGGCCTCGATGAAATTACCGATTTCCTTCCGGGCATAGGCTCTGACTTCACGGTAGGGAGAAATAAACGAAGTGAGAACAGCCACGCCGTTTCGGGTCAAGAGCTTGGCTACGAAGGTCACCCGCCGGATGTTTTCATTCCTGTCTTCCCTGGAGAAGCCCAGATCTCGAGTCAAGCTCTGACGTACGATATCCCCATCCAGTCTTTCCACCTTCAAGCTCCACTCTTTTAGCATTGCAGCCACTCTATCGGCTACTGCGGATTTTCCTGAACAGGGTAAGCCCGTAAACCACACCGTGAATCCTTTCTGTTCATCTGATTTCTTACCCTTCGCCTCCTCCTTTGCCATATCTATGGGTCTCCTTTCTGAGAGCAAACTCTACTCGATGATCTTTCCTTCCATATCATCTGGAACAGATAGCCCCATACAGTGGAGGACGGTGGGAGCGATGTCCATGATGTGGGCATCTTTTCTCTTGCTTTCTCTTCGCTGAGGATCATAGAGAATATAGATGCCGTCCTGGGCATGAACCGCATCATCCGGGCCGGTGTCGTTCTCCAGCAGATACTTAGTGGAATGCCCCACGGTTCCTGCCGAACGCCAGTAGAGATCATCGAAATAGACCATTAAGTCAGGATAATCGCCCCTTGCTTCCTTAAAGTACTGTTGTGGCTTTAACACTCGTGTTTTCCACTCACTGCCATCTGCTCCTTTTATCGACATTAGCTTCTCCACCAGAGTATCCCGTTCTTTCTCATAATCTTCGGGAAGGATGATGCCCTGGGCTTCCCGGCCTTCGATATTAAGAAAGAGACGGGCATAATAGCCGCCCCATCCCCAGTATTTTGAACGGGACCAATCCACCTCCACTTTTTCCATGCTTACCGGCGATTTGGGTTTCTCCCTGACCACAAGATCTCCCTGTTCTATCAACCACTCATTGATGCAAAAGGCCCCTTTCATCCTCTTGGCCCCATGGTCAGAGACAACCAGAACCGTGGTGTTTTTGTCGATGTTGGAGAGAAGCTCTCCGATTTTTTTATCCAGATCCTTGTAGTAATCCATGATCACGTCTTCGTATGGATTGCCCTTGACATAAAGATGATGCTCTCGATCCATGTATTTCCAGAAGGCATGTTGGATTCTATCCACACCGATCTCCACGAACATGAAAAAGTCCCAGATCTTGTTGCGGATCAGGTAATTCATGACTTCAAATCTGTTCCTGGTCATTTCATAGATCTGCTCGAGGAGGCTATCTTTCTCATCTGTTCTGAAGACAACATCGAAGATATAAGGGCCAAACCTTTCCTCGATTTCTTGACGGAGTTGGGATGGATAGGTATATTCTTTTTCGCTTCCAGGTGTGATGAAACAGGAGATCATATTTCCTGCCACAGGCCGAGGAGGATAACTGGGAGGAATACTCACCAAGCAACTCTGGCCACCGCTTTCCCCTATTATGTCCCAGACTGCTTTCTCTTTTATCGCTTGTGAGGTGGCGATCCATATGTCTTTGTAGGAATAATCCTTACGGTGACGAAATCCGTAGAGGCCAAGGCGCCCCGGATCCTTGCCTGTACACATCACCATCCAGGCAGGGATGGTGATGGGAGGATCAGAGCTGCGCAGGTTTCCATAGAGTCCCTTTTCGATAAGCTCCCTGAGGACAGGCAGTTTCTCCCGCTGGTCGAAAACGATTTTAGCCGGAGCGCAGTCCAATCCCACAACCACACATTTCTTTTCCATATGACCTCCTTTCTTCCTATTCCACAAAGGGATTTTCGTAGCTGATGATGATCTTTGCCACTTCTGGCCGCATCAATTGAGGGGGAGGGAGTTTCCCCTGGATGAGCATCTCTCTGATCTTGGTCCCTGAAAAATTGATGTGTTCGGATGGAGGATGAGGGCATATCTTCTCGTTGACAACGGACTGGCATTTCTTGCAGTAGTAGAAAGATTTGAAGAACAGCGGAACGATAACCAGATCAGGGAACTCTTCAAAGATATCCTGAGCGGCATAAGGAGAATAATAATTGCCCACTCCCGCGTGGTCTCGGCCGATGATGATATGGGTGCAACCGAAATTTTTGCGGATGATGGCATGATGGATAGCCTCCCTCGGCCCGGCATAACGCATCTCCATCTGCAATATGACGACCACTGCCCTCTCCCTGAGATAATAATTGCGGATGAGTTCATCATAAGAGGCCAGAATCACTTCGTCCTTGAAATCCCCTTTCTTCTTGCGTCCGATTACAGGATTGACGAATATGCCGTCGGTAAAAGTGAGGGCGGTTTTTTGCACGTATTCATGCCCGATATGGGGGGTGTTTCTGGTTTGAAAGCCCACCACGGTCCGCCATCCCTTCTCTTTAAACAAGATTCTGGTCTCGAGGGGCTTGAGTTTATACTTGGCAAAAGGAGTGGGTGACTCCTGGATCAATCGGATCTTTCCGGCAAGGAGAATATCCTTCATCTCCTCAACCTTGGCCACACCAGGATGCGCAGGATCCGATGTCTGGAAGACTTTTTCAGCCAGTTCATCCTTATCATATTCGAATCTTTCTTCAAGATCGAGAATGGCTATAGGCTCGCCATCTGGGTTGAGAAGGGATACTTCCTGCCCTTCTTTCAGGCTCCCTGCCTCATCTCTCGACACATCGAGTACGATGGGGATGGTCCAGGGAAGGTCATTGGCCAGTCTCATATGGTTTAAAACGCTTCGGTAATCCTCCTTCCCCAAGAATCCCTTTAAAGGACTAAAGACACCAAAAGCAATATTTTCCACATCACTGACAAGATCCGCAGTAAGCCGGATGGCAGGAAGAGTCTTTGCTTGTTCTTTAGCCTTATCCTTTTCTCCTTCCGAAAGCGTGCGGTCGATAAGCTTACCGCCATGAGGTGTGATCATGTTATCCTCCTGTATGTGAGCAGAGTGTCTAGCTCGCGAAACAGGATCTACATTTTCCCAAAACCTTGTCTTTTTGACAGATGGGGATAGGAAGCTTCAAGCAGGAAAAGCAGCCTGTCTCCTTTGTCTCCTTTGTTCCGTTCACAGCTTTTGTTCTGCAAATTCTGAGTCGACGGCCGTGTCAATCAATCTATATAGCCTAAAGCTTTGAGTCTCTCCTTGACCTTTTCTTCATCCTCTTTGCTTAATGGCTGTTCACTTCCTTCCTCTTTGGAAAGGCCTTCTCTCAAAATCTTAGTGACATAGCTGGAGACAGAGTTTATTTCTGAATCCTTGATCTTCTCCTCTATTTTTTTATAGAGGGATGTGGGAATGGAGATATTTGTGAATTCTTTTTCCATCTTTCTCTCCTTATATCTCAAAATTGTGCGCTAAAACTGAGGCTTCCTGCCAAAAGGACTTTTTTCGGAAGATATGCCAGTTAAATACGATTTATACACCACCTCCCCCTTTTTTTCAAGTCGGGGTTAGCTTGACAAATAGGGATATTGATGCTTAAATTACTTAAAATGACCGAAGCACCCGCCTCCACAATTTAATATGGAGAAAATCGAATACCCCTTTGTCAAAAACAATGCCTTCTCTGGCGTTCTGGATAGGAATCTCAAAAAGCTGGAGAAAAGATTGGGCATTTCACTTTCTGTCCGCGGCGACAGATTGCTCTTGGACGGACCAGAAGATAAGGTGGATTTCGCTAAATATTATTTCGATAAGTTGAGAGAGCTCGAGGAAAAGGGACACAACCTCAAAGAGGAAGACTTCCACATTGCCCTCGATCTTCTGGAAGAAGGGCTCAGTCAACGGTTCGACCAATTCTATCCAGCCGAACCCCTGGCTCTCTCGCGGAAATCGGTCACGCCCAAGAGTCTCAACCAGCAGGATTACATACAGGCAATAAAAACTTACGATTTAGTCTTCGGGATAGGGCCGGCAGGCACGGGAAAGACCTACCTAGCTATGGCCATGGCCCTTTCCTATCTTCAGGACAAGATCGTAAACCGAATCATCCTCACCCGCCCTGCTGTGGAGGCCGGCGAAAAACTTGGTTTCCTGCCCGGAGATATGGTCCAGAAAATCAATCCCTACCTTCGCCCTCTCTACGACGCCCTCTACGACCTGGCCCAGACAGAGCAGGCCAACCAGCTCATCGAGAGAGGCATTATCGAGATTGCACCCTTAGCCTACATGAGAGGAAGAACCCTGAATTCCTCTTTCATCATTCTCGACGAAGCACAAAACACCACCAAAGAACAGATGAAGATGATTCTCACCCGAACCGGCTTCGATTCCAAGCTGGTGGTCACAGCCGACATCACCCAGATCGACCTCCCTCAACCCAGAAAATCCGGCGTCCTGCATGCCATCAAGATCCTCTCCTCAATCAATCAGATTATCTTCATCTACTTTAACGAAAAGGATGTGGTCCGACATCCCCTCGTCCAAAAAATTATCAAGGCCTACGAGAAGGCTGAGATGAAATTCTGAAAAAGCTAATGAATTCCATCTCGTTTAAAAATCTCAAACTCTTCAAGAACAAGGCCTCGCCTGCCCAGAAGCCAAAAAACGCTCCTCCCTCTCCAAAAAAAGAATCAAGACTCGCCCCTTTGGCAAAGATCGTCAAACACCCTTTCTTGTATCTGGTCATACTTGTCCTGATTCTTGCCTATTTCATCTCTTACCTGCCATCCAAATCTCTGGCTGAACTTCAGGTAGGAGAAATTTCTTCTTCGGATATCATGGCTCCTGCAGATTTGACCATCGTGGACAAAGAAACAACAGAAAAAAGAAAACAAGAAGCAGAGGAGACCGTCCTTCCTGTCTATAATTTCGACAAGAACATCTTTCTCAACACAGAAGAAAAAATCAGAAATTTCTTCTCCTCTGGACAAGAGTGGATACAGAAACCTGCCACCGCCAAAAGGATAGAGACTTTTCAGAAAGAAACTCTTGACACCTACGGAGTCGAAATCTCTGCCAGCACCATAAGAGCCCTGGCCAAGATCAAATTCTCCTCTACCATCGAAGAAACCCTGATCAACCTCATCGGCAAAGTCTCTGAGGAAGGTATTGTCCTCTCAAAAAACCTGTTCATCCATGGAGAACAAGAGAAAGGGCTGACTCTCCAGTTATCTCCGGAGAAGGAAAAAAATGTGCAGGTGAACGCCTTATTGGATATCGAGCAGAGCAAGCAGAGGCTTTCTGAGGAGCTAGAGAGTCTGGACCTGGCTCAAGCAGATAAATCCGTCCTTACCAGCCTATCCCATATCTTTATCTCAGACAACCTCCGCTACAACAAAATCGAAACAGATAGACGGAAACAGCAAGCAATGGATCGGGTGGAACCGGTTTTCTACACCATAAAGAAAGGAAAGGTTATCGTCCGAAAAGGAGATGAAGTCACCGCAGACGTTGTCAAGCAAATCCAAATCATCAACCAAAACCTTCAGGCAAAACCCAGTTGGTGGGCCAACTTCTCGGGGACATTCCTTCTCTTTGGCCTTCTTTTCCTGACGCTGTGGTACTACCTGAAATCACTCCAGAAGTATAAAGAGGCACGGAGGAGTTACCTCATGATGGGGACAACTCTGATTCTAAGCCTCTTTCTTTATAAAATATGCATCCTGTTAGCCCAAACTTTCAGCGAAAACAGCATTTTTTCTCTGTTCGAACATTTGGAAAGCTATCAGTATGCCTTTCCTTTTCAATTCGGAGTGCTTGTTTTTGCATTTCTCACTGGCTCCACCATTGCCCTTATTTTTGCCATAATCAACAGTCTGCTGGTCGGCTATCTTTTCAAGGCAAATTTTTACCTGATGATCTTCTGCCTCATCGGAGGGTTTGCCGCCATTTATGGCATCAAATACTACGGCAAGCAGAAAAGAACCAATTCCTTCCGGGCTGGCCTGTTTGTGGTGGCTCCTGTCAACACTTTTGTGATCATCACCTTTCATCTCATCAAGGAAAGAATGGGTTCTTTGGAGTTCTTCTCCAGCGAAATTTTGATGGGCATCCTGGGAGGAGCCTTGAGCGCGGCGCTGGCTTTTGTCTTTCTTCCCGTATACGAGCATGTTTTTGGCTTCGTCACCCAGACCAAGCTTCTCGAACTGACCAACTCAGATCTTCCCATCTTCAAGAAAATGGCCATCGAAGCTCCTGGATCCTACCACCATTCGCTTCTCGTTTCTTCCCTGGCTGAGAAAGCAGCCGAAGAAATCAAAGTTGATCCTATGTTAGTCAAAGCCGGAGCCCTCTATCATGATATAGGCAAACTCAAAAGGCCAGAATATTTCATCGAAAATAGACCTCAAAATCCCGACATGCACAAAGACCTCAAGCCAAGCATGAGCACTCTGGTGATCATCAATCATGTCAAAGAAGGCCTGGAGCAAGCAAAGAAATTGAAGCTTCCCAAGAAAATCCGTGATATTCTCGAACAGCACCATGGAACTTCATTGGTCCGTTATTTCTTTCATAAGGCGAAGGAAGCCTACGACCCTGGAATGCAAAAAATCGGGGAGGAAAGCTACAGATACCCTGGACCAAAACCAATGAGTAAAGAAGCAGTTCTGATCATGCTGGCCGACGCTGTGGAAGCAGCCTCCCGAAGCCTCACCTCCCCTAACCAAGATAATCTGAAACGAGTGATAACGGAAATCTTTAACACCCACTTAGGGGATGGACAGCTCGACGAGTGCGATTTCTCTTTAAAGGAATTAAGGGCCGTGGCAGCTTCTTTTCTTTCCAGTCTGGGCATGATCTATCAGAAGCGAGTGGAATATCCTGGCTTCGACTTCGAGATGAAGAGAAAAAAGAAAAAAAGCGCCGGGAAAAACAAAAAATCCAATGATACAAATACTCAACCAGCAAAAAAAATACTGGATAAACATAAACAGATTTAGGTGGTTGCTCCAACGATTGATCCGTCGATACAAGCTCAAAGATCCAGAAGTGACCCTGGTTTTTGTGGAGGCAAGGAAGATCAAGAGGCTTAACCGACTCTTCCTGAATAAAGATACTCCGACAGATGTACTGAGTTTTCCCATGAGAGAGGAAGGGGCAGACGGAAAATTCTACCTGGGAGATATCGTGATTTCTGTGCCCCAGGCTTTCAAACAGTGTTTCCCTGAAAAATATGGCCTGGAAAGGGAGCTGAAAATATTGACTGTACATGGCTTCCTCCATCTCCTCGGCTATGAGCATGGCAAGGGGATTGAAGAGGAAGAAAAAAAAATAAGGAATTTATTTCTCGAAGGAAAAAATGGAAATTAACTACGCACTCTGGATTGGATTCACTCTAAGTTTTCTGGCCGCTTTTCTCTTATCGCTTTTCTATCTGTCTTTTGTTTCCTTTTCCAGAATTTCTCTCAGCCGGTTTCTGGAAGACAGGGACAGGAACTTCCGGTCAGAGATCCTTAATATCTATGACGAGCTTAAAGTCGCTCTTGTTTACACCAGAATCTTCTTTATCATCGCCTTCCTCGTTTACTTGTATCTGGTCTTCCCTCAGTCCAGATTTTGGCCGCTGTGGCTGTTCCTCCTCTCCTTCGGCATCTATTTGATATTCTTCGATCTCCTTCCAAGATTCTTGAATTCTCTGGATAGGAATAAAATTCTCGGACTTTTTCTTCCTTCTTACAAATTCCCTTATTATATCTCTAAGCCCCTTTTGGTGCTGATCAAGGTGAAACCCGCAGAAAAAGAAGAGGAAACAGAACACGAAGCCTCGCAGGAAGAGATTCAGGCGTTTATCCATGAGGCCAAGGAGGAAGGCATCATCGAAAAAGAAGAAGGTGTGCTTCTCAAGAGTGTAGTGGAATTCGGCGATACAGTGGTCAGGGAAATCATGACTCCTCGGGTGGAAATGATCTGTATCCGGAAAGATGCGGATATCAACAGGCTCCGAGACGTGGTCATCAAGGAAAAGCATTCCCGGATCCCCGTCTACAAAGACAGGGTGGACAACATCGAAGGGATCATCATCGCCAAAGATCTTCTCGAATATTCTGAAGACAGGCATAAAAACGACTCTATCGAACGACTTATCCGGCCGGTCTATTTTGTTCCCGAATCGATGAAAGTTGCCCGGCTGCTCAAAGAATTCCAAAAAAGAAAGCAAAAGCTGGCCATTGTTGTGGATGAGCACGGGGGAGTCTCCGGTTTGGTCACCATGGAGGACCTGGTAGAGGAGATCGTGGGAGAGATACAGGATGAATACGACAGAGACGAAGTGCAGATCACAAAACAAGGTCCTTTTGACTACGTGGTCTCTGGAGATGCAGAAGTGGAAGAGATTGAGGAGCTCTTCGATTTCGAGCTGGCAGAGGACGATTATATCACCATGAGCGGATTCATCACCCACAATCTGGGACGATTCCCGCAGAAAGGAGAGAAAATCGAGATCAAAGGCCTGTCGCTTGAGATACTGGAGATCGACCAGAAGAGAATAAAATCCATAAGAGTCAAGAAAGCTGAAGGGCCCGATTCCCAATCCAGCTAATAATATGCATTTGTCCGCATTCATTAAAAATGTAAGGCCGGTTTCCCACACAGGCCGCAGGTAATGAATCGTAGAGCTCGTTGGCCATTTAAATGCAGGGTCGTTCCCGAACTGACCATAATAAATAGACTGCTGGGTCCGTTCCCAGAACTGACCAATATTCTACTGAATTGAGATCATGAAAACCGGTTATGTGGCTCTTATCGGTCGCCCCAACGTGGGAAAGTCTACGCTGCTCAACAGAATTCTGGGGCAGAAGATTGCCATTATATCTGATAAGCCGCAGACCACACGAACCAACATCCTGGGAATCAAAACCACCACAAAGGGGCAAATCATTTTTGTGGACAATCCTGGCATTCACAAGCCTCTCCATAAGCTGAATAAGAGGATGATGAACATCGTCTACTCTTCCCTTGAAACCTCGGACCTGATCTGTCTTCTGATCGATGCCGCCCAGAAGTTCGGACACGGTGATCAATTTGTTATCGATACCTTAAAAGAAATCTCCACGCCTCTCATCTTGCTCATCAACAAAGTCGATATTGTGAGAAAAGACAGGGTCCTTCCTATCATAGACAGATACAAAGACCTTCTGGATTTCAAGGAAATCATACCCATTTCAGCCCTGAAAGGAACAAATGTGGATATCCTGGAAGAAAAACTTTATGAATACCTTCCCGAGGCTAAAAAAATCTTTTCAGATGATGAAACATCTACTCAATCCCAGAGGTTCCTGCTCTCCGAAATCATCCGGGAAAAGCTCCTCAATCATGTCAGGGAGGAGCTACCTTTCGTCACAGCCGTCTATATCGAAAAAATTGAGGATATGGCCAGAAGCAAAAGTCCTGATACTCCGGCTCCACAATCCCCTGCGCCGGCCAAGAAAAAAAGTGGGCAGTATATCAAGGCCACCATCTTTGTAGAGGAAGACAACCACCGAGGGATTATCATCGGCAGGAGAGGCCATATGATCAAGACTATAGGTACAGAGGCCCGCCGGGAGATGGAACAGATTCTCAATGCGAGGATATTCCTGGATTTGGGAGTAAAAGTGAAGGCCCGGTGGCGTGATGCGGCCGATGTTCTGGATCTCATTGAAGGCCAAAAAGAGCCAGCTTAATCCTCCCCTCGAGGCTTCTAACACTCAAAAAACAAACAGATTAAGACATCCAGGCAGCGAAATCTCAATGGGCAGCGGTATTGACATTATCGAGGATTGATGCGAAAATTTGAAGCCCGCAACTGTGGTGAGCGTAGCTCAACAGGTCAGAGCACTGGACTGTGGATCCAGAGGTTGGGGGTTCGAGACCCCTCGCTCACCCCACTGATTATCCCTGATCTAGTTGACTCAATTCTCCTGAATTTGATAATCTTTTTGCCAGCAAGGAAAAGAGTTAGCAGTGACAATAAAATGCCCCGACTATCAGACAGATAATCCTGACAAACGAGGGTTAATGATGAGTAAAGTCAATATCTCACAAGTTGACGCTCTATTTTCAAATGGGCGTTATCCAATAGAGTTTCTCTTCTATTACAAAGCAGGATTCAATACCAAGAAAATCCGAAATGCACTGAAAAGACTGTCTTCGGTTTTTTGGCCTATATTCGGGGAATACAAGGATGGGATTATATCTTTTGAGAAGTATGTCGAGGAAGAGTGCTATGATGAAGAAGTCGTTAGCCAAGAGTTTAACATCCCTGAGACCGAAAAAGAAAGATTTGAAGCCTATTCTCACTACAGCCTGCCAGATGTAAAAAGACTATTTCATTTGAAAGTAATGCAATTCACAAATGGTATGATTTTGGTTACAAAAATGAATCATCTGGCTGGGGATGGATATAGCTATTTTTACTTTTTATCGGTACTTGCCATGCTGTCACAACATACTTTGATTCCATATAAATCGTCTTTGATGAAACTATTTTTTAAGCCTCATCATCGCAGAACAGCACTGAGGAATTTTTCTTTCAAGGGAGTTGAATTGGAATCCCTGCGGCAAAACGATAAATTCACCGTAGAATCTGATGAAATTCTCCAAAAAGATGTACACTCAATAATCAGAGAAGTTTCTTATTCTAAGAATCATCGGATTTCTACGAATGATGTTTTATCTGCCCTTGCTGTCAAAAAACTTGTTGGAGCACAACGTGAATTTTCAGGAGAATATATTGAGCTTACAATACCAATCGATGTTCGAAGACATGTTAAAGAGTATGGCCTGAGATTTTTCGGTAACGGCATTATGCTGCATACGATGAAGCTTAAAAAGAATGATATTGAAAATCTGCATACAAAGGAAATTGCTCTTCAAATTAGAAAATCTATGCCTTCTGTGTCAAAACATTCATACATAAACTATTTAACTCAGTTGGAAGACCTTATATCTGAAAGGAAACTGGAAAAATTCAGACCATTTGATCCAAGATATGGCTGCCTGGTAACAAACATTTCAAGACTACCTGTACATAAATTAAATTTTGGGACCGGCGGTCCTGAATTGATTTTTCCACTAACAATAGAGAAAAATTCAACAACGATATTAGCAAAGGAAGAAAATTTTATTTTAAGATTTGCTTATTAAGAGGCTACATTACAGAAATCTATTAAAAATTTCTTTTTTTTATTTATTGTCTGAGGTTACTCATGAATTGAGGAAGATAAAAACGCTCAATATAGAAATAATATTGGCCTTCCTCTCCTCATTTCTGAAAATTAACTCCTGTAAGAAATCCTTTATCAGTTTTCCTCTGCCAGACAACTTTAGCCAGTGCTTCTACAGGCCCGGAATCTTTACCAGGTTGTTCGAACTTTAATTCAAGAATTGTTCCTGTAGGAAGTTCCCTGTTTAATATCAAACATATCCCGCCTTCACTGATGTTCTGCGTTTTTCCTCTGTCTCCTGAAGGCATCATAACTTTGTAATTCACATCAGTAAAAAGTGCTTTACGCGAGTGTTTTCGTCGGTCTTCCTCGCTCTTTTTTTTGCGAATCGGGTCTGTCATTATACCCCCCTTAGTAGTATTTCATGATGGTAACAATCATTATAAAAAAATCCATCGTTATCTTCAACAAAAAAATATTAATAGTAAGCATCCTCATTTACGTGCCAGTTTCAACAGCAGTCAGGTAAGCTGAGGAGGAAGTCATCCGGAGGCGAGCGGGCATGGTTCCTCGAAGAGGAGAGCGAGCCGAGGAATAAGAGGATTTTCCTCGCTGGGGAAAATCCGCGGGCTGACGAATCAGCTTACCTGACTGTTTCTGCATCACGGTTTTGGGGATGCTTCCATACTAATATCTCTCTTTTATAAACAAGAGAAAAGCAGCAGATTATTTATAGATGAATGAGAAGAGTGAATGTACAAGCTGTTGCTGTGCGTGGATCGGCCTGAGGATTATTCTATTTCTTTCTCTGTTCTTTTTCTTTGGCGATCCTGTATTCCGAAGCTTTTCTTGCCTCAAAATAGACCTTAGACAAGAGACGGAGTGCTTCTTCTTTCTTTATTTCTTTTTTCTGCATTTTTTTTATGATATCGATAACCTCTTCAGAAGTTATCCCTGGCTTGTATTCTGGAAATTGCTTAGGCACTGTCGCCAGGATTGATGAACAGAGCTCCGCCCTGATTCCCTCAGAAAAACTTAAACCGTACTTGTCGATATAATATTTGATATGGTCCTCTAACCAATCGGGAAGAAGAACCTGGTATCTTTTGAGCATTTGTACCTCCCATTCAGGTGAATAAAATATTATATTCAGCCAAAAAAAGCCATCTTTTTACCTCAGCAGATATTTTGTATCTACGTGGTGGGGTAATATGATTACTAATAGGAATACTATTTTAGAGGGAAAATAGAAAAAAATCAAGAAGAATATAATGCATTTCCATTTCTGTGATAAGGAAGAAAACAATGCTGACAGCTGACGAGAATCCTTGACTGAAGAAATGCACCTTATTATCATAACTTGAAGAACGACACCTGAAAATAGCCTTAAGGCTAAAGGAGAAATCATGGCTCTGTTCAACCTGAAAAAGAGACTGGTGAAAAAAGACACACTTGATACAACACCTCAATTACTTGATGAACAGGAGCGGATTCAGATAGCAACCTGCGTCATCCTTCTGGAGATGGCAAAGTCAGACGATGAGTTCAGCAGCATCGAAAAGACAACAATAGAAGCTATCTTGAAGAAAGAGTTTCGAATATCGGAAGAAGCCATCGAGGAGCTGATGGAGATTGCAAAAACAAAGCGAGAGGAAAGTATAGATCTCTGGGAATTCACACACCTGATTAATGAGAATTATTCCAAAGAAGAGAAGAAAAAAATCGTGGAGGCGGCATGGAAGGTGATCTATGCCGACGATAAGCTTGACAGCTATGAGGACCACCTCGTTCACAAATTGGCCCGGTTGCTCCGCTTAGACCACAGCGACCTGATAGAGGCCAAGCTGAAAATCAAATACCAAGATCAAGCCTGAACCTGCGGAATCTCTTCTAGCCTATAGGCCATATCTCTCTATGGCTACTTCCAAGACTCGCTTGGCCAGATATTCAGTCCCCTTACCCATCATAGTAGCCATCTTATGAAGAGAGCTGAATTTCGGAAATATGCCGGGCATAGTATTCAATTCAAGAATCCAGGGGACTCCTTTCTTATCCAACCTTATATCCACCCGTGCAAAATCCGTACATCCTATTGACCGGTAAGCTTTCATGGCCACTTTTTTCAAGGTGGTCTCTTCTTCCAAGGTTAATTTCGGTACGGACACGTTATCATGCCAATGTCCGGTTCGTTTTTTCATCTTTTCTGTAAAGATACGGGGTTTCCCCGGTCTTTTTTCGAAGTGTTTTTCCAGGATGGGCAGAATTTGCAGCTCTTTGTTACCGATGATCCCGACAGTCATCTCCCGGCCAGGGATGTACTCAGCGATCACGGCTTCTTTGTCTGTAGCAAGAGCTGCGTTTATAGCTTCACGGAGCCCTTCTTCCGACGTGACGAAAGATTCCTCTGATATCCCTTCGCTCGCGCCCAGGGAGCAAGGCTTTACCAGAACCGGGAATTCCACATGACGAGACGGTTTCTTTTTCCTGCGACTAACCAAGGTAAAAGGTGGTATGGGCAACTTGTCGTATCTGAGAACCTTAGCTGTTAATCCCTTATGCATGGCCAAGGAATGGCAGAGGGCACTGCACCCTGTGTAAGGCATATCCATTTTCTCCAAGAGCGCTGGCACGTAAGCTTGAGTTCTGCCAGGTATGGAGAACCAGTTGAACACAATATCCGGTTTAGCCCTCTTCAATTTGGCAAACAAGTCGCCCCTCCCATCGACTCTCGCCACCTTGTGTCCCATGCGTTTGAATAACCTGCATACGCTGGTGAGAGTAGGATAGACGACTTTGCGGTGTGAACCGTATATCTTTTCTTCGACCGCGCGCAAACGTTTGGGATGAAAAATAATCGCAATCTTCATAATAAATTATTTACCTCCATAATTTCCTGGTTCCAATCGCTCTTTAATATCAAGCCTGCTCTGGATGCCCTGTGGTTATGATTTGGTCAAAGCTCCTTCGCAGTCGGAAACTTAGCATGCGCTTGGCCCTTCTGCAATCTACCAAGCTCTCCTTTCTGGAGAGGGGCTTTCTGGTTTGAGTTCTAGGAAAATAAGTAGCCAGAAGATGAGGAACATCCGGATTCACTAGGCATGCATCATCTGCTGCTATATGGAAGACCCTAAAGCCCTGTATATTAGACATCAAGGCGCGCATGATGGCGCCTATTGCATCCTCTACATGCACCCAGGCCCATAGAGACTTGTGCCTGAGAGAGGGATCTTGGGCGTCGTGTAAGTATTTCGACTCATCTCCTGGACAGAGAATGTTCGAAAATCGCAGCGCAATGATGGTCATGCCATACCCTTCTGCATAACAACGGCACATCTTTTCTCCCAGCATTTTGCTGACTCCGTAGGGATCCTGAGGTTTTAGAGGATGACTCTCATCTACGGGCAAATATTCAGGGGCTAAATCAGTCTTGCTCTGTGCTATACCAAGCACAGCGTCGCTGCTGGAGAACAGCAACTTCTTCACCCCTTGGGAATTAGCTGCTTCCAGCACACAGAAGGTACCCAAAGCATTGGTCTCCATGACTTTGACTGGCAGGTAATTGTAGCGGGACCGCAGAGCGGCCAGATGTATCACTGCGTCTGAACCTTTAAAGGCCTCTCTCAATTTAGCCTCATCTGTGATTTCGCCCTGGATCCACAGCAACTTAAACTTATCTTGTTCAGGGCTTTGCTTATCGTAAAGCACAACCTCATGATCAGCAGCAAGACTTGGAACTAGGTAGCGGGCCAGCTTTCCACTGCCACCTGTAACTACTAACTTCAATCTCTTCTCTCCTCTATAGAATGCAAATCTGCAAGCCGCACTCCTGCATTGGTTCTCCCATACTTTCCTGGCAGTCTTATCTCTCCTCTCCAGATTAACGGCGTATAGATGCCTGGAATGGACGGAATCGCTGTGAAGGAAATAATCTCCTTCTCTGGTTTACAGCAGTCTTCTCTATTTTCTCTTGATTTTTTTGGCGGCCGAGCCTACCTCTAACCTATATCAAATAGAAAAGTTAAGGTCAAATGAGGTTGCCCTCCCAAAATTGTTGATAAAAATGATAGTTGGGCGAGCCGGGATAGACGGGAATACTTACATCTAGCCTCGGGGAAAATCCATCAGTCTGTGAAGAGGCGGGAAGAATGAAAGAACGTTTTACATTTCCCCGAAATATTTTTTATCTGAAAGTGGAGATATTTCTATTCATAGACTGGGAGATTTCTTTTTATCTTTACCTCCCGCAATGGCTCCACCACCGTCTCCACCATTTCTTCATCTTATGCGTGACATTGCCAAAATTATTGTGCGGGGAACAACAAGTAATCTCCATAATTCCATCAGGATTCGAGGTCAATATGCCAAAGGAAATTCCTGAGCTTGCTGCATTGACCGATGCTATACCTCTGAATTCAGCGAAAGCCGTTTCTTCTTCTGTTAAAATTTCAGCCTGCTCTGGTAGGTCGAGTTCATTCTTGTGAATCACCCATTCTTGCTTGGAATTTTTCTCTACTTTTGCAGGAACTCTCTGTTCAGGCAGAGCAACATCTTCAGACGGCATCAAAGAAATGGAAAGCTTCGCTGTTTCGTTCTCCTCTATTTTCACACCGATCAGGTCATCCAGCACGAAGTCTCCCTGGGCCGTCAGCACACCAAAAATGTAGATGCCGTTTTCGATACCTGCCACTTTGAATAATCCGTTGCTATCGGTTCTGCAGCTTTCATAGACCGCATCGCTAGTGACATTCAGGAATTTTACGATTGCCCCATCCAAAGGAGTCGTGCCATCCTTGTCGTAAACAAATCCGATGATGTTCCCTTTGCCGGCATTCTCGCATCTGATAAAGACAGGGGAAAAAATAAGAAGAAAAGCCGTAAACAGGGAGAGAGATAGGTAACGTGACTTATTATTTTTTGATTTCATTCTCCCGCCTCCTTTCAAGCATATATAAATTTATAACTCCGCTATTCATATGTCAAGAAAAAACAATATTTTCTAATGAAAAAATAAAAGTTTTCTTCGATTATGACAATAGTTGTCAAAAATCATTTAGATTTTGCCAAATATTGTCAAATTAGTTTTTTGAAAAATTCAGTCTCTATTTTTTTGGTGAAAAAGAGAAAGAAAATTCATCGCTTAATTCACCCCAAAGGGTGATTGACCTCTCAAGAGAGCATCGAATACATATAAAAAGCACTTAGTGGAGAAATGTTTAAAGCAGAAGAGAAGAAGCGCAATTTTTCCACTTTGCCGAGACCAATACGTTCTCCACTCTTCCGCTGGAGGGATAGGTATATGGGACTGCAACCAGCATCAGAAAAAACCTCTTGTTTCTCAATACTTTCAAGAAAATTGCGGGAGGAGACTCTCTGGAAATGAGATATAAGAAAATACTGATCGTTGATTTTGATGCCAACTCACTGGACACTCTGTCAGAATTCCTGAAAGAAGAGGGATTTCAGGTCATTGAAGCCAATGATGGCCAATCCGGCTTGGAAAAATTCGAATCGGAACGCCCTGATCTTCTCATCCTGGAACCTATGATTCCAAAAATTCATGGATTTGACCTGTGCAAAAATATAGCCAATGATTCTGGTAAAGAAACCCCGATTATTTTTACCACTGAATTCTATGGCGAAGAACAATGCAAAAAAGAGGCATCACGACCTTCCACGCTAACAGCATTCTTCAGAAAACCTTACAAAAAAGAGGAGCTTCTCTCTTCTGTCTTCGATCTGCTTAAACAAAGAGAAAAAAAGAAATTCTCTCCACTGAAAACAAAACAGCCTGAAAAACAAATGAAGCCAGCTGACCGTATTCAAAATGATCTCCTTGAACAAGAGCTTACTCCAAAGCCAGAACTCTCCAGGGAGAAGAAGAAATCCGTAATTCCAGATGAGATAAATAAGATGCTCCAAGACACCCTCTCTGAATTCGGATTAGATGCAGGGGAAGTAAAGACAGTCATTCCTGAGAAAGCAGAGAGAGAAGAAATCGAGGAGAAAACACAAGCAGAAGAGGAGCAGGTGGCCTCTGAACCAAAAAAGATGGAAATGATAAAAATAGAAGAAGAAGATGAAGATGAAAATGAAGAAGAAATTGAAAAAGAAGAAGTCTTCAAAACAAAAGAAAAAACAGAAGACAGAGAAGAAATAGAAATAAAAGAAGAAGCACAAGCAGTAAAAGAAGTTAAAACAGAAGCAGTATTAGATGAGGATGAACTATTCAGACGTTCAAAAGCCGTCCTCTTTACGGAATTCCACGAAGAGCCAAAAAGACTATCTTTCTCCTTAAAGCCAATTCTTGAAAATTTGCTTTCAAAGGTAAAATCCCTTAAGAAAATTTACATAAAGATACCCGCGCCCCAAGTTGTCCTTCCTCTGGCTCTTGCCGTCCTGATTGCAGGAAGCGCTGCTTTCTACTTGCTGCGGCCTAAAAAGATGGACACGCCTCCTAAAGAAAACACCGCATTGAATGTTTCCGGTTCTCACCAGGATTCAAGCCGGCTGCAATCGGCAGAATTCCCCTCCTCAATCCTGGCTACAGAAAAGAAAAGCCAAGAAGATTCTGCTCCAGAAGCCGCCCAGGAAAATACAGTCGATAAACAGATTCCGGAAGAAACAACCAAGACCGATGCAGAAACCGAGTTCCCTGCTAAAACAGAAGAGAAACCTTTGGCTGAGGCCGAAAGCGCACCTGCCCAGAAAAAAGAATCCTCACCTCCTCCGGTGGAAACCGAACCTTTGGTTTCTGAGTCCATGGATTTTCTGAAAATAAAAGAATATCCGCAAGAAGAGCCGCAATCATCCAGGATTCAAACCGAAGAAATAAACCCGCCGTTGTCTGTCACTAATCCTCCGCAAATGAAAAAAAAGAAAGAGAGTCTGAATAAGCCTACCGACACAGCAGAAAAAACAATAAAGACAGGTGACCTGATCGCGCTCGACATGGTGGATACACCTCCAATCCTGATTAGACGGGTGCAGCCTAAATACCCGCCCGTCGCTCTAAGCCAGGAAATTGAGTATCAGGTCCTGATGAACGCCCTTATTTCTGAGAGCGGCGAAGTCATTAAAACCATGATCATCAGGGGTGAAAAAGAGAGCTATGGCTTTAACCAGGCCACTGAAGAGGCAATCAGGCAATGGAGATTCAGACCGGCTGCAAAAGACGGGATCAAGGTCAAAGTCTGGAAGTCTATCTTGATCACATTCAAGAAAAAATAAATGTTTTGAGGTGGATAAAATGGCTTTAACAAAAGACCAAGAAGAACTTTACAGGAAAACAATGGAAGAGGCGAAAAAACAACTGGAACAAATCGACGGTGATATGGCCAAAGAGATTCAAAAAATAAGGCAAAAACTGGCAGAACTCCAAGAATCCAAAAAATCATTCCGGCAGATCTATGAAGGAGCCGCTCACCTGTTGGGAATCGAGGTGGAACCCGAAGAGGAAGAAGAAAAAGAAGAGGAAGTTCCCAACGGGTCACAAGCTTCCCCTGGTTAAAACCAACACATCTTCCCTCCTCAACTCTTCCCAATAAAACTCTTCTATTTTTTTTCAAAACACAATCCTTAGCACCTTTGGGTTCAGGCTCCGTCATCCAGATGAAATTTTCATTGACTAAAATTATCAATTTGGTAGAATTTGGATTCATCACTGAAGATCATACCTTCTTGGCATAAATTACGTCTCAATGATACAATTGCTGCTTGAAATGGGCACAAAAGGACATGAAACGAAGAAAAAAGCCATGAAAAAGATCGGATTTTGGGTTTTATCCTTCTTGATCACGGTTTCCTCTGCCGTCTACCAGCGTCTTACAGGTCCTACCTATTCTTTGAGAGGAACCGCTGCTTTCGAAGATACTCAGATAAAATTCAGGCTGCCCAGGAGCGCGGACACAGGAAAAGATCATGAATTCGAGCTAAGGGTTCCTAATCCAGATATCGGCGGATATATCATCTACAGAAGATACAAAACAGCAGATGAATGGACGAGAATGCCATTGATCCGGAAAGAGGATATCCTTGGCGGGCGTCTGCCCCATCAGCCACCGGCGGGGAAACTGGAATACAAAGTGGTGCTCGAATCCGATGATGGCCACTTGTCTTTATCTGGAGCACATCCTATAGTCATCCGCTTCAAGGGAGTTGTTCCAACCGCAGTACTCATCCCCCATATCATCATCATGTTGCTGGCTATGCTGTTCTCCACAAGAGCAGGCTTAGAATCTCTTGACCGTAAGAGCAACCCCAGAAAATATGCACTGTGGGCTGCAGGGTTGCTCTTTGTGGGAGGAATGATTTTCGGTCCATTGGTCCAGAAATTTGCTTTTGGTACTTTCTGGACAGGATTTCCTCTCGGTTATGATTTGACTGACAATAAAACGCTCATCGCTATGATTGGCTGGATTGTGGCCATCATCGCAGGCCGGCAAGGAAAGCCCGCCAGGGGTTGGGTTCTGGGAGCAGCCATCCTGATGCTTGTAATTTTTCTTATCCCCCACAGCCTGTTCGGCTCTGAGTTGGATTATTCCCAGATGAATGCCTCCCTTTCATCTTCAGATGCTCTAAGAATGAATTTCAAAGAAGAAATCCATATTTAAAATTATCTTATTGTTATACTCATACTCTTTTCTCTCGCAATAAGCTTTTAATCTTGGGGTGGGGTTTCTGCTCCCACAGGTCCGGGTGGAGAGGATCTTATCGAAGAGGATCCTTCCTTCTCTATTTGAGTCTAAAGGCAACAGTCACGTTGAACACTGCAGGAGTAGGCTTCCCCTCGATGAGAAGAGGTTCATATTTCCACTTTTTCACCGCATCTATAGCAGGTTGGTTGAGCAATCCACTCTCACTCTTCATGACCAGGATTTGCTCCACAAGACCCTCCTCGTTGACTCTGACCCTCAGAACAACCACACCCTGAACCAGGGCCTTTCTTGCTTCTTCTGGATAAACAGGATCCACTTTTTTAAGAAGCTTCGGGATCTTTATATTTTTATCCTCCTCTGCCACAACCGCTCCCTTATCGAATTTCTCGGTTTCTCTCTCTTTGAGTCTGAATCGGACGGTGACTGTAAAGATGAGACCTTTGGGTTCTCCATTAATATAAAAAGGCTGGTATTTCCACTTCCGCACTGCGTCCATGGCTGCTTGATCCAGCAAAGGATCTTTACTCCTTAAGACCCGGATATTGATGACGTTTCCTTCTTTATCAGTTGTTGCTTCAAGTATGACCACTCCTTCAATCCGTTCTCTGCGGGCTTCTTCTGGATAAACAGGATCCACTTTTTTTATGAGACGAGGGGGCTTGATTTCTCCTACAGCGCGCACAGCCTCCTTGCTCACATCTACCGGCTCCTCCCTGATTACTCCGCCCAGCACACTTCCTACTACTCCTCCCAAAACTCTTTCAGGAACATGAAAGGAGAGAAAATAGGGATTTCCCTGCAGATCTTCAAAGCCAAAAACAGCGATGTTTCTTTTGGGAAGGATGATTTCTGTATCCAATAAGTTGCTTTTCCCTTTGTCGCTCTGCTCAAACACTTCAACCTTGAATTGACGCTTGCGGTCCCGGGTGGGAGGTGTGATCATAACAAGATATTCTTTACCGTCAAGGCGGAAGATATGAAAAATTTTTTCTGAACTTTCTGAATTCCAGCTCAGGTCTGCCTCTGTTATCAGTCTCACATCTTTGAGATTAAACACTTTTTTGATCTGCTCCTGTTCTTCAGCCAGTAAATATTTTGACTCGATACTGGCTGTCACTGTGGGCTGTAAGTAGGATGATGTTACTGTGCGGGGAGATTCAGCTTTCTCTTCTCTTATGCCTTCAAAAAATCTCAGCTTCAGATCTTGAGTCACAGATGCTTGAAGGAGGATGAAAGAAAACCCCCACAAAAAAAACAAGGAAAAAGCCATTTTTTTCTTACTCATAACATTTCTCCTTTAGCCTGGATTTTCATGAATAACGCAGGCTAGATGGTTTTTTCAGCCCAGACGATGATCATCTCTGTCCCCTGGGGCCAGTACACATAAGCGTGCGCCGGTTTATTCTCAACCCTTATGTAGTTGATTTGAAACCTTTCCACCAGATCTTCATCACCGGGCACCTTTACTGGAGTCAGGATGGTATAAAGCCAGACGCCCAAAACGGCTGCAGCGATCAAGGCTGCTATCCCAGCAGTCCATGCCCACCGCATTCGAGGTCGAGGCCGATGGGCAATCCGTTTTTCGCCTCTTTTCTCACTCAACCTTGCTTTTATTGCAAACCCCAGGCGGTCAGTGCTTCCCACCTCATCTTCCTGTATCAAGAAAGGCTTAGCTTCCTCAACACTCGCCAGTTGTGCCTGACACACCGGGCATTTCTGGATATGATGGCGGATAAGAAAATCCTGCCAAACCTTTAATGGAAAAGTCTTAATTAAAAAATCAATCACCTTACATCGAAACATTCTCTTTCTCCAGGATGGCTTTGATTTTTTTCCGGGCTTTGAAAAGATGAACTCTTGCCGTGCTCCCAGAGCACTGCAGCACATCCCCGATCTCATGGCTTGTGTAGCCCTCCACTGCCCAAAGGAAAAGGACAGCCCTTTCCCTGGAACTGAGTTCTTTTAACACTCCCTGGGTGATCGGCAGACGTGTTGATTGTGAGGAAGTCCCTGCCTTATCACTTAAAGAAGATTCTCTTTTCATTTTTTTGAAGAATCTGTAGAAGCGTTGTTTCTTCCTCAACTGATCCAGACACAGATTGCAGATGATGGTATAGAGCCAACTCCGAAAACTTCTTTGGAGATCAAACCTTTGAAGGTTGCTGTAGGCATGAAGAAACGCATCCTGACAGGCATCCTCAGCATCTTCTCGGTTGCCAAGAATACTGATAGCCAGCGTCATTGCTTTTCCTTTGTACTTATCCACGATTTTGTGAAACTCCTCCACATCTCCTCGAAGACAGCTCGTCACAAGCTGTTTATCGTTCATGACCTCTGAATTTCTATTTCTATTACGCATCATTCGGAAAAAGTGTTTATAGGCGGTCTCTGAAAAATGATAACACAACAAAGGAATGGCGGACAGACTAGCTGGAAATTATGCTGTTTTGAAGATTTTCCTCATTTATAAAAGTGATGAGAAATACGAATTTCCTATTCAACCACATGGAGACCTGGGGAAGATCCCGTATAAAAGGATTAACTCAAGTGATTTTAAGGGGAAAATCAAGACGGGGGTCGCTGGCTGTCGAGGCGCCAAGGTTTGGAAAAGGAAAAGGAAGCGGGGCTAAGGAGGATTCCTCTCCAGCCAGCGTTCATATTATATCATAATTAACTTTTTTAAAGAAAGTCAAAAGAAAAATCTCTTCAGCTGTTCAGGTTCCATATGAAAAAATTCAAGACTGCGGCAAAGCTCACCCATAGAATATAAGGAATAAGCAGGATGGCTGCTATTCTCGACACCCTGAGTGAGACAAGAATGGTTAAGAGAATGGCTATCCAGAGAATAATGATTTCTATGAAGGCCATAAACGGATTTTGCAGACCAAAGAAAATAATTGACCAGCATACATTCAACACCAGCTGGAGGGTGAAGAAAAAGAGAGCTATTTTCACGCCCTGCTGCCTCAGCGGCTCACGCCATATAAAATAGAGAGAGAGTCCCATGAGGACGAAGAGAGTGATCCATACAGGAGAAAAAACGGCGTCGGGTGGGGTGAAAGAGGGCTTCTCCAAGGAGGCATACCAGACAGGGATAGCCGGAGTAGTGAAGAAAGAACCTATAACCCCCGCAAGCTGGCAAATAACCAAACTTGCGACAAGCTTAAAGATATTTTGCTTCATCTTCTTCTCTCCCTTAAAAAGGGGGATAGTCCCCTTTTATCTTCATATATTATTCAACCTGAAGAAAAAGGCAAGAATCATTTTTCCAGAGATAGCTATGCTCTTTTTTTAGGATGAGCCCTGTCACGGGGTGTCCCCCGTTCTTCTAGCGGAGAAAGAATCCACTGGCTAGGGGATCGTCGGGATCGAACAAGAACTGATGTTTGCCGGTGATGTAAGCCGAGCCCTCTACTTCCGGGATCACAGCATCGCGTTCGCCGAAACGCGTTTTCTGGACGATGCGGCCTTTAAAGCGAGTCCCGATTATACTCTCTACCACCATTTCCTGGTTGAGTACGATTTTGCCCCGGGCAAACTCGATGGCCAGACATCCGCTCACTCCCGTTCCAGTGGGGCTTCTGTCCACCTCTCCTTCGGCAAAGATGCAAACGTTGCGGCTGTCTGACCCTTCACCCTGAGGAGAACCGACAAAAATCGTACCATAAAGGAAACTGAGATCTTTATCCGCAGGATGAAGGATGGGGCGAGTGTCCGCGATGGCTCTTTTTATGGCCATTCCTTTATCGACAAGAAGGGGGAGGTTTTTAGAAGACAGACTCATCCCCACCTCTTCTGCCTGAACATAGGCATAGAACGCTCCTCCGAAGGCAAGATCATACCTCACTTTTCCCAAAGCAGGCACATCAACAGTCTCATCCAGAGCCAGGACAAAAGAAGGGACATTGCGGAATGCCACACTCTTCACCCTCTTACCTTCAACCTTGGCGTAAGCCGTGACCAACCCAGCCGGCGTATCCATTCTGACCTCTGTGAAGGGAGCTTTCACAGGCATCTCTCCAGTTTCCACCACCACAGTCGCCAGGGCAATGATTCCATGGCCACACATGGTGCTCAGGCCTTCGTTGTGGAGGAATAAAACTCCCAGATCGGCTTCAGAGGTGACCGGTTCTGTTATGACCGCTCCATACATATCAGCATGTCCCCGGGGCTCCCAGATCAGGCCTTTCCTGAAATGATCCATTTTCTCCAGAAAATAGCGCCTCTTCCCCAGGATTGTTTTTCCAGGTATCCTGGGCAACCCTCCGGTTATGATTCTCAAGGGCTCTCCGGCTGTATGAGCATCGATAGTGGTGATAGCCTTCCAATGTGGGGGCGGTCTCCAGTCTTCTAACACTTTTTTCCTCCTTTATCAAAAAAGGGGGATAGTCGCTCTCCTTAAAAGGGGCTATCCCCTTAATCCAGTTAATTCAAACAGGTTTGTCATTGCAGATGTTTTATATTATCATCTTATGCCAAGGAAAAAAATCAACCGATAGAGTAAACATTCCTAAAAACGCAAGGATGGATAGGAACCGCCGCTTGAAAAGGCGAAAAAGACATCTTATCTCCTGGCTTTGGGCTTTTCTCTGTATTTTAGCTATTTTTCTTGTTGTCCCCCTGGCACGGACTATCCAAAGCTCTGTCTCAGCCCATTGGGGGGAATCCTTTTTTGGGTACGCTGTGCTGGCTGTGGTGGGCACGGTTTCCGTTATTCTTTTCTTCTTCCTTTTTTTCCGCCTGAAAATCCGAGAAGTCTCCAACTACCTCTGGCTGCTGTTGGTGACAGTGCTCTATGTCTATTTCACCATCAAGCTCTGGGATGTCCCTGTAGAAGCTATCCATTTTCTTGAGTACGGTCTCCTGGGCTTTTTCCTGTTTAGGGCTCTGAAATTCAACATAAGGGACAAAAGTATCTTTTTTATCGCTTTCCTTATCGGGTCTCTTGTTGGAATCTTTGATGAGATTTTTCAGTGGATCGTGCCTCTCCGGCTTTGGGATATTCGAGATGTAGGCCTTAATGCCCTCTCCTGCGGCCTGTTCCAGATAGGGTTCTGGAAGGGCATCCAGCCGCGAGGCATCTCCTCCAAAATCAAGCCTAAATCATGGAAAATCCTTTCTCTGATGCTGGGAGCAAACATCGTTTTCCTGGGCCTTTGCCTTTCTAATACTCCGAAGCGAGTCTCAACATACACAGAGGGCATTCCATCACTCTCCTTCCTCAAAAAAGAGGAACCGATGAATCGATTTAAACACAGGTATAAAGATCCGGCTATCGGCATATTTTATTCACTTCTCAGCCCAGCCGACTTAACAGAGGAGGACACCAAACTGTCAAGACAAAACGCACAGGCTCTGAAGGAATGGAAAAGGAAAACTTTCAAGGAATTCAGACAGCGCCGCCATCCCCTTAAATTTCCCTTTATCTATGAACTCCGCTTTCATGTGGAGATACGGGATAGAAATTTCAACCAGGCATTACTAACAGAAGAGGAAGACAGCAAAAAGATGTTCTTCCTGGCCGCTTACAAAGAAAATCTCATCCTGGTGAAATACTTCGGCGATACTCTCCAGAAAGCCTCTTATAGCTGGGAAAAAGAGCAGCAGGTCGTTGCGGAAGCCTTAATCGACAAAAGCACTCCCTATAAAAGCCCTGTTAGCTTTGGTATCGTCTTTCCCTGGAGCGAAAAAACCATGTGGCTCCTCATTTTCGCATTATTGATCATTTTATTTCTTTTTAACCTTCTGTATTCCCGCCACCGTTAAATAAGGACAGCACCTCCTTTTCCTCTAGGCATTTTCGTGACGAGTGAAGATATTTCATCCAGTTAGGCAGTGAGGCGGCGGTTCCTGTCCATCCGAAGCCCACAGTGGAGGGTGGTAGGGTCTTTGGCAAGGATGGAGAAGAACCATGCCCGCTCGCCTCCGGATGACTTCCTCCTCAGCTTACCTGACTGCTGTTGAAACTGTCACGCAAATAAGGATGCTTACTTCCTTTAAAAAAAGTTTGCCTTTGGCATAAAAATAGTATAAATTTAATTGACAATTTTCGTAGGAGGAAATGACTATGAATAAAAAAATTGCCCTTTGGAGCACGATCCTTATCTTTGCTCTCTCCATCGCTCTCTTCCCAACCCCGGCAAAAGCTGATACTTACATCAAGAAAATGAAGCATACAGATGCGGTCACCATTATGGGGCAGACGCAGCCTGCAAAAGATGAAGAAGGTGTAACCTGGATGAGTGCAGAAAAGATGAGAGAGGATGAAGGAACGAGCAAGTCGACTATCATACGCTTTGACCAGAAGAAAATCTACGTCATCGAACATGATAAGAAGGAGTACACAGAAATCGACCTGCCTATCGACTTTGAGAAAGTGCTTCCTCCTGAGGCACAGCAGATGATGCAGATGATGCAAGTCACGGCCAAAGTTACAGAGACTGAAGAAACCCAGAAGATCAAAGGCTGGGATTGTAAAAAGTACCTGCTGGAAATCAGTATCTCCATGATGGGGATGAACATGCCCATGAAGATGGAGATGTGGGTCACCAAAGACCTAGCTATTAATCTTGACCTTTATGAAAAATTCTATACGGAAATGCTCGCCCTCCAACCCATGTTCAAAGACTTTGCCGAAGAGTTTAAGAAAATCGACGGCTATCCTGTGATGACTGATATGACCATGAACATGATGGGTTCAGAAATGAAATCCCACGAAGAAGTTGTCTCTGTCGAAGAAAAAGACGCTCCAGAGGGAACATACGAAATTCCCAGCGATTACACGAAATCAGAGACCTTCAATCCGTTCGAACAGAAAAGATAAGGGTAAAAAAAGTTCAGCCCTTCTCACATTTATTCAGTATTCGTAAAAAGAAGAACATAAAGCTTGAATTCTCCTTTCAACGCCTGCTGAAACAAGTTTTACAATAATCAGGAAAACTTAAATCATAAAAAGGGGGAATAGATGAGGGTTTTGATCTGGATCCTCATTATAGCTGTTATCAGCTTCCTTGCCTATAACTATTTTTATTCTGCCCTGTCGGAAGAAGAAAAACAGGTGAAAGAGCTTGAGAAGAGGTTCAACACAGCTATAGAGCAGTATGTACGGGCTGTGCGCACCACAGCAGAAATTGCCATGGCCACAGTATCAGATTCTGACGAGGCGGTAAGAAAAGTCAAAAATGTGAAAAATGAGCTGGAAGAATTGAAGAAACGACTAAAAGAGGAGGATGCTCTCACAAAGGCAAAGAAGCTGGAAGAGAAAATCAGGGAATTTTACAGGAGGAACGAGATAGTGAATTAAGGGGGAGTTTAGATCCCGCCGTCAACCCCCCTTTTTAGCTTCTATCTCGG
>CAYSCW010000026.1:0-44820 GCA_964429795.1 uncultured Eubacteriales bacterium
GGCGATGATGATAGCCAGATAAAGAGGGAAAGAAGGATGATGGCTGAGGGAAGGATGAAGAGGCCGAAAACTTCCGCAAGTCCCATCAGAGTCGCCTGGATTCCTATTTCTTGAGGTGAGCCCGGGATCCGGTTGAATTTTTCATGCTTCTTCTTTGTAGAAATAATCGATTTCCCATACGGCTGTGTCAGGCCCGTCTGAGCCGTGAACGGCGTTTCGCTCCACTGAGAAACCGTAGGTATGACGAATCGTTCCCGGCTCGGCCAGGGCAGGGTCTGTCGCTCCCATGGCTTTTCGCCAGTGGTTGATGGCGTCCTCTCTTTCCAGAACCATGACCACGATCTCTCCTGAGCTCATGAAGTCGGTCAGGCTTTCGTAGAAATGCTTGTCCTGGTGGATGATATAAAAGCTCTTTGCCTGTTCTTTGCTGAGATGGAGCATCTTCAGGCCGGAAATGAGGAAGCCTTCTTCTTCTATTATCTGGATGATCTTGCCTACTGCTTTCTTCTTCATAGCATCGGGTTTGATGATTGCCAGGGTTTTTTCAGCCATGATTACTCCTTATGCGTATGAATTCGTCAGTCCATTGATATATCTTAATCTTTCTTCAGAGTCAAATGCCGTTGACAGCCCTCCGAACCCACTTTAAAATGGACGGAGATGGAAAAAAGAAGACAGAACTACAAATTGCTGGAGAAATTCGCTCTTGACCAGGGAATCTCTCTCTTTGGTGCCGCGGATATAGAGACGGCCAGGGAGGAATTTCTCCTCGACTTAAGGACAAGAGAAAGATTCGGCTTCGCCCTTTCGCTGGGAAAAAGGCTGCTGGATCCTGTCATAGAGGATATCGAGGATCGACCTACCCCGCTTTATTTTCATCATTACCGGCAGTTGAACTTCTTCCTGGACCGGGCGGCTTTTCTGGTCTCCTCTCTCATTCAAGAAAAGGGATTTCAGGCGCTTCCCATTCCTGCCTCCCAGACAGTTGACTGGAAAAATCAACGCGGACATCTCTCTCATAAGAAGATCGGCCGCCTGGCCGGACTGGGATGGATAGGACGGAATAATCTTCTTGTCAACCACGAACTGGGAGCCAGGTTCCGGCTGGTAACCGTTCTTACGGATATGCCTCTTGAGGCGGATAAGCCTGTGGAGAGAGATTGCGGAGAATGCCAGAAGTGTATACCGGCATGCCCGGTCGAGGCCATAAAAGAGCGAAGAGAGGATTTCGACCACTGGAGGTGTTTCGAGAAACTCAGCGAGTTCCATAAACTGCCCAATATAGGTCAGCATATCTGCGGGATTTGTGTGAAGGCCTGTTCCGGATTCTCTAAAAAATAATCCTTCTGGCAGGTTAAACGAAGAAATCTGAAAAGAGGCGGAAAGCTTTCTTCATGTTTCCGGATTAGACTTGAATCCTGGAAAGCTCTATGGGGTGCTTGCTGATCACGACCCTGTTCTTTCCCGATTCTTTAGCCTCATAGAGAGCCCGGTCAGCGAGATTGGTGAGTTCTGTGGCAATCCTGGCGTATTCCTTCTTGGGTCCGTCGATGGGATGTTTAAACACGTAGTCTCTGTAATAGCAGTAGGCGATTCCCATGCTTATAGTCTTGTGGACGATCTCGCCCTCGGGTCTGAAATTGATCTCCTGGAAGGCAATCCTTATCCTTTCGGCGATGGTGGCGGCTTCGTTGACGTTTGTACCGGGGAGAATAATGGTGAACTCGTCTCCTCCAAACCTGGAGGCCAAATCGGTTTCTTTCCGGATATTTTGGCCGATCACCTGGGCGGCCTCCACCAGTACATGGTCTCCTTTGAGATGCTGGTAGGTATCGTTGTAGGGTTTAAAGTCGTCGATATCAATCATGATCAAAGACAAAGTACTTCTCCATTTCTCTGCTGTTCTTATCTCATCGGGAAGGTGTTCGTTGAAATATCTGCGGTTGAAAAGTCCTGTAAGCTCGTCTGTTATTGAGAGAAGCCTGACTTTTTCCTCCAGATTTTTTCTCTCGGTTATATCTTCTATTACCGTATCATAATAGGAAATATCGCCGAAGGCATCTTGTATAGCCGTGGAGGTGAGAGATGCCCAGAAATAAGACCCGTCTTTTCTGGTCAGTAGGAGTTCTTTGTTCTTCACGAGGCCCTGTTTTTCGATATCCTTCATGAAATTTTCGAAATCGGAGGAGTTTTTAAACAGATTCACCAGTTTGAGGCTAAGCGCTTCATCTCCATCCTTATATCCGAGGATTTCTAAGGCCGTTGGATTGATCTCAAGGAGCTTGCCCAAGGGGGTGAGCCTGAAGATTCCCACTTTGATGTTGGCTATCAGCTCTCTGTATTTTACTTCGGACTCTTCGATGTGCCTCACCAGCCCGCGCCGCTGGAGGATCTCTGAGATGAGGTTGGCGAAGATTTCTATAGGTCTGACCGTCTCTTTGGTAGGAGCGAGGCCGCTTTTGGAATCATCAACGGATATGATTCCCAGGAGCTGTCCTTTTTTGTCTTTCATGCTGACAAGAAGATTGTCGTCTTTGTGCCAGTAACCTTCTTTTTTGGGATAGGGTTTATCGCTTGATATGACGGCTTTTTTGTCCAGAATGTCTCTCATGGAGTGGGGAATGTAACAGGATTGGCTTCCGATTTTTATCCCCTTCTCAAAATATTCCAGGTATTTTTCCCTGGGCATTTCCACTTTTCTAACTCTGATCAGATCAGCTCTTGTTATGCCTTTGTATCCGATGATTTTTCTGTAGGGAGGCTCATCTATAAACAAAGAGATGAGGACTCGGCTGAAATCTGAGATGTCGACCACGGCATCGGCGATCCGCCTGAATAGATCCTCTTCCTTTTCAGCGGATAAGATGTCCGCCGTGATTTCTGAAAATCTTTCGATCTGGAGGTTGACCTCTTTTATTTTTTCTTCGGCTTTCTTCCTTTTGGTGATCTCGATAAAAATAGCGATAGCCATGGATTCCTGATCAGAGAGAAAAATGGGAAAGAGGGAACAGAGGACGTATTTTTCCTCTTTCGTCCTTGTGGTTATGGACAATTCCGTCAGTAGGGAAGCTTTCTTTTTGTCAAAGATGTCGTCGAGAAGCGGCTGGAATTTTTCTTCTTTTTCTTCGCTGAAAAGCACGTCCTGCAGGGTTTTTCCTTTAACCTCTTTTTCGGTAAACCCGAACAGGCTCTCCGAAGCGGGGTTCCAGAAGAGAACTTTCCCGTTCCTGTCGAATCCTTGAATGGCAATGTTGGGAGCATTGTCTATGATGGCCTTCAGTTTGGTCTTGTTTCCTTCCACTTCTTTGTAAGCCTGATTCAGTTCTTCTATGACTTTTTTCCGTTCTGTGATATCGGTGGCAATTCCAAGAATACCAGCCTGGAGGTTGCCTCCAGAGAGAGGACGGCAGGAAATTCGGACATAGCGGGTTTTCCCTTCGTTATGGATAAGGCGAAACTCATAGGGGCTTGTGTCCCCTGACAGGATTTTTTTCAAAGCCTCTGAGATATGCTGCTTATCCTGGGGATGGACGAGGTTCAGCAGGGATTCGCCTCTGAGCTCTTTGGAAGCCAGGCCGTTGTAGTTCTGGATGGCGGGGCTGATGTAGGTGAAGCGCCCTTCATTATCCAGGATGAAGATGACATCGTTGATGTTTTCCACAAGAAGACGGTATTTCTCCTCGGACTTGTGAAGGGCCTCATTCATCTTCTTCCGCTCGGTAAGATCGCGTACGATGCCTAATACGGCCGGACGTCCCTCATAAGGGATAGAGGCCGCAGAGATTTCGAGCTCTTTTTCAGTGCCATTCTTGCTGGTCACCGTGAGGTTGCAGACAGAGGGAGCATCTTTTGCTGTTAATTTAAGTTTTTGCCTATCACTGACGCATTCTTTGTCTCTGGAGCTCACTTTATCGAATAGCGGCTTTCCAACCAGCTCGTCTTTGGAAAACCCGGTGATTTGTTCAATGGCTTTGTTGGCGAATTTGCAGATGCCGTCCTGAATGATGGCCACTCCGTGTTTAGCATTCTCCACAAGTGTCAGATATTTCTTTTCTGATTCCTTGAGTGTTTCTTCGAATTTTTTCCTCTCCGTGATATCTCTGGCAATACCGACCAGGGCAAAGATTTGGCCCTTATTGTCTTTAAGGACTTTGAGATGGATATCCAGAGGGACTCTTCCTCCGTTGGAAGAGATAACTTCGACTTCATGGAGGGGATGATAAGTTATCTGGGTAAAATTTTGGAAGACCTTTTGAATTGATTCTCGGTAATCAGGCGCCATGAGGTCCAGAAGATTTTTTTGGAGGAGTTCCGAGAGAGAATAGCCGGTTATTTTTTGAGCGGTTTTGTTGATATAGAGAAAATTTCCCTCAAGGTCGACAACAAAAATAATATCCGGGGCAGTTTCGACAAGGGTGAGATACTTGTCTTCAAAAGAGATGCCTCTTTCAGAAAAAGTCCTTCCAAACCTAGTATTGGGATCGACTTGAACTTCTCTATGATTAGACATTTTTCCCCTAGATTTTCGGGGTTTCTCCGCGAGCACATAAAAGATAGAGGATGGGGGAAAATATGTAAATCGCCTTAGACGGTGAAATGAAAAGTGATATTGATAGAGAATATTTCATCCGATAAGGTAGGAGAGATTCACCCCTGCGGGCTAAACAAGTCAAAAAAACTGGCCCGATGTCCTCATCGGGCCGATAAAGGTCTGTTCTGGGAAATGGACTCTGCTGCTTCTATTTTTTTTCGCAGGGAATCCAGATCTCGCTCTTCATGTCTTCTGGTTTTATATCCGGAGTGGGCATGGTCAGGTATCTTTCCATGAGAGGACCTGCCTGGGCGTAGCCGTTAGCCTCCATCCATTCATAGATTTTGGCGATGGTCTCCCCTGTTTTCTCATAGGGGCCGGTGTGAGTAGCTGCGGCGACCTGAGTGAAGCTCCATTGTTTCTTTTCGAGAGGCGACTGGGGCATGACCTGGGGTGTGACCGGAAATCCAACCTCCCATTGCAGCTCCTCGGGTTTGACTTCATCGGGGCTGTTGTAATAGATGCCGAAAAGAGATCCTCCGGGATAGATGTTCTGGCTCTGGGATGAAAGTATCAATTGACCGATGACATCATTGATTTCTGTGAAAGGGCCTTTGTGGCTTATGCAGACATAGGCAAAAGGAGTCACTTCTATTACGGAGACGGCCTCTTCTGGGGAGGTGGATTTTTGGGCGCCACCGACCAAAACAGAAATAGAAATGATCATGCATAGAATGGAAACGAATGTGATCTTTTTCAATTTTCCCTCCTTATTATTCGCGTTTTAATTATCCTGGGTTATTCAGATTATTTCCCTCATCATTATACAACTCAGACACTTTTATACGATATCTCTATGATACCGTGAGTAAAGGGCGATAACCGGATTGTGGCCGGTGACGCGGTCCTTAACAACAAGGGTTGTTACCGGCGCTGCAGAGTTCATGGTGAAGAGCATGTCGTGTCCCACACAGAGGCCGATGATGACGTTGAAGCCCGTTTTAGCCCGGTTGAGGAGCTCGGCCTGAAGGAGGGGATTGCAGGCCGCCTCGAATTTCTGCGGATCTCTGATCTTGTGTTCTGAAGGGATTCCGAGCTCCGTCTTATCCATAGCGCCACAGCTGCAGATCACCGAACATATTTCAAGACCATGGCTTTCCAGGATGGCCGCCGCTCTGGCTGCCTCATCGGCAAGGCCGCTGCAGAAAGCTATCCCGATTTTTTTGAACCCCATTCTTTCGGCAAACGCAGCGATCTCTCGAATCCTGGGCCGCACAGGAACCGTTCGTCCTTCTTCTCTGGCTGCTTTTTCGTCATAGGCTTCCTTTTCGATCAGAGCAGATTTGAGGAAGAAGGTGTAAGTGTCTTTGTCACTGTATTTCTTGGCTGTTTTCTTGATCAGGCTCTTGAAGTTCTTTATCGGGCAGAAAGAGGGGAGACGGGATTCATCGGTAACGCCTTGAGTGCAGTATCTGGTTTTGCATAGCGTACATTTTGGATCAATCATTTTGTATAGATTCTAAATCAGTATAAGGTTAAATTCAACAGAAAAGGGGACAGTGGCAGCATCTCCCTTTCCGTGATGGCTGATAAAAGCGTCGGTTCCTATCCATTCTTGTCAAGACCCTCCCTTCCTCCACTATGGGCTTCGGACAGAGAGGAACCGCTGTCCCCTACATTACTGGATGAAATATTTTCGATCATCACAGAAATGAAAATTCGAAAGTCAGCATCTATAAATTCTTAGCAGTCAGGGAAGCTGATGAGGAAGTCATCCGGAGGCAAGCGGGCATGGTTCCTCGAAGAGGAGAGCGAGCCGAGGAATAAGAGGATTTTCCTCGCTGGGGAAAATTCGCGGGCTGACGAATCAGCTTACCTGACTGTTCCCAAAATCATCACGGAAATGGAAATATTTCCGGGGGCAGTCTTCCTTTTATTTCTCAGGATAAAGGTCCTCCCACCATTCCGGCTGGTTCCTGAGCCATCTATCGAACCAGGCCATGATGGTCTTGGTCCAGAGCTTTCTTTTGTTGTATTGCATAATCCAGTGATTCTGGCCGGAGACCTGAATGTACTCTACTTCTTTTCCCAGGAGTTTCAGGGCTGTGAAGAGCTGGGTGCTTTCGCCAGGTGGCACATTGGTATCGTCTGATCCATGGAGGAGGAGAAGCGGGGTTGTGATTTTGTCGGCGTGGAAGAGAGCGCTTTGATTGACGTAGATATCTCTGCGGTTCCAGGGGAAGCTGTTGGCTGCTGAGATGGAGTTATACCAGTAACCCCAGAATCCTTCTCCCCAATAGCTGGAGATGGAGCTGATTCCTGCATGGGCGATCCCAGCGGCGAAGATATCCGTGCGTGTCAGAAGCAGCATGGTCATGAATCCGCCATAAGAAGCTCCGATGCAGCCTACTCTCTCGGGGTCGACAAAGGAATGAACAGCCAGGAATTTTTTCACTCCGTCTATAATCTCATCAGCGACAACAATCCCCCAGTCGTTAACGTGGTAGGAAGAGAACTCCTGCCCGAAGCCGACAGCCCCGCTGGGTTGAAGAACATAAATCACAAAGCCCTGAGCGGCGTAGAGGTTCTTTGGGTACCGTCCGCCGAAAGAGCGCTCCACAGGAGATACACCTCCATAATAGTAAACGATACAAGGATATTTTCTTTCGGGGTCAAAATCGGGGGGATAATAGATGCGGCCTTCGATTTCCGTGCCTCTTTTGTTTTTGAAAGTCCACCGCTCCACTTTTCCAAACTTTACATCAGCATAATCCTCCTCCTCCGGATCGTGTAGAATGCGGTATTTCCGGTCCTTGAGGTCTATGAGGTAAGCCTTTGGCGGAACAGTAGCGCTGGATCCTGTATAAACTGCTGTGGGAGCATTCTTGGCCAGATCTAACCGGCCAATTACTTCAACCCCGCAGTCGATGAGATTGAATGTCTTCTCTTCTAAATCATAGCGATAAAGATGATGGTAGGAGCGGTCTACGGTGGTGAAATAGATGCAGTTTTCTGTCTTGCTCCAGATGGCCTGCGTGATGGTAGGATCAAAGTCTCTGGTCAGGGGCTCAGCTTTTTTCGTTTCGGGATTGAAAAGATAGGCCTCGGTTTCCGTTTCATTGGGAAGGCGGCCTTTGGGAAGGTTCCAGCCGATCTTCCCGAAGGCGGAAGGGCTTCCCAGAATCAGGATTTTATCACCCTGGGGACTCCATTGAGCGCTGTTAAGCCATCTCCCATCCCAGAGCAACTGTGCTTTCAGGGTCTCAAGGTCAAGGGAATAGAGCTCGATTCTATAATAGGGACGGTCTGAATAATCTTCAATTCGCCGGGTAAAGAGAAGGCTTTTTCCATCAGAGTTGAAGCTGTCGAGCGATGTGGAGAGCTCTCCTGCGGTCAGCCTTTGGGAGATCCCTCCAGGGATGCTGACCTTATACAGGTAGGTCCGGTTGCGCCACCAGGGTTGGCGGTCAGCCATATTCTGAAATCTTTTGACTCCGCTCTTATCCTCTTTGGCTTCTTCTGTTACGGAATAGATGATGAAGCTTCCGTCAGGAGACCAGACATGCATGTTCATATTTTCTATCTCTTCTATGAGGGGAATAGATGTTCCTTTCTCAAGGTCTACGATCCAGATGGTTCCCTTGGATTTCTTGCGGGTTACATATGAGAATCTTTTGCCGCTCGGTGCCCAATTTACGTCGGAGATGGACATTCCTCCCCTGTATGTCTGCATAAGACTGCCATCAGTGGTGTTGTATATTTCTACCCACGATTCAGATTCGTCGCCCGGAGGCAGCGTTTTTCGTATGGTGATGGCGGTTAAGGTCCCGTCAGGTGAGATAGAAGTTCCCCCCACCTTCGGTCCATCCAGAAGATGGGTGATAGTCATCTTTTCGAGAGGATAGAGAGCGAGGCGGGGAGGAGGGCTGGAGACGAAATTTTCCTCGAAAGATAGCCTGCTTTTCAGAGTCCAGTCTGAATTTGAGCTTGGATCATAGACGGTTTTCAAGAGGATGAGATGAAGTCCGGTTTCCAATTTAAGCGCAGTCGATGTTTTTCTTCCCTCCACTGATGGTTTACCTTCTTCTGTGGAGTCGATCTTCGCCTTGGTGGCCACCACTTCTCCATCCACAAAGACACGAAGGGTTTGAGGGGTGTGGATGATGATTTCGGATTTTGTCCACCTTCCCACTTCAAGGTAAACACCCAGATAAGCCGTTGCAGGGTTCTTGTTATCTGTGGGAAGTGTGATGATGTCTTCTTCTGTATGAAGTTCTTTCCATTGGGCCGTGTGGCCGTCATGCCATTTAAGAGAACCCTCTGGTTTAGGTTTCAGCTTGGCTATTTCAATTTCGTCGTAGTTCAGCACATCTTCCACAACGTAGCCTCTCTTTTTGGATTCATGAAAGGCAGGGAGAGGACTGGTGAATGGGCCAAGCAGAAGCCAGGATTTGATGGCTAGCTCTTTATTTTTCTCCTGAGCTTCCTGTTCTTGAGCAATACTTGGTGCGGTTGTAATGCACAGCAGAAAAATAATAAGAATCGTACATATTTTGACTTTCATCATGCCTCCTGGATGAGTGATTTTCCCGAGTGGCTAAATATAGTCTATTCGTCAGCTATTTGCAATTTTTTGTTCGGATGGAGAGGAACCGCCTCTTTTCAGATAATTTCAAGTTCGTCTTTGCTGGGGAGCTTCGGGAACTTGGCGTGAGGTTCTTTCTGGTACCAGAACGCGACAGAAGAGATATCGTCCTTGAGGGGCAGATACCGCCCTCCAGACCGCCATCCCAGAGCCTGGATCGTTACCCTAAGGTCCTGCTTAAAGCGCACGGGATCCATGATGTGCCAGCGGTAGAGAGCGAGTCTTGTCTGTGACTGCCACTGGCCATCAGGAAGAATGACCTGAGGCATACCGGCATGTGGAGTTGTGTAGGGCTTGTATTTTCCGTTGACCGTGAAACCCGTACGAGCCGCAGAAATAATCTTCCGTACCCGTACCGCAGATGGTCGGGAATTCCTTGTCCCCGTCCATGTAGAATTTGATCTCTCCTTCTCCCCACCATCCAGTGTTGTTGGCCTGCCAGCACATGTAGGTTCCTACGTATTGGCCCCAACCCTTGATGCCGTCAACAATCGTGTACACGGATTTGTGGGGCAGGGGATTGGTCCGCCGGAACTGGGCATGGAAATAGGCTGCATCTTCAGGAACATCCGTGAGCGTATAGTTAACCTGGTAGTAAAGCGTCATTTCTTTCTCATCCAGGTTTTCCATAGTGATCCTGCAAGATTTCCGGAACGGCATCACCCAGTAGCTGTTCAGTCCGCTTCCGGGATTAACACAGACAGGGAGCGAGGAGACCTGTGCAAATTTTCCCCAGCCGCAGGCAAAGAAATCACCCACCGGAACTTCCACAGAAGGCTCCTTTTCTCCGTCCCAATAAAACCGAAGGATAGAAAAGCGCCAGTTACCGGCCGGCGTCATCCATATCTGCTGGATAGCTCCAGGGCCGCTGATCTCCGCCATGACGAATGTTTCATCGGGCTTGATGATGACATAAGGGGAGACCTTCCAGCCCTGTCCGAGGTCACGGGCAGCCTTGGCCGCCGGACCGTCAACGGACATGCTGCCCTTGCCTTTTTCACCTGTGAAGTTTTCCGGGCTGATGGACCGGGTCTTGGCATGTGAGAGCCGGCAGAGATTCCCGAGGTTAAGATAAAGCCCGTTAAACGCCTTTTCCTCCTCCGCATACAAGAACAGGGCTGCCAACAAAAGAACCAACAAAAAATTGAACACACTCTTTCTCATAACCTCCTCCAGATTTTAAAGATATTGGATAGAATGGTTTCTTCCATGCGTTAAGGGAGATATCTAAACAGGATCGAAATCCATTGTCTTGTTTTATATGTCCCCCTGTCCGGATTGTCAAGTAGGATGGATATGTGGGATGGATAGGTGCTTTTTTATTACAATTCAACAGGTTTGCTTGTTGAGAAAGAGGGAGAGGTGATGAGAAAATCAGTTTTTTTTTAGTGCAGATATTTTTCTGGGATGGGATTATCGCTCGTCTCGTCTTGCCATAAGATGCTACTGATCCACCAGCGTTTCCCATCATTAAACAATTGAATGCTGTTGATGCCTCGCCCGGAAGATACCGGATCTTCTGTATTTATGCCTTTTTTGTAGGTGCTCCAGACCTGGGCGATGCTCCCGTATGAGTGCGTTTTGCGTGAGATCTCAGTTTCAGAAAAGCTTTTCATGGCACCTGTATTGATTCTGTTTGAGAAAGAAGAAATAAAACCATCAAGATCCATTTTATTCACGCCATCTGGATTGATGCGAATAAATGAGGCGTTCGCAATGAATAAAGACCGGAACCGATCCAGATCTGGCTCCTCTCCTTCACGGAAGGTAATCGATTCATAAACGGTTTTAATAATGGCATCGATCGAAGAAACATCAGATTGGTCTGTTTGCTGAGTGAGCTGACCGAGGTCTATTCCTTTCCATGGATTATGGGCTGGGATTTCGCTGTCGTCATTTCCTGATAAGCTGGAGGAAAAGAGAACTATGGCTGTTAAAAGGTAAGTAAAGAAAATGAGTTTTCTGAGTTGAGTTAATTTTATTGATCCGTTGATATCAAGACTTTTCTTCATTTTAATCTCCTTTTTTAATTTTAATTCCCTCATTTTTCGGTCTTATGTTTCGGTCCTTACCAGTTGCCGCTGCCAATATGAAATTTTTCCTTTGAGCCAATAATCTCTTTAAATATTTTTGAGGAATTGATGGGAGCAATCATTCCATTTGTCTGGCCTTCAGGAGTCTTCTCTCTTTCTGTGTAGAAATTTTCAATGGTGAACTGCTCGACTCTCCTGGCAAGACCTTCTGATATCCCAGTCAGGATTTTTATTTCCATAAAACGATTCTATCAAAATATGAGTCTTTTTCCTTGATAACCTAGATCAACTCCTCTTCTTTATCGTGAGAATAGGATACAGAAAGGAGATTCATAAAAGCTTTTTCTTCAGGCCTTTCTACTTCTAATCATTAATCCAAGTTCATTCTCTTGAGCAAGGCTTTGAAGCGCGGGTCAGAACGAAGGGAGTCAAACTGTGGATCAACCTTGAGGTATTGCAATCTATTATCTCTCTCTGAATAGGCCTTCTCAAGTAAAGAAAAAGCCCGGTCGCAGTCACCCAAGGCTCCATAAATATGTGCTATCATCGCTGGAGATATATAGGTTTTCTCTGATTCTTCGATTATTTTTTTGAGGCACTCCTCGGCTTCTTTTCTCTTTCCCCATTTAGCATATAAATGAGCTAAGGTGATCATTGGCTCTACCGCTGTTGAAATTTCTTCCAGTCGCTGACAAGAAACGAGGGCTTCTTCATATCGGCACAGAGCCGTATAAACAAGAGCTGCGTAATTATAGTTAGCTCCGTGCTCGGGATAAAGCTCTATTGCTTTTCTCAGTTCTTCAAGTGCCTGATCATAATTTCGGGCCTTATAAAGTAAATTACCAACATTAGCTGTTATTCTCGGGGCTAAGGGGTCTAAATCTCTCGCTGTTTTGATCTCTTTAATTGCCTCCTCATGGCGGCCCAGATCTGACAAAAGAAAGGCATATCCCTGATGGGCAAAGCCATAGCCAGGATTAAGTTTCAGGGCAATCTTATATTCTTTTTCAGAGCCAGTCCAATCCCAGTCGTAATCTCTTTTAATAGAGGCTAAGGAAGAATGTGCTTCAGCAAGCCTGCTGTCCATCTCGAGCGCCTTTAGCGTAAATTCCCTGGATTTGGGATAAGTCTCCCCTGGCGGGATAAAACCATTATTCCCCAAGATACGGTGAGAACCTGCCAGGCTTGCGTAGGCAAGGGCATAATGCGGGTCTTTCTCAAGGGCCTTCTTGAAGTATTCGATGGATTTATACAAATTCTCTTTGTCCCTCTTGTTCCAGAGATAGCGGCCCTGAAGATAAAGGTTGTAAGCTTCTAAATTTTCAGTGTACTTCTTTGCTAACTGGGTTTCTTCTTCCCCCCTGATCATGGTCTTAAGGTCTTCGCCGGGCACGTATTCCATGATGATGAAGTAAGCTCCCTTCGCTTCACTCAAAAGGATAAAAAAACAATTAACTTCGCAAAGAGAGATATGCGTTCTGCTTGACAATACACAAAATATGTGTAAAATATGTGTATATTTGAACCTTTAATGGAGGAACAAGATGCATGTGAGGCATAACATAACCTTAGATGAAGAAATTTCAGATGAGCTCGAGGCGGTAGCCAAGGAACTGGGGGAGAAGAAAAGCTATATTATAGAAAAAGCTCTTACGGTTTATTTCGATCTTCTTGATCTTAAGCTTGCCAAGAAAAGATTGAAGGATTTAGAGGAGGGTCGTGACAAATTGATCGATGCCAAGGAGGTTTGGAAAGAGCTGGATATTTAGAGATGTATAAGCTCAAGTTCCTTGGAAGAGCGCTTGACGATTTAAAAAAAATCGATAGACCTCATCAGAAGACGATCAAGGAAAAATTGCTCATTCTTGCCAAGAATCCATTGGTACTTAAAAACAACATCAGAAGAATAGGAGGAGTAAAGGATGGTTTATACAGATTGAGAGTTGGGAATTACAGGATCATATTCAAAAAGCAAGAAGATCAGCTTATCATTGTCATAGTGAGAATAGGGCATAGAAGAGAAATTTATTTCTCTCTGAAATAACTCTAACATTTTTATTTTTTCAGTCTGGCCAACCTCTTACTAGCACCCTCAACCTCAAGAATACTAAGGTCAGCATCATTCCAGACGTCGAGGAATTTCTTGTAATGCTCTGCGGCCATGAGATGTTCCTGGAAGGCAACCTGTGGCGGAGGAGCGTTGCGCTGCCCCTCCATCTGCCCATGTAATACTTGCTCTTTTGAGATACCCTCTTTCATATCCAACCTGGGCTGCGGGACGGACCGTTTTTTTTGAATAGGATACAGAAGGAAAAGTTTGTAGCCATCAACAAGAAGGGCGAATTCGGGTGTTCCCTGATGAGAGACAAAGAGCCTGCGAAAATGTCAGCGATGAATGAGGACGGATACAGAATACACCAGTGAACGATCGCCTTCCCAGCCACCACATAGCCATTCAATCAAGCCTCAGTTGAACTTGTTTTGGTGAATCCCTCCATGCACTCTTGCTTCATCCTCAGCGCATTCTGATTGGAATCCGTATTTTCATATTTTATCCCATCAATAAAAACTTACATCCTTATTGCAGGTGATTTTTGCATAAAAAGAGGATTGGATTTCCCTCTCTTATGGAAAAGGAAGCTGTGGGCCTGCCGATTCCTCGACCTAAAAGTCGTTAATCTTTCCTTATTCCTTGATGAAGTATTCTCCCTGCCATTCGATAACCATCTTGGTCTCGGAAACCATCTTGGCTGTAGCCGTATACCCTCCTTGGATGTTTTCGTACTTCCCCATACCCTTTACAAATTTGCAGGTCGTCTCAAATACAGTAACTGGATTGCCCTCGACAAGGGTGGTCTTGACTTCCCCTTTGTATTCAATAAATACGCAATCATCTCCTAATTTCGTTCTTGCGTATCCCATGGCAAGTCCATTGCCTTTGATACTGTCAGAAAACCCGTAGATAGTGACATCCGCACCATCCATGAACATGTTTTCCCCAGTGCTCTTGTTGATTCCAGCCAATTGGCTTAATGTCATCATATGCCCTTCGACATCCCCGATGTCCAACGCCTCTTGCTTGGTATACTCCGCTTCTACCTTACCTCCAATCTTCGTCTTTTCTTGAGCCGCTAAATTCGCCAAACACAGACCAAAGATAAAAACAAACCCAAAGAGCAACACCATCCATGGTCTTGGATTGAAGTTTTTCATTGATTCCTCTCCTTTCATAAAAGGCGGCTTGCCCACAGCTTTTTTGGCAACCAATTTTTTTATTGTTAAATTAGGTCGAATTAAACAGAGATCCCTACTCTTTTTCCTATGATTAGCCCTTCTAAGAGAATGATCATGGATCACAAGTAAGCTTTCAGAATGATAGCAGTTGTCATTCCTGAAGTCAACGAGATTGATATCAAATTTCTATTCTTGGGATCAATCTAAGATTATAGACTCATAGGCCCACAAAAGAGGAGAAATCAGGGACATGCAAGAGAAATCAGGGAAATGTACCGATTTAATGCTAATTCTGCTACAATATATCATACAATTATAATGAAATCAACAAGATATTGTGCTAAATTAGAATTTTTCAGCGGACCCTAATCTAGGTTAATGATGCTTAAAAGAAAAGTTCCAGAATTGATAATAAAGTCAGTGGGAAACAAACAAATAAGATGGTAGCGATGGTTTGATCAGACCACCTGTCTCATCTATGTATCAAGTCAAGCAAATCCTGGAACAGCTTATTTATATTTGTGAATATGGGCTAACTTTAAGAATATTTTTCTGTATTTAGTATACAAAACTTTTTCAAAACTAGGAAAAATGATTCTGAACTTAATCAGCAGATATAACTTAAAAACAAAATATTTATAAACCACTAAACCGAACTTTTTCTTTAATCCTCTCGTGTTCCAGGAAATACTTTCTATTCTTTTCTTTTTTAGTTCTGTGAACCAGGGTAAGTTTAATTTATGAAAATCCATCTTTACCCAATCCCCTAAAGATTGAGGATGTTTAAACCCTTTTTTCAAACATTCATCATATAAGCCTGTACCAGGATAAGGTGTGTATGAAGAAAGAATAATATTATCTACATATTTACCTTTGCTAGCTATTTCATATATTAGGCGCATTGTTTGCAGAATGTCTTCATCTGTCTCTTCAGGGAAGCCTATCATAAAAAAGTAATTCTGATGAATACCATTTTCTGTTAACTTTTTATGTGCTTCTGCAGATTGTTCCCTTGTTATTCCTTTATTTATATATTTCAGAATTCTATTTGAACCGCTTTCGGCCCCAAGGGTTACACTGTACCACCCACTTCTCTTTAATAAATCAATGAATTCCTGGCTAAAATTATGAATAAAATCAACCCTACATTCAGCTCCCCATTTTATATCTATTTTCTCTTTAACAATCCTTTCTGCAATTTCTCTAACCCTTCTTTTATTAAGGAAAAAATTATCTTCCAGCCACATAACCCCATCAACACTGTAGTCGTGAATAACCTTATTTAAGTTATTGAATATATTGTCGATGGATAAGCTCCTCCATTTCGATTTATTAAAACTCTGATTATAGCAGTACCTGCATCTAAATGAGCAGCCTCTGCTTGTAATTAATTCAACTACTCTTTTCCTGCTGAATCTTTCATTTATATAAAGGTTGATATCAATAAGGTTATAGGGGAGGTCTGGTATATTATCCAGGTTTAGAGGCGGGCGTTCATCATTAACAAATATCTCATCATCTTGTTTAAAGGCCAATCCTTTTACACTATTTAGACTTTGTTTTCCTTCCAGAGCTCTAACAAGTTCAATGGTCGTTTCTTCTCCCTCGCCCATTACGACAAAATCTATGTTCTCATTTTCTAGCGTTTGTTTGGGTAAAATAGTTGGATGAACACCTCCCCAGACAATAGGAATATCCGAATGCCTCTTGACAAACTGTGAAAAAATCAATCCGTATTTGATTTGGACGCCACTCATGGAAGATACGCCAAAAAGTATGGAATGACTTTTGATCTCATCCAAAATCATACGTTCCCAGTCGGGAGTAACAATTTCATCTATTATACTAACTGTATAACCTTCTTTCACCAAAAATGAGGAAACATAAAGCAATCCCCACGGAACAGAGTGCTGGGTTATATTCTCATCTGTGTATTTTGGTCTAAACAATACGATATCAGACATCTGGCATCTTCTCTTTAATTGTCACTTATTCCGAATCTATCTTTATTCATTTTAAAAAGCCGTTTGTTTCTACAGCTGTAATAAGATTTTTTTTCTTTTCTTCCTTTATTCTTCTGCTGACTGTTTAATTATTCACCCTGAGCAATTATAATATTTTATTCAAACAACTATAAAAGTCAATAGTCTAATATCAGTGGAGTTCCCCCAAAAATTTTAAGGGTCAAAAAGTTTTAGTTGGATATTCTCAGTTCTTAGCATTTTAATGAAGCTCTCTAAGCCCTTCTGATGGCTAAAAAGGAGTTCCCGAATACCATCAGCTAGGGCATAGAAACGGAAATCAGGTATTCCGAACAACCGCCGCGCTGCTTTCAGCACGTGACGGGCCAGGACTCTGAGCTTTGTCTTTATTCCCAGATAGACCATGGCAAAATAGGCTACAGCCAACACCAACGCCATCATATTCTGAAGTCTCCTGTAGGTCAGAAGCCTTATGTCTTCTAGATTATAACTCTGTTTGATGAATCGGATTGTCTCTTCAATACTCCATCGGGTGATATAGGATTCGATGATTTGCCACAACGACTTCCGGCTTTTTGTAATCCGCACATTGGTCAACAGCATCATTGGGTCCTGGCCAAATCCTTGAACGACAACCATTGAGAGCTGTTCTTCTCTCTCAGGAAGTCTCACTACCCGGTATCCAAATTGCAAATGATAGATCTTCTCTTTGCCTCTTTTCTCTCTGACAACCCTTTCCGAATAGAACATCGGACAGCTTAATGCTTGTTCTAAAGCCGAGCGCTTTTTGCCTCGATAAACCAGATGACGATCGACCTTTAATCGGATTATGAAGCGCAGTTGGTTCCTCAATAAATGATGGATGATCTTTCTGCGGTCTCCACCTCTATCCAGTACCCATATACCCCGCTTCTCTGTATGGCGAGAGACAAAAGAGATCGCTTTTCGGACCTCTGAGTTTTCGCTTGTAAAATCCGGCCCGGCCTGAGAATAAAGACGGCTATAAAGGGGTGTTAACAGCCTCTCTCCCGGCTCAGCCCCTATCACAGAACATGTCCAATACCCATTGGCAAGAGTCCCTTCGCTACCATCGTGAACCATGGCTAAATATTCCATCTTCCGTGCATACTTTTTTGCTATATCAGAGATATCCAATACTAAAAGTGTATCCTTTTTTACCCTCAAAGAAGCCATCCGGCATAAAACATTCGATATCTTTGCCCAAAGCCCCCAACGCCCTAACTGACGACACAGCCGGTAATGAGTCTTTCGTAGAGGAATCTTCTCCTCTAAAGCGCGAGCAATCTCCGTCAGGGGTACAGACTGACGAGCCTGGATGCCGTAGATAGTCTCAGCGATAAAACGACGTAAAACTTTGGGCCACTCCGAAGAAAGTTCCCCCGAAAATTTTAGAATTTGTTCTCGCAATTTAAAGACAGTTTTGGCATAATTCATATGGGGTCTCCTCAAGAGATAGTTCTTTATGCAAGCCTTCGGGCTTGGCATCTGGAGACCCCATTTTAGTTTATTATTCTTAAAAGTTCCCCCATTTTTCAGCGATTCCACTTGTGATTCTGTGTAATTATCTGTAATAGAGTAACTTAAGCTTTTTTTAGGCTATTTTTTGGGGGAAGTCCTGTAAATGTCGATGTCGATGTTGTCGATTTTGTTGATTGTTTTGATTCTATCTAATATTTTATCCTTGCAGGTATTTTTTATTTATTTGGTGAATAAACACATTGGATCTCAAGCTATGAATCGAGGAATAATTCTTGCTTAATTTTTTCCTCGTATTCTGGAAAATAATTCTTGATGATTCTTAGGTCAAACTTAGATAGTATAGATTCTTTGGATTCTCTCTTCAGCAAAAATTCAAAAGACTTTTTGACCAACTCTTCTTTGGGAATCTCACCGTTGCTTAAATCTTGGTAATACCCATCATCCAAAGTCACCAAGTGTTCTGTTTGGGTCTCCCTCTCTTTAATGATGACCACAAATTCCTGATCGGTTTTCTTATTGACTTGAATCATTTCGAATGACCTTAATGGAATTCGCCAATGCCCTTTGAGTCTTCCATTTTTATTACCATGTAAGATATTTAACCTTATCCCAGATATTTTTTATACTTTCAGTGATAGGGCCCTGAGTATACTCAACCACCGAAAGTTTGCTCATTTGAGCATCAGTTATTTTTTTATCATAGGGTATTATTCCTATAAATTCAGCATGGCAATGTTGACTTAAAAGCTTTATTTTCTCAGTTATCTCCATATTTAAATCATATTTGTTCACCACAATCCCTGACGGTATCCCAAAGTGCCTGGTGACCTTTAAAATACGATCCAGATCATGGATGCCCGATACAGTTGGTTCTGTAACCACTAAAGCATAAGTTGAACCAGTCAAAGAGGCTATAACGGGGCACCCGGTACCAGGGGAGCCATCTATTATTGCTTCATTGATCCCTGCCTGTTGAGCAAGTTGGGCTTCTTTGTTTCTTACCAGTGTCACCAGTCTTCCTGAGTTTTCTTCAGCAATCCCCAGTTTTGCATGGCTCATCGGACCAAATCTTGTCTCTGAGACAAACCATTCTCCGTTCACAGCATCCTCTATACTTACTGCTTTATCTTCGCATACAAGATAACAAACTCCACATCCCTCACAAGCAAACTGGTCAATAGAAAAGCAGGATTTATTATTGGCCACTTCCTCTCTGATGGCCAAAAATCGACATGCTTCTTTACATTTACCGCATCCCGTGCATTTATCTTGCTTTATTTCTGCAATCACTCCTCCGCTGAAGTCTCCCCTTGCTTTAATTTGAGGATCTAGAATGAGATGTAAATCCGCGGCATCAACGTCACAGTCAGAAATGACTGTCTTTTTAGCTAAAGCAGCAAAGGAGGCAGCTATAGAGGTTTTACCTGTTCCACCTTTCCCGCTTATGATGACAAGCTCTTTAGGTCTTCTTCCTCCAGGAGTCCCGTATTGTTTAGCCTTTTCTATTTTCTTTTTTTTTCTCCGCTGTTTTTTTCTCTCCGTTTTTCTAACAATTCTCTTCTCCTTGCTTGCCTTAATTATTTTATCAGCGATTTCTTCAAACAGCTTTTTATACTGGGGAAGTTTCTCTATGACCAGATCTCCTCTGGAATATGTTTCTGCTATTTTACGGTCATCTGGAATCTCTGCCACTACTTTGAGTTTTTCACGGCTCAAATACTCCTTTAAATTATTATCCCTGTAGTCAGCCCGATTCACTATAACCACAGGCTCCTGCCCGACTTCCCGTGACATATCCACGGCTAATTTTAAATCATTAATGCTAAAAGGGGTGGGATCAGTCACTAGAACACATAAATCTACATCTTTTACTGTCTCCACCACCGGGCAGGCTGTTCCGGGGGAAGAATCGAGGATGTTGATTCCTTCTCCTATATGGTTTTTTACTTTTTTAACTAACCTTGGTGACATGCCTCCTTCTGCGGTTTCAAGAAGAGCATAGTGAAAGTTTATCGGGCCACTTTTTCCGTGACTTAATGTGCCTATTTTTCTTTCTTCTTCCACCACTGCATCTGTAGGACAGACGACTTGACACGCTCCACAGGCATGGCACAGCTCTTTGAAAAACAGAACTTTCTCTTTTATCACGGCAATTGCATTGTAATGGCATGAGTTAGCGCATTCGCCGCAGTTTATACATTTTTCTTCGTCGACTCTGGTGGAAGATAGAAGCATAACATCCTCTTCCTTATCAATATGAGGCTTCAGGAAAAGGTGTCCATTTGGTTCTTCCACATCACAATCCAGATACTGAATCCTTCTCCCTTTTTTTGCTAGAGTAGCTGCTATGTTGGTAGCGATAAATGTTTTACCTGTACCGCCTTTGCCGCTTGAAAAGGCTATTTTTATGACCATTTGCCTCCTTCCTTTGCTTCTATTCTGATAGATCTTATAGCGTCAGTCTTTTGCTCATTTTTTGGCAAGAAGGTTTTCTATTCTTGAGATCATGTCGATAAATTCTAATACTTGTAAAATTTTTATTTTAAATGAATTTTAATTTTTTCCTCTAACGCATCTTGAGGTATGGCACCGATGATAGAGTCGACTTTCTGTCCCTTTTTAAATACGAGCAGGGTGGGAATAGACATGATGCTAAAACGGTCAGCGATTACTTTGTTTTGGTCTATGTTCAATTTGGCAAATGCTATTTTTCCTTTGTATTTTTTAGCCAGATTTTCAATTATTGGATGAACCATAAGACAAGGAGCGCACCATTCTGCCCAACAATCAATGACTATGAGCGGATATTTTTTAATGGCTTCATCAAAATTGGAAGTCGATAATATCACAGGATAATCTGGATTATCCACGAGTTTATCCTTTTTTCTTTCTTCTTCTTCCATTTTGGCCAGAATTTCGTCTTTATTTGACGAGCCATGAAGGATCAGTTGATAGATGAGCTTCTCTTCCGAAACAAAACCAGAAATTAAAGAGTCTTGATTTCCATTGATTAAAACAAATGGCAGGCCAGGAACGTTAGAAATTTTTGCCCTTTTTATAGCTTCTTCTACCTCTAAAGCCCGGCTTATAATTTTGCCAGGTCGTTCAATCGCTGTTCGATTACTCAAAAGGACAGCCTGACTGGCTACAGGAGAGTCCAAATTGAAATAAGTCTCGATAAGTATATTTTTGTCTATATTTTCTAATTTTTCCTTCACGGATTGATCTAGACCGCTTTTCCTTTGAGAAACAAGAGAGATTGTCTCAAAGAGTGCACTTGCTATATGACCGGCAGGAACTCCCCAAAACTGAATGGAATAACCGTTATTTTTGCCGATGACAATAGTTGGAGAAAAGGATAAATTCAATTCTTTTGCTGCTTCATCTCCAAGGCTTAAATATTCTGCTTTTATTTTTTTATTTATTTGAGAAAGCTCTTTTACCAGTTCTTTACTAAATCGAGCATACTCAGGATCTTCACCACTAATAATGATATCCCGAGTGAAAACTTTCACATCCACATCTTCTTTTAATTCCTGACTATACTTTCTTTCTAAAAATTCTCTTGTTTGAGAGTCAAATAACATCCTCAATTTTCTCCTTTCATGTTTTGTTAAAGGATTTCCGTTTTCTTTAAATCTTCCTTTTTATTCCCGCTTTAGCGAGCAGATTATTCGAAGAGACTGTGTTTAAATCCAGTCCAAGGTCGCTTTTCGGATCTCCACCCAAAGCCATACCTAGAAGCTGAGGATAAAGAAGTACTGGAATATTGTATTTTTTTTTAAACTGCTCATTTATCACTTTTTGTTGATCGCTATACATAAGATAACAAGTTTGGCAATGGACGACCATACAGTCTATTTCTTGGGCCATTAGATTATCAAGCTTTTTTTGTACTAGATAAAAAGCGACCTCCCTGGAAACAGGAAAACTCTTTCCCCCACAGCACAAATTGAGGGTCTCATACTGCACAGCAAAGGCTCCCGCCGCAGAAATAAGTTGATGAAGAGTCTTGGGATTGTCAGGATCATCAAATCCCGCATATGCCGATTCCGGCTTCAGATAATGACAGCCATAATGAGGAGCGACTCGTAGGTTAGATAAATCTACTTTTATCCTTTCTTTTATTCTATCAACACCTATGTCCTCGTATAAAACTTTTGAAATATGTTTCACTTTGGCGTTTCCCTTATACTTTAAGCCTATTTTTTTTAATTTATTATTGACTCTGTCTCTTGTCTCTTGATTTTTTAATCTCTCCACAGACTCTGCTAAATGTCCGGTACAGGCTGCACAAAGTGTGAGAATATCCAGTCCTTTTTCTTCAGCAAAAGCTAAATTCATGGCTGCTAACAATAATCCAGCTTCTTGGCTTAAATTGACCTGGTTGATTCCACAGCAGACAAAATCTTCATTGTCCACCAGCTCAATCCCCAACTGCCTACACACCCATCGAGAAGAAAGCTCATACTGAATGACTTGAGTTGGAGTCGTGCAACCTAAAAATAAAGCATATCTATTCATTCAACTATGTTTCTCTGCTTTAATTTTATCAAGGCCCGCTAATTGTATTAATTTTTTGGCTTTTGTCCCTTCACTTTTTAAAACCGGGAGAGAGAGGGACTCCCTCTTCTTTGCCAAAGCCTCATCTAAGGGGAATATTAAGCCTGTTTTTTTAACCTGTTGCGTTTGTTTGACCCACGAAGCAGGGGCATAGCCCTTTTTTGCGGCCATGTTTTTCAACACATTTAATATATTAAAAAACTTCACATTCTGGGGGCATCGCTGTTCACAATTATGACATGTTACACAATACCAAATATATGGGTTGCTCAAGACCTCTTTTCTCATTCCCAGTTTCACCATTTTAGCTAATTTTCTAGGGCTGTATTCAGGAAAAATTTCATGAACAGGGCACCCGGCGGTACAGGTTCCACAAGCAAAGCAAGCATTTAATCCTTGCGTTTCTTCATGTTTCAAAACTTCGAATTTAAAACTTGGATCAAGTTTTGCTACTCGAATTGTTCCTCTGTTGCTTTCAGCCTGTTTCATCTTATTTTCACCTCTCAAGCTCTTCTAAAATCGCTTTCTTTAATTCTTCTTTACCAGGAACCCCTATAAATTTAAGGATCCCGTTAACAACTACTGCAGGAACAGACATTATTTCATATTGGGCTGCTCTTGCTGTATCAACAGTAATATCAACTTCTTCAACCGTTAATTTATCTCCAAATTCGCCGGATAATTCTTTGAGCATTTCTTTGACCGCAGGACAGCCTACACATCCAGGAGACATAAATTCTTCTACATATACTTCTTCCATAGTCCATCAACCTCCTTGATTCAATTGACTTGCTCTTACTACAAATTCAGGAAGCTTTATTTTTGCTTTCCTTAGTTCACCATCCACACAGGAGGCTGCTGCCTTGGCCTGGACGATTGAGTCAGGAATATCTTTAGGGCCTTGGGCAGCGCCGCATATATAAATTCCACGGACATTTGTTTCCACAGGGCGAAGCTTAGGATGCATTTCTTTAAAAAAGCCATTCTCATCCAGTTCAATTCCAAGAACCTGCGAAAGCTGTCTGGTGCCTGAAGAGGGGATGGTGGCGCAGGAGAGAACAACTAGGTCTGCTTCTATTTCTAGGAGATGACATATATCAGGGTCTTCCACTTTCAAAAGAAGATTCTTTGTATCTGATTTTTCGATAACTTCGCTGGGTCTTCCGCGGATAAAATTGATTCCCAATTCCCTGGTTCTTCTGTAATATTCTTCAAAACCTTTACCCACAGTACGCATATCTATAAAACAAATATAGATCTCAGAATCAGGCAAGATCAATTCTTTAATCATCTGGGCATGCTTCAAAGCATACATACAGCAGATATTGGAACAATACTCATTTGCGTTTTTGTCCCGTGAGCCCACGCATTGAATCATAACAATACTTTTTGGCTCTTGTCCGTCGGTTGGTCTCACCAGCTTACCTCCTGTGGGACCATCGATGTCTAAAAGTCGAGCCAGTTGAAATTGGGTAATAACGTTACCATATCGTCCGTATCCATATTCACTCTTGGCTGTTGGATTATATTCATCAAAACCTGTAGCAACAATGATTGCACCTGCTTTTATGTCTATTGTTTGATTTTCCTGCTCAAAGTCTATAGCTTGAGTAGGGCATACCTTTTCGCATAAGCGGCAAACATCTTTTCTGAAATAAAGACAATTTTGGGCATCAACAACCGCTTTTTTAGGGATTGCCTGATCATAAGGAATGTATACAGCCTTTCTTTTTCCCATCCCCGCAGAATATTCACTATCCATCACTTTAACAGGGCACTTCTCCACACACTCTCCACAACCGGTACATTTTTCTATATCAATATACCTGGGTCTCTGGACTACCTCGACATTAAAGTTCCCTATATAACCCTTCATACTCTTTAATTCTGAATTTGTTAACAAGGTTATATTGGGGTGGATATTGGCATATGCTGTTTTGGGAGCTAATATACAGGGAGCACAATCATTTGTTGGAAAAACCTTGTAGAGCAATGCCATCTTCCCCCCAATAGTAGGCAGCCTCTCCACAATAAAAACTTTATAGCCCTTATCTGCTAGATCCAATCCTGCTTCCAGACCAGCCACTCCTCCTCCTATGACTAAAACGGATTGTTCCGTTTTCACTTCAACCATAGGAATCAATCGTTTCAGCCTCATCCTTTTTACGGCTAACTCAACCAGATTCTTTGATTTTTCTAATGCAAGTTGGGAGTCGACCTTCTGAGGACTTCCATGCATAGTCCATTTTCTGGTGTCAATTAAATCCACAAACTGGGGTTTTATTCCTGCCTTTTCTCCACATCGCTGAAAAGTCAAAAGATGGAGAGAAGGAGCACAAGCAGCCACAACCACTCTATCCAATTTCTGGTCTTGAATAGCCTTTTGAATGTCAACCTGGCCATCTTCAGAACAGCTGAACTTATTATCCACAACATACGCCACTCCCTGTATGTGTTTTGAACTTTCTACTAAAGCTTCAATATTTAAGCCTCCAGCAATGTTTTTACCACAGTGACATATAAAGACACCGATTCGTTTTTCTTTTTTGGCGTTCATTTTTTTGGAAATATTAATGTGAAATAATCATGTTCGTGAATAATTCAGGTAATTCAGTTGCCTTATGTTCTAAGGGCCACTATTTAATATGTTCTAATACATTCAGAGCTGCAGTGGCAGCTTGTGCCACTGCTGCTACTACCAGCTTGGTAGGAGAAGCAGTTATGTCGCCAACAGCATATACGCGATCAATGTTTGTTCTCCCTCTTTCATCGACAAGAATATAGCCATCTTTGTCGACTTTTATCCCTGACTCTCGTGCTATCTGACTGTTTGGAATACCTTCTAGCTGAAAAAAGACTCCATCGGTATCTCTCTCTTTTTTTTCACCAGTTTTTTTATTAAATAAAACGACGCTCTTTACTTTAATATCTCCTTTGATTTCTTTGAGCTCCATACCGCCAAGAATTTCGACTTTCTGTTCTTCAAGATCTTCTAAGAGAATCTTCTCTGCGCATAATTCGTCTTTCCCACAAATGATTTTCACATGAGATGCTAATCGAGAAAGAAATATGGCAACTTCTGCTGCCCTTCTATCCTCTCCGACTACGACGGCTTTCTTTTCTTTGAAAAAGAATCCATCGCATACCGCACAATGACTGATGCCTTTACCGTGGAATTGTTTCTCGCCAGGCACTCCGAGCGCTCCAGGATATCTTCCTGAAGCAATAATAACCGCCTCAGCTGAGTAATCAGATTTTCCTGTCTTTACAATAGGCTTTTTGCCTTTAAAGTTTAACCCAACCACTCTCTCAAATTGATGAATTTTTGCCCCGGTTTTTTGACACTGCTTGACCATTTTATCGACAAGGTCTTTCCCGCTAATTCCCTCACTACAGCCAGGATAGTTCTCAAGGAAAGGAATTTCAGCCGCATATCCTCCTGCAATTTTTTCTTCAAAAATTATTGTATCAAAGCCGTAATGCGCCAGATAAAAGCCTGCAATGATGCCTCCTGGTCCTGCGCCAACCACGATTGCATCTCGATGTTGCATTTTAGCCTCCTTCTCTTTTATTTCTGAAGTTTATTCCTTACCATTCATCCACTAAATATATTAATGTCTCTGCGCGCTTGCTTATCTTTCAAAATTCAAATTTTCCTTATTACACAACAGGGTGGGTGAAGCAGCTATCAATCCTAAGGAATTTTACAGGTGGGGCAGACGCCGCTTTCACATTCGGAACTGCTTGTACCTGAAGATGAGAACACTGAGAACTGCTTAATTGGCTTTGGAGTGCCACATTCTGGGCAACTCACTCCTTCGTTAGTGGCACCCAGCCTCTGGAGCAGCTCAAATTTTTTACCACATTTTTGGCATTTGTATTCGTAAATAGGCATTTCTCAACCTCCTTGAAAAGTTTCTTGCCTTTGATATTGATGATTTTTCCGACTCCCACCGCTACAAAATATTTCCCTTCTTGGAACAAAGATATTGCTCTGTTATCGCTCATGGACGTTTGACTGAAGTTCATTGCTATCCACTCTCCAAATCAGGCAGTCCGGGAATCCTTTCCATTTTCTATCTGGATAAGCTCTTTTCGTATTCCTGTATGGGTAGCCGGAACGAATAAAAGAGGAAAAATTATATCACTCAAACAGCAAGGAAGCCAAACGGCTAAGAATAAGAACACAAAGACAGCGATGATTGTAATCAGATTTATTGTTTGACCTATGGCCATGATGATATGAAATAAAGATGCCCAGGTGCTGATTAATACATGCCCGGAATGGGGAAATTTGGTCATGGGTCTTAAGAAAGCAATGGCAATACCCAAGAATGCTGCAGGATTTGTTAGCCACGGCTTTTCAATAAAACCTATATGAATACCTTTATGGGGAAGATCAAGCATTAACTCTCCAAGATAGGGAATGATCGAGTCACTCAAGGTAGCTATCCCAATGGAGCCAACATATCCAATCACTATTCCCCATAAGATATTCCACTTAGGCCTGTGCAGTCTGTATATGGCTGTGGTCACAATTGCGCTTAAGATGATGTGGGTTGGATGTAAAATGTAAAAAATAATGAATGAAACTTCAGAAACCTGGGAGAATATATGAGCAAGAATTATTATTAGGATTATGAGAATGCCAGTGATTGCTCCAAAAGCCGTGAATGGAGCATGCCTCTTAAGTTCGATGAGTATTTCTCTGGTCACTTTCCTGATCTGCTGAATTGGCTATAATGCTTTTGCTGTTTCATACCCGTCCCTAATGGCATCCTGGGCATTCCCAACTCTCTTAGCATCTCCTATAACGTAAACGGGCATTTTCCCCTTTAACTCCTTCTCCAGGGGGTTATAGCTTGTCATACTGGTGGAAACAACAATGACATCTATATCATCAAAACGAATGTTGCTTCCACTTTTTTCAGCATAAACAGTCCTTCCTTCAATCCTTTTAATATGCGTATGATCACTAAATACAGTCCCCTTTTCTTTCATCATCTTGAGGGAAAGTATCTTGGCAATTGTTTCCATATCCTCGCCAAAATCAGTTGTCCGTTTAACAATGATCACTTCATTGTTTCTAGGAATTAAAGCAGTGGCGATATCAACGCCAATAAGCCCACCCCCGATAATCAATACTTTTTTATTTTCAGGCAAATTTTCCTCCAACAGGATATCAGCCCAGTAAAATTTATTTAATCCTGGTATAGACGGCACAGCTGGTTTAGAACCGGTGGCCAAGATAATCCCATCATATTTGGAGATGAGATCTGATTTATTGGCCTCTTTAAAAATTATATTAACCTTATTATTTTTTAATTCATCTATAAAATAGGGGATAAGTGTTGCCATAGAACTTTTATTAGGAGTCAAGGGAGCAAAATTAAACTGTCCGCCCAGTGTATTTTCTTCATACAGGTCAACCTCATGTCCTCTTTTCTTTAAAGTTATTGCCGCTTGCATTCCCGCTAAGCCTCCTCCTACCACAGCGTGCTTTTCAGGTTGTTTTGCACGCTCAAGGATTTCAGTTTCTCTTCCTACTTCTGGATTCACAAGACACTGGAGTCCCTGCCCTGATTTCACACCTCCTAAACATCCTTCGACACAAGCCAAACAGGGCCTTATTGGCTCTTCAACTTCTGCAAAATATTTGCCAATAAAATCCGGATCTGCCACCAAGGCTCTTCCAATGGCCATATAATCTGCTGAATACTCTTTCCTCAATTTCTCAATATCCTCAAGACTATTTATCCGCCCCACAAATATCGCCGGAATATTTATCTCCTTTTTGATCTTTTTTGCCATTTCCCAAGTCTTTCCTTTTGGAACAAACATATGCTGGAAGAGCCAGGGAGGTGTAGAACAGACAGTCCCAGCAGATATATGTATGGCCCTAACTCCTTTTTTCTCAAGAAGTCTGGAGAGTTCTATCATTTCTGGCAATTTTATGCCATCGGGAATCATTTCATCACCACTTATTCTGACAATTATCGGCAGATTCACAGAACCCATAGCGGCTTGCAGAATTTCCAGAGGAAACCTTATCCTGTTTTCAAAATTTCCTCCAAATTCATCGGTTCTGTCATTGACAAAAGGCGAAATAAACTGAGCCATGAGATAACCATGCCCGAATTGAATCTCTATGATATCGAAGCCAGCTTTCTTAGATCTCACAGCTCCTTTTACAAATTGATCAACCACTTTCTTCATATCTTCTCTATTCATCCTTTCTGGTGTCGCTCCTCCATTTTCACAGGGCTTATCTGTTGAGGAGAGAAAATAATTGCCCGGAATGTTAGGATTTGCCATCCTTCCCGGATGATTGAGGTGGACAATGGCTTTCGTTCCTGACTGGTGAATGGAATCCACTAGTTTTTTCAATCCTTCTATTTTGTTATCATCGTCAATCCCCATCTGTGTGGGCAGTTCCCTCAGGCCTTTGTCCAGATAAAAAGGTTCAGGAATAACCGCGCCTAAATATAGTGATCTTCTTTTATAAAAAGCAAGATGCCTTTCGTTAACTGCACCGCTTCCGTCGCTATAACCTGTTTTAATAGGGGCAAAAATGAATTGGTTTTTTAACGGTAACATTTTCTTCTCTCCAATTAATTCTGGAAAATATCAAAAATTCTTTATTTTTCCTTCTTATTCTGAAAAATAATTTTTGATGATATCCAATTTTTTGGCTTTTAATAATCTTACATAATCCTTGAAGAAGAAAAATTCTTCAAAGTCAGCGAAATTATGATTCATCAGTATCTGCTTCCAATCTCGCTCGATAAAATCAAAAGCATAAGGGCATTCTATAAGTTTAAAAGGAACCTTTAAATAAAAAGGCATTTCCTTATAAGAAAATTCATTATAATCTAAAATAAATAAACTCCCATTAGTCTTTAGCACATCAAGGGCACTCTTTATAATTACTTCTCTAACTTTCTGTGGAAATCCATGGAGGACAAAAGAAATAAAAACCTTGTCAAACTCTTCTTTAAAAGGCAAAGATTTGTCAATCCTTGCGTGGATAATTTTAGTGTTGGCGAAACTGGCGCACTTTCTCTTAAACTGGGAAATCATCTCTTGAGAAATGTCAATCCCAATTAATCTCCCTTTTTCCGAAAGATATTTCGCCATTAAACAAGCATTCCTGCCCGTGCCTGTCCCTAAATCAAGGATTCTATCTGCAGGTTCAATTCCCATCAGTCTAATGGATTTTTCTATAAATGAGGGATATCTACCAAAAGTCGCAAGATCCAGTAAGACGTCGTAATGCGCCGCCATAAATCCATTCGTCTCAACTTTTGATTCTGGATAATAACCGCTCATTTAAATTCCTTACCTATAACACATATTTATATAAGAAATTGCGTCCCTTCGCCTTTTCTCAGTAATCATGAGGGATACCTTTGATATGTAAAGACAGATGTTCTAGGTCTTCTGATCTTTCTATCCATCCGTAGTTAGCATCACATTTAGAATCTAGATCCTTTATATAAGGTTTGATATCAATGAGAGGAGTCCCATCAAGCACGTCAAGGCCTGATGTGAAGATCTCGTTATTGATTATTCGCTTCACCCGGACAATGCTGATTCCTATTGGATTGGGACGAACTGGCGATCTGCTTGCAAACAAGCCTACTTTCATGTTCCCAGTCCATGGAGGAATTACAGTCATTGATTCTTTACGTTTTATTCTATGCATGTAGTAGATAACATAGATATAACGGAAAAGCTCAAGTTCACGAAGGCCCTCAGCATATGAGGGATCAATGACAATACGGAATTCACCTTTATCATCGTTTATGGGCTGATAAGCTGCTTTATCAGTGTATGGTGTTCGGATTGTTCCAATCTGTTTCAACTCGAAACTCATAAAAATTTACCTTGTTATCTTCAGCTGGATATCTCCAGCCAGTTTCCTATGCTTCTTCTTTCGGGGAATACGCCTTCTCGCCCGCAGGAATTTCAACTTTAAACCAGTTCTCAGGGGGGACAAAAGGGCATACATAATTTTTATTGTAAGCACACCAAGGATTATAAGCTCTGTTAAAATCCAGTATCCATTTCCCTTCTCGTGTGAGGTGTTCATCAGGGAGTAAATCTAGATATCGTCCCGCTCCATATGTCTGTTTGCCGCTGGTAAGGTCACGGAAAGGAATAAATAATCTCTCTTCTAAGGGATTAGCTTTATAAGCCTGAAGTATACATTCTTCATTTCCTAGCTTAAAATAGAATTCCCCCCAACGAATAAAGTCTCTCACATTGCCGATAGTATCTTCTATTTCCAATTTTTTCTTCTCGCTGTGCTCATGAAGTTCTAATTCAAAACAATAATCTGGATTAGGTGGATAATAATCCAGTCCTGTAAACTTGCTGCGTTTTTCAAGAGGGATCGGAGACTGAAAATGTCCAGCAAAAAAAATATCCTTTTGCTCTCGTTCTATCTTAATTTCTCTATCCCACTTAGAAATTTCCATAGCTAATCCTTTCTAAAATTCAGTATGGATCCGTCATTATAATAATCATCGTGAATAAGTCTTTTTAAAAATTTATCGTGCAAAGAAAACCCTGCTTCTTCGACTTCTTTTATTATATCCTCCAATTTCATGTGAGCTAATTCCATTAAAGGATAGTCATTTTTGTGATGCTTTGGATAAAGAGAAAAAACTCCTTCTGGTCTCGAAACTCTATAGAATTCATGATAAATGATCTTTCTGTCTTTTAAATAATGGACAACATCGTAACACAGAATGAAATCTATCGAATTATCTTCCAGAGGAATTTTTGATTCCTCTTTAATAACTTCTATATTTTTTATATTATTTTTTCCTATTATCTGCGCTAATCGATCTAAGGCCTGTTCATCTTTATCTACCGCGTATAATTTGCCCTTTTCTCCTGCAAGTTTTGCAGCGGGGACGGCATAATGACCTTCTCCACAACCAAAATCCAATACAATCTGTCCCTTTTTCATACCAATAGACTTGAAGAATTCCACACCATCTGTTTCCAGCCAAGCTCTTACATCACTATCCATATCTATTCCCGCAATACCTGTAGTAAAACCTTCATAAATACAGGCTGTTCTTCAAGCACCGTCTATTCAGATCAGCAATGATGAGTTAATGCTTGAATCTACCGCCTCTGTGTCTTCTTCTATAACCTTGGTGTCCCCTTTTTCTTATTCTTTTTCTCCGGCCCAAGGATGAATCAGGTTGAAAAAAGTTGTTTGCAACTTCTCTAATTCTATCTAATAATCTTTCGTCCCTATTCAATGTTCTTTGTTTTCTTTTAAATGCTTCCAAGACTTGGTTGGATTGAGAAGAAGTGTGAGGGAGATAGTAAGGCTCTAAATTCTGCCTCTCTGCAGCAGAGATTTCTTTCTCAGATGTTTGATGGATGGCATTGTTTGGACATTCATCCAGACATTGGAGGCATTCATTGCATCTGTTTGGATCGATAAAGGCTTTATTCTGCGTGATGGATATTGCCTGAACTGGACATACAGAAACGCAAAGACCACAGCCAGTACATTTTTCAATGCTAATAAATACAGACATGTTCTCAAGAAAATGAATCTGCCTTGTGGCTAATTTCCAATTCTTTCCAAAGGCTTTGAAAATCTGGATATATCATGACTAACTCTGCTTTCTATGAAACATTTTAGGCTTAAGTGTTCCTGTAATGCTTTTTCCAGGGGGCTCTTTTCTGGTAGAGACAATCGGCCAATGCACGCCTCATAGTCTCTGCTGCCAGTTGAGCACAGTGGACATCAGATTCTGGCAGACCTCCCAGTCGTTTGAGAATCTCATCTGCGCTGATCGACCCCAGAGCCTGAACGAAAGATTTGTTCTGGGCAACTTCAGTGGCAACACTTCCACAAACAATAGAGCTTGCGCAGCCGTCAGTTTGGAATCCGCATTCGGAGATTTTTTCATCTCTCATTTTTATAAATATCTCCATGGTGTCGCCGCAAGAACCTTTCACTTTTGCGTACCCGTCTGGATTTTCTAATTTTCTGAAGTTTCTTGGACTTTGCCAATGGTCGATGACTGTTTCAGAATATTGCCTCCTAGCTTGTTCAAGAATTTGATCTTGCAGTTCACGGGCGAATTTTTCAAGATCTTCATCCTTATTTTTCATTTTCTGTAATAATCCAGCACATCCTGTAAATTTTGGGAAAGTCTTTTTATCGTTTCTTGAGTCATTCCTGCGTAGCCAAATCGAATACATCTAGGTGCACCAAAAACAGAGGCAGGGACTGCACTGAATTTTTCGAGCTCCATGGCTTTTTCCACAAAAGCTTTATCGTCAACTTTTATCTCTTCAGGCAATCTCACCAGAACACTGATAGCTCCTGAAGGAAAATCCGCGTCTCTGCCAGCCAGAGTAAATCCCTTAATTCTTCTAAGCCAGAGGATGGTCCGTAATAGACTTCTTTTTCTGGAAAAATCCCCACCACCTGTCCTTGGTCACTTCGAATGAACTCAGCGTTTGATACAGCAACAGTTTTTGCCTTGGCCGCGATGGCGGGAATAATCGGTTCTGAAGAGATGGTCTCTCTGATTCCATCATGCATTAAAGACCATGCTCCCGCCAGAAGAGGAGACTTAAATTCAGAATTTCCTCCCTTTTTTTTCGATTCATCAAAGCTCTTAATAGTCACTTTTATTTTTCTCCTTATTTTTCTTCATCAAAGAGGCCACCACATCCCTCACTTCTTGCATGGCAAAAGGAAATCTTTTTCTCAATTGTCCTAAGGTTTCGTCCAGAGAAGCTTTTTAAAGGCAGGCCCATGAGGAAACCGATAAAAGCTATTCCCACCATGCAGATAAAAAGGAAAGTATCCACAAGATATTGCCCATCTGTTTTTTTCATTCTTTGGAATCTTCCCTTGATAATAATTTTAAAAGCCTTTGCCACACTTTTTTAATTTCACCTGATACCGAATTTTCTGAAAATTCGATTAGCGGTATCCCTTGAACCATGGATTTTGTAACAGATTCATCGAATGGTATTTTCCCCACTACAGGAACAGAATTCTTATGACACCAGTTTTCGATTTGATCAGAGAGCCGGAGATTAAGGTCGAATTTATTGATACAACAGGCTGTTTTGGTTCGGAAATGATGGGCCATTTGGATTACCCGCTCCATATCGTGAATGCCGGAGAGAGTAGGTTCTGTAACCACCAGAGCCATATCTGTCCCTGAAAGTGAGGCAATAACCGGGCAGCCTATCCCTGGGGGACCATCGATGATGACTAAGTCCGAGTTATTATTTTCAGCAATCTTTCTCGCTTTTTTCCGGACTTCGGTCACCAGCTTTCCGGAATTTTCCTCTCCGATTCCCAGGCGGGCATGGACAAAGGGCCCATATTTGGTTTGAGAAACGAACCATTTACCAGAAATATTTTTCTCCATTGTGATTGCCTTTGCTGGACAGACATAAGAGCAGATTCCACACCCCTCGCAGGATATGGGATCAATGGAGATCTTTCCCTCCTCTCTTTCGGAAATGGCAGAGAAGCGGCAGACATCGATACAATTCCAGCATCCGGTGCACCTCTCAAGATTAACTGTGGCCCTTTCCCCTCCTGAGAATGGCTGTTCTTCTTGGATTTCAGGATGAAGAAGAAGATAGAGGTTAGCGGCATCCACATCACAGTCAGCCATGACTTTCTTTTGTGCAAGAGCGGCAAAAGAGGCAGAAATAATTGTTTTCCCGGTCCCGCCTTTTCCGCTTATGATGACCAGTTGTTTCATTTTTTCAATTCTTGGATCCTTTCAAACAGTTCAAGAAATTTCTCCCTGAAGGCCGGTTGAGTTTCTATTATAGATTTTCCTTCCGAATAAGCCACAGCAATGTCACGATCCATGGGCAGGATCATCAACAGAGGAATATTTTTCTTCTGACAATACTCTTCCACCCCGCTGTCTCCGATTCCGGCACGATTGATCATCACGCCAAAAGGGATATTCATTTCTCTTAAAGTTTCCACAGAGAGTTTAAGATCGTTCAGACCAAAGGGTGTGGGTTCGGTAACCAGAAGAGAAAAATCACTCCCTTTGACGGCTTCTATAACTGGACAGGATGTTCCAGGAGGGGCGTCGATGATAACCAGTCTTGTGGAATTCTTGTATTTTTTTATTTCTCTTATCAGAGGAGGAGACATTGCCTGGCCAATATCCAATTTTCCATGAATGAATTGAATATTGCTGGCTGAACCAAATTCTATGATTCCTATTCTCTGCCCTCTCTCTTTTATGGCTTTCTCCGGGCAGAGGAGGCTGCATCCTCCGCAGCCGTGACAGAGCTCTGGGAAGACAAGGACTGTATCTTTCAGGACAGCTATGGCATTGTAGGCACATACTTCGGCGCACTTGCCGCAGTATGTGCACTTCTCTTCCGAAATCTCTGGGATAGGAATAGAAACCACCTGGTTGCTGACCAGATGAGGCTTGAGGAAAAAATGAGCGTTGGGTTCCTCGACATCGCAATCTAAGAATTGAACGGGTTGAGTATTCTCAAGAGAAAGGGCAAGATTTACAGCTATGGTGGTTTTTCCTGTCCCTCCTTTACCGCTGGCAACTGATAGAATCATTGGATTTTAATCTCTTTTCCAACTCCGATCTCTATAAAGTCATCTTTATATTCTTCGTGAAAAAGTATCCGCGCTTCTTCTCCAGAACAATGGCAGGGTCCGACTTTTTTAACTCCTAAATTCCGGAATTTATCGATGATCTCCTTTATTTCTGCTTTATCAAAACCTGCCAGATGGAAACCTCCCAAGGCGAGGTAGATGTCTTTTTTGGATAATTCTTTAACTCTGGCGATGATATTGGTGATCCTTGGATGGGCACAGCCTGTAATAACGATAAGGTCTTTCTCCGTATCTAAAACCAGGGATTGCTCCTTGATCCAGCCTTCAATCACTCCGGAAGTATAGGCGCTTTCACAGATTTTTCGGAATGTCTCTACTTCTACAACTCTGGCTCCTTTTTTCCTAACTCCGTCTTTGAAATCAGAGGTAAAAAAATAGGGCAGCCAGACTTCGATTTTGGAATTTCGGGTAAGAATATCTTCCAGCCCGCCTGTATGATCTCTATGAGCATGGGAAAGTACAACCACATCGACTTTTTCAGGTGGCATCCCAAGCTTTTCCATGTTGGAGAGCAGGATTTGACCATTGGCTCCTGTATCGAAGAGAATGGATTTTCCTAGTCCTTCCACAAAGCAGGAAAAACCCCAATCAAGCTCAAGCCTTTCTTCGTAAGGATTGTTGTCATAAAGGACGGTCATTTGAATGGATGATTTGTTATTCATATCACTCACTCCAGCAGCCGGTATCAGATTAGCCTAATCTCTTCTGCAGACTACGCCATCAGAACAGGGTGGTGTATCACACCGCTCTGTTCTTCCACAACAGGTTAATCCCTGATTGGATAATCCTCCCATTATAACCGCAGAAGGAGTAGAGAATATTTTTTGGAGATTTTTACTTTCACAATCCGGGCAAGACAAATCAACCTTCTCTTTAACCGATCGGACAAAGGTTTCGATGACCTTTCCACAATCCTGACATTTGTATTCGTATATAGGCATCTTTTTATCCTTAACGATTCATTCTTGTTCCGCATTTAGGACAAGTTCTCTGGTAGCAAGGAACGCCTCTTTGATGCGGGACTCTTGTTCCACAGGAAGGACAAATACAGTAGCCCCCCGGGCCTAAACTTCTTCCACCTCCGCGGCCTTGACCACCGCCTCTTCCTTGTCCTCCTCCACCACCTTGCATCTTAACCTCCTTTCTAATTGTAGGCTTCCATAATTTTTTTATCTTCTTTCATCAACTCTTCGGCAATTTCCTCCATATTCATCTTTTTCCAGAAGGATAATTTATCATGGGCCTCGAAGTATTTTAAAGGAATGGGATGAGTGCCGATGACTACTGGCAATTCATAATATGATTCTATAAATTCTTTAAAATGGCGGATACGAGGACAGGGAGGATAACCAACAACCATTCCTGTTGCCAGATGAATGGCGTCGGCTCCGTTTTTCTTCATCTCTTCGGGAACATATTCGACATTTCCTCCCGGACATCCTCCACAATAAGAATATCCGACAACTTCAACAGGTTCTTCTTTGGCATACCGGGAGAAACCTCCTACTCTTTCTCTAATGGCTCTAAAGCATTTTCCACCTCCACAATCTTGATAGCGGCCGCAGATGATGATTCCTACTTTTTTCATGATCGCTCCTTCTTACGATTTTCAATAAATAACCTTCCCTTAATAGGGGGCCCTTTTTAATCAGATTCCTTCTTCTCTTTTCTTTGAGAGAGTTTTTTATCCAGCCAATTTCCGATGAGCATGGATGCAAAAGCAAAAAGATTTCCACCAAGAGTCGATTTTTGAAAAATAGAATTTGTACCGAATTTGCCTCTACCTCCTCCCTTTTGACGTCTTCCCGCTCCAGAGCTACCGCTCATCCCTTCTGCTTTCGGCATAGCTTTCACCTCCTTTTAGAGTATAAAATTTACTAAGAATTGGGGGATCTTGTTGCCTTAATGACTTTCTGCTTTTATGATTTTTTCGACTATTTTCATGAAGGCCTGGCTCGCTTCAGAATCGGGATGTTCCGTAACAAAAGGCCTTCCTTCGTCGCCTAAAGTGACAATTTGAGGATCGATAGGAATTCTCCCTAGAAAAGGCACCCCCAATTCAAGGGCAGCCCTTTGCCCTCCTCCCACTTTAAACAGCTCTATTTTTTGTCCACAATGGGGGCAGACCATCCCGCTCATGTTTTCAATGATCCCAAACACCTTGAGGTTGAGTTTCCAGGCAAAGGAAACGGCTTTTCGGGAATCCAGAAGGGAAACCTCTTGGGGGGTGGTGACGATAATAGCTCCTGTTGCGGGAATGAGCTGAGCCACAGAGAGAGGCTCGTCCCCTGTACCTGGTGGCGAGTCGATGACCAGCCAGTCCAAATCCCCCCAGTTGACATCTCCCAAAAACTGCTGGATGGCTTTCATCTTCATAGGCCCTCGCCAGATAATGGGCAAATTGGGATCTTGAATAAAAAAGGCCATGGAGATTAAACTCAAATGATCATTGATTTCAACAGGTTTTATGCCCTCAGGAGAAATGTCCAGTCTTTTATCTTCAACGCCAAGAAATTTAGCCAAATTGGGCCCGTGAATATCGACGTCCATAAGTCCTACTTTCAACTTCCTCTGTGAAAAAGCCAGAGCAAGATTAGCTGCCACTGTACTCTTCCCTACACCGCCTTTTCCGCTGAAAATCAGAAGTCTATTTTTTATCCTGCTTAATGTTTTAGAAACCTTTAATTCTTCTTCCCTTCTTTGTTCTTCACTTTTTAATGCAGACATTGTGATACCTCGTGTTTGTATGAGGCGGGAACTTCCTCGATCTTCCCTCCTGCCCCTGTTATGACTCTCTGTCCTGTGGAGTTAACAACCCTCTGGACGTTAGAACCATGACTTCCTCTTATCCCTACACCTATATCTTTTTCCGAGATGAGCTTTGCAGATTGAGTTAAGGGATTATTTTTTATTCTTCTCTAGTTCTTTGATCTTTCTAGAAATATCTTCTAACTGTTGCTTGAGAAATTCAGCTTGCTGTTTTAAATATCTGATTTCTTCTTCAGGAGACTGTTGGGGCATATTGGGAGCAGATGGAGCTGCTTGAGGAGCTTGGAGTGGGGGCATATATCCCATTCCCCTCCCCATACCTCTCCCCATGCCACGTCCCATTCCTCCTCCCATACCTCTGCCTATACCGAAACCAGATCCCATGGTTCCGCTTCCGCCCAGGCCAAAGTGAGAAGGGACATTGGGCTGAGTAGTGGCCTGGAATTGGGCTGATTTATACTGATCGATGGCTTCCTGAACTGTTCCTGCGACTCCGATGATCACTTCTACACCTGCGGCCTGGAGTGTCTGAAAAGCATTGGGACCGCAGCTTCCTGTGAGAACAGCTTTTACTCCTTTTTCTGCAACGAACTGGGCAGTTTGAATGCCTGCTCCGCTCGAAGAAGCTACATTGGGATTCTCGACGGCTTCAAACTTCATGGTTTCAGGATCAACGAATATAAAGTAAGGACATCTCCCAAACCGGGGATCAACTGGGCTGGAGAGCTCTGGATTCGAAGCAGATACAGCGATTCTCATTTTTTCCCTTCCAATTCTTCGATTCTTTTTTCTATGGCATAAAGCCCGTCTTCCAGCTGTTCAGCCTCCACTTTGAGCATATTAATCTCCTGTTCTTTAGTGAGCTCTGCTGCTCCCCATGGATCATACGGCGTTGGGAATCCAGGTTGGGAGAATCCAGGCATAGGAGAAAAAGGTATCTGACCCTGCTGCCAGGCATAATTCATCTGGGGAGTAGGCCATGTTCCGTGTGTCAGATATTGAGCTGCAGGGCCCAAACCTGTAGGACTTCTGCCCATCCAGCCAGGGGAAAAACCGAACCTCATCCAGCCAGGAAGACCGGTCATGTAGTACATCCATCTGTGTCTGTTTCTCATTTGGCCTCCTTCTCTTTCTTTTTCAGCTCTTCAAGTCTCTTTTTGACCTGAGCGAGTTGCTCTTCCAGAATATTCGCCTGGCCTTCAAGATAAGTTTTCTCCTCTTCCTTTGTGAAGAACCACGGAGAGGCATAATAGGGAAAATACCCATACGGATCCTGGTATGTCATCCAATGAGCCATGTAAGGCCACGCGTACCACCCTGCTGGTCCCATTCTAAAAGGCATTTTCTTTACCTCCTTTTAAAAAAATCATCAATTTTATTTTTTCTGATGGCTACTTTGGGAAGCTTCCGGCGAAGGGTACTGCGGCGGATAACCCATTCCATAGGGATAATTGTACCCATACGGGGACGGATACCCATAACCAGACATGGGGGGATAACCAAAAGGGTTCATCCCTGGATAAGTATAACCCGGAAAGGGCAGGAATCCGCCTCGTCGCCATCCACGGCCCCTTCCAAAACCGAGCCCTCTTCCAAAACCGAATCCGCGACCGGATCCAAACCATGGACCAGGATTCATAAATCCCGGAACAGGATATCCGGCACAATAACCCATGGCGCGTCCGGTCATAGGACCGAGTCCCCATGGTCCTGTTCTATCACCCCAAGGCATTTTGTTCACCTCCTTTTAAAAATTTGATTATTTATTGGCAATTTTCACATAATCCATAGAATTCGATATTGTGATCATAAACGATGAAATGATATTTTCGTGCTAAATTCTTTTCTGCCTTTTTGACTAAATCCAGTTCTTCATCTATGAAATCGCTGTAATCGACGATTTTTCCACATTTTTTGCAGATAAAGTGATGGTGATGATCCTTTTTTTCATCTGACCTGTACTCATAGCGGCTCTGACCACCGCCTATATCTAGCTTGTTAATTAGACCAATCCGAGACAAAAGGTCCAGAGTGCGGTAAATTGTGCTAAGTCCCATTCCCGGATATTTCTCTAGGAGATAGGCATAAATCTCTTTTGCACTCATATGTTTTGATGTTCTGCTCAAAAGATCCAGGATTGCTTTCCTCGATAAAGTCCAGCGAGGGTCATACCGCTGGAAACGATGTCTCCATTTATCACTATCAGACATTCTGTGCTCTATTGATAATAAAAACTAAATTGAAAATGAAAACCATTTTCATTAATATGATAAAATTAATATCTATTTTAGTCAAGAAAAATTTTTATTTTTTTATTTTATAAAGAATTGACTGGTTAAACGTTTGACTGTAACTTTTTCCTATGCTAAAAGCCTTTTCTATGAAATTATAGAGAACAGATGGGTAATACCCAGGTAGTACTGAGAGATAGTCTGACTTCTTTACAAGTCAATTACAATTTATTCGATAATCGCACGTGTATGATTCAATGAAAAAAAGTGCCCTGTTCTTTTTACTCTTATTTTTATCCTCTTTTTTATTTTCAACTCAAAGTGCCGAAAAAAAACGACAGCAATAAAAATAGAAGAACCCATTCAGGTTGATGGTGTATCAAATGAGCCGGCCTGGAAGAAAGTTCCAGCAATGGGAAATTTTATTCAGTTTCAGCCAAAAAAGTGAGAACCTGCTTCGATCCTCAACCTGAAAAAATCGCATGTCGAATGACAAAAAGAGACGAGGAGCTGAAAACTGACGATGCCGTTTCCGTTTTCCTCGATACTTATCACGCTCACATGGATCCATGTCATCCGAGCTACGAATTAAAGGGTACAGCTAGCTTTGGAGAAAAGGGTGTTCAGGGATACACTTTATTCTTGAAAATAGCCTACCTATTTTAAACGAATATTTTTAAAGGAGTTAAAGCTCATTCAGAGCATCAAAGGAATGACTTCCTTTTCATTAAGCTTATCATTCCATCAAGATGGCTTTTACCAGCACAACCAGTGCCATAATTATAATTAATACTGAAAGGCCGATTTCCAACCATAAGGATTTTGTTTTCAGAGATATTAGACTCCCTATTCTTGCTCCAACTATTGAACCAACGGTCACCACTATGGCAGGAAGTAAGAAGATGTCTCCTCGACACCAGTAAATGGCCACTCCAGCTATTGCTGAGAAGATGGTGGCAAACAAAGATGTGGCGATTGCCTTATGGATATCCAGTTTCATCAATTTTAAAAAGGGAGGGAAAAGAGAACCTCCGCTCCCTCCCCGCATGGCTGTAATGAAATTAAGAAAGAACGCACCGCTTATAATGCATTTTATATCTGGACGAATCTTCTGTGCCACTCTAGGAATCAATCTATCCAGATAAATTCCGGATATAGCAATGAGAGAAATAAATACAAAGATCATGGCCAGAATGAATGTTTTTATCATTCCCACTAAGAGTGCCCCTACCACTGAGCCTAAAATTCCACCTATAACAACATAGGGAGCGAGCCTCCAGTCGATGTTCTTCTTATGACTTATGGCAGCTATACAGGAAGAGAAGGGTATGACCAGTAAATTTATTCCAAAAGCACTAAGCAAAGGCAGTCCTGAAGCATAAATCAGGGGAGTCCTTATGGATCCACCCCCTATTCCAAACATGCCACTCATGAATCCAGCAAAAATGCCAATCAAAAACCACAAAATAATTGAAAGGATTGATTCCATTGGCTTTTGCCCTTTCTTGCCCCTTTCTCTTTCGAATAATTAGGAAAAGATCTATTGATGATCAGATAAAGGAGGATAGTTATTTTTCTTGGAGAGCTATAAATTTTCTTCCTCTCTGATTTTTATTCCATTTCTCATTAAAAGCTCGGCGGTAACTCCCCGCCCAGCTATTAATTCTCCAGAAAATGTTCCATCATAAATTTTTGAGCAACTGCACGACGGGGAATAGCTTTTTCCGATAAATTCTTTGACCTGAAAGAGGTTGGCGATTTTTAGAGTTTCTTCTGCACCTTTTACAAACTGTTCTGTGACGTCATTTCCCTCTTCGTTAATAACCTTTGCCCTCTTCTCCAATACATCTCTTCCTGTCCCTCCCTGAATTTCCTGGCGCGCGCGCGGAGTGGAAAGACCTCCCAGTTGTTCGGGACAAACAGGAACAAGAGTTTCCCTTTTGACAAGTTCCAAAGCCTTATCATTTCTATTATCCTCTCTGTCCCATCTGCATTTTACTCCCAAAAGGCATGCGCTTATGAGTTTCATGGAAATATTCTCGACGTTTTTAGACTTCAATAACTTTTGCAGCTCCACCATCAACAGATTTGTCAGGGTAGAGTTTCTTGATCTCAGATTTGTATTGGGTGCAATGGCAGGGGCAAATCATTTCTAAATCTTTAACCAAATCAAATTCACGAAATCCATGCATTCCACCGATAAGAGCATAACTCCTTCCAAACTGAAATGCTGCCTTGAGGATATTACCAACTCCAGGATGAGAACACCCCACTATGAGCACTGTCCCTCTTTCTGTTTTAACAGCCAAAGATTGTTCTATTTGCTGAAGTTCTCCAGTGGAAAAAACATTGTCTTGGATCTCAATCGGTTTTGTGATAGGAATGACATCTATCTTTGGAAATTTTGAAGAACCAGGAACGTAGATATGTGCGTTCTTGTTCACTTTTAGAAAGTCCGATAGCCCGCCCACATGGTCCCAGTGGTCATGGGAGATAAATATTTTGTCGTGGGTATTAGCCTCTCCGTGTGGCATAGATTGGGAGAAGCTGAGGAGACCATCCGTGTGACCTTCTGAGCCTGTTAGCCTCCGGCCCAAGACATTGGATAGATCGCTACAGCGTTTGGCCATTGCTGGGGAGACATCATATGGACTCTTGCACCACAACTGAGGCTTCTGGAAAAGGTGGGATACCTTTCGCGCTGAAAGCTGATAAGGGTTGGCATTTGCCAAGGGAATATGATCACCATGGAAGTGGCTGATGACAATATCTGTGCAGCCCTTCAAAGCCTTCACAATTTCCCGACGCACCTTCTTCCCCACAGCGACTTGAAAAGGGTGAGGGAGTAGTTTGTGGCGTTGATAGCCCAAGGCCAATCCAGGATCTATGACTATTTTGCGGTCATGAGTTTCCACGACACAAGATAATCCGCGAACACCCAAAGACTCCGACCCTAGTATTTTAATTTTCATGCTCTTCTTCATCGTTAGCTCGAACAACCAACATATTTATCATTTGAAATAATGAGTCTGGATTATCGGTTGAACACACTCCAGATGCAGGATTTATTCAAACACCATATTTTGCATTCTGGCTAACAGAGAATTATATATCAAAAAGAAGCAGAATTTAAAAACAGAAATGGAGTAAAGAGTTATTCCAAATAAAATTGACTTTTTCCTGACGATGGATTGTCTTCTAATATAATTTGAAATGTCGGAAGTTAAAAAGGAGTGAGAAATGAAAATAAGCACTGTGGAGCAGATGAGAAATCTGGATAAAAGCGCTATAGAAAATTTTGGCATCACTCAAGAATTTCTCATGGAGAATGCCGGGGAGGCGGTATACTTTGTCATACTACAGGAGTATGGAGTTAAAAATAAAAAGTTTGTCCTATTCTGTGGAATAGGGAACAACGGAGGGGATGGATTGGTAGTGGCAAGAAAGATCCATTCAACAGGCGGAGACGGGATTACGGCCATCTCTGTAGATATAAAATTGATCAAAGAGCGACAAAGCCCAACCATCCTAACTCCCCATCCGGGAGAAATGGCCAGAATAGCCCATGTAACCGTCAACGAAGTGTTGGAGAATAGAATTTCGTTAGTGCAGAAGGAGGCCAAAAGCCTCAACGCCTATATCGTACTCAAAGGAGCTCATTCTTTGATCGGATACCCAGATGAGATGGTTTTCGTCAATGTGAGTGGCAATTCAGGAATGGCTACAGCAGGCTCGGGCGATGTTCTTACAGGTACCATCGCGGCTATGTATGGTCTGGGCCTGTGTTTGGAGGATGCAGTAAGAACGGGTGTTTTTCTGCATGGCTTTTCAGGAGACCTGGCAGCTGAGGAGAAAGGAGAAGACGGAATCACTGCCCAGGATATTCTGGATTATCTTCCATTTGCATTAAAGCGGTACAGAGATGAGTATGATGAAGTCGTGGCTCATTTTTACAAAAGCCTTTATGTTGTTTAGGTTGATCATGAAAGCTTGTATTTTAGAAAAGCAGTCAAAAATAGAAGAAAGGCCATTAAGACTGGCGAACGTTCCTTCACCTTGTCCAGCTAATGAGGAGATAAGAGTAAAAGTTCAAGCATGCGGAATATGCAGGACGGATATCCATATTGTTGAGGGAGATCTTCCCTTCAAGAAATCTCCTTTGGTTTTGGGACATGAAATAGTCGGAGTGGTCGATAAGACGGGAAAGGGAGTAAAAAACTTCAGACGCGGAGATCCAGTTGGCATTTCCTGGCTTCACAGCACTTGCATGAAATGTAAATACTGTCTTAAAGGAAAGGATAATTACTGTCCGGATTTTCAATGCACGGGTTGGGATGTAGATGGTGGATTTGCAGAATACGTAACTAGCAAGGAAGATTTTGCTCTTTCCCTGAAAGGAATCAACATGGAGCCGGAAGATATGGCCCCGCTCATGTGTCCCGGTATTGCAGGATACTGCGCTCTCAAACTGACGGAGGCAGAGAGAGGAGATAAGCTGGGACTGTTTGGTTTCGGTCCAACGGCTTATTATGTGTTAATGGCAGCAAATTATCTTGGCATCGAAGCTTATGTCAGTATAAGGTCTTCAATCCATAAAAAAGAGGCGAGAAGAAATCGAAAAATAAAAGAACCAGATTTCTTTCTTTTGTTTTTTCCTTTGTTCAT
>CAYSCW010000027.1:0-2577 GCA_964429795.1 uncultured Eubacteriales bacterium
TCAGCTTACCTGACTGCTACTGCATCACGGTTTTGAAAATGCTGGTGATCCCGGGGAGTGATTGAAAATTCAGCACAAAAAAGAGATAATTGTGTCTCTGGACAGAATGAAACCATTTGCCGACTATCCTGATTTTTCAAGGAGAATGTCCCTCTGGCGAAGGCTCTCTCTTACGGGGCTGCTGTTCCTCTCATGCCTGGGAATTGGATTGCTCTCTTCTGCGGTTTGCCCTTCAGATCTTGATCAGAATCAGAAGACGGATTCAAGGGAGGAAGTACTTTCTCTTGAGAAAAAAGGAATCACTATTCGCAATCTTACAGATGAGGCTGTTCAGTACACCGTTAAGCCAGCCCATTCCCGGGGAGCCCTTGTGAAAAGAACACTGAAGCCGGGTGAGATCGACCGCTTCTCAGGTGAAGAGCCCATGGACATCGACTATCAGGTCAGAGGGAAGCTGATAATGAACAGGCTGGATCCGGGCTATTCCTACTCCTTCCGTTACAATGAGGACCATGGTCTGGAACTTTTCTTGGGCTCACACGGAATAAGTAATGCGGTAGACTTAGCCCCGTTTGTGGCCACACCGATGGTGGTGGTCGATAAGATGCTTCAGCTGGCCCGTGTGGATAGAAATGACGTGGTCTATGATCTTGGTTGCGGTGATGGGAGGATTGTGATTTTAGCAGCCAAAAATTATGGGGCCCATGGTGTGGGAATCGACGTCGATCCGGAGCGGATTCAGGAATCAAAATCCAATGCTCAGAAGGAGAGGGTGGCTGATCTGGTTGAGTTTCGTCTGGAAGATGTCATGAAATCTGATTTCTCTTCAGCAACAGTGGTCACTCTTTATCTTCTTCCAGAATCAAATGAACTTCTGCGCCCTCTTTTGGAGAAGCAGCTCAAACCTGAGACATACGTCGTCTCCCATAATTATAAAATTCCCGGATGGGAAGCAAAAGAGATACGTTCTGTCTCCCTTGAGGATGAAGAAGGCAGGAAACACAACATCTTTGTGTATTTGAGGTAGGATAGGAAGAAAAACAGACACCTATCAGCTCATCTCATTCTAGCTTTTTCCCGATGGAAAAGGCTTTGCCTAGGTAATGTCCGATTCCATAATAAGCATGCCTCATCGGTGCAAATGAAAGGGGCTTCAATTTTTCTATATCAGGGATTTCCCTCTCGTCGAGAACAGATCTGACCCTAGGCTCCTTTCTACTTTTTGATCTTCACTTTTTTGATAAAATCAGAGTATATTAATGAATGGTAAATGAAGATGATCCAGGGAGCTGGATTCGTCGCTCGAATGTTCTGATTCCTGCGCTATTCAAGGAAGGAGGTTTATCCATGGCAAAAATGCAAGAGTACCAGGAGAGAACTTGGGGTATGTTATGTCACTTGTCTGCTTTGGCTATGTTTATTATCCCTTTTGGAAATATCATTGGACCATTAGTCATCTGGCTGATTAAGAAGGACGAATCATCCTTTGTGGATGACCAAGGAAAAGAGTCCTTGAATTTCCAGATATCGATCACCATCTACTGCCTTATTTCTGCCATACTGATTTTGGTCATAATTGGAATATTTCTTTTAATCGGTTTAGGAATTTTAACTATTGTCCTGATCATCGTGGCTTCGGTAAAATCCAATTCTGGCGAAAAATTTCGCTACCCCTTAACCATAAGACTCATCCAATGATATTTTAATTTATCGCTGCCGGTGATTTGACTAAAGGAGAATAGAGACATTGAAATGCCCAAGATGATTCGTCGATACTTATATCAAATACAGAAGACCAAATGATGTTTTTCTTTATCGGAGGGGTTCAGCCGAAGACAGTCAGTTTGAAAAAACAATCCAGAATCTGTCCTGTGTGCGGTCATACCTCGCTCAACCTGAAAAGAGTGGATAATTATTTGAGTCTTTTTTTTATCCCTCTTTTTCCGGTCAAAAAAGGGATTCCCTTTCAAATCTGTGATAACTGCCGCTCCATTTTTGATGAACAAGGTTATAAGATCGATATGGAGAAGAAAGGGTGGGGAGGGAGATGCACACATTGCGGCCGTCCCGTAATTCAGGATTTTAACTACTGTCCTTACTGCGGAAAAGCAGTCAGATAATAAGAAATAGGAGGGTAGAAAAAATTGTTGTGGAGAGAGAGGATAGGAAAGAAGAGCTTGAAGTCTCTGGAGTTTTTATTTTCAGGGGAGTCCCCACGGTTTCTCTGTTCCAAAAAGCAGGGATCGAGCTCGATCATAAGGAATGCATCAGGGTCGATCGTTTCCAGAGAACTAGTGTTGAAGGAGTGTTTGCCGCAGGAGATGTGACCTGTGGAGGACTGCAGGTTATCTCCGCTGCTGGCGAAGGCTGTGTGGCTGCTCTCCAGGCCATACGGTATTTGAGAGAAAAAGGAAGAAAGAAATAATTTTTTTCCTCAATGTATTGTTGACGCTGCATCCTATAAGCAAGGCAAGTCCAGTTAAAAGAGATATGGCTTTGCAAGACATATAACCTCCATATTCCTAATATTCCTATAGATTTATTATACTTTAATAGCTGCCAAAAAGAAAGCCTGAA
>CAYSCW010000027.1:2677-4052 GCA_964429795.1 uncultured Eubacteriales bacterium
TCCTTTCCTGTTGACATTTAGGCTGGTCAGAATATTATATTAAGGGGGAAAGATTGAATAAATTCCGCTATTTCACTTATTTGGCCTGCGGTTTTATCGTTTTTCTAATCAGCATCTATGGGTTTGTCCTCATTCAAGGACGCCTCGAGCTTCCACCTGATATAAACATACAGAAATTACTCCACGAGGATAAGGCCCCAGTCAAACTGGATGGAATAGAAATTCATGAGGAAAGAGATGTTGAATTCATCATGAGTCAGAAGAGAATCAGGGATCAGTTGACCGTTCTGTTCGACTCGGGTAAAGATGAGGTTGAAGAGGTCATCCTGGCCCGCTATTATGCACGGGCCCCGTTTCCAGTGGTATATTTGGTTATAGGTTTGTTCTGTCTTGCCATAGGATTTGCTGTGTTCATTCTACGACCTGAAGAAAGGAAAGCCATAATTTTCTTTTGGGCCAGTCTGGCATTTTCTTCGGCCATCATCATCAGTGGTGGTTATCACTGCCTTAAGGACCATAGTCTTTCCTATATCCCAGGAATTTTGTTTTATCTTGCTTATCCCTTTGCTCTTGCTCTTCTCGTTCACTTTTCTTTGACATTCTTCACCAGAATCAAACCTAAGAACCTCATCTTCATCTATATACCAGCCGTGATTTTTGCAGTGGTTCTAGAAGCGACTTTCCTCGTATCAAGCTTGAAGTCATCCTTAGACATAAACAGACTGTACCAGGCGATCTTCTATATCTTTCGCTTTTACATTGTCATCTTTGTCCTTATTTCCATTGTCAGCCTCATCATCAGTTTGAGGCGAGCTTCATTGGAAGCATCCAGAGCTCAGATCAAATGGGTTCTTTATGGGCTTTTTTTCGGATTAGGCCCGTTCATCTTTCTCTACCAGCTCCCCCAGCTTTTAAGAGCAAGGCCCTTTATATCCGAAGATTTTTCAATCGTCTTTTTTATCTTCGTCCCCATTGCCTTTGCTTTTTCCATTGTCAAATACAAGCTGATGAATATCGAGCTTATCATCAACCGGAGCTTGGTCTATGGATCACTGACCATATTCACGGTTAGCCTTTATATCTTTTCTGTATACATATTCCAAAACATCTTTCAGATTATTTTTCATATAAAAAATATTGCTGTCTTTGCCTTAGCCGCACTTGCTGCTGCAGCGGCCTTTCATCCGGCCAGGAAAAAGATTCAAGAGTTTGTAGACAAATCGTTTTACAGATTGAGTTATGACTATCGAAAAACGATTCTCAGTTTTAATGAAAAAGCACAGAAGATGATCAGCCAGGAACATCTCATCAATTTTTTCTTGGTCAAGATTCAAAACGTTCTCCCTCTGGAGCATATAGGCATTTATCTCCTTTC
>CAYSCW010000027.1:4152-30133 GCA_964429795.1 uncultured Eubacteriales bacterium
TTAGGTAAGAAAATGTCAGGAGATAGATTCAGTCATGATGATCTTGATCTTCTCCAGAGCATGACCGGAGAATTGATATTGAACTTGGAGAGAATCAGGCTCCAGGAGGAAGTTATCTACGAAAGGACAGAGATAGAAAAACTGGATGAGCTCAACCGTCTCAAGACAGAGTTCATTGCCACTGTTTCCCATGAACTCCGAACTCCCATGAGTTCCATCCAGGGAATGAGTGAAGTGCTTCAAGAGGGAAAGTTGAAGGATGATACCAAGAGAGATGAATTGATCAAACTCATGGCCAGTGAAAGCGGCCGTCTTTCCCGACTTCTCCACAACATCCTCGACTTTGGAAAAATCGAACAGCAGGCCAAAGCCTATAATTTTCAAAAGACTGAAATCTGCTCGATGGTTAAGGAAACAGTCGATCTCTTTCAACACCATCTTCAGAAAGAAGGCTTTATGATGAGGATGTCCCTTCCCCCGAGTCCTGTCTATCTGACAGTTGATCAGGATGCTATCAAAGAGGCTTTGACTAATCTCATCGACAATGCTATAAAGTATTCAGCAGAAAAAAGGGAAATCGATATCGAAATCATTGAGATGGAGAATCAGGTGGAAATTCAGGTCAGAGATAAAGGAATCGGGATCGCTCTCGAGGAACAGGAAAAAATCTTTGACAAGTTCTATCGAGTCCCTGAAGCCGTCCGTATCATACCTAAAGGGGTAGGACTAGGATTGAAGATTGTCAAACACATCATGGAAGCCCACAAGGGAGAGATTAGAGTGGAGAGCCTGCCCCGTAAAGGAAGCATCTTTTGTCTTGTTTTTCCTAAATCATGAAAAAGATCCTAATCATAGAAGATGACGAGGCTTTGCTTCAAACTTTGACCTCTGCTCTTGAATTGGAAAATTTCAAAGTGATCACAGCTAGTGACGGAGAGCAAGGCCTGCGCATGGCAGATAAAGAAAAGCAGGATCTGCTGGTGCTGGATTGGGTCCTCCCGTCTTTGAGCGGACTGGAGATCTGCCAGCAGTTGCGGGCCAGAGGAGTCACCACTCCCATCATCATCCTCTCCGGAAAGAAGAAGGAAGAGATTGACAAAGTATTGGGTCTGGAACTAGGTGCAGATGATTACCTGGTAAAGCCCTTCAGCACAAAAGAGCTCATCGCCAGGATAAAGGCTGTTCTCCGCCGAACCAAACCAGAAGTTGCCGAAGTAGAAGAATATTCTTTTGGAGATGTCTCCATTAATTTCAAAAAGCAGATAGCTTTCAAAGGCAAAAAAGAGATCCATTTGACTGCAAAAGAATATGATCTCCTCAAGCTACTCATCTCCCATGAAGGGGATGTTGTGAGCCGGGAAACCATCCTGAACGAGGTATGGGGATATGATAAATTCCCTACCACCCGCACTGTGGATACTTTTATCCATAACCTCAGAAAAAAGATCGAAGGCGATCCTTCCCATCCAGCACACCTCATCACTACTCCTTGGGCAGGATACAAATTCAAAATATAGAGCAGGGAACACCTGCCTTTCTAATGAACAATTTAATCCTCTCAGATATTTCCTGATAAAAAAGATCCCTCCCTTTTTTGTCTTTTAACAAACCTTTAACAAACTTTTAACAAATCTCTGACAACTTTTTTCTCTTGGGGAGTAGATTATAACCAAGAGCTGAAAAAATGCGAAAGCAAGTGAGTCAAAGAGATAATTTTAAAGGAGGTCAGAAATGTCCGTGAGAGATATGTCTATTTCCCAGGAGCAACCTACTTCTCTAGAAAAAAATTTCCCTAAAAAAACTTTATTGGAGAAATGTTACAGGTTTCATCAATATCACAAAACTCTCATGTCTTTGCTGGAAATTCAAAATCCCTATCTGCGTGTGGTCGACCCTCCATCAACACCTATCGTTCTCAATAAAGGAAAGACTCTTATCATGCTGGGATCAAACAATTATTTGGGATTATCCACTCATCCCGAAGTTAAAAAGGCCGCTAAATGGGCGATTGATGCTTATGGTACAGGAAGCTGCAGCTCACGTCCTCTTGCAGGAACCTCCAGTCTGCATGTCCAGCTTGAGGAGGAACTGGCAGAGTATAAAGGAGCAGAAGCGGCTGTTCTCTTCAGCACCGGATACATGACCATGATGGGAGCCATATCAGCTTTGGCTGATGAGAAAGACATCATCCTCAGTGATCAATTGAATCATGCCAGTATCATCGATGGGATACGCCTCTCCAAAGCACAGATCAGAATTTATAGACACAATGATATGTTGAGTTTGGAAGAGAATTTGGCTTCTTGCGATTCTGAAGTCAACAAACTTATCGTTACAGATGGTGTGTTCAGCATGAAAGGGGATATAGCCAATATCCCACAGATCAAGAAACTCGCTGATAAATACGGAGCTCTGGTTATGGTCGATGATGCTCATGGAACAGGTATATTAGGAGAGAATGGAAGGGGGGTGCTGGAGCATTTCCATATGGAAGGAGAGGTGGATCTCATCTGCTGCACATTCAGCAAAGTTTTTAGTACTGTCGGCGGAGCAGTGGGAGCTCGGAGAGAAACAGTTGATTTTCTTCGTTTCAATGCCCGGCCATTTATTTTTACAGCCAGCCTTCCTCCTTCGGTCGTAGCCACAGTACTTGCCTCTCTTCGGATAATCAAAAATTCTCCTGAGTTGCTGACAAAGCTGCGGAAAAATGTCCATTTCATAAGAGGAAGCCTAGAAGAACTCCATTTTCAACTTGAACCCACCGAAACGCCTATCATTCCTCTTCTTATCGGAGATGAAGAAAAAACCTTAAGAATGGCCATGGAGCTTGAGGAAGAAGGAGTCTTCGTTAACCCAATCATACCTCCTGCAGTCTCTGTTGAGTCTTCGCTCATAAGAATCAGCGTTATGTCATCGTTTTCTCAGTCTGAAATGGAATTTGCCCTAGAAAAATTCAGGCTGGTAGGAAAGCGAATCGGTCTCATTTAGGATCTTTATTTGAGGGTGGAGATTTTAATGAGTGTCAAGGAGTTTTCAAAGCTTGGCAGCCTCTTATTCTGGAGAGGATACTGGATCACCATGCGACCTTATCTGCTCTTTGTTTCAGGCGTGGCCGGAATGACAGGCTTTGTGGCGGGTTCTCATATCGGTTTGGGTGCGACTTCAGCGGTTTTTTTCGTCTTTTTCTTCTCTTATGGATTCGGGCAGGCGATGACTGATTGTTTTCAGCTGGATACAGATTCGATTTCCTCTCCCTATCGACCCTTGGTTCAAGGGAAAATCAGTCGAAGGAATGTGCTCTTTGTCAGTTTGATCGGTTTTTTGGCTGGTTGTTTGGTGCTCTATCTTTTGAATCCCCTGACAATCATCTTTGGATTGTTGTGTGTGGCAGGGCTAGCCACATATACCTATTTTAAAAGAAGATGGTGGGGAGGCCCCTTCTACAATGCATGGATTGTGGCCCTACTTCCCTTTATAGGAAAGATTGCAGCAGAAAAAAACACATCTTTCTTTTCTCTACTTTCAGATAAACATCCCATAGGTCTCATCATGCTGAGCGTCTTTTTCAGTTACGCCAATTTTGTTTTAATGGGATATTTTAAGGATATTTCTGCGGACAGAGCGAGCGGATACAACACTTTCGTGGTTGCTTTTGGGTGGAGGAAGGCAGCCTTAGGGAGTGATATCCTGGCCCTTCTCTCCTTAGTGTTTTCAGCATGGGCCCTTTCCTCAGTCTTGATTCAGGAATCGTTATCTTCCTGGAGATGGGTTTCTCTTATTACCTATTCAGGAGCCCTGGCGGCCCTGGCAATGGCTCAGATAGGAATTCATCGCGCTCATGATGAGAAGGGATCCTCCCGCCCCATTACTCATGTGGTTCGTTCATTTATTCTTATGCATCTTGCTATGATCCTTGCATTACGGCCAGAATGGTTTGTTCTTGGGATTCTGTTCTATCTCAGTTTTGAGCTGGTTTTGAGAAAAAGACCAGAAAAGAGACAGGTTTGAGATGCGTGTCTTTCTTAATCCCCATTGTGACTATGGCGGAGGCAGGAAGAAATGGGAGAACATCGAACCATCTTTCCGGCTTCGTTATGGGGATTTTGAAGTAGAAGAAATTTATACTCCGGATCATCTTCCCCAACAGATTAAAAAGGCTGCAGCAGAAGGAGAACGGATCTTTATCGCTGCGGGAGGTGATGGGACTGTGAATCTTGTGGTGAACGCTCTATGCCGTCTCTCCGCGACCAGAGAAATCATCTTCGGGGCGATCGGACTCGGTTCCAGCAATGATTTTCACAAGCCTTTTCGTCCTGAGACTTTTATCCATGGAATCCCCACCAGGATGAACAAGCATGATCTTCTGCTCAATGATGTGATTCGAATTCAATACAGAAACAGCAGCGATCATATTTCCACTCGCTACTCCATCATCAACTCTAGTCTCGGCATAACGGCAGAGGCCAATGCCTTCTACAATTTAAGATTGCCTTTTGTCTATTTTATCCGAAAAATTTCCAGTGAAGCAGCCATCATCCTTTCTGCATTGAAGACCATCTTCACCTACCATAATATTCCTTGTGCTCTTAGCATAAAAGATTCTTTCTCACAACGAGTCCTCCTCACCAATTTGGGGATTATCAAGAATCCCCATTTCGCAGGTAATCTTTGTTATGACACACCCGTTGAGGCAGATGATGGGAAGCTGGTAATCAATCTCTGTTTGGGAATGACCAAGTGGGAGGCTGTGAGGATCCTGTTGAACCTACAAAAGCATAAATTCTGCGGTTTGCCCAAGACTTATTCCTGGAATGCCACTCAAGTGAAGGTTAAAAGCCCTCGTCCTTTTGCCCTGGAAATGGACGGGGAAGTGGTTCATGCTTCCTGGGCGGAATTCAAACTCATCCCTAAAGCGTTGAGGTGTTTCCGATGAAAGAATTAGAAGAGATTCAAGAAAACAAAATGATCGATTCTTGGGTTCGATTTTTCAATCGATCTCCTCATCAGGTCAACAAGACCCATGAATCTGATGCAGAATTGGTGAAAATCGGGCCAAATGATTCTTACTTCTTGGCTGTCACAGTCGATTCGGTGATAGAAGAAATATCAGAAGGTTTGTATCGAGATCCCTTCACCATGGGTTGGGTGGCGGTGATGTCCAATTTTAGTGATTTGGCCGCAGTGGGCGCTGAGCCTCTGGGGATAGTCTTGTCCATTTGCTTTGACCCAAGAAAAGGGGAGAAGTTTCGGCAACGCATGGCAGCTGGGATTGCTGCAGCATGTGAAAAAATTGGAGTTTTTGTTTGGGGAGGAGATACCAATACTGCCCAGAATATTTCCCTGACAGGGTGTGCCTTCGGTCTTGTTCCTGTTCGTCAATGGATGAGCCGGAGAGGATGCCGCGCCGGGGATATCGTTTTCATCAGTGGAAGAGTTGGTTGTGGTAACGCTTTCGGTGTGGTAAGGCTTGCTGGAATGCTTGAAGGTCTGTTTCCAGAAGATCATTATCGTCCTCTTGCCCGGATAAAGGAAGGTCTTCTGATCAGGAAATATGCCACTTGCTGTATGGATTCCAGCGATGGACTGTTTATTACCCTCGACCAGCTCCTCCGCATCAACCAAAAAGGATTTCAGGTTGAGTGTAGATGGGAGAAGATCTTGGATCCTAAGGCTTTTAGAATCTGTGCCAAAGTGGGGATCCCTTATTGGTTCATGGCGGCAGGTATCCATGGTGAGTTTGAACTGGTTTTCACTATTCCAGAAGAGAGTCTTCCTTCTTTTCTCCAGGAAGCCATCCAGACCGGCTTTCATCCCATCCAGTTGGGGAGGGTCCAGGACTTGCCCTCTTTAGTGGTCAACTTGCCTTCAGGAGAAGATGTGGAAATTGATATGGCTCCGTTGAGGAATCTATGGGCTTCAGAGAAAAACGGCTTCAAACATTGCATTCAGAAATATCATTTTTGGGGGAGAAAATGGGGATTGGAGTAAATTTCTGGGCAAGAATCGCCTCTGTATAAGAGAGGACGAAGATATATTAGGTAAAGAGACGGGATTGATATTTTTATATCTTTGGGCTACTCTTATGAAAAAGGGGAGGATGATAAAAAAAATTAGTCGCCTGGTTTTTACGGCCTTTTTGCTGATGATATCTGTGGTCATATCCAGCCGGGCAGATACTGCTAACGTAAAAAAAAGAGACAAGTCCCTGAGTGTATTTCCCATTCTCATGTATGATTCAGATATCGGAGTAGGATATGGAGTAAAGGCCAAGTTTGTTGATTATTTGGCCAAAAAAGAATCTTTTGACTTCATCGTTTTCAACTCGTCAAAAGGGGAGAGATGGTACGTTTTTGCATTTTCGACTCCCGATATAGAAATCCGTCAGGGGAAAAGATACCCTTTTTCTTTGGATGTCAAGGCAGAATACGATAAATTTTTAAAATATTACTTTTACGGAATTGGGTCCGGCTCAAAGAAAGAAAACAAAGCGGAATTTTCTTTTGAGAAGAAGGAGCTTCAGTTTAAAGTAGGGAGAGGTTTGAGTCCCCATTTTGTTATCGAAGCAACTTATGTCTTGAGGAGTGTCAGATACTACCATATAGAAGAAGGACCTTTCGAAGACATCCTCAGGACGGTTGGAGAACAGTTTTCTCCTTTAGCAACTATCCTCCTTCGCTACGATACCTCTGATAGCCAGATACATCCCAAAAGAGGCTATCGAATCCTTTTTCAGAATGATTGGGCAGGGAAGTTTTTAGGAAATAAGGATGCGCGCTTTCACCGCTTCGCAATTGATTTGAGAAAATTCACGCTCCTTTTCGGCATGAATGATGTTCTGGCCTTTCGCCTTCTTATCCAGAAGATCAGTGGTGCTCAAATACCCCTTTTTGAGATGTCAGTACTTGGAGGAGGATCAGAAATGGACGCCATGAGAGGTTTCAAGTTGAATCGTTTTCTTGATAAGGGAAAATTTCTTTTCAATGCCGAATACAGATTTCCTCTTTGGAAGAAATTGGGTGGAAATGTGTTTCTGGATGCAGGGCATATATGGCCATCTTGGAAAGAGATTGACTTGATGAAGTCGGTTCTTGATTTTGGCTGGGGATTGAGGTATTATCTTCACAACTTCGTTGTCAGGTTTGATATGGGATTCAGTGATGAGGGAACAGGAGTATATTTCAACTTTGGCCATATCTTTTAGTTGACAAGGAAGAGTTTGGCATTGGAAGAAAGAGATGTTTCTTGCATTGGGCTTTTTGCCTATGGATTTGGAATCGCCATTTTTCATATCTCGCCTGTTCTGCTCATTACTTATCTTAAGAAACCCTTGACATGGGGTGACACGCTTGATTTTTTAACGCCCTTCGTGGTTATTCCCCTGGCATACCTGCTTTTTTATCATACCAAGAGAACGTTGCGTTCATCCAATGATCTGGGCAGAGGACAAAGTTTGTTGGCTAAGATCATCCTGGGCTTCGGATTCCTTCTTTATGTGGATGGACATGGTCTTCATCTTTCTTCAAATTCCATTGCCAGGATTATGCAAAACATGAGAGGATCAGAACTGTTCAATGCGACTTACCTTTTTGATGAGATCATAAGCCATTTTATATGGGATACAGGCGTGTTTTTGATCTCTATCGGCTTGATATTCATTGCTCTGAGACTGCCCTTTGATTTTCTATCAAAATCCAACCTTATCCTTGTTTTAATTGGGGCTGCATTCTATGGATTCAATTTTACGGTGAATGGGATCGAAGGGCAGACGGTCGTGTTCACTCTTCCTGCGGCTATGGTGGGATTTCTTTTATCTTTTATTCTCTATTGGAAGGCCCGTAGAGAAGGGTTTCATAATCCCATTTATATTTTCTTTGCCACAGCCTATTTCTTAAGCGTAGTCCTCTTTGCCTATTGGGGACTTTCGCGATCTGGATTTCCTCAGTTCAGTGAGCTGGGCTGGATTTAAAGAGTTTTTACGCCAATTCAGTAAGGATGGCGGTGAGAAATTTCCAGAATTTCTCCACAGAGCCGATATGAACCCTTTCCTCTGGAGAATGGGGATGTTCAATAGTGGGACCGAAGGAGATCATGTCCATACCAGAAAACTTTTCTCCGATGATGCCGCACTCCAGACCTGCGTGCACAGCGCCCACCTCAGGTTCCTTCTGGAAAGTTGTTTTATAGACTTTTTTTAAGATCTTTAAAAGAGCCGACTCCAGATCAGGTGTCCAGCCAGGATAGCCTTCAGGCTGATGGATTTTCGCCCCGGAGAGTTCTGACAGGGCCACAATGGTGTTACACGTCGCCTCCAGGGCTGAAGCGACGGAGCTGCGGCTTGAGCAGACAATTTGGGCATGATCGGAGTGGGTATGGATGATAGCCAGGTTGGTCGATGTCTCCACCAGGTCTTCCATCTCAGGGTGCATGGCGATCACACCATGAGGAAGGCCCAATAAGAAATTGAGCAAAGTTTTTTGAGTTTGGGGGGTAAGGGCATTTTCTTTTTCTCCATCGGATTTTTCCAGGGAAAAATTGGCTTCTTTTTCTACAGCTTTATATTCGGATTGTATCTTGGCAAAGGCGGTTTTGATAAAGGATGAAAAAGAAGAAGATTGTCCCTCATCAAGGAAGAAATCAGCCCAGGCTTCCCGAGGGATGGCATTTCTTTTGTTCCCTCCCTCCATGCGCACCAGAGAAAAGGAGAAGTCTTTTTGTGCTTGCCAGAGGATGCGGGTCAACAGTTTGATGGCATTTCCTCGACCTTGATTGATATCCAGGCCTGAATGACCTCCTCTAAAACCATAGACTTTAAGCCTGTAAAATTCTCCCTCGACTTTTTCTCTCTCCAGAGGAAAATTGATTTCTGAATCTGCTCCTCCAGCACATCCGATGGTAAAAGTGCCCTCTTCCTCGCTGTCGAGGTTGAGGAGTTTTTTGCCTTTGAGAAAGTCAGGTTTAATCTGAGTGGCGCCAGTTAAGCCTGTTTCTTCGTCGACTGTAAAGAGGAATTCAAGCGGTCCGTGGCCAAGATCTTTGCTTTCCATGATGGCTAGGGAGGTAGCCACTCCTATGCCGTTATCTGAACCAAGAGTGGTCCCTTTGGCCTGAATCCAGTCACCTTCCAGCTTAGCCTGTATAGCATCCTTGGTGAAGTCGTGCTCGACATCAGAGTTTTTCTCACAGACCATATCGAGATGTCCCTGAAGAATCACCGGATCAGCTTTCTCGTTTCCAGGTGAGGCTTCTTTTTCCACCACAATGTTGCCGACGCTGTCTCTTTTCCATTTGAGTGCCAGTCGTTCAGCCACGGAGATGATGTAGTCGCCGAGAGCTTTCTCGTCGCCCGAGCAGTGGGGGATTTTTAAAATCTGTTCAAAATGTTTCCAAAGAAGCGATGGCTTTAAGCCTTCAAAGATGGATGACATGAGTGCCTCCAGTTTAGATTGTTAAGATTAAGGTTAGTCCCTAAAAAAGAGGGGAAATGATGACATAATTTCGTCCATTGTGCAAGAAAAATCTTCTGGATCAGCAGGGAAACATTTCCATTTCCGCGATGAGTGAAGATATTTCATCCAGTTTTGCAGTGAGGCGGAGGTTCCTGTCCATCCGAAGCCCATGGTGGTGGGTGGGAGGGTCTTTGGCGAGGATGGAGGGGAACCGGAGTTGTGCTGATTATATGTCTTGTCATTAGCTATCACGGAATGGGAGATGCTATCGTTTCTGAATTCGAGGTTGACAGAAAGCATGCTTTGTAATAGATAAGATACAAGAGATGGCCGTAAACATCATTATCGCCTGTGCTGTTTGTTATCTTCTGGGTTCCGTTCCATTTTCCTATATAGTGGCCAAAAGCGTAAAAGGTGTGGATATTAGAGTCACAGGCGAGGGAAATGTGGGGGCACGCAATGTCTGGCATGTGGTGGGTAAGAAGTACGGCGTCCTGGCAGGGATTCTGGATGCCTCTAAAGGCTTTCTGGCCTACTGGGTTGGCTTTTTTCTGGGCCTTTCGCCGTGGTGGATTTGGCTTTGTGGCTTTTCGGTAGTCATCGGTCATGCTTTTCCTGTTTTCCTTAAGGGAAGAGGAGGGAAAGGGGCTGGTTCAGCATTGGGTTTTCTTCTAGGTATGGAGCCTGTCATCATTGTCATTTCAGGAGTTATGATAGGAGCCGTCTATCTGCCCTCCCGAAATTTTCACTTGGCTTTGGGAATAGGGATGGGAAGTATCCCCCTTCTATGGAAGTTTATCCTTGGCAAATCTTGGATAGAAGTTATGATGGTTCTTTTTTTTCTTCTGTCTCTAGGTTTAAAAAGACTTATCGACGAGCCTTACATGCGCAGGATAAAACAGGAATCTGGCTGGTAGAGGATAATGGAGTTCCTTCACCTCTTAATCTTTTTCATCCTCCTTCTTCTCTTTCTCAACATGATCCAGAATCTAAGGAGAATCAGCGGAGAGGAAGAAACAAAACTTTGCAAGCCCTATCCCTTTGTTTCTGTGCTCGTCCCAGCCAGAAACGAAGAGAAAAATATCCAGAAATGTGTGATGTCGCTTCTTCAATCCGATTATTCCAGGATGGAAATCGTTGTTCTCGATGATAACTCCAAGGATAGAACTTATGAGATCATGAAGAAGCTTTCTGCAGGTGAAGACAGATTGAGAGTCATCAGAGGGAAAAAACTTCCATCAGGCTGGACAGGAAAGAATTGGTCATGTCACCAGCTTGCCCAGGTTGCCAAAGGAGACTGGTTTCTATTCACTGATGCCGATACCCTCCACCAGCCCCAATCCATATCTGTGGCTTTGGCCTCGGCAGAAAAAGCCAAGGCTGATTTCTTAACTCTCATTCCTGGTCTTGTCGCTAAGACCTGGTCGGAGAAACTGTTCATGCCTGTTATACATTTTGCCTTTCTCGTTATGGTGCCTTTTAAACTCATGAATTATTCCAAAGACGCGCGAATATCTCTTGGGATCGGGCCCTTTCTTCTGGTTGAAAGGAATTTTTACTTTTTCTGTGGGGGTCATGAGTCGGTCAAGGGAAAGATTGTAGATGATATGGCTCTGGCGAAAAGAGTGAAGGAGAAAGAAGGAAAGATTTCTGTTATCGACGGGACCAGGATAATGAATGTGAGATTTTATACCTCTTTCAAGGATGTGTGGAAGGGTTTTTCCAAGAATTGTTATGAAGCCATAGGCGGAGTCCCTCATTATCTTGCCGCCGTACTTCTGGTTTGTTATTTTCTCTTTATCTATCCTTATCTTGCTTTGTGGGAAGCCCTCTATTCCCATCAAGCTGTTACTCTTCCTCTGCTTCAGGTGATGATCATTTCTGTCACAAGAGCCATTCTCTCTCTGAGATTTCAGACAAGCCTTATCTACGGACTGCTTCACCCTTTTAGTATCATTCTGGCCCTTTCTATTCTTGTCAATTCTTTCCGTCTCTCTTTTTTTAAGAAGAAGCTGGAGTGGAAAGAAAGATATTATCTGGCAAAATAATCTCGGAGGACAGAGATGGACGATCCCACCTATCTTTTTAGAAGAAGAGTTCTTAATCACTTCATTCTTGTTATCGTCTTTTGTGTCCTCATCCTCACCAGGCCGCTCTTTTCTGAAGCCTCAAAAATAAAGATTGTGGCGACGGTCTTTCCGCTCATGGAATTTTCACGAGCTGTCTGTGGAGAGAGAGGAGAAGTGAGCTTGCTTCTTCCACCCGGAGCGGAAATCCATACCTGGAATCCAAGGCCGAGTGATATTGTTAAAATTTCTTCTGCAGATCTTTTCGTCTATGTGGGAGCCAACCTCGAACCTTGGATTCATGATCTCCTAAAGAGCGTAAAGAATCCGGCCTTAAGGATTCTCGAAGCCAGCAGAGACTTGCCTTTACTTGAAGCATTTACAGATTCCCATGGGCATGGTCATGCTCATGGAGAATTGGATCCTCATATCTGGTTGGATTTTGAACTGGATCAGATTATTGTGGACAGAATTGCTGCTTTGCTTTCAGATATAGACACGAAGTATTCATCATTTTATCAACATAACGCCGCCTCTTACAGAGAGAAACTTCAGCAACTGCACGACACATTTCTGGATGGTTTGGATGAATGTGCTTGCAGAGTAGTCATCCTTGGTGGACATTCTGCCTTTGGTTATCTGGCTAGGAAGTATAGCCTTCAGCAGATTTCTCTTTATGGTCTGAGTCCTGATTCTAAACCAACTCCACGGCAGATGATTGAAGTCGTCGAGCTTGCCAAGAAACATAAGGTTAAAGTCATTTATTTTGAAGAATACGTGAGTGATGAATTGGCTCGAGTAATCGCCAAAGAAATTGGGGCTCGGACCTTGGTCTTGAATCCAGGCGCCAACTTGGATAAGGATCAATTGGAGTCAGGCGTGAACTTTTTTGATATAATGAAAAAGAATTTGGAGAATTTAAGAGATGGCCTCAATTGCCGATGATATGGATACATTAGTAGCTGTCAGAGATGTCTCTTTCAGCTACGGTCACACATCTGTCCTGTCCCATGTAACCTTCAATATCCGTACTGGCGATTTTTTAGCCATTATTGGGCCAAATGGATCAGGAAAGACTACTCTGGTTAAAATTATCTTAGGATTGCTGGAGCCCTCCAGCGGCGAAGCGAAGATCATGGGGCAGAGAGTTAACCGTTTTTCAGATTGGGAGAAGATTGGTTATGTCCCTCAGAAGGCTACGCATATTGATCCCTTCTTTCCTGTATCTGTCAAGGAAGTGGTGGCCATGGGGCTTCTTTCCAGGAAGAACACACAGAGGCTATCCAAGAAGATGGAAGAAGCTGTCATAAAAAGGGCATTAAGACAGGTAGGGATGGAGGACTGCCTGAACAGGCGTATAGGGAGTCTTTCCGGTGGTCAGCAACAACGTGTTTTTATCGCTAGAGCCGTGGTCAACCGTCCCCTCATGCTCTTCCTCGATGAGCCAACAACAGGCGTGGACGCGGAAACCCAGGAACGTTTTTATGACATACTTGACGATTTGAACAAAAAAGAAAAAATCACCATTGTACTCGTCACTCATGAGATCGGCATAGTCGACATGCATATCAACCGGGTAGCCTGCCTCAACCAGAAGCTGATCTACCATGGAGCCCATGAAGAATTCTGTCGGTCGGACGCCTTCAAAAACATGCTGGCAGGAGGCCATCATGTCATTTCACATCGTCACTGAGGTGGTTTCAGGGTGCGATTGAATTCATGGATGCTTTCCTGAGTTTCGGATTTCTCCAGAGGGCTCTCCTGGCCGGTGTTTTTGTAGCTATTGCCTGTGCCTTGCTGGGTGTTTTCCTCATCTTGAGACGCGATGCCATGATCGGTCATGGCTTAGCCCATATCGCCTTTGCTGGGGTGGCTATCGGCCTTTTTTTAAAGGTCATGCCGTTGGCTTCAGCCTTGGTTATTGCTGTAATCACTGCCCTGGGAATCATGAAACTCAAGGAGAAGGCTGGTCTATATGGCGATACAGCCATCGCCATTTTCAGCAGTGCGGGATTTGCCCTTGGGCTTCTCCTGGTGACTCTTGCCCAGAGTTTTAATGTCGACCTTTTTGGCTACCTCTTTGGGGAAATCCTGGCCATAGATCCCACCGAAGTCTGGCTCTCAATCGCACTGGCAGTATCTGTTGTGACGATCGTGATTGTCAATTATAAGAAATTCATGTACATGACATTCGATCGTGAATCGGCAAAAGCCTCCGGGATCAAGGTCAACAGGCTGGATATTCTGGTCACTACTCTGACGGCTGTCACAGTTGTGCTGGGGATGAAGATCGTGGGCCTGCTCCTAGTAGCGGCCCTTGTGGTTATTCCCGCTGCCGCTGGTCTTCAGCTTGCGTCAAACTTCAGACAGTCCATCGTTCTTTCCTCTATCGTTGCCGTCGTCTCGGTTGTTTTAGGGCTTGTTGGGGCCTTTTATCTGGACTTTCCTGCATCTGGAACGATTGTTCTTCTTTCTTTTCTCATATTTGGTTTATTTTTTGCCTTGAAAAGGAAGAGGAGGGCTTTTTGATTGAAATTATTCAGTCAAAGTTTCTAAAGTGTTCTTGAAGACAGAATAGGCTTTCTCACCATAAAGACAAAAAATAATATTCTGTGGATAGTCATGTTTTTCTAGAAATTCCTTGGCAACTTTGAGCATGATTTCGCTGCATCTTTGGATAGGGAAATGGAAGATACCTGTACTGATGGCAGGAAAGGCAATATCCTTGATTTGCTTTTGGTTTGCGATTTCAAGGCTGTTCAAGATGGCTTTAGCCAATTTTTCATCCTCGTCTCCTTCGCCATAAACTGGACCTGCAGCGTGGATAACGTATTTTGCCTTTAAATTGCCAGCTCCGGTTATCACGGCTTCTCCCACTTCTATGGGGCCGATTTGGTTGCACTCTTCTTGAATGGAAGGACCTCCGAAATTTCTGATGGCGCCAGCCACACCTCCTCCGAGGATTAGAGATTTATTGGCTGCATTGACTATCGCCTCCACATCCATGAAGGCTATATTTCCCTCCACCAGCTTTATTTTCCCGCCGTCAACTTTATATTCCATATTTTACTCCTTAATCAAAAATAAATTATAGGACAAAGCTCAATCATATTATTTCAGCCCCGTAAGTCTTTTTTATTCTTTCCAGAGAGAATCGGTGCGCTTGCGGGTCAAAGTCAGCCACTCCGTCTTTATAAACGATGACTTTGTAATCCCTGTTTCGCAGGTCTCCCACTGTATCCATAACGCAGATAGAGGTACAAACTCCAACCACATGGACTTCAATAATGTCATGCTCTTGGAGCACATCGTCTAGATTGGTGTTATAGAAGGCGCTATAACGGGTTTTACGGATGATCGGATCCTTGTCGTCCACAGGAAGCTCATCGATGATTTGTGCCCCTTCTGTTCCTGCCACACAGTGTTTAGGAAAAATCTTAAATTCACTATCTTTGGGATCGTGGGAGTCACAGATAAACACAACAAAGTCTCCGTTTTTATGGAATTCCTCGATTTTTTCTTTAACAAAAAGTATAATTTCGCGGGACTTATCTCCACAGTAAAGCGCTCCATCCTTCCGCAAGAAGTCATTGAGCATGTCGATGACAAAAAGGGCTTTCACTTCATCCTCCTTTCAATGTCTGTTGCTCTATTTTTATAGATTAAATTTCATTTTAATATGCAGAAAGAGATATTCAGGAATGCACTGCTAAAAACCGAATGTTTTTCCATATCGAAGAAAAGGAGATATTTCTTCATTTGTTATGCATCCATTTCAGGACATCTTGGTATGAAGTTTCAAAATTTAGCCTGTTCACCTTAAGGATTGTTACATCCTTCCTTGCTTTGATCCTGTCAGTAAACTCATCCCTTCTCTCCATGATTGTAGCCAAAACCTTCTGCGGTGAGTCTAGGGCTTGAGTAAGAATCCCTCTGAATTTTTTCGAGAAAAGCTCCATCTTTCCGATCTCATCCACGATGATGATATGGCCAGAAGATAAAGCTTTCTCAATGGCCGCGCATCCGATTGATTCCAAGTCTTGAAGGTTAACTCCGTAGCTCCCAAGGCGATACGAGGAAGGCATCCCTTTTCGGGCCAAAACACCTCTTTTGCCTTCTGGATAAGAGATGATTTGGAACCCGACTCGATCTCCTTTTTCCCTTATTTCCTCCGTAATAAATCCTCCCATTTCTCCTGAAAAGGTCGGATGAATGCTTATCTTCTTAATGAGAGTTGTTTTTCCACAGCGGGGAGGACCGGTGATGAGCAGGTTGTTCAATGTTACTGGAGTTCTTTTTCGATAATTTCTTTTATTCCCTTGCTCAGTTTCTCTGATTTCTTCTTCAAAGAATCTGCTTTTTTTCTTGTATTTGATTTGAATTCTTCATCCTGGATATTGGGAAGGTTTATTCTGACATTATAATAGGCCCCTTCGGCGGCTGCTTGAGCCGCGAGGCTTGCTACTCCTGCATCGCTTATGGAATTTTTATTTCCGTGTAAAGCCACTTCTTTAGACAGCTCCAGAGTTTCAACGCTTCTCTCCAAGACGCTCATGGGGACCAGAGTGGCTTGCTTTAAAGCTTCTTCCACAGCTTTCTCTCTTTCCAATTTTTGTTCATCAGTGTTTCTCTTCATCCTGTAAGCAGTCATCAGGTTATTGAAAGCTTGACTGTCCAGATCGACGGCATTCAGGAATTCGTCTTTAAACGCTTGGGCCTTGACCGCGATCTCCTTCACTTTATCCTGGACATCTTGATAGTCCTTTTTTCCTACCGTCAGGTTGGCCACCATGGAAGCGAGTGAGGCAGCCAGAGCACCGCAGAGAGCTGCGGAGCTTCCTCCTCCCGGAGCAGGGGAATCTGAAGAAAGCTCGTTAGCAAATTCTCTAAGGTTGAGTTTGATAAGGGACTGGCCTTCTTCCTTAACTTGATACTCGATGATCTTTTTTTGAGGATCAAAGGGCGCAACATCATTCAGTCCCAAAGAGATGACCGCTGTCTTGATCAGTTCTTCCTCAGGGACTCCCGGGCTTTTTCCCTGTTTTTCTAGATAGTACCTACCCGCCATGAGAAGCGCTTCTTTAGGAATCAAGCCCACCAGCTCACTACCTGTGACCCTCAGACCGAGTTTTTCTGCCTCCTTTATGGCTTCATCGAAAACAAGATGGGGAGGAGAGATTTTGTAATTGATGAAATTTATTGAGATCTGAGCGATGCCGTAGTCCTCGATGTACCATCCCACCGCTTTGACAGCCTCGAATTTTCCCGGATTTCTTTGGGTTTTTCCATTCTTATCCCTGATGATCTTTCCATCTTTATCCCTTTTTGTCCGGCCTTTTTCTCTTAAATTGAGAGCGATCTGGTGAGCCAGCCTCTGGTCTTTGGTGTTGAGATTGATATTGTAGGCGATCAAGAATTGCCGGGCGCCGATCACTGTAGCCCCTGCTTTTGGATTAAACTCAGGCTTGCCGTAGTCAGGAACCCATTGCGGATCTTTCAATTTTTGTGGAAGACCCTCATATTCGCCCTCTCGTATAATGGCCAGATTCTTCCTTTCCGGCTTTTGGGCCGCTTCTTCGTAGAGATAGACAGGTATTCCCAGTTCATTGGCTACTTTTTCTGCTAATTCATGGGCAATCTGGACACAATCCTCCATGGTCACTCCAGTAACTGGCACGAATGGGCAGACATCTGTGGCTCCTATCCGGCTGTGGGCCCCAGAGTGTTTGCTCATATCGATGACCTCAGCCGCTTTTTTTATAGCTTTGAAAGCAGCCTCTTTGACTCCGGAAGGAGTACCGATAAAAGTGACTACGGTGCGGTTTGTGGATTCGCCTGGATCCACATCGAGAAGAGTGACTCCAGGTGTGGACTCTATCTCTTTGGAGATCGCGTTAATTTTTTCTTTATCCCTTCCTTCACTGAAATTGGGAACACACTCAACCAGTCTCATCAGACTTTTCCTTTCTTATTGAATATTGAAGAATACCTTTCTTGTAGACTTCTACCTCCTCAAACTCGATAAGGTGGTCAAGAAGGATGTTTTTATCACCGACGATCACAACCACCGGAGTGAGGAGCGGGTATTTCTGGGCTGTCTCGAAGACCTTATCGGCATCGATAAGCATAACATTCTCATAATATTTGTCCCAGTGTTTTTCTCCCAGTTGAAATGCTTTAATGCGAGCTATTTTCAGAGAAAGGTCATCAAGAGTTTCGATGTCTAGTGGAAAATTGCCGATCAAATAGGATTTAGCTTGTTCGATCTCATAACTGGGAAATTTTTGCTCAGTGATCCTTTTCATCTCTCCTAGTGCCTCGTTCACAGCCGCATAAGTGACTTCAGGTCTGACTTTGGCCCTGACTAGAAAGACTCCGCTGGCTTTAAACAATTCAAGATTGCTGAAAGCGTAATAGGCATATCCTTTCGATTCTCTCAGGTTCATGAACAGCCTGCTGTATGCTGTGCCTCCCAACACTTGATTCAGAACAATCAGCGGAAAGAAATCTTCACTGCTTAAAGGAACCATAACGTTTCCCATATATATGGTTGCATCTCTTTCATGCGGAAGATCGACAAAGCAAATTTTTACCTTTTCATTAGCCACAGGGGTAGGTAGGGGAGTGAACTCTTTTTCCTTCCTTTTCCAGGTGTTGAAATAACTGCTCACTTTTCTCGAAGCGATGGTCAAGGTGAGGTTGCCAGTTAGGATGATCTGGGAGTTATTGGGAATATAATATTTTTCATAGAATGACAAAAGAGTACTCTGGTTGATATTTTTTATAACATCCTCGTGAAAGAGACTTTTTTGATAAGGATGATCTTTGAACAGAATATGAAAGAGCTGTCTTTTAGCGGCGTTTTCAGGATCTTCTAATCTATCTAACAGGTCATAATACATAGATCTTTTCACGTTATCCACCTCTCTTCTGGTGAAGGAAGGTTGAAGAATCAATTCACTGATAATGTTTAGCCCTTCATCTAAGAATTCCTCCAAAAAAGTAAAAGTGAACATGGAATAATCGGGATAAGTGGAGGCAGAAAAATTGCCTCCGATTGATTCAATCCTCTCTTCTATTTCTTCAGCAGAATTCCTCAAGGTCCTTCTGGTCAGCATATTTGCTGTAAAAGTAGCTGTTCCTGGAAATTCTTCTGGAGAAGAACTTTCTCCAGCGAAAATGATCAGCCTTAAGGCTATGACCGGAGAATTATTTCTATAGATGACATGGAGAGTGAGGCCGTTGGAAAGAACAGCTGTTTCGATTTGAGGCAGATTGAGCTCAGGAAGAGGATCGGGGTGGGGAGGTGATTTTCGGAATCTTTCCTGTGCTTTGAGGTTGACATTCAAACCACTGAGAAGGGAGAAGATAAGGAGGAGGTTGAAGGCTCTTTTTATCATCTTGCCTTAACATGAAGAAATATATTTTCCTGGACGAAATATTTGTTCATGACACCTGCAATCTCTGGAGGCTTAACTGATAGATATTTACTCAATTCCTCAGAAACATTTTCTACATTATTCTGATTTAGATAAGATTCAGCCAGGAAAACAGCTTTGTCTACGTATGTAGAGTATTGTTTAATATAGTCAAGTCTAAACATGTTTTTTGATTTTCTCATCTCTTTTTCAGGGATAAGACCTGTTTTAAGCCGGACAATCTCTGAAAAAACAGCTTTTTTGCTTCTTTCCAGCATGGTTTCATTGGTGCTGACAACGAAGATCTTAAAAGCAGCCACATCTCTTCTTTCCTCAATTCCCCCGCTCAGATCATAGGCTATCCGGACTTTCTTGATCAGCCTTTTATTCAGACGCGAAGTTTCACCCCGCAGAAGAAGATACTCGATTATCCTTAAAGGATAATAATCCTCTGAGTGTGGGGAAGCGATTTGATAGCCCAGATAAAAGGCTGGCAATGAAGCAAGAGAATCTTCATAAGTCTGATCGATTGCTTTTTTATCTGAAGGCTGGGCTGATGGGGGAAGATCAATGTCCTCTCCCTTGGGTATGGTTTCAAAAAATCTGCGGACAAGCCTGAGGGCATTTCTCTTGTCTATATTTCCAGATATAGCAAGAACAGCATTATTCGGTTTATAGTAGGTTGAATAGAACTTCTTGACATCCTCCAGAGTGATTTCTCTCAAATCTGCTTCTCTGCCGAAAACCGGATGGCTATGAGCAAAATCAGAAAAGAGATACTGATCGAAGTAAATAGAGCTTTCCAGGTAAGGATCTGCGATTTTCCTTTGACGGATTTCCTCAATGAGAGAGTTCTTCACGCGCGCTACGTTGGATGCATTTATATCGAGACTATTCATCCTGTCAGATTCAAGCCAGAGCACTAAAGCCAGTTGGTTAGAAGGCACTGTCTGGGAGAACAGGGTCCGATCTGTAGTGGTGGTGGCGTTCAGTGACCCTCCGATTCTGCGGATAAAACCGATGTGTTGCATTCGCCCGATGTTCTCTGATCCTAAGAACATGAGGTTTTCTAATAGATAGGCAAGACCGGCCTTCCCCGGCTCCTCGTTGATTGAGCCAGCCTGGTAAGCAACGGCAACGGAAACGAGAGGGAGGGAATAGTCCTCAGAGAGGATCACTTTAAGACCGTTTTTCAAGGTGTGGTGAGCGATAGGAAAGGAAAGTTTTTCCGGCTGTTGAGCAGAGGGCGTTCCTAGGAATATGAATAACGGAAGAATCAATAATAAGATCGAGATTTTTTTACACATGATGTCATACTAACGAGTAAAAATCATTAGCATTAAAAATAACATAAATGGGCCAACATTTCCACCAGGTCTCCTGGGATGTTTCCTGCCAGGATGACGACTCACCACAATTCGAACTATACTCAAGAAATAGTAGTCATCCCGGAAAAATAATGTCTGCCTATCACATTTCAGGATTGAAAATAGATCGCATTTGTGTTAATTTTCCTGCTAATCTTTTTTCTCCGGAAAACAATCAAAGGAGGACGACGATGAGCATGCAAGGCAAGCACTTTTTTACTTCTGAGTCTGTTACAGAAGGTCACCCGGATAAGATTTGCGATCAGATTTCCGACTCTATTCTTGATGATCTCATCGGTCAGGATAAAAAGAGCCGGGTTGCCTGTGAGACTCTGGTCACCACAGGTCTTGTCTTCATTGCGGGAGAAGTAACTAGCGGTGGTTATTGTGAGTTCCAGAAAGTGGTTAGAAACACCGTCAAAGAGATCGGATACACAAAGGCAGAATATGGCTTCGATTATGAAACATGCAGCGTCATCTCCTCGATACATGAACAATCTTTGGACATTGCCATGGGGGTCGATGAAACGAACGCTCATGAACAAGGGGCAGGGGACCAGGGGCTGATGTTCGGTTATGCCTGCAGAGAGACAGAGGAGCTGATGCCTATGCCCATCATGTTGGCTCATAAGCTGGTAAGAAAGTTGAGTGATCTCCGCAGGAAGAAGATTTTGCTTTATCTCAGACCCGACGGTAAATCTCAAGTCACCATCGAATACGAATCCTTAATACCCAAAAGGGTTGAAGCCGTTGTCATTGCTGCCCAGCATGACAAACAAGTAAAAATGAGTGAGTTAAGGAAGGATATTGAATCCTTAGTTATCAAAGAGGTTGTCCCTGGCGAGATGCTTGATAAAGAGACCAAAATTTTCATCAATGAGACCGGTCGCTTTGAACAAGGAGGTCCTTTGGCTGATACTGGAATAACCGGTCGGAAGATCATTGTAGACACCTACGGGGGAGTAGGAAGCCATGGAGGAGGATGCTTTTCGGGAAAAGATCCCACCAAAGTGGATCGCTCAGGATCTTATATGGCGCGATACATTGCCAAGAATTTAGTGGCTGCTGGAATCGTGGACAAGGTAGAAATCCAGATTGCCTATGCTATCGGCGTTGCTCAGCCTGTATCCATAATGGTGGAATCCTTCGGAACGGCAAAAATATCGGAGGATAAGATTAAGCAATTGATACACGCTCACTTTGACTTCAGACCAAAGAAGATGATTGAAACGCTTCAACTTCTCCGGCCCATATTCAGAAAGACAGCCTGCTATGGCCATTTCGGGAGGAATGAGGAAGAGTTTACCTGGGAGAAAACAGATAAAGCTGAAGTTTTGAGAAAGGATGCAGGGTTATAGAATATTGTCCTGAGTCACGATGAACAGATAACACAAGACATGAGAAAGGAGGCAAAGATGAAATATGATGTCAAAGATTTAAATCTTGCAGAAAAAGGCAAGCTTAAGAAAGAGTGGTCCGAAAGGTTTATGCCCGTTCTTGGCCTATTGAAGGAGAACTTCTCAAAAGAGAAACCTCTCAAGGGAATAAAGATTTCAGCTTGTCTTCATGTGACCAGTGAAACCGCCAATCTGATGGAGGCCTTGAAGCTGGCTGGAGCTGAAGTTGCTCTCACCGCTTCCAATCCCCTCAGCACTCAAGATGAAGTGGCTGCTGCCCTGGTCAGATATTTCGGGGTCCCTGTTTTTGCCATAAAAGGAGAGGATAAGAAAACATATTATCGCCATATTCATCAAGCACTCGAAATCTGTCCCCAGATCACCATGGATGATGGAGCCGATCTAGTGTCCACTATTCATTCGGGGAAAAAAGATTTGCTACCTGGGATTATCGGAGGCACCGAAGAGACAACCACAGGTGTGATTCGCCTGAGAAGCATGGCTGAAAGGAATGTGCTTCGTTATCCTATCATCGCTGTTAACGATGCCCACACCAAATATCTTTTTGATAATCGCTACGGAACCGGGCAGAGCACCATCGACGGCATCCTGAGGGCAACCAATATTCTGCTTGCAGGGTCAAATTTTGTTATTGTGGGCTATGGCTGGTGTGGCCGCGGTATAGCCATGAGAGCCAGGGGAGCAGGTGCCAAAGTCATCCTCTGCGAGGTTGATTCACTGAAAGCTCTGGAAGCAGTGATGGATGGCTTCGAGGTCATGCCTTTGAAAGATGCGGCTAAAAAAGGAGATGTTTTCGTCACAGCCACCGGAGATAAGAATGTCATCAGTGATGATCACTTTTTACGCATGAAGGATGGAGCTATCGTGGCTAATTCCGGGCATTTTAACGTGGAGATAGACATCCCTTCGCTGGAGAAATTATCCAAACGCAAGAGGAAAATAAGAGACTTTGTCGAGGAATACACGTTAAAAAATGGCAGGAAGATTTTCCTCCTGGCTGAGGGACGGCTGATCAACCTCTCCTCGGCAGAAGGTCATCCGGCTGTGGTCATGGATATGAGTTTTTCTAATCAAGCCTTGAGCATTTTGTACCTGACGCGCGAGGGAAAATCTCTTCAGAAGAAAGTCTATCCGGTGCCTAAAGAGATTGACGAGGAGATAGCCCGGATGAAGTTGAAGGCGCTTGGAGTCAGGATCGATCGGCTGACCGCCGAACAGAAGAAGTATCTCTCTGGCTGGGAAGAAGGGACATAGGAACCAGAATCCTCAGAAAGGCATCTTCCGTGATAGCTGATAAAAGCGCGTCGGTTCCTATCCATCCTTGCCAAGACCCCCCCACCCTCCACTATGGGCTTCGGATGGGTAAGAACCGACGCCTAATTGGGACAATCTTGAATAAAAGCGTCGTTTCCTATCCATCAATCCTTAGCTTTTATTTCTTGATAATCTTCAGGTACTGGTCAATCTTTTCTTTTGTCTCAAGATCAGTGGTTTTATCTAAGATTTTTTCAAAAATTTCTCTAGCTTTTTTGAAGTCCTCGTTCTTAAAATAGGCAACGGCAAGATCGTAACTGAACTTAATACTCAGGGGGTCAATCTTCACAGCTTGTTTGTAACTTTCGATAGCCTCATCAAGCTGGTTGAGTCTTTCATGAAGAGTGCCCTTGAGATTATGGGTCATGGCCAAATTGTTGTTCAATTCTATCGCCTTCTGTACATGGTCCAGGGCATCCTGATATTTCTCTGCGGTTAAGTAGAGTCTTGCCAAGTTGTAGTAGGGAAGCTCTCTGGAATTATAGTTTTTATCTGCTGCTGCCAAGCGAAATTCCTGCTGGGCTTTATCCAGGAAACCCTGTTCCTGATAGACCATTCCCAGGTTGTTCCTGGCTTCTGAAAATGTAGGATCAATGGCCAGACATTTCTGCAAATAGCCAGAGGCTTCCTGAAGGTTGCCTTTCATGAAATAAGCCAAGCCGAGGGCATTGAGAGCGAGGTAATAATTAGGGTTTATAGTGAGTGCCCTGTTGAGGTAGGGGATGGCTTCATCCACATTACCTCGGTTAAGATGGACAAGACCCACATTGTATTGGTATTGGGGATCTTTTGTCCTGGCCTGTTGGATTTTTTTCTGGTTAGAAGCGCAGAAAATCAGATTGATGGAAAGGACGATGACTAAAATCCATTTTACTCTCATAATTTCCCCCTTAGTATTCATAATGTTCCTCTTTAAGCCTCCTGCTCATCAAATCTTTTAGGGCTTTCTTGGGATTTTTGTTCTGATAAAGAACTTGATAGACCTGTTTGCAGATGGGCATTTCCACTTTTTCTCTTCCGGCCAGCTGGCGGGCAGAGAAAGTGGTGGTGATTCCTTCTGCGACCATTTTCATTCCAGAGACAATCTCACTTAAAGATTTTCCTCGTCCTAATTGATAACCTACATAACGGTTTCGGCTCAGTTCGCCTGTGCATGTTAAGACCAAATCCCCGATACCAGCCAAACCGGAGAAAGTTTCTTTCTGTGCTCCCAGTTTAATTCCTAATCTTGTGATTTCGAGAAGGCCCCGAGTGACCAGGGCGGCGATGGAATTATTGCCATACTGGAGAGCATCCAGGATCCCCGCCGCTATGGCAATCACATTCTTCAAAGCTCCTCCCAGCTCAACTCCGATGATGTCTTCACTCACGTAAACGCGGAAGCTTTCACTGGAGATAAGATGCTGTATTTTTTTGGCCAGGCTCAAATCTCTTGAAGCGAGGACCACAGCCGTTGGATGATACTGAGCGACTTCCAGGGCAAAACTGGGTCCGGAGAGAGCAGTGATGGGGGGGGAGAGAGATGGAATAAACACCTCTTCCATCACTTCGCTCATTCTCTTCAGGGAATTTTCTTCTATACCTTTGGTTAAGCTGATGATAGCCTGATCCGATGAGAGCGAGGGAGCAAGCTGCTGGTAAATTCTGCGGCAAAATTTTGAAGGCACAGCAATAAAGACAAGATTGCTTTGGCTGACAGCTTCATTCAAATCATCATAAAAAGATACCAGGGAAGGGAATATATATCCAGGAAGAAAGGTTTCATTTTCTCTCTTCTTTAAGGTCTCCTGGTAGACATTGTGCTCTCTTATCCAAAGCTTGGTTGGGATATTCAAGCGGCCTAAGTGGAGTGCAAAGGTGCTTCCCCAGGTGCCACCACCAATCACGCTCACTTTCATCTTGCGCTTTCTCCTATTTTTCTTTCAGTTCCTCTAACCAGACGGCCGATATTTTCCCGGTGTCTGAAAGCAACCAGAGCAAATACGGCTATTCCCAATCCGATAATTTGTATATCACCTGGCAAAAGAAAAACAAAGAGGGGGAAAAGTATGGTTGAAAGAAGTGAAGCAAGAGAGACATAACGGGTAATGAGGACAACAAAAACAAAGACAGCCAGACTGAGAAGAAAGGGCTTAAAAGCAAGAACAGAATAGACGCCCACGGTTGTGGCCACTCCTTTTCCTCCTTTGAATTTAAGATATACAGGAAAACAATGTCCAACTACAGCCAGGAAAGCACAGATGACAGAGAAGCCCTGATCTTCAAACAGCCTTAAAGCAATAAATACAGGGATGGCACCCTTTAGAAGATCGATCGCTAGGACAGGAAGGGCAAATTTCCATCCTTTGAGTCGAAGCACATTGGTTGCTCCAGTGCTGTGGCTTCCAAAATTTCGAATGTCCTTTTTTTCGGTGATCAGGAAGAGGATGTATCCTGTAGGGAGGGATCCCAGAAGGTAGGTGAGCAAGGCGTACAAAATTTTCATTGGAGATCAAATTCCGACAAAATTCTGTATTCGGCTCCAGTGGGCTTGAGAATACTCTGGAAAAAAGCGATCTTTTTGACTTTCATCTCTCCAAGATCTGATTCTTTGTTGCTCTCCAAAAGAGAAAAAATACTCCCCAAATATGAATGGGGTTTGATCCTGCCCAGAGTCAAATGGGGATTGAATTCTCTCTTTTCTCTGGGAAACCCTGTTTTTTCCAATTCTTCTTCCAATTGTGCCTGGATAGCTTTTAAGTCCTGGTTTTCTTCGATTCCCACCCAGATCACCCTGGGATTTTTCCTTCCCTCAGGAAATGTTCCCGTTCCTTTTAAGCGCAGGACAAAAGAAGGGCATTTACTGGATATTTCTTTGAGTAAGAATTCAACTTCTGGAATCATCTTTTCCTCGATCTCTCCCAGAAATTTCAGAGTCAAATGCATCCCTTCTTTTCTTGCCCATTTGATTTT
>CAYSCW010000027.1:30233-43375 GCA_964429795.1 uncultured Eubacteriales bacterium
AAGGCGACATAGACCAAGCCCACCGGCTTTTCAGGAGTTCCTCCGGTCGGTCCGGCAATACCTGTGATCCCCACTCCTAGATCCGCCTGCGCCTTTTTCCTCACTTCTTGAGCCATGGCCTGGGCCACCTGATAGCTGACAGCACCGTGTTTCTCTATGAGATCAGAAGGGACATCGAGTAAGCCTTTTTTTGCCTCATTGCTGTAGGCTATGACTCCTTGGATGAAATAATCTGAGCTTCCTGGGACATTTGTGATGCGGTGTCCCATCAGGCCTCCTGTGCAGGATTCAGCCACGGCCAAGGTTTTCTTATCTCCTCTCAAGAGATAACCCACAACTTCTTCCAGTTCCTCGCCTTCCTGCGAGAAGATATTCTTCTCCAATCTTAGCAGAATGGCATCCTTGAGTTCGTTGAGTTTTTCTGCTGCTTTCTTCTGGCTTTTCTTGGAGTGGGCAGTGAGATGGATTTCTATTTGGCCAGGGTAGGCGAGGGTGGTTATCTTGACATCAGGGGTTTTGGGGTGGAGATCGAAGATGAGGCTTTCAATTTCGGATTCTGTAAGTCCTGTGGTTTTTAACACTGCGCGAGAGGTGTGTTCGACTTTCAGCTTCTTGAGCTTGGGCAACACAAAATCATCGAACATGGGTTTGAGCTCATGGGGAGGACCGGGAAGAAGAGTGATGATCTTTTTTTCTGTTTCCAGCCAGAGGCCGGGAGCTGTTCCGTTTTTGTTGGGAAGAATCTCTGATCCTTCGATCATGTACGCCTGCTTCTTGTTGATATCTGGCATTTCGAGACTTCTGCGCTCAAATCTTTCTCTTATCCTTTGGAGTAATTCTTCCCGGAAGAGCAGCTTTCTGCCGAGAACGTAGGCGAAGGCTTCACGGGTAAGATCGTCCCGAGTCGGGCCGAGGCCTCCAATGGCAATGATCAGATCTGATCGCGAAATAGCCTCATTGATACAGAAAGTCAACTCATTCCAATCATCCCCTACGATAGTCTTGAAGGAAACCTCCCTCCCTAATTCGTTCAAGCGTTGGGTAAGATAGAGCGAGTTCGTGTCTTGAAAATGAGGAGTGAGGAGTTCTGAACCGATGGCCATGATTTCAATCCAGTAGTCCTTTTCTTTTTTCATTTAAGGAGGAAATAGATGGAGATGAGAATTCCTGTGTAGAGTGCCGCCACAAGATCATCGCACATGATTCCCCAACCTTTGGTAAAATTCTCCACCCGGCGGATGGGGAAAGGCTTAATAATGTCAAAAAACCGGAAGAGAAAAAAGCTCAGAAGAACAGAAAACCAGGTGGGATTCAGCTGAAAGAGAGCAAGGTATTGACCCGCAGCCTCATCGATCACGACTTTACGCGGATCCTTTATCTTCCACTCTGATGTGAGTCGAGTAGATGTGGGAATTCCTATGAAAAAAAGGATAAAAAAGATCAGCAGATGAGCAGGCCATGGGATTCTATGGAGAAAGAACTTATAAACCAGAACAACCGCTAAGCTGGTAAGTGTTCCGGGAGCTACAGGGAAATATCCGAGTCCGAAGCAAGTGGCGATGACCTTTGAGAGTGTTTTCATCCGATGATGTTTCCGTATAAATCATATATATCATAGGCATTGATTTCAACTTTTTGAATGGTGTTGACGATATTGGCCAGTGGAAGAGGGGAGTGAAGGAAGATGACTCCGTCCACTTCAGGAGCTTGAAACCGGGAACGGCCGACAAGCTGTGATGGATCCTCTCTCAACGTTCCTTCGATGATAACCTCCAAGTGTTGATGCAAATATCTGCTGTTGTTTTGGAAGGAGATATCAGCCTGAGTATTCATGATTTTCTCTTTTCTTCTTTTTTTGACACTTTCCTTCACCGGGTCTCCCAGACTAAAGCAATCCGTGCCTTCTTCCCGCGAATAGGTGAAGACCCCGAGATGATCGAACCTTGCTTCTCTAACAAAGTTGATCAGATTCTCAAATTCATCCTTTCCTTCTCCTGGAAATCCCACCACAAGGGAAGTGCGCAGGGCCAGGTCAGGAATCTTCTTTCTGATCTTTTCAATCAACCGCAATGCTCTCTTTCCATCCATGGCCCTCTTCATCCTTTTGGTGATTTGAGGATGGGAATGCTGGAAGGGAAGATCAAGGTAAGAACAAATCTTTTCTTCCTGCATCACTTCTAAGAGAGCATTTGTGATTTCTTCCGGATATCCATAAAGGACGCGAATCCATTCGATATCTTTGATCGGGATAAGGTGGCGGAGGAGAGCTGCTAATCCATCCTTTAAGCCGATATCCTGACCGTAGTAAGTAGAATCCTGGGAAATGAGGTTAATCTCCTTCACACCTCTGCTGGCCAGGATTTCCGCTTCCGTGACGATGGAGGATAATGTCCGCGAACGATAGGATCCTTTTATCAGAGGGATGGCACAGAAAGAGCATTGATGGGAGCATCCTTCCGATATCTTGAGATAAGTCCAGCCAGGCGGAGTGGAGAGGATGCGGGGAGAGGAATGATCATAGAGAAAGCAGGATGGAGATTTCTGGAAGGGCTCTCCCTCTACAGCCTCCACAATATGATGAAAATCATTCACTCCTAACCAGAGATCGATCCCTGGAAATCTTTTCTGCAGGATATCCTTTTCTCTTTCCACATAACATCCTATAGCTACGATTTTTTTTCTGTCGTCCCTTTTCTTGAGATGGCTGGCCTGGGTGAGAGTCTGAGCGGACTCTTCTTTGGCAGGCCGGATAAAGCCACAGGTGTTGACGATGACAACATCGGCTTCTTGCGGTCTGGCAACAAAAGTATAGCCAGCCTTTTCCAGGTATCCCAGCATGACCTCACTGTCCACCAAGTTTTTGGCGCATCCTAGAGTGATGAGAGCCACCTTTTTCATCTCCATCCATTGTAGGAATATATGGGTGATCAGTAAAGAGCAAAATTTGTAGTAGAGGTTTGGATGAATATTTCTCCGAGCGAATTTGGTATGTATTAAGGATATATTTTATAGAGAAGGCGGGGGAAGGGAATTGTCTCCCTGATATGCTTGATCTTACAGATCCAGGCAAGGGTTCTCTCTATTCCCAATCCAAAACCGGCATGGGGAGTTGATCCGTATTTTCTCAGGTCGATGTACCATTGGTAAGCCTCACGGGGAAGATTGAATTCTTTGATCTTTTCTTCAAGAAGTTGCAGGTCATGGATACGCTGCCCGCCACCGATGATTTCTCCATATCCTTCAGAGGCTAACACATCCACACCCAGCACCAGATCCGGCCGCTCAGGGGCAGGCTGCATATAAAAGGCCTTGATTTTGGCTGGAAAATGAGTGACGCACACCGGTTTGCCGAATAATTCTGAGATAAGAGTCTCTTCCGGCGCTCCGAAATCGTCTCCCCATTCTATTTTTGAGCCTTTCTCTTTAAGTTTCTTCAAGACTTCATCGTAGGTAACACGTGGAAAAGGCTTTTTGACCTTCTCCAGAGGTTTGGTGTCCCTTTCCAGGATATCCAGTTCTTTCTTTCTCCTATCCAGCATACGTTCGATGATGTATGTGATAAGGTCCTCGCTCAGCTCAATCATATCTTTTAAAGTGGCGAAAGCCACTTCAGGCTCAACCATCCAGAACTCGATAAGATGTCTTCTCGTTTTCGATTTTTCCGCCCTGAAAGTGGGGCCGAAGCAGTAGACTTTTCCGAAGGCCATGGCTGTGGCTTCGTTATAGAGCTGTCCGCTTTGGCTCAGGAAGGCTTTCTGGTCGAAATATTCTGTTTCAAAAAGAGTCGTGGTTCCCTCGCAGGCACTGGGAGTCAGGATGGGTGTGTCCATCAAGCGGAAACCATTTCCATCAAAAAAGTCTCTGATCGCTCTGATCAACTCTGCCCGGATTTGAAGAATGGCATGCTGTTTTTGGGAGCGGAGCCAGAGATGGCGATGCTCCATCAAGAAGGGAATACCGTGGGACTTGGGAGTGATTGGATAATCCTTGGCTATCTGAAGGATTTCCAGGTCTCGGATGCTCAACTCGAACCCTCCGGGCGCTCTTTTGTCTTCCCGGACGCTCCCTCGAACAATCACAGATGACTCTTGAGTGAGCACATCAAATTTTTCAAAGAGGGGACTATCTTTTTCAGGACTAAATATGGTCCCTTGCATAATACCTGTGCCATCCCTGACCAGGAGGAAACGGATTTTGCCGCTGGATCGCTTGCTGTAGACCCATCCTCTGATCTCCACATCCTTATCTTTATAGTCTGCGATATCTTCTATGTATGCCCATTTCATGATGTCACGATTATAAAGAATATAAGATTTAAGGTCAATCGAGGAGAACATTTGAAACCATCTCCATATCCGTGATAGCATTAGAAGGGTTCTGACACATCATGGCAGAAGCTAAGCCTTTTACTCCTGTAAAGCTCATCTGCGGAGTCATCTTTTCAGATCAAAAAGTCCGTGCTCTTGCCGTGGAAAAACTCAAGCAGCTTTACGGGCCTGTCGATCTAATCAGTCCCACATTTGCATTTGATATCACCGATTACTATGAGAAGCAGATGGGGAAGAATTTAAAGAGAGAATTTGTGAGTTTTAAGCAACTGATCCCCCCAGAGAGCCTGAGCGAGATAAAGCTTCGCACCAATCAGTTAGAGGAAGAAATAAGAGTAGCCTTCCAAGCCGGAGGGAGAGTAGTCAACCTTGATCCTGGATGCTTGACATCATCGGCGTTAATCATGGCTACGGCCAAGAATTTTGCCCACCGTGTTCCCCTCCAGAAAGGTATTTATGCCCATCTTGAGCTTCTGTTTACCCGAAAAGAGACGCGGCCTTTAGACTGGACCTATCCCGATTACAAGGAAGAGGAATACCAGAAGTTTTTTTTGGATGTGAGGAGGATCTATCTTTCCCAGTTGTCAGATCTATGATCATACAAGCAGATTGAGTTTAGTTTGTTGATCATAGTTTAATCTGGATGCCGGGTTGTGAGATCCGATGGAAGCATCGGATCCTACAAATTAATCTTCCTCCTCAATATCGAGTGCAGAGATTTTTCTTAGGTTTTCCACAATAGGAGGAAGTTCTCGAAGCACTGTATCGATGTCCTCCTCGGTGTTGAATCTTCCTAAAGACATTCTTATCGAAGATCGGGCGATTTCAGGCCTGAGTCCGATAGCATTCAGCACATGTGAAACCTCTTCAGCTCCTTCACTGCAGGCTGAACCTGTGGAAACATAGATGTCTTTTGTGGCAAGAGCGAGAAGTATAGCTTCTGCCTCCAAATTGAGGAAAGAGAAATTGATAGTTCCTTTGATTCTTTTCTCTTGATGGCCGTTGAATTTTGCCTTGGGGATGGTCTCTTCAATTCCTTTTTTCAGACGCTGGGCCAACTTCTCGATCCGTTTTTTGTCTTCAGGGCCCTTTTCTTTCATTACCCGGACTGCCTCTCCGAAGCCGATAATCCCGATTGTGTTTTCTGTTCCTGCCCGCATCTCCCTTTCCTGGTGTCCGCCGTGGATGAGGGGATGTATTTTTGTCCCCTTTCGGACGTAAAGGGCTCCCACTCCTTTGGGGCCGTAGATTTTGTGTGCTGAAATGGAAAGGAGGTCAACGCCAAGTTTTTTAACGTCAACGTCGATCTTGCCAAAACTCTGAACAGCATCTGTGTGGACGAGTATATCTTTTTCTTTGGCGATTATGACCACTTCTTCAATAGGCTGGATTGTGCCCAGCTCATTGTTGGCATGCATGATGGAGATGAGGGCTGTGTGAGGGGTGACGGCATCTTTGAGAAAATCCAGGTCTATCATGCCAGTTTTGTCCACGGGAACGTAGGTCACCTTCACTCCTGTTTTTTCCAGATAGTGAGCGGTGCTCAGGATAGCCGGATGTTCGATGGCTGAAGTGATGAGCTCTTTTTTTTCCGGAAATGCTTCGAGCACTCCGCGAAGGGCAAAATTGTCTGCTTCTGTCCCTGAACCAGTGAAGATGATTTCAGTGCGGATTGCTCTTAAAGTTTTGGCAATGGTCTCCCGGGCTTCATTGACCATCTCTTTGACTTCTCTTCCGATAGGATAAAGAGAAGAGGGATTTCCAAAATACTCTTTCAGAAATCGGGACATCTTCTCTGCTACATCTGGATCTAAAGGTGTTGTTGCGTTGTTATCTAAATAAACCATGTATGAGTCATCCTCCCTGGGGCTTATTCATCGAGGGGATTCATGACCAATCCGCTCTTGAGCTTAGGAAAAAAGTCGGTCGATTTGTGGGGCATAAGTTCGCCGTTTTCCACAACCTCCCTGATTTGACTGAGAGAAGACGGCCTGAGGAGAAAAATCATCTGAAATTCTCCGCCTATGACCTTCCCGAGTCCCTCCTCTAGGTTTCGGATATAACTCACATTCTCTTCCAGCGAAAATGAAGAAGAGAGGGGCTCGAGCTTATCGATAATCAGAGAATGGAGAATGGCCACATTCAGTCGCTTCCATTGCTTAGATTTGTCCTGGTTGATTTCTCTATCCAGAATATCCTCAGATTTAAGGCGGAGGACTAAGAATTTCTTGAAAGGAGCCGCATAGGCGGCAAAAGTATGAGGTTCGCTGTTGACCTGGTTCAGGACATCTTCAATAACATCTTTTTCCGAAGGATCCGATGCGCTCTTCTCCTGGATGTCAAAATAAGGAGAAAAAGTCTCCCTGAAGCTTTCTCCGCTGAGCTTATCCAGCCCTTTCACCAACCTGTAAGTAGGGAGTATGACAAGTCCTGGATCATCCAGCCTGAATAGTGTCATCATGATGTAATGGAAAGGCTCATTTCCCTTGACCTCTTTCAGTTGGGCAAGCTTCTCTTTTAGATAATTTAGGGATGTCTCGTAGCGATGATGCCCGTCGGCGATGATCAAAACCTTATCAGCCATTGCCTCCTGGATGTTTTGAATGGCCTTCTTGTCTTTTATAATCCACAGGCGGTGTCTGAAGCTATCCTCATCTTGAACGTCAGCTCCAAGTTCTGCAGAGCTCAGACCTTCTTCCAGTGCTTGAGATGCTCTTCGATCATCATCCTTATAAAGCAGAAAAATCTGGCCTGTATTGGTATTGGTTGCTCTTAAAAGATTGAGTCTGTCGGCTTTGTGCTTTGGAAAGGTTCGTTCATGGGGGAGAACCTTCTTGGATGAGAATTCCTCCAGCCTGACTCTTGATATCAGACCTCGTCTTTTTTTCTTCTCGCCCAAGACTTCGAATTCCTGTTCGTAGATGTAAAGTGCCTCTTTGTCCTCTCGAACGAGAATGCCTTTTTCTTGCCATTGGTCTAGATAAATCTTGGCTCTTTTGTATCTATCTTTTTCTGGATGCTCTGGATCGTCATCCTTTCCCAGGATGATACGAACCACGTTATAAGGATTTCTTCGATAATATTCTTCCTGAAGTGGAGGAGGAATCCTGTCATAGGGTTCGGTTATAACCTCCTCCAATTTAATTTTGTTGCTGTTGTATCTTATCCCTCGAAAAGGTTGGATTTCTGCCATCTTTCCTCCCAGTATCTTTTATGCATTCTTTAAGAAAGTCTTTCTTCCAATATTTTTACAACTTCCATGCCAGCCCTCTTCTGGCCTTCTTTTGCTGCAGCGCCAATGTGGGGAGTGGCTATGACATTCGGATGATCAATCAGAGAGAAATCATCTGGAGGTTCTTTCTCGAAGACGTCTATGGCGGCCGCTCTCACCTTCCCAGATTCGAGCGCTTTAAGAAGGGCTGCTTCATCGACGATCCCGCCGCGTGAGGCATTGACGAAGATTACACCGTCCTTCATATTTTGGAATTCCCGGTCGCTGATCATATGTTTTATCTCTTCTGCGAAGGGCAGGTGAAGGGAGATGATATCTGCTTGGGCCAGGAGTTCATCAAGAGGAACTTGTTTAACTTCGAGATCTGTCATTATTGGGATGATATCATAACCAACCACCTTCATCCCGAAGACCAGTGCGCGGCGGGCAACCTCCAGGCCAATCCTCCCCATACCGATGATGCCTAACGTTTTTTCGTAGAGTTCTGTCCCTGAAAACAGCTTCTTTTCCCATTTATGGGCTTTTATGGAGAGGTTTGCCGGTCCATGGTTTCTGACCGCGGCTAACATCAGCCCAAAAGTATGCTCTGCCACTGATATGGTTGTGGCTGCAGGGGTATTGGCCACATCGATCCCCTTCTCTCTTGCCGCCTCGGTGTCGATGTTATCCAGCCCGATTCCTGCTCGAACTATAAGCTCCAGGTTGGATGCGGCATCGATGACCGGTTTGGTCAACTTGGAGGCGCTTCTAACCACAGCCGCATTGAATCCAGGGATAGTTTTGATCAGCTCGGCCTCATCCATCCCTGTCTTAAGGGTTACTTCGAAGTGAGGATTGGCCTTGAGTTTTTCCAAAGCCTCAGGATTTAAAGAATCACACACCAGTATTTTCTTCATTTCCAATTCTCCTTTAAGACGGTTTCTGCGGCCTTGATGGAGCTTCCTTTTTCAAACTCAAATCCCAGCTCATCCAAGGTCATTTCTAGGGCGGTCAAGGCGGTGATGATGTCGAAGCCTCCCATGTATCCTAAGTGGGCGATCCTGAAAATTTTTCCCTTGTAAGGATCCTGTCCTCCAGCGATGTAGGCTCTATATTTACCCTGCATGGTTTTCACCAGTTGTACGCCATCGATTCCAGCAGGAACCTTTATTGCGGTTAAAATGTTGCCTGGATTCTTGGAAAGCAGCTCCAAGCCAAGGGCTTTCACTCCGTCGCGGGTTGCATCACCAAGGATGCGATGATGTTCGAAGAGTTTTTCAAGACCTAGAGAGATAATGATGTCGAGAGATTTCTTCTGCTGGATGATGAGAGAGACAGCCGGTGTCCAGGGAGTGGTTCTCTTCCCTAAGTTTTTTTTGTACGCTTTGGCATCAAAGTAGAATTTAGGCAAAGTCGATTTTTCCACCAGCTCCCAGGCTTTAGGACTGAAAGCGATGTATGCCAGTCCTGGAGGAATCATGAATGATTTTTGGGAACCTGCCACCAGGATATCCACCTTCCATTCGTCCATGGGACAAGGAGTAGCGCCTAATCCTGATATGCCATCGACCACTAGAATGGCTTCTGAGTTGGCCATGACTTCTCCATATCCCTGAATATCATAGATAGTTCCTGAAGATGTCTCAGAGAGGGCAGCGAATACAGCTTTTGTTTCAGGGTTGGCCTTTAGCTCTTCTGCAAGTTGTTCTTTGGAGAAGGGCTCACCCCATTCCAGAACGATCTCCCTGGCATCCACTCCGTAGGCACGACAGATTTTTCCCCATCTCTCCCCGAATTTTCCTCCGTTGATGGTGATGGCCTTATCGCCTGGGCAGAGAGTATTGACCACAGCTGTTTCCATCGCTCCGGTTCCAGATGAGGTCAGGATAAACACATCCTGCTCGGTCTGGAAAACGTACTTGAGTCCCTCTGAAACTTCCATGAAGATATTGGAAAATTCAGGTGTTCGATGATGGATAATTGGTTCTGCAGCAGCGGAGAGTGCGGTTTCAGGAATAGGGGTGGGACCTGGCGAAAGCAGATAGTACTTCTTTATCATATGAAGCCTCCTTAAATTGTAGTATTAAATGATAATAAAGGAATTTATCCTCTATTTGTTATTCTCTTATCTTGTATTTGTTATTCTCTTATCTTGTTCTAATTCACTGCACTTAAGTTGTTTTATAGACATTTTAAGCTAACAGAATTTAAGGAATCAGTCAATCAGAGCTGGCAAAGCATTTCTGTAAGAAGAGCGGTTCTTTGGATGAAGGAGGAGAGGAGAAGGTGCTCGTTCTTAGAGTGGATGCCTTCCCCTGCAGGCCCCAGCCCATCCAGGGTAGGAATCCCTAAGCTTGATGCGATGGATCCATCTGATCCTCCTCCTGTTTTTCCCGCCTCCAATTCTATGTGCAGAGGGGAAGCGATTTTCCTTGCTTTGACCAGAAGATTCGTCGAGGCCCTTGTTTTTTCCATGGGAGGAGTTAAGCTCTCCACGGAAGAACGAACGCGGGCTCCAGATTGAACGGGTTGCAGTTGCCTGAGGGTGCTCAGGATTTTTTCCTTTTGGCTGTTCTTCCAGAATCGAAAATCCAGCACTGTCCAGGCTTGATCAGCCACTATGTTGGCTTTTTCGCCTCCCCCGATCAGACCGATGTTCATGGTTATCTGTTTTTTTTTCAGTCTGTTGAGTTGGAGAAGATGTGCTAGCAGTTCGTCAATGGCATTTATCCCTTGTTCTGGAGTTCCTGCATGGGCAGCCTTTCCCTTGCATTCCAGTCTTACCACAAGGCGGCCCTTCCTTTCCGTCTTTAAGGCTCCTCCTGGAAGGGATGGTTCTAAACAGAGAACATAGGTCGATCTTCTGGCCAGCTTTTTTATCAGCTTTTCAGAGGCTTCGCTCTGTGTTTCTTCAGCAGAATTGATAAAAACAGCTATTTTTTTATGGGGCTTAATATTCAGATCATGCATAGTCTTGAGAGAAAAAATAGCCATGGCCAATCCAGCCTTCATATCAAGCACGCCGGGTCCAAAAATTTTGTCTCCGGAAACATAGAAAGGCATTTGTTTTATCTTTCCCACAGACCAAACCGTATCGATGTGAGTGAGAAGAAGAATCTGTTCCTCAGGCTGCTCTGTTTTTTTTGCTGGATATTCTATAAGGTACAAGTGGCCAATCTCATCCTGAGGAAAACGATTGACTTTTGCTCCTATTTTTTTGAATTCCTTTAAAGCAAAAGAAGAACACTCATTTACTGCCTTTTTATCTGAGGTGGGGGACTCGAGGTGAACAAGGTCTTTTAACAGGTGGATCATCTCTCCGCGACGGGATTTGAAATAATGTTGGAAATCCATGGTTACTCCTTTTTCTGCATAAATGTAGCACATATGAAGAGGAAATGCATCAGAATTTCCTAATTTTGGAAAAGGTTTGACTTTTGATGTCCATTCTTCGTATATATGCATGGAAGATTAAAAAAATGAAGTCAAGGAAAGCAGCTTTCATTCTCATTATTTCTCTGCTTTTGGCAGGAGCAGAGAACCTGGTTTGGGCGGAAAGATTCAGTGTCCATGCCAATGGCGGTTTTTCCTTTCCACGAGAAGGAAACATGAGATCTGGATGGGAATCTGGTTTCGGTTTCGCTTACACTCTCAACAAAAAAGTTGCTGCCTTTTTTGATTTTGGATTCTGGAAGAGCGAAGTTGAGGAGGAACCAGGAAAACTTCTGGATGGCAAGTTATCAGTGACTCCCTTTCTTTTTTCTTTGCAGTATTACTTCTTTGAAAAAAGGGCTTTTATTCCCTATGTATTCGCTGGAATAGGATATATTTTTTATGATTTCAAGCTTAAGGATATTGTCACCATTCCAGAAATTACCATCACACAGAAGGTCGAGAACGGTCTGGGTTTTCAAGCTGGATTAGGAGCTCAGGTTCAGATCTCAGACAGATTATCACTCTTTGGTGAAGCTCTTTATCTTTACCGAAAAGCCGAAGGAACAACAACGACATTTGATTTGAATTTCGGAACAACCATAGAGGAATTCTCATTAGACACAAGCACTTCTATCATCCGGCTGGGAATCAGATATCTCTTTTGAGACAGAAAGAGATTTTGGTGAATTCTTCTCATTCTTGTTTTCGTTTTTGATTGCCTTCATTGAGCGGATTATCGGAGCCAGGCCTGAAGGGCACAAGAAGTAGTAGTGAAGAATGAGTCTCTCATCATCTTCTCCAGTTATTCACTGTTCTGAAGAATGATCTCAGTCCCCTGATAATCTTCCCTATCGGCTTTTGTTTCAATCTGATGGCCTGGAACCGGCAGATCTCGTGACAGCACATACAGTGAATGCATATACTTTTATTTATCCAAACACTATTTTGTTCATGCTTGGCAGCCCCTGTTGGGCAGATTTTTACACATTCCAAACATATTGTGCATTTGTCTTTCTTCACTTCAGGAATAAACACTAACTGATCCTGGATGACGGCGTAGAGAGATGAAGGAAGTTTTCTCCGGAGGAATCCTACACCTATTGCAGAGTGTTTGAAATCTTTCACTTCCACATCCTGTATTTTCTCCCCGACCACTTCGATCTCATCCAGCCTTCCCGTGCCCAATCCTCTCTCGTGGGCATTCTGGATAGCAACGAGATCCCAAGGCTTAAAACCAGCAATTTTTGAGGCCACAGCATCCAGGGCAACGGCATCTTTGCTGGCAAGAATGATTCCCGCTTTTCTTGGGTTTCCACCCGATGGCCCTTCTCCATCCATGGCGATGACTGCATCCATGATATTCAAATGAGGGGGAGCGCAGGAGAAGATATCCACAAGCATCTGACTGAAAATCTCATTCTTTGGGAAACGCCTGTGATAGGCGTGCCGGAGCCCAGATGGTATGATTCCGAACATATTCTTCACGGCTCCAGTATATATGGTGAGAGAGTGGGTTTTTAATTTGGGAAGATTGATAATATAATCCGAGTCGAGGAGGGGAGGAGATACATATGTCCTCTTTATCTGCTGTCCATGGCATTCGATTTCTCTGAATCCCGTCTCCTTTAGATTCACCAGCCGCACCCCCATTTCGTTACACATCTTGCGATATCCAGAAGGCAAAAAGCCATCTTTTCCTCTCACTTGAATGTCATCACCCACGGTGATTTTCAAGTTGAGATCTTTCAACAATCTTAAGACTTCTCGTGTGAAATCAGGATGGGTGATTATGGCCCTCTCAGGGAGCGATTCGGGAGAGAGAAGGTTGATTTTGACGAATACTTGGGTTTGAGGTTTAAGGATATTTTCAAGGCCGCCAAGAAGATCAAGAGCCTTTTTTAGGGCGTTATAGACATTTTTACTCTGATAATCTCGGAGTCGTGCGATGGCGACTTTCGATTTTTTCATGGATTTTTCTATTATAGTTCCTCCTTTGGCAAAACTCAAAGTGCCTGTAATAAGCTTTGGAAGCATCCATTTGCGTGATTTTTTTGGGGACAGTCAGGCAAGCTGAATCGTCAGCCCGCGAATTTTCCCCAGCGAGGAAAATTCGCTTATTCCTCGGCTCGCTCTCCTCTTCGAGGCACCATGCCCGCTCGCCTCCGGAT
>CAYSCW010000028.1:0-33300 GCA_964429795.1 uncultured Eubacteriales bacterium
GCCCGGAGGGATTTGAACCCCCGACCTTCTGATTCGTAGTCAGACGCTCTATCCAGCTGAGCTACGGGCGCACCGAAGGAATAAGGAAACTATTATAACAAACAACAAAAGCAAGAGAAAAGACAAAGGTGAAGTCCCAATTTCCTCTCCCTAAGGCATAAACTTTTTCATGTAACCATCAACAGTCTTCGGATATTTTGTGGCTATAGAATCAATCCTATTTCTGTCTAAATTTTCCCAATTCCACTCATCTAAAGAAGGCGCCGATCCATTCTTCCTCTGGATATAAACATAATCTAAGGCAGCCTTTTCAGGCCAGGCTAAATACAGACGGTCTGTGACTTCATATCCGAAAAAAAGATCTTTCTTAATATGAAAGTAAGCGATCTCTCCTATGTCAGTGTGGAACGTTTTCGTTTTATTCGCTGAGATACAGGTTAACATGTGTGGTGCTTGCTCCAAAATCCCGTGCATAAATAAAGCAAACTCAAGAGAAATGTAACTGGGGGGATAGAGCACACAAGCAACTTCTTCAAGACTTGGCAGGGCGAATGAATTGGCATAAAGCCCTTTGCTGAGTTTTAAAAGGAATCCTTTCCTGACGAGACGATGAATCGCCCTCCGTAAGGAGGCTGCAGGCAACCTGGAAATCCGCATCAGTTCAGCAAAATTATATATAGACTTTCCCTGCCGCAAAATCTCCATCCAATAGGTTTGAGTAAAGGCTTTTTTCATCATTAATTTCCAATTGATAAAAGGAAGTCTTTTACTTCCTCAATGACTCTCATTGCAGATTGACGGATAATTTTATAATTCACTTTATAAAGCTGTTGTCGATAACGCTGAGGAAGGAAACGACTCATCTCCGCAGATAGATTTTGAGAGTTGAACTCATCGAGTCTTTTCTCTATCTTTGATTTCGACCATGAAACATGATAATCGATGAATTTTTTCGTGACGAGAGACATGTCAATTGATACACTAAGAACTTCGGATAAATACCAGAGGTCAAATAGATCCCGCCCCTTGAAATAAGCGCGGCCCATGGCTGCGGTGATCTTTTCAGCTATAAGCTCCTCTGGCGTAAGTCCAAAGACTAAAGGACGGCGCTGCAGAACATCTAAATCAGATTTCACAGGAATGACTTTTGAATTGTACACAGGATAGTGGGCAAATTCCATTTTAACTCTATACTTCAACCGTTTTCCATCCGGCTGGAAATTTAGCCAGTATGGATAAATTCGATATTTAGCATCCGTTGGAAAATGCCATTCACATCTTCCATTTCCTAGAAGCTGGATGATGTTCTTCTCAATGTCTAATTTGGATTTAGCAATAAGTTTCTGGGCCAAAGTGCAATCAAGTGCTTTTCCTGCGAAGTCTAGATCTTCAGAGAAGCGATATCCTCCATGCAAAAGATGAATACTCGATCCTCCTTGAAAACATATAAGCTGACTATCAGGCACAGAAAAGATGCCATCTAAAACAATAAAGTGCAATACTTCTGCAACAACGGTACTAAGAGGCAATCCTTCCTTTAAAGCTTTGTCTTTTAAGATTTGCCACATCTTTTTTATTTCCTATATTGGACAAATCTGTCCTTTATTGGAAATATAATGCAGAAAAAAGGAAATTTCAACTATAATTTTACAGGACTCACACATTTAGAAAGATCTCTAGTCTGGAGTAGGAATCTTATTCCCTATATTGGATAGATCGGTCTTCTATGGGAAATACGATAAAGAAATGCTAATTGATGAGCTCTTCTCTGTATTTCAAATCTAGTTTCTGGTCGGGGCGGTCAAATTTGGCCAAAGCCACTTCAGGATTAAACACCACTTCATCATAATGCAATTCAGCAAATTTCTTTCCCTCCTGATAGATCTCCAATCTTGCAGGGAAAAGGACGCCATCCATCTGTTTATAATCACCATACCGAATCCTTTGCTCCAGCATTTCTTTGGTATACTTCTCTCCAAAGTAAAGGTCCTTATACACCATCTCCAGCACCGTATAATTCTCCCGGTCAATATAGAAGGTTGTCTTTTTCCCTTTATAGTCGACTTCGATGCCCACAGCCTTCTTGCCTTCGATCTCCTTTTCCTTGCCCAAAGAGAAAACAGCATCCTTCTCGACCAAAAGCGGAATATCGTGGGCTAAATCAGATTCATAATTGAGCGAAGGCTGGTCAACAGTGGTTCCCATCCTGTCCATCCTCAAAAAGAATGATTTTTTGAAATAAAAAAAAAGGGCAGCGGGCTGATAGTTGTAAACTCGCTGCCCTCTGTCGTTGCTCTGTTATCTGATGTTAATTCTTAGACTATTTCTTCCTGACTGAGCCGCTTGATCCTCTGCTTGAGCCGCTGCTCGAGCCGCTGCTCCGTGATACAGACCGTGATCTTGATGAGGTGCCTGACCTGGATACCGTGGATCTTGTTCTCCCTGTGCTTCCTGATCCTCTGTAAGTTCCGCGGAGCGCACTCCTGGGGATTCTCCTGGGCACTCTGCTTTTCAGCATTCTCTTGCTGGCGGATACTCTGTCATATCTGGAATAATAGCCATAATAAGGGGAACCACCGTAATAATAATAGCCGGGATAATATCCGTAGTAATAGCTGTAGAGGCCGTAGTAATTGAATGGATTCCAGTAGAAGTACGGATCCCACCAGTAAAATCCCATCCAGAAGAAGGGGCTGGAATAATAAGGTCTGTAGCTGTAGGAATAGGGAATGTAGTCATAGTAATAATCGTCAACATAGGAGTCGTCATATCTTTCCTGCTCTACTCTGATTCTTTTTTCTGTGTATCTCTGGTCGATGGTGGCGCAACTGGCAACGAAGAAGACTAAAGCCAGGATGATAGCTACTTTTTTCATTTTCTCACTCCTTTAATATTATACACATATGCAACCTTTATGCCAAGTCTTATCAGGGGAAGCCGGTCTGACTCTCCCTGCTTTCTGTCATAATTTATGGGCAGGTGTATCAAAAAAGGACAGTGCAAGGCCTTTTTTCCCCTATTCTTAATCAGAGATTTTGAGGACAGCAGCGCCGTTGATCTTGCCGGCTTTGAGGAGCTGGAGCACCCTGTTGGCCTCCTCAAGGGAGTAGACTTCGGTTGTTGTCCGGATGGGAATCTCGGCTGCGATGCGGAGCAGTTCCTCTCCGTCTCTGCGGGTGGCGTTAGCCACACTGCGTAGCGTCCGCTCATGATAGAGATATCTCATGTAGTCCATCTCCGGTATGGGAGTCATGTAGATTCCGGCCAGGACTACAGCACCTCCTTTTTCGGTTAGCCGCAGGGCATCCAGGACAATCTCGCCGGCAGGAGCGAAGATGATGGAGCTTTGGATTTTTTGGGGAGGATCATCCTTGGAGGAGCCTGTCCAGACAGCTCCCAGCTTCCGGGCAAGGGCGCGGTGCTCCTCGCTTCTTGAAAAGACACAGACTTTACAGCCCCAGTGGACAGCGACCTGGATGGCCACATGGGCGGAAGCGCCAAAGCCGTAAAGCCCCAGGCGCTCGCCCGGCTTTATTTCACTCAGACGGAGGGCTCTGTAGCCGATGATCCCGGCGCAAAGAAGAGGGGCTGCCTCTCGATCGGAGAAGATACCGGGAATTCTGTAGGCGAATTTTTCTGGAACCACCATGTATTCGGCATAACTGCCGTTGACATGATAGCCTGTGAACCGGGCGTTCTCGCACAGGTTTTCCAGCCCCCGGCTGCAAAAGCCGCAGCAGCCGCAAGAGGAATAAAGCCAGGCCACGCCCAGCCTCTCCCCTTCCTTGAACCGGGAAGCCTTCTTCCCCTGCCTCTCCACAATCCCCACCACCTCATGGCCGGGGATGATGGGAAGTTTAACCTCGGGAAGCTCTCCTTCCACTGTATGAAGGCCTGTGTGACACACCCCACAAACCTTGATCCGGAGGAGAACATCCTCAGGCCCCGGCTCAGGGATGGGAAGATCGACTAGTTCCAGGGGATTCTTGCCGATAGGAGCAAATTTTTTCAGCAGCATGGCTCTCATGGCATCACCTTTTTGAACATCTATAATTATCCAAAATCATGAAAGAAGTCAAAAAGATTATGGAAAAAAACTTTCTCTTCTATTCATTCCAGGGGTATCAACAGAAGTATACGGTTTTCTATTCAAGATGAGTTGGAAGCATTTTAAAGAGGGTGTGTCACTCGTAGCGGAGGGAATCGACAGGATTGGCCAGAGCGGCCCGAAGGGAATAGTAGCTCACCGTAGCCAGTGCAACAAGCAGGGTGAGACCTGCCGACAGGCCGAAGACCAGCGGTCCGACGCTCACCTTGTAGGCAAACTCCTGCAGCCACAAATGCATCACATAATAGGCCGCCGGCCAAGCGATCAGGTTGGACACCACCACCCACTTGATGAACTCACGCACCGTCAAGACTACAATACCCGGAACCGAGGCCCCCAGCACCTTCCGGATGCCGATCTCTTTTGTCTTCTGCTCGGTTGTGTAGGAGGCCAGACCGAAAAGGCCCAGGCAGGCGATCAGGACCGAAAGCAGGCTGAACCCGTTGAACAGCTTCCCCAGTTGACGTTCAGACATATACTGCCGATTGAAGGCCTCATCCATAAACTCGAATCTGTAAGGGTACTCAGGCGAGTAAGTCTTGAATGCGTCCTGGATTCGGGCAAGAGTTTCCTGAATCCGTGTCCCGTCAATCTTGATGAATGCATACTGGTGCCAGGGTTTGTACATCCGGAAGACAAACGGCCGGATGGCTGTGTGGAGGGACCGGGCGTGGAAATCTCTCACAACTCCAATGACCTGAGCGAAACGAAAAGACTCTCCCCATGCAGGATGACCCATGTAAATTTTTGTGCCCACGGGACTTTCCAATCCCATACGCTCGGCCGCCGTCTCGTTGATGATACAGGCGGTTTTTTCGTCGGTCGAGAATTCCAGGGAAAAGCTGCGGCCCTGGAGTATTTTCATACCAAAGGTCTTGAAAAAATCATAATCGACCACTGTGTAATCCACGGACATCATCTCCTGGGTCGGATTGCCCTCCCAGTTGATCTGAATACTCTCCCCTACCCGAGTGGGAAGCTGCGCTGCCGATGTGACATTTCTGATCCCCGGCTGAGTGAGCAAGTAGTTCTTGAACGCATCAAACCTCGGCAGGAGCACCGGATTGTTATAGAGGATGACCACATGCTCACGGTCCAGACCCAGGTCCTGGTTCTTGATGAAGCGCAACTGGCTGGAGACAATGAGGGTACAGGTGATGAGTCCCGCCGAGATGGCGAACTGAACCACGATCAGGGCCTTGCGGATGCCTGCTCCCCTGCTCCCGGATGAGGACCGGCTCTTGAGGGTTTGGGCCGGTTGAAAGGAGGAAAGGAAAAAGGCAGGATAGCTCCCTGCCAGAAGCCCTGTCCCCAGGGTGACGAGCATAAGAATGAGGATAAAGGGGAGGCTGGCCCCTGAGAACAAGACCATGGACTTCCCGGTAAACTGATTAAAATACGGGAGTGCCGTCTCCACCACAATCAAGGCCAGGAAGAGTGCCAGAAAGGCGATCAAGATAGCTTCCACAAGAAACTGGCGGACTATCTGCCGCCGCAGGGCGCCGATCACCTTTCGCGTACCCACCTCCCGGGACCGCCTGGCAGATTGGGCAGTCGCCAGGTTCATAAAATTGATACAGGCCATAAGCAGGATGAATATTGCGATGACGGAAAACGTGTAGACCTTTTTTATCTGACCCGGGCGTCCGGACTCATACAGGTGAACCTGTGTCAAGGGCTGCAGAGCCGGACGATAGGTCTCATCCGGGCTGATATTCTCTTTATAGATCCCTGCAATTCTTGTCTCAAAATCAGCGGCTGAGACTCCCGGCCGCAGGAGCACATAAGTGGGGCCTGTCCATTCCTCCCAGCGGGCCAGACGGTCCTCCCCCAGAAACTCGATACGACCCACAAAATCGAACCGGAGATGGGAATTCAGGGGGATGCTTTCTGTGACTCCTGTGACTTTAAAATCACCTTCTTGCTGGACGATATGAAGAACCTTACCGATAGGATCCTCGTCCCCGAAATACTTGCGGGCTGTCTCTTCCGTGAGAACCACAGAGTACTTGTCAGCCAGAGCTGTCTCTGGATTGCCCCTGATGAAAGGGAAGGAAAAGATCTTGAAAAAACCAGGATCGGCCAGATAGATGTTGTCCTCCTCAAAGCTTTTGTCCTGATATTTAACCAGTCCCCCAGCCCACAGCCAGACGCGGCAAAACTCCTCAACCTCAGAGTACTGCGCTTTCAACGCCGGTCCCAGGGCATAGGTGAGGCTAGAATGGAAACTGCCGTCCTGCATTCTGTTGAGGATGCGGTATGTCCGGTCCTTTTTCTGGTGGAAGCGGTCAAAACTCAACTCGTCCTTAACCCACATGCCGATCAGGATGAAACAGGCCATCCCGATGGCCAGCCCACCAATGTTGACGAAGGAATAAACTTTGTACCTCTTAAGATTTCTCAACGCGATTTTTAGATAATTTCTTAGCATGACACTTTCTTCTTCATCTATTTATCCCCATGAGCAATAAACATGCCAATATTATCCATTAGAGGAATCAGTGCAAGATGTTAACAAAAAAGTGCCCGCTAGGGGAACACCTTGTGTGCGCTAACGAACAATGCTTGCTTTTTAAAAACTGTCTAACAGAAGATGTTGGCGGATCCTGGAGGGATTTAAGCGGCTGGTGGCTAGTGGCTCAGTTATTTCTTTTCTTTTTGATGTTGAAGCTTTCGTCTTAACCTCTCAAGCCTGTGAGCAAAGTCTTTTTCATAGTAGGAAGAGACACCCTGGGAGAGAACAAAGCCTTCCTCGGTAATCCGCTTCGCTTCCTCATATCTCTTCATCCTGTGCTCAAAATACATGGCGAGCTCCCTCAGAGAGTAGAGCTGTGCGGAACTGACTTCAGCGGCGGAGGCGATTTCATTCCATAAAGAAATCGCTTCTTCCCATTTGCTGCTTTTCTTGAGAAAGTGGGAAACTTTTCTTTTGGCCAGGAGGGAAATTTCATCCGAAAGACGGCCGCCCAGGGCGCGCTTGTAGAATTGGACGGATTTTTCCACCTCCCCGATATTCTCCATGATCTTGCCTACTCCGTAGAGGTCCATAGCATCTGCCAGCTCTTCCTGCTTCTCCTCTGAACAAAGAAGAGAGCCGACGACCACCACTCCCAGAAGGGAGAGGATATCCTCCTGGTTATGGTAAAGAACGGGTTCCATCAACTCAAAGTTTCCTGTCCTTAAAAACTGGAAATAGCGCCAGGGAATCTCTGCAGAGGGAATATCCTCGGAGCGAGCAGCTTCGACCACCTCGCGGGAAAGATGGTAGAGCTGGCAGCTCTCGTGCTTGTGTCTCCACAGGCTTCGGGCAGAATAGAGAAAATCAAGATGAGGGAGCGAGGAGAGAAGAAAAGGCTGCCTGTGGAGGATGAACCGGGTTTCAAGGAGAGGAATGTCAAAGCCTTTTCCGTTATAGGTGACCACTGACTGAAAATTCATCTGAGAGAAAAACTGCGAAAGCTCCAGGATCATTCGCTCTTCCTCAGCCAGTTCACCGAGAAAAAACTGGCTAATCCAGAATTTATCATCCCGGTAGTAGCCCAAGCCGACAAGAAAAGGCACTACCCCTGCACCACCTGAAAGGCCGGTGGTTTCCAGGTCGATGAAAAGGGCTGTGGAGAGGTCAAGAGCCTTGAAGGCCTCCTCCCTGCTCAGGCAGGAGAGTATCTCCCCGGTGACCTCCAGGCCAGAGGAGAGAACGATTTTTCCGTATTTTGCAGTGAGCGGAAATGGATTTTCGAAAAACTGAAGGGGATCGATCTTCATCGGCTCGAGAGGCGCAGGTTTTTCTTTCTTTGGTTTTTCCTCCCTGGTCAGAGTGATGAGGCGGTCCAGTTTTTCCTTGACGGTGAGGGAATCATCCTTGTCGATTTTGTCCCATGCGTCTCTTATCGTCTGGGACCTGGAGCGGGCTTCTCGCTCCTTCTTCAACTGCTTGAGCTTTTCTTTGAGGTCGCTCATTTCTATTTATTTTAACAGAACCCGATTATAACTGTCAGTTATAATGAGAAGATATTTATAATCAGACCACGGGCATGGAGCGGGGAAAGAAAATCTTCTCATACAATCCCAGGGCATAGCGGTCTGTCATCCCGGCGATAAAATCTGCGGCTCTTTTCTCCAGAGAATCCCCTTCTGGGTAAGGCTTCACATAATCATCCGGTTTCTTCAGGAAAAACTGATAGAGATCGGTCAGTATCTTTTCTGTCTTTTCCAGCTCGTCCCTGGAATCCGAGCTGAAATAGACTCTTTCATAAAGAAAATCGCGAAGTTCCATGATGGCTTCCTCGATTTCTTCGCTCAGGGCAATCTTCTCCAGGCCTTGAGTCAAACTTGTCTTGACCACGTCTTCGACCATCCTGTCGATCCGGGCGGCATGCCACTTGCCTAACGTTTTAATCAGAGATGCAGGGATATCACTTTCCTTTATGACCTGAGCTCTCACCGCATCATCGATATCATGGTTGACATAGGCGATGATGTCTGAAACCCGGACCACTTCGCCTTCCAGAGTTAAGGGCTTCTCCTCTTTTGATGATTCGAGGATTTCTCCTCTCCCCTTGGAGTGTTTGGCGATCCCATCCCTGACTTCCACGGTCAGATTCAACCCCCTGCCTTCATACTCAAGCTTCTCAACCACACGCAGGCTTTGCTCATAGTGGGTGAACCCTCCGGGAAGGAGCTTGGCCAGGGTCTCCTCGCCGGCGTGGCCGAATGGTGTGTGACCCAGGTCATGGCCTAAAGCGATGGCCTCGGTCAAATCCTCGTTCAACTTTAAAGCCTTGGCAATGGTGCGGGCGATCTGGGAGACTTCCAGAGTATGGGTGAGCCGGGTGCGGTAATGGTCTCCGTAAGGAGCGAGAAAGACCTGGGTTTTGTGTTTCAATCTCCGGAAGGATTTGGAGTGGATGATGCGGTCCCTGTCTCTCTGGAAAGCCGTGCGCAAGGGATGGAGCTTTTCCGGCCGCTCCCGTCCTCGGCTCTGGCTGCTCAAGCACGCTTTAGGGGAAAGTATTTTTCTTTCTATTTCTTCCAGTTCTTCCCGAATAGTCATATGATTCTGTCCTCGAATTTTTTTCGATCGATCATGAAAGATACCTTTCCAGCGATGTTGACAGCCTATTATAACAAAAAAGTTGCCTCTTTTCTTTGGATTTCAAAGGAAGGCCCCGCTAAAGGGTTGAAATTTTAGGGGGGATGGACTAAGTTTTACTTGAGAGAACGCTGTTCCTTAAAACAGAGGCCATGATTGAAGAGAATGTCAAGGCAATATTGAAAGAGCTTCCCCCAGGAGTGGAGCTCGTGGCTGCTGCCAAGATGAGAACGCCTGAAGAGATCCTGAGGGCAGCAGAAGCCGGCGTCCGCATCGTAGGGGAAAATTACGTCCAGGAAGCTGCGGCTGCATTCAAAGTGGTCGGACCCCGGGTGAAATGGCACTTCATCGGCCATCTCCAGACCAACAAAGTCAAAATGGCGATCGAAATCTTTGACATGATCGAGACGGTCGACTCCGTAAGACTGGCCGCAGAGATCGATAAAAGATGCGCCCCCAAGAACAAAATCATGCCCCTGCTCATCGAGATCAACAGCGGCCGGGAACCTCAAAAATACGGCGTCCTCCCCGAAGAAACGGAAAATTTTATTAAAGAGATATCCAGGTTTAAACAGATAAAAATTCTTGGACTGATGACCATGGGTCCTTTTGCCGGCGATCCCGAAGATGCCCGTCCCTACTTTGTGGAAACGAGGAAATTATTCAAAAAGATTAAGGAACTCAACCTGCCGGGCGTGGAGATGAAACATCTCTCCATGGGGATGACAAATTCCTTCCGTGTGGCCATCGAAGAAGGGGCCAACATGGTGAGGATCGGGACCAGAATATTCGGCCCCAGAGAGGAGGTTTAACTCTTTTCATCCCCGCTTTCGTCCGGGCTTTCTTCCCCCTTTTTGGCTTTCTCGCTCTCCTCCACGGCTTCTTCCACCACTTGATCGAAATCTTCACCCATATCCTCGCCCATCTCCTTTCCCATCCTTTTCATCCAGCGGGCCACACTCCGGGGGTCGTTCTCATCCAGACCGGCCAGTTTGGAGGGATCAGCAAGGTTTTCCATTCGGCTCTCCTCGGAGCGGAAGATGGCCACCCTGGAGACAATTTTCTCCATCTTCTCGCTTCCGCAGCTTTCGCATTTGGGCACCAGCGGAGATTTTATGCTCAAGGTCACAAAGGAGGACTTCTTACCGCAGCTCAGGCATTTGTATTCGTAAATAGGCATTCTTACACCTGAATGAGCCCTCCTTGCCTCCAGCCCAGCTTGTTGAGCTCGCCTCTCAACAGGATCTCTCCATGAAAAAGAAGTAAGATCGCAATCCAAGTAGATTTTTTTATCAAATAAATTTTACCAAAATTCTCTGAATAAGGTAAAGGCCAAAGAATTCCGCAGGCAGGTTACTTTTTCGTCTTTCGCCGTATTTTGAGAAAAAGGCCTATGGCCAGGAGGAAAATAAAGATGAGAGTAATGACCAATCCTGTCCTTCGCCGCCTGGCCTCCCTTAAAGCCTCTTCTCCCTGGCTGATAACTCCCGCTGCTTTCTGGTCTGCCTCCTTGACTTTCTCTTCGATAGATTCGAGCGAAAGGCCATGCGTTAAATCCCGTATCATAACCAACAGGGTATTGACCTCATTCAGTTGATACCTGGGATCGCTTACTTCCACTCCTTTCTGAAAAGCTCTGGATAACAGATCTTCTGCTTTTTCAATTTTCCCGGATAAGTCAAGAATCATTTCTCGCATTTGGGATGCCACTTGAAAGGCCTGTGAACCTTCATCATGGCATTGGACGCATACCCCCTTTTCGCCTGTGCCCAGCATCTCATCGGTGGGAGGATCGATGCGATGATTGCCATGGCAGGCTTCGCATTCCGATACTTCCATCTCATCGAATGCTCTCTTGTGCGGACTCTCTGAGAACAATTTTCCAGAGCTGAGATGGCATTGACGGCAGACCTGAGCGATGGAAGTGACTTCAGGCGGTACGGCACCATGATTGCCGTGGCAGTCATTACAGACAGGCGCAGAAAGATCTTTCTTGTCGAAAAGAGCATGGGCATGGACGCTCTCTCTGTACTCTGCTTCCTGGGTTGTGGAGATTTTATAGCCCGCCATGTGTTCTTTATCCGAATGACAACGCCCGCATGTCTCAGGGATATTCCAGGGAAAAGTCCAAGATTTGGGATGCGTTCCTTTTTGAATTCCATGAACAGCGTGGCAATCCGTGCAGACAGCGACTTTCTGGTCTCCCTTTTTTAACAGCTGGCCATGCCAGCTGGTCCAGTAAAGGGAGAGCTGATCCACCCTAATTGAGGGATTGAAGCTTTTCATATAGTTCACATCAGCATGACAGGATGCACAGAATTTGGGGATATCTTTTCTTTCCGGTTTTCCTCTGAAGGTCTGGTCCTTGGCCAGATCTATATCTTCTTCCCGGGGATTTCCCCCATGACAGCTCTCGCAGCCCAACCCAACCTGATTGTGGATATCCAGGGGGAAAGCCTCCACAGGTTGAAGAAGCTCTTCCTCCAGTTCCTTATGGCAGGCGATACAACTGCTGGCCTGAGCAAAAAGGAAGGACGGGAGAAGGAAGAGGATGGAGAGAGAGGAAAGGAAGAGGACATTCTTTTTGATGTTTTTATGCGCCATCTTCTATCTCTACAATTTTAGATGTAAATAACTCAGGGCAGTCAGGACAATTATATACAAAAGAACGACAAGCCCGAACAGAGAAAAGGCAGGACTCCTTTTCTCTCTGGAGGCATTCCTGTCCAGGACAGGAATCAGCATCCAGACAAGACCACCTATCATAAACCCAAGAATGGCCAGCATCTCTCCCTCTAGAAAGAGCACATGGGCAGGAACCAGTTTCAAGGTGGTGAACATAAAAAGAAAATACCATTCTGGCTTGATATCCAGAGGCGTAGAGGCGAAGGGATCAGCCTTTTCCCCCACCTCCCAGGGAAAGAAAACACAGAGAACTCCGATGAGAGCGAGAATGAGAATCCATCCCAAAGAGTCCTTCAGGATAAAATCGGGGAAAAAAGAAATCTCTCTTACCTCTGACTCTTTAAGACCTACGGGCTTGCTCATCCCCAGAATCTGAACCAGAACCAGATGAATCCCCAATATTACGGCTGTCACAGCCGGAAGGACTGCCACATGAAACCAGAAAAAACGTGGTAAGGTTGCGCCGGAAACATTAGATCCTCCCAGGATGAAATGTTTGACCTTCTCTCCTATCCAGGGAAGCGTTCCCACGATATCTGTCCCCACTCTTGTAGCAAAGAAAGAAAGCTTATTCCAGGGAAGAAGGTATCCGCTGAACCCAAAAGCCAGAAACACAAGCAGCAAAAAGAATCCACTGATCCAGGTGAGCTCTCGTGGCTGCCGATAAGCCTTGAGAAAAAAGGTGCTGAACATATGGACAAAAATGGCTCCGATCAAAATGTTGGCACTCCAGCTGTGAACAGACCGAATCAGCCAGCCGAATTTGACCTGACTTATGATAAAATGAACACTTTCATAAGCTGAATCCACGGAAGGCGTGTAGTAGAGAAGGAGGAGAATGCCGGTTATAACCTGAATCACGAAGAGAAAAAGACATATCCCGCCAAAATAATACCACAGGGAATGCTTATGCACGGGAACCTTTTTCTTTCCGGCCAGCTCGGCCAGCTCTGACAGTTTAAAACGTGAGTCGAGATAGGAAAAAATATTCTTTAAAAAATTCCTCATTTCATGCTTTTTTGGAGACGATGATGTCTTCTCCTGAAACTTCCACATTATATGCTTCAAGAGGGGCCGGAGGAGGCCCGGAGATCACCTTTCCGCTCAGGTCGAATCTGCCGTTGTGGCAGGGACAAAGGATGGTCTCGGTTTCCTCTTCATAATGAACGGTGCAGGTTAGATGGGTACAGACAGCCGAAAAAGCGATTAACTCTCCTTCTTTGGTATTGATAAGAATTCCGGGCACATCCCCAAATTTAAATATTTTTGAGGAATTGGGCGCAAGTTCTCCCATTTTTGCGGCTTCGACCTGCCCTATCCGCGACTGGCTCTGTCCGGGCGGAATGATGTAGCGGATGACCGGATAAAGGAAAGTGACAATGGTTCCTATCAATCCACCGCCAAAAAGAAAATTGATGAAATTTCTTCTTTTCATTCGGTGTCTCAAGGTTAAGTATTTTTCTCGGATATGTCAAGATTAACTCTTCGAATGTGAAAACCTTTTTTTTAAAAAATATAAATCACACTAATTCTATAAAATTATGTTGAAATTATTCTTTTTTTTTTTTAGAATTACCAGTGATTATATATATTTTCTTATATTTAAGGAGTCCTATATGATCAGACTTTCTACAAAGGGCAGATACGGTACCCGCCTGATGCTCAATCTTGCCAACCACTACAACAACGGAAACGAAGCCATCATCCTCAGAAATGTCTCTGAAGACGAAGAAATCTCCATCCGCTATCTGGAACAAATCATCATTCCTCTCAAGATCGGCAAACTGGTCAAAAGCATCCGGGGCGCAGGTGGAGGATACACCTTAGCCCGCGATCCTTCCAAGATTAAACTCAGCGAAATCCTTCATTCCCTGGAAGGGGCATGCTGCTTGGTCGATTGTGTTGATGATGAGGATTACTGCAATCGCATTCCCATCTGTGCTCCCTTCGAAATCTGGAAGGAAGCGAGCTCACTCTTAAAAAATTACTTCGAAAACGTTTCCCTCCAGGACCTGATTGAAATCGAACAGAAAAAGAAAAAAAAGGCTAAAAAGAAGACATAATCCAAGCTCACAAAGACACTCCACCCAGAGCAAAGAATAAAAATCAGAAGGTCGTTTTTTCTCTTTAATCCACATTCCCCAACAAGATTGCATTCATTTACTCATTGCCCTTGCATCTTCTCTACGTTCCAGTTTGGTCTAATTCCGGCTTGTTTAAAATTACTACTTTATATGCTAATTTCGTTTTTTCCGATATTTTCTATAGAATCTACTTGACTTATAGAAAAAAATTTATAATATAGTGGGAAATAATAATATTATTATATAGATGAGTCCATATTCAAGGAGGTTCGAGTTGGCAAAGAAATCGAAGAAAAAGATGAAATTGCCGACATTCCAAGCACTTGGATTTATCGGGCTGCTCATTCTCCTTTTCGGAATCTTCTATGCGGCCAAGCCCGCCGCACAGGAAAAAGAAACAGAAACATGCGCAGTCTGCCACGAAGACTTGGTGAAAGCCTTTGCCTCGAAACCTCACTCCGTTCTCCAGGAGAACACCTGCTCTTCTTGTCATGGCGATCCGGAAAAACATCTGGAAGAAGGAGGCGGAGCCACCATCTTTGCGTTCAAGACAACGGACATTCCCAACCAGAAATCAGAAAAATGTCTCTCCTGTCATACAAAGTCCCATGCAAGGTTTCTAGCAAGCCCCCACGGAAAATCCTCCCTGGACTGCACCGACTGCCATGCTATGCACGCCAAAGAAACCAAACCCGCTCTGCTCAAGACGAGTGCCATTAAAACCTGTTTTGTGTGTCATGAGGACGTGTTCTCTCAATTTCAATTGAACGAAAGACACAGACTCCAGGAAGGGATCCTCGGCTGCACGACCTGCCACAACCCCCATGAGCCAGCATCCCGGGAACGGCTGGGGGGATTCAAGCATCAATCCTGCCTCCAGTGTCATACCGACAAGGGTGGCCCTTTTCTCTACGAGCACGGCGCATCGAGGATTGAAGGCTGCACAGCCTGTCATGAAGTCCACGGAAGCCCTAACCGGCACATGCTCACCCATCGTAGTGTCGCTGACCTGTGTTTCAGTTGCCATGCTGCTGCTCCTGCATGGCACAGCCGCTTCGATTCCTACACCACCAACTGCACTGTTTGCCACGCCACCATTCACGGCTCCAACCTCAGCAAAATTTTCTTGAAATAGGAGGGACAAAGTGCGAGGAAAAAAAGTTCTCTTGCTTTCTGTGATAATCGGTTTCGCCTTTTCAGCATCGTTTTCTCTCCGGGCTGAAGACACGGATGATTCATTTTACGGCAAATTCCTGTTCGGCTACCGCTTTGTCGACACCAGCGGAACCATAGAAAAATACAAAGAAGACTTCAACCTGGATGAAGGGGCAAGGCTGTTCAATTTCAGCCTGCATTACGCTCCCCAGGATGAAATGAAGAAATTCCTCGACCGCCTGGATATAAACGTCTACAACTTTGGCGGTGACCCATATGAAACTTTTGCCCTTTCCATTCAAAAATACGGAAAGTATAAATTTCAGTATGACCGCAGAAAATCCACCTATTTCTTCGCCGACCAACACCAGATAGGAAGTGGTACCCTCTACGACCATCATACTTTCGATTTTGAGCGAGTGGCAGACAGCGGATCTCTCAATATCCGGCTGGCAAATGAGGCCGATGTCTTCCTTAATTTCAATAGATACACCAAGAAAGGAGAAAGCGCGACTACCCTGGACATCAACAGGATTGAGTTCGAACTGGATAAACCCATCAGTGAAGATTTGAAAGAAGTCGCAGCCGGAATCAATGTCCATCTGGGGCGGTATGGCTTCCTCTATGAAGTGAAACTCCAGGATTATGAAAACTCAAACAGCCTTTTTCTGCCCGGATTCGCTGACGGCGGGCCAGGCGCAACGTATCCGTCGACCTTAAATTATTTCTATCTCGATCAACCTTATGATTTACAGACCGAATCCCACACTTTCAAATTCAATGCCAGACCTTTCAACAGCCTCCTGCTTTCAGGCTCTGCTGTGGTCAGCGATCAGAAGCTGGATCTCACCTATTCAGAGGATACGGACGGGATTAACTACCTGGGAAGGTTTTTCACCAGCAGTTTGAGCGGCAAAGGCCGTTTTGATCGCAAGATTTATCTCTATGATTTTGACCTGACTTATCTTTTATCTGACAAACTGGCTTTGATCGGTGCTGTCCGGTACCATGATTTCAACCAGGACAGCCGCCTCTCCTACGACGGCGAAGAAGAGCTCACGGAATTGAATTTCGACACCCTGGGTTTTGAGGGAGGACTTCAGTTTCAACTTTATCCGGATATGGCTCTGACCGTGGGATACCGGCACGAGGCCAGAGACCTGGAAGGCACAGAGACGGTCACCTACGAAGAGGAAAGCAAAAGAAACGGAGTTTTCGGCAATCTGAAATGGAAACCTGTCCGCGAGCTCAATCTGGCTATTGACTACCAGTATGGATCCTACAATGAGCCTTACACCCTTATTTCGCCTACCAGTTTCAACAGATTGAAAATTCTGGCCAGGGTGCGGGCCAGACAGTTCAGCGTCTCAGGCTCCTATCTCTGGCAGAAGTCAAAGAGTGAAGTCTATGAAGACATCTGGAAATCATCGCAGAACCAACTAAGTCTCCGGGCCGGCTATCATACCCAGAAGGTGAATATCTTCGCCGGGTATTCACTCATCGATATCGAACATAAAGGTGACCGGACTGTGGCTTACCCTCCTTCCTGGAGCGGCCCTGGTGGCACATTCCTCTGGGAAATCTTCTATGAAGGTAAATCCAACCTCCTGGATGGTTCTTTACACCTCGATCTCTATGAGAACTGGTCGGTCGGTGCTTACGGAAGCAGCTACTGGAACAGCGGATTCTGGGAGATATCAAGGATAATGCTCAAAGGGTATGTGGAATACACATTCCACAACGGCTTGATCACTCAACTCGGATACCGTTATGTGGATTTTGAAGAAAAGAGTTCCGGTTTCAACGACTACCGGGCAAATATTGTTGAACTCTCTTTTGGCTATCGCTGGAAATAAGAGGAGGAGGACATGTTAAGAAGAAACCAAATTGCGGTGATTTTATTCGTCATCATCATATTCGCTCTGGTCTCAGTGGTTGCCAAATCCGACAGCAGAGTGGGAATTCTCTCCAAAAAATCACATGCCGAGAAACTCTGGAAGATGTCCGGCCATGCCCAGGCTTATGCCGAAGCCTTCACTCATTGGGACGAAGAGGGAGAAATCCCCACCTCTTGCGCCAAGTGCCACAGCACTCCCGGTTTCCAGGATTTCATCGCTGACGGCGAAGTCAACGCTCCGGCCCCTATCGGGACCTCAGTGGAATGTGAAGTTTGCCATACAGATCCAGAGCAAGGAGTTGTCCGTGACCATACTTCTGTTGTCTTTCCTTCGGGTGTGCTGGTCGAAAACCTCGGCCCGGAAGCCCTTTGCATGGAGTGCCATCAGGGAAGAGCCTCCACCAGGAGCGTCGATGATGCCATCGCCGGAGCAGATGTTGATGACGACTCAGTGAGCCCATCGCTGAGTTTTGTCAATGTCCACTATTATGCGGCTGCAGCCAGCCAGTTTGGAACAGTTGCCAAGGGCGGATATGAGTATTCCGGAAAATCTTATGACGCGCGGTTTTCCCATGTCACCGGTTATAACGCCTGCATCACCTGTCATAACCCTCATTCGCTTGAAGTCGATCTTCAGGCCTGCAACACCTGCCACACCGGCGTTAAGGACACCAGGGATATCCGGTACTATGGTTCCTTCGTGGATTATGATGGTGATGGGAATATGGTGGAAGGGATCTTTTACGAGATCCAAACCTTAAAGGAAAAAATGTATGAATTTATGCGGAGCTATGCACGTAACGTAACAGGCTCTCCAATCGCCTACGACTCTCATACTTATCCCTATTTCTTCAACGACACGAACGATAACGGCGTGGCAGATCCCAACGAGGTGACCTTCCCTAATAGGTTCCTTTCCTTCACTCCCCGCCTGGTCAGAGCTACTTACAACTACCAGGTGGCACAGAAAGATCCTAACAGTTATGCCCACGGAGGAAAATACATCATCCAGCTCCTCTACGATTCCATGGAGGACCTGAACTCTGCACTCGATAGTCCCCTCCCCATGGCCGGGATGAACAGGGTTGACGAAGGACATTTCAACGGTTCGGCCGAGCCCTGGAGACACTGGGACGGGGAAGGAGAAGTTCCTGGTTCCTGTGCTAAATGTCACAGTGCTGAAGGCCTTCCCTATTTTCTTGATCACGGAGAAAATGTGGAGCAAGAAATCTCCAACGGTCTGCTCTGTACGACCTGCCACACCTCACCCCCTCTTGTCAGAAGAGTCGGTGCTGTCACTTTCCCTTCAGGAGTGAAGAAGGACCTGGGTGACAGCAGCAATATCTGCCTGAACTGCCATCAGGGCCGGGCTTCGAGACTCACCGTCGCGGAAGCGGTCAAACAACCGGGCCCCTATAATTTTATCAACATCCATTATTACCCCACAGCAGCTGTCCTTTTCGGTTCTGAGGTGCACGGTGGATTCGAGTTCGAAGGTAAAATCTACAGGGGAAGAGAAACATTCCCCAACCATAACGGCAAGTTCGACACCTGTGTAAAATGCCATATGGGGACAGAAAGCGATAAAAAACCCTACGATAACACAGGACAGATGCACAATGTCCAGAGCCCCGATCCTGAAGACTGCGTCTACTGCCATGGGCAGGATATTTCCCAGCCAAATCCTGGTGCAGACGCAACAAAATTCGAGTTCACCGGAATCCGACCTGGCTCCATCCCCGATTACGACGGAGACGGAAACATCTCAGAATCCATCCAGGACGAGATAAAAGGTCTGGAAGAGGCCCTTTATGCCCGGATGCAGGCTTATGCCGCAAACATCCTAGGAGCGCCCATTGTCTATGACTCCCTTACCTATCCTTACTTCTTCAACGACCTCAACGAAAACGGTGAAGTTGATCCCGGTGAAAACATCTATCCCAACGGATTCACATCTTTCAACTCAAGACTCCTGAAAGCCGCCTACAACTTTCAGTTGAGCAAAAAAGAGCCCTGTGGTTACATCCACAATTCTCATTATGTGGCCCAACTCCTGGTGGATTCCATAGAGCATTTACGCGGAGATATCAGCTCTTATACCTGGCGCTAGAATTTCAAAAGGCGAATAGTCCCTTTTCCTCTAGATTGAAAAAAATCAACAAGTTTTATATTTTATTCGTGGCTAATAAGAAGGTCGAATTGATATCCAGATGAAATCCTTGATCAAATTCTTCAGTTCCGTCAGACTGGCCATCGTCCTGCTGATCATCATCACCATCGCTTCCATAGTGGGGACTCTCATTCCCCAGCACAGAAGCCCAGCCGAATACCTTGACCAGTACGGCCAGTTGGCCAATCTCCTGATCAGGTTCGAGTTCACAACCCTCTACCATTCCTGGTGGTTTCTCGGCCTTCTGATTCTTTTTTCTCTAAACATTCTAGTCTGCACTCTCACCCGCCTCTCCCCTAAACTGCGGAGGGTCTTCCGTCCCTCATTGGATTTCGAAAAGAAATCTCTCCTGGTGTTGAAAGTCAACAAACGCATCAAAAAAAACAAGAACCTGGACCAAAGCCATGACGAGCTGAAGAAAGAATTGACATCCAGACATTACCGGATAAAAGAGAAAAAAAGAGATAATCAGGTTTTTTTCTCAGCAAGAAAGAGGATGTTAGGTCTTTTCGGGTCGGATCTCGTCCATCTCGGCCTTCTGATTATCCTTTTGGGAGGAATCATCAGCGGTGTTGGCGGCTTCGGAACCATTCTCCAGATCTCTAAAGGGCAAATTCTCCCAGTCCCCAGGGCAGACTTCGATCTGCGGCTGGATAAATTCGAGACAGAATACTATCCCAGCGGTGCTGTCAAAGACTGGAAAAGCACCCTCACCGTTATCGAAGAGGGTAAACAAGTCCTGACCAGAATCATCGAGGTCAACCATCCTCTCTCTTATAAAGGATATGTTTTTTACCAGAGCAGCTTCGGGTGGGACTGGAAGAATCCAACTCTCGAGATCTGGGCAAACAAGAATTCAGATCCCGGGTTCGTGAAAAAAATCGAGCTCAAAATCGGGGAAAAAGCCAGATTGAACGATGATGGCTTCGAAATCTCAGCCCTCCATTTCGTCCCCGATTTCGTCATCACCGAGAATAACCAAATCGCCACACGGTCTCTCGAGCCCAATAATCCAGCGGCATTTATCGAAGGCTGGCAGGGAGAGGAGAAAATCTTCTCTGGATGGATATTCGCCAAGTTTCCCGATGTTGACCGAATCCATTCCAGCAGAGAAACCGATCTAAAATTGGAACTTAAGGGTTTTAAAGGCAATCAATATTCAGGCATCCAGATGTCAAAAGATCCGGGCGTGAATTTCATCTGGCTGGGATGTTCTATCCTCATGATTGGACTCTTCGTGGCCTTTTATTGGCCCGCCAAAGAGATCAAGGTTATTCTGGAAGAGAGCCAGGGTAGAACCGAACTTATCGCAGGCGGATTGGCTCCTAAGAATAAGGAAGCTTTCGCATCTGAATTCAACTCACTCATGACAACCTTAGGGAGATCAAAATGACCGAATCCATACTCTTTCTCATCACCTTCATCCTCTATATCCTGGCCGCCCTCTTCTATTTTGGCTTTCTCTTCTCTAAAAAAGAAGGCACAGCCAAAACGGGCCTGAGTATTGCTTCTGTGGGATTCATCATCCACACGCTGGCCCTCATCTTGAGAACATTCGAAAGCGGTCATGCCCCTTTTACCAACATGTACGAGTCTCTTTCTTTTCTCGCCTGGTCCTCTGTTTTTGCTTATGTATTCGTCGAGATCAAGTACAAGGTTCGAAAAGCCGGGGCCTACCTCATGTTGATCGTAGTGGCGGTCATGGCTATTGCCTCCTCGCCGTTGATGCCCAAGGAAGCCACACCGCTGGTTCCCGCTCTCCAGAGTTACTGGCTATGGCTTCACGTTTCAGTCACCCTGTTCGGAGAGGCATTCTTTGCTGTGGCTTTTATCACCAGCATCATGTATCTTGTGGCTGACTCACGGGAGAAAGAGGGAAAAGCCAGAAAATCCGGCCTAACCTCAGAAAGGCTTGATTCCATCAGTTACAGATGTGTGGCTGTCGGGTTTCCCCTCTTTACCCTTGGAGGAATTGTCTTTGGCATGGTCTGGGCCTATAAAGCCTGGGGAAGTTACTGGAGCTGGGATCCCAAGGAAACCTGGAGCCTGATCACCTGGTTTGTCTTTGCCCTCTATCTCCATACTCGCATCGTGATGGGATGGAAAGGCCGCCGCTCAGCATTCGTCGCAATTATCGGCTTCCTGGCAGCCATGTTCACCTATTTTGGTGTCAACTACCTGATCACAGGCTTACATAGCTACGTATAAAAAAGAGCAACGTCAATAGCCTGTTGTTGAAAACTGCATGTCCTGTTCCCCGAACAGGCCGATATGGCCGCCTGCCAGACCTGCCATGCGGATTCTCATAAAGCCCAAAAAATTCTCTTTTTGGGCAAGGGCGGAAAGGGCATTCCTCATCCCATGCCCAACATCATGCTGGAAAAGAGCCTTAGCTGCAAGGGGTGGCCATATCGCCGGTTCCTATCCACCATCCTCGCCAAAGACCCTCCCACCCTCCTCTATGGGCTTCAGATGGACAGGAACCGGCGCCTCACTACCTAACTGGATGAAATATCTTTACTCATCACGGAAATGCTATTAAAGCCTGGAAAAAATATTGACAACCTCCATGCTATCACATAACATACGTCCCGAAAGGAAAGGAGGAAATGATGAAGAAGTGGCTACTCATTCTGATCGTTCTCGTATCATTCATACTCATCATTACCCTCTTCAGCCAGGAATTCACCTACGTGAGCGCTGGCAAGTGCAAAATCTGTCATAAGACGGAAAAACAGGGGAGGCAGCATCCCATCTGGGAAGAAAGCAAACATTCCCAATCCTTTCAAGCTTTGAGTACAGACAAGGCACAGGAAATCGCCCAAAGCAGCGGAATAGAAAATCCGCCGGAGAGCCCAGAATGCCTGAAATGCCACGGGCCGCTTTTTGAGAAAGCTCCCGAGCTCAAGGAAGAGGGAGTCACCTGCGAGGTCTGCCATGGTCCGGGAAGTGCCTACAAAAAATTAAGTATTATGAAGGACAGGGACCAGGCGGTTCAGAACGGGCTGGTGGTCTATGAATCTCAGGATGCCATCAAAAACCACTGTTTATCCTGCCATGAAATGGCCCATAACAAACCTTTCGACTTTACAGCAGCCTGGGATAAGATCAAACACCCGAGGCCGGAAGAAAAATAAGAACTTTCTCTAAATTGAAGTTCCCTTATGGAAACGGAGAGGGGCTTTTACTATCTATACTTCCTTGATTTCCTCTGCCTTCGCCTCAGGATGTTCGTGTTCGAACATATCGCGGGGCATTTTTCCTGTCAACCATGAGGGGTTCATGGGATAAACGTGGGGATTAAAGACTGTGGACCAGAGATGCCAGATAGCGATGGCCAGGGTGGCCAGAATAGCTTCATAGTAATGGACGACCAGGATCACATCCAAAACACCTTTTGGGAGAAATTGCACAAAATAATTGTCGAACCAGAGAAGGATCCCTGTAACGATCATGACTGCGGTTCCCCAGATAAGGGCCCAGTATTCGGCCTTCTCGATGTAGCTGAATTGCTTAAAAGTGGGTGTTTTCTTGGATAAACCCAGATTGAAGAGGATACGCTGGATGAAATCCCTGAAATCATAGAATTTCGGCATCATATCCTTGAAGAAGGTTCTCCCTCTGCGCGTAAAAAGGAAGAAAAAATGCCAGATAGTGACAAAAATCAGAACCACGGCAGCCACCCTGTGAATCACTCCCCTCAACTCAAAGCCGTGTTCCCAGCCAAAAAAGAGTTTGGTGAGCCAGGACTGATCGAACCGAAGAGCAAATCCGGTAATCACCAATACGATAAAACTCACGGTGAGCAAGGTATGCTGCCAGAGTTCTCCTATCCGCATCCTCCTCACTTGTGGCCTTTTGGTCACCAGGACAATCTGCCTTATGAGATCGATGATCCAATGGATAGCCATCAGGCCGATGATGATAATAATGGCGACGATATAGATGTTCTTGACAATTTCGGCAGCCTTGGTTTGCAGTCCTTCTCCACCTATTCTATGAATGGGAGTGGATGCCAAAGCTGCTGATATCCCCGGATGACATTCTCCACATGTTTTCTGAAGATTATCAGGATAAATCGAGGAGCTCGAATCGGTGCTGGGAAGAATCCTGTGTACTCCGTGACAGGACGCACAATTGGCTACATAGGGATCTCCTGCTTTGGTTTTCAGGCCGTGATAACTGTCGATAAAGGATGTCAAACGGCCTGGGGGCAGGCCATATTTTTCTGTAAGAGTGACAGACTCGTGGCAAGGCGCACAGGTTGCCTCCGCCACTCTGGCCTTTGACACAGGAGAGCGTGGATCACTTGGAGAAATGATCCCATGTTCTCCATGGCAGGTAGTACAGACTGGGGAATCTGTCTGTCCTCTGGCCACCAGTTGGCCATGAATTCCCTCCCAAAACTCTCTCTCTATTCCTTCATGACACTTCCCACAGGTCTTTGGAATATTGAAATGATTGATAGTGGATTCCGGATCTCCGGGAGACAATATTTTATGGGCTGTGCCGCCGGTGGAATGACAGTCGTTGCAGGTGGCGGCAACGTCGATCCCTTCATGTGTCGCCTTTCCGTGGACACTATTTTCATAGACTTGAATGGGATGTTCAATCAAAATCTGGTACTTTCTGGTAAGATTTACATCCTCATGGCATTTTCCGCAAGTTTGAGGAAGATTGGCCGGATTAGTTTTGGACAATTTCACCGATGAGGGAAGCACATCATGGTCTCCATGGCAATCTGCGCAGGTAGGGATATCCCCGCACTCTTCTGTGCTCATCCTTCCATGGAATCCGTACTGTTGCATGGCCTCTTCATGACAAGAACCGCATCCTTGGCACTCCACAGTGAAGCCCGGCTTTTCCTTGTGAGGAAGAGTATCTTTGTCAGTATGGCAATCGAGACAGGCGAATCCCTCATGGATGGAATGGGATAAATCCTCTTCGATGAGAGTATCGTGCTTCCCCTTTTCATGGCAGTCGAGGCAGGCTGAACTATCTATCTTCTCGTATTCCTCCTCTTCTTCCTGGGTGAGAGCAAAGGAAATCAGGATAAGACTGACCATAATCACAAAAATAATCTTGAAGGATTTAAGTCTTTTTCCAGAGGATAAGGCCATCATCCTTCTCCCTTCTTTTGTTTAAGTCCGGAGGCATCCCACGTATTATAGCCTCATCCCTGGCCATAGACAACAATTTCTCTAAATCTGTAAGCATTGCCATTCCCGTAATGAGTGAAGATATTTCATCCACTTAGGCAGTAAGGCGGCGGTTCCTGTTCATCTGAAGCCCATAAGCTTCCTTGATGGAATTGCCATGAACTGGTAGAATTCTTTTTCCATGATCCATGGATTCAACATCGTATAAAGGAAAATAAAATGATTATCGCTGAATTTGCCATTTTTCCCACCAGCGAAGGGATTTCTGTAAGTAAATATGTTAAGGAGGCCATAAAAGTTATCGAGGATTCAGGGTTGAATCATGAAACAGGTGGTATGGCGACTACCATCGAATCCCCAGACCTTCGAACCCTGTTCAAAGTGATTGTGAAGGCTCACAAGGCGATTGCTGACATGGGAGCGAGGAGAATCCATATAGACCTGCATGTGGATCACCGCCTGGACAGGGTCGCCTCTATCGAGTCGAAACTGAAAGCCATCGGTAAGAGATGAGAAAGCCTGCTCAAAGACAAGTTTAAGGTTCGAACGCCTTTAAATCGGTCTCCTCGATGATGCCGCCACCGACAACAACATCTCCGTCGTATAAGACCACAGACTGACCAGGTGTGATCGCCCTTTGGGGCTTTTCAAACTCCACTCGAGCCCTGTCTTCTTCCACAGGCTTTACGATTGCCTTCGCTTCTTTATGCTTGTACCGGATTTTTGCTTTGACAGTGAGAGGTTGAGTGATTTTCTCTAACGAGACCAGATGAACCTGGCTTGCTAGGAGATTTCTATGGAAAAGCTTCTCATTCGGGCCGACCACAATCTTGTTCTTGTCATGGTGGATCTTGATGACATAAAGAGGGTGTGGGGCAGCAATACCCATCCCTCTTCTTTGGCCGATGGTGTAGCGGGCAACTCCTCTATGCTGACCTATAATATGACCTTCGATATCCACAACAGGACCCGGTTGGAAGGCCTGAGGAATCCTTTCCTGGAGAAATCGGGCATAATCTTTATCCGGGATAAAGCAGATTTCCTGGCTTTCAGCTCTCTGGGCTACGGGAAGACCCATCTTGCGGGCCTTCTCTCTCACTTCCTTCTTTGTGAAATCACCAACCGGAAACAGCGTCCTGGAAAGCTGCTCCTGGGACAAAGGATAAAGGAAATAGGACTGATCCTTTTCTCTGTCTTTTCCCTTCTTGAGCAAATATCTCCTCTTTTGAGCATCGTATTCCACCCGGGCATGATGGCCTGTGGCCAGGAAATCCACGCCCAGTTTCTCTGCTCTGGCCATCAGGGATTTAAACTTCACGTGTTGATTACAACGGATACAGGGATTGGGTGTTCTGCCTCGAGCGTATTGCTCACAGAAATCGGTGATCACTTTCTCTTTAAAATCTTCCCTCAAATCAGCCACATAATGGGTAATGCCCAAGATGCTGGCCACACGGTTAGCGTCCTCGACGGCTTTCCAGCCGCAGCAGCTGCGCAGATTCTCTGAACCACAGTATTCTGGAGGTAGCGAGAAGAGGTTCATAGTCACTCCGATAACCTCGTATCCCTCTTCTTTGAGAAGGGCCGCTGCCACAGAGGAGTCCACACCTCCGCTCATGGCCACAACCACTTTCTTCGCCATTTTCTTACTGAATTTAGGATACCATTTTTTATCTTACATTGAAAAAATTTCGATTCAGCGACTAAGGTCTTTCCATGCCTGCATTCTCCGTTAACCTTTTTCTCTCTGTGGCTCTTTCTTCGTCTCTCACCGGGCAATCAATTTTCCTCTGAGCATACCCATTCCGCAGGTAAAAACGTATTCGCCCTCTTTTTCGGGAGTAAACTCTATAGGAGTGGTTTTGTAGGCAGGAAGGGGCTTTCTGATGTTGAAATCTCCGAAGACGATGGTATCCGAACAATCGGCTGTCTCATCCCGGTAGAAATTCAAACGCACCGGGATTCCCTTCTTGACCACGATCACGTCAGGATCATACCCGCCTTTGACCCGGATCATGACCTCCTGAAACCAGCTCTCCCTCAGAGCAGCTTGTGCAGTTTTTCTTCTTGAGAACAAAAAATACCAGTTGACGAAGATAATGAGGATCACTCCCACAACTGTAACGACAATCTTTACCAGCATGACCTTTCTCCTTTTAAGGACTCAACCTGGCCCGTCTTAGCCTGAGAGAGTTGGAAACCACCGAGACCGAGCTGAAAGCCATGGCAGCCGAAGCAAATATCGGATTCAACAGGATTCCGAAAAAGGGATAGAGCAAGCCGGCAGCTATGGGTATTCCAGCACTGTTGTAGAAAAAGGCCCAGAAAAGATTCTGTTTTATAATCTTGATGGTCTTTTTGCTCAGCTCGATGGCTGAGACAACACCGCGCAGATCATCCTTGATCAGGGTGATATCAGAAGCCTCAACAGCCACATCCGTTCCAGAGCCGATGGCAATCCCTATATCGGCCTGAGCAAGCGCCGGAGCATCGTTTATGCCATCACCCACCATGGCCACTTTCTTCCCCTCAGACTGAAGCTTTTTGATCTCATGGACCTTATCCTCTGGCAGGACTTCGGAGAGAACCCTCTCGATTCCGGCTTTCCTGGCAATGGCTTCTGCTGTTTTTCTGTTGTCTCCGGTCAGCATGACCACTTCCAGTCCCAGTTTTCTCAATTTTTCAACAGCCTGAAGAGAGTTCTCCTTCAATGTGTCAGCTACGGCAATCAAGCCAGCGGCCCGGCCATCAAGGGAGATAAAGACCGGAGTCTTTCCTTCGGCGGCCAGTTGTTCTGCTTTTTCTTCCAGATCTCCGATTTTGACTCCTCGATTTTCCATCAGCTTTTTGTTTCCAACAAGAATTTCTCTCCCATCAACCCGGGCTTCGATTCCATGTCCTTCAACAGCCCTGAAATCTTCAGGATCAGAAGGCTCGATCTTCTTTGCCTTTGCACTCCGTATGATTGCCTCCCCCAGAGGATGTTCTGAGGTCTTCTCGGCACTGGCTGCATACTCGAGGATTTCTTGCTCGGAAAGTGAATTCAAGGAAACGATATTGGTTACCTCCGGCTCCCCCTTTGTCAGTGTCCCTGTCTTATCAAACACGATGGTGTTTACCTTATGGGCTGTCTCCAGGCTCTCTCCTCCCTTGATCAAGATGCCGTTTTCTGCTCCTTTTCCTGTTCCCACCATAACAGCAGTTGGAGTGGCCAATCCGAGTGCACAAGGGCAGGCGATGATCATCACAGCCACAAAATTCAGCAAGGCAAAAGTCAAAGCCGGTTTTGGGCCAAAATTAAACCAAATGATAAAGGCAGCTATGGCAATCGAGATCACGATAGGAACGAAGTATCCGGCGATGATATCCGCCAGACGCTGGATGGGGGCCTTAGATCCCTGAGCATCCTGGACCAGCTTGATGATCTGGGCAAGGGCAGTATCTTTCCCCACTTTTGTGGCCTTGAATTGAAAACTTCCTGTTTTGTTGATGGTTGCTCCGATCACCTCATCCCCGGCTTCCTTCCTCATTGGCATGCTCTCACCGGTGATCATAGACTCATCCACAGCAGATTTTCCTCTGGTGACAACACCGTCAACAGGGATCTTCTCTCCTGGCCTGACCACGATCTCATCGCCGACCAGGACTTCTTCCACAGGAATATCCAGCTCCTTTCCATCTCTGATCACACGAGCTGTCTTGGGCTGAAGGCCGATCAGCTTCTTGATGGCTTCTGAAGTCTGTCCTTTGGCTCTTGCCTCCAGAAGCCTTCCGAAAAGGATCAAAACAATGATGATAGCAGAGGTATCAAAATAGACTTTAGGCTCGATGCCCGCTGTGGCAAAAAGAGAAGGAAAAACGGTTGCTACCACGCTGTAAAGATAGGCGGCAGAGGTTCCCACAGCAATCAGTGTGTTCATGTCCGCATTGCGGTGCTTGAAAGCACCCCAGGCTCCCCTATAAAACTGCCATCCGATCCAGAACTGGACAGGGGTGGCCAGAGCCCAGAGGACAAAGAAATTGCTCAGGAAATCAGGAATCCAGGGAAACCAGTGGGTGGAACTTCCTAAGAATATGATGACAGCCAGGGCTAATCCTATGAGGAATTTTCTCTTCAACCTCTTGTATTCCTTCTCACGGACGACCCTTTCCATATCTTCCAGTTCTTCTTCTGGAGGCACTTTGAGAACTTTGTATCCTGTCTGCTCTATGGTCTCTTTGATCTCTTCCAGGCTGGTCTCTGAAGGGATATATTCGATTTTGGCTTTTTCCGTGGCCAAATTGACAGCCGCTTTGGTCACTCCTCTCATCTGAAGAAGGGCTTTCTCGATATTCTGCACACAGCTTGCACAGCTCATCCCCACGATGGGAAGGTCAATTCTATCCTGTCTGGCTTCCTCTTTCTCTGCAGATGGCTTTGTCTTTTCCTCAGGATGATGCTCTCCTTCGTCGTCTTCTTCCTCCTCCCCTTCATCGGATTTTATGAAGGCTTCCGGAGCCTCATCGAATTTCTTCTTGCAGGCAAGGGAACAAAAATAATATTTTTCCCCCTTATATTCTGAAACGCCGGCCGCTTGGTTTTCTTTGACTTCCATGCCGCAAACGACATCTTTTGCCATTTTATCCTCCTTTTCCATATTCAAAGACTCTTAATGACCCGCTCCAACTTCTTCTGAACCTGTCGGGCAACCTCTAAAAGCTTGGGATTTTCCACCACCTTCATGGAAGCCACAGGATCGACGGCAACCACTTCCACCTCTCCTTGTGCAACTTCCTGAACAATCACGTTGCAGGGAAGCATGGTTCCTATCTTGTCTTCTGCCTGAAGCGCCTTATAAGCGAAAGACGGATTACAAGCCCCCAGAATCTTGTATTCCCGGAAATCCACATCCAGCTTCTTCTTCAATGTCTTCTTGACATCGATCTCTGTGAGAATGCCAAATCCTTCTTTTTTTAGCAATGCGGTGGTTCTTTCTATGACCTCGCTGAACGATCCTTTGGTTTTTTTACTGAAATAATAGCTCATTTTCACTCCTCAATATTTCCTGAATTTTCTCAACACATCAATAACTTCATCGATTTTCTTTGTCTTTTCTTCTTTATTTCCTTTAGCCAAAGATTCTCGAACACATCCCTTGAGGTGCCTTTTCAATATGTTCTCTTCCACGCTCTTCAGGGCTCCGACAATTGATGATATCTGGGTCAATATATCGATACAGTATCTCTTCTCCTCGATCATCTTCTGAATACCCCGTATCTGTCCTTCAATCCTTCTCAATCGAACAAGCTCCTCATCGTGAGTGGTCACTTGTTGGTTCATCGAAACCTCCTCTTTAATGGTTGAAGATATCTTTTAATATAGCATACCCCCCTAGAGTATGTCAAGTTATAAAAGTCAATCCGCCTAAGAGTATTAGGTCAACTCTTAGGGCTTTTCTCTTTTTTCCTGGTTGAAATCTTAAAAGGGACGTAGAGAGGGCAAAACCCGACCAAACTGGTGAGAAGAAAGATTACAGCAATAATGCCCAGAATGATCGCCGCTGTTCCTGAGATCTGGTTTGTAAAGTAGAGTACCGCGACCAGTATGGCCAGGAGAGTCCGGATAATCCGGTCCGCTGTTCCCATGTTCTTTTTCATCAAAAACCTCCTTGCTCAGATAATTTATTTAACTCATCAATAACTCTTGATGATGGCGAAGCCATAATGATAGGAAGCTGCAGCAAACACTCTTTCCTTTTTATACCATAACTATAATAATTATATAAATTCTTTTTTTATTCACTTCCAATCTGACTGGGGAAAAAACTTATTCTGTGCTCGGAAATATCTGGAATGGTCTGAGCGAGCGAGGAGGGCCCCGACCCGGCCTAACTCAGCTTTCTCGAACCTCTAAAAAAAGTGAAGCCGGCCTCCTGTTCGTTCGCTTTTCTTCTTTCATCAATTGTGTTAGAATTCTTTTGACAGGAACAGCAAGGAGTCAAAATGTCAGGGCATTCGAAATGGCATTCCATCAAGTATAAAAAATCCGCCCAGGATGCCAAGAGGGGAAAGATCTTCACCAAAATCATAAGAGAGATCGCTATGTCCGCCCGGTTGGGTGGAGGTGATCCGGATGCGAATCCCCGCCTGAGAAAAGCGGTTGCCGATGCCAAAGCTGTGAACATGCCTTCTGATAATATTAAAAGAGCCATCAAGAAAGGAACAGGAGAACTGGAAGGCACCACATATGAAGAATTCATTTATGAAGGATATGGTCCCGGTGGAGTTGCCATTTATGTGGAAGTCTTGTCCGATAACAAAAACAGGACAGTTTCAGAACTGAGGCATATTTTTACCAGAAACGGGGGGAATATCGGCGAGTCGGGCTGTGTCGCCTGGATGTTCAAGCGCAAGGGATACATCGTTGTCGAACAAGACAAAGCTTCAGAGGACAAGCTTCTGGACATCGTCCTGGAAGCAGGCGCAGAAGATTTAAGAGAAGATGGAAGCAATTATGAAATCTTCACCAAGCCCGAAGACTATGAGTCTGTGGTCGATGCTTTACAGAAACACAATATCGAATTGGCAGCCTCCAACCTCGGTTACATCCCTCGAAATTACGTGAAACTGGGAGGAAAGCAGGCTCAACAACTTCTGCGACTGATGGAAGAACTGGAAGACCATGACGATGTTCAGAATGTCTGGGCTAACTTCGACATCGACGAGGAAGAACTAGCCCAATACTCAGCTGAAAAATAGTTTTTATGCGGGTCCTTGGAATCGATCCCAGTATTCAATCCACAGGGTTTGGTATCATAGAATACTCCCAAGATGGATGTACTGTCCTCGGTTACGGGGTCATCAAGCCCCCACGCCGTCTCCTCTTCCATCAGAAAATCAATGAGATTAAAATCCGCTTGGAAGAACTGATAAAAACCCATGAGCCCGATGAGGTGGCCATCGAAAATCCTTTTTACGCCCAAAATATCAAAACAGCCATCACTCTCGGCCAGGTCAGGGGCGCAACCCTAGTGGCTGTGGCCAGCCACAATTGTTCTCTATACGAATACTCTGCCCTGGAAATCAAGAAAGCGGTCACGGGCTATGGCCAGGCAGATAAAAATCAGGTTAAAACGATGGTCAAAACTCTGCTCAACATTCAGGACGAGAAGCTCTCCACCGATGCTTCCGATGCTCTGGCTGCAGCATTCTGTCATATGAACTCAAAAATCTTCAAAGACAAGATCAACCAATCGGAGAAAGGCTCAGGTTAAAAAATGATCAGTTATCTTAAAGGAAACCTGATTCAAAAATCACCCAATCAAGTCACCCTCGATATCGGGGGCGTGGGCTACTGTGCCTGGATTCCCCTCTCCACTTACTTCAAGTTGGGGGATATTGACGAGAAGACCGAACTGTTTATCTATACCCACATGACCGACAATTCTCTGGCTCTCTATGGATTCTTCACTGAAGAGGAAAGGGATATTTTCTTAAAGCTGATAGGAATATCCGGGATCGGCCCCAAATTAGCTCTGAATGTTCTCTCTGGAATCGAAGTCTCCGACCTCGAACAAGCAATAAGGGAAAGTGATGTTGCCCGTATCTCCCTTGTCCCAGGCATCGGAAAAAAGACCGCCATGCGGATCGCATTGGAGCTTCAGGAAAAACTGGAAAAGAAAGAAAAAGTGCTGAGCAGCAAAGGCTTCCAGGAGAGAGAAGATCTCATCTCCACCCTGATGAACCTGGGGTTCAGACGGAAAGAAGTGGAAAAAAACGTGGATGAAACCATCAAAAAACTCACCCTGGAGGCGGAGTTTGAGCAACTTCTCAGAGAAAGCCTGAAGTCACTGGCAAAGATATGACGCCTATAAAGGGCTGGATTTGAAAGACACATGAAAAAAGGAATGAAAATGGAAACGGTTCTCACCCCTGTACGGACAAAAGAAGACCTTCTCTTCGAGGACAACCTGCGCCCCCGAACCTTCGATGAATTCGTGGGCCAAACAACCATCAAATCCAACCTCAAAATTTTCATCCAAGCAGCTAAAAAAAGAGAAGAACAACTGGACCATGTTCTCCTTTACGGCCCCCCGGGACTGGGAAAAACAAGCCTGGCTTACCTCATTGCCAAGGAGATGGGAGTGGGGATCAAACCTACTTCTGGACCGGTCATCGAGAGAACCGGCGATCTTTCCGCTATCCTCTCCAACCTCCAGGGAAAAGAAATTCTCTTTATCGATGAGATTCACCGGCTCCATCCTTCAGTGGAGGAAATCCTCTATTCCGCCATGGAGGATTTCAGCCTGGATCTCATCATCGGCCAGGGACCCAGTGCCAGAAGCCACAAACTGAAGCTAAAGAAATTCACTCTTGTGGGGGCTACCACGCGGGCGGGACGGATAACACCTCCTCTAAGAAGCCGTTTCGGCATCATCCACCGCCTCGACTATTATGAGAAGAAGGATCTCAAGAAGATCATCATGAGGTCGGCCTCGATTCTTAAAGTCAACATCGATGATGAAGGAGCCCAGCAGATTGCGCGCCGGGCAAGAGGAACTCCCCGAGTGGCCAACAGACTCCTGAGAAGAGTCAGAGATTATGCTGATGTGAAAGGCGAAGGCAAGATCACCGCCAGTCAAGCTAATCAGGCGCTGGATATGATGGAAGTGGACGCTCTCGGCCTGGATGAAGTGGACAGGAAAATCCTCCTGACCATCATCGAAAACTTCAACGGCGGGCCTGTCGGAATCAACACCATCGCGGCAGCTATCGATGAGGAGAAGGAGACCATTGAATCCATCTATGAACCATTTCTGATGCGCATCGGATTCCTGGAACGGACCACCCGTGGACGCAAGATCACACCGCAAGCGTACCAGCACCTGGGGCTTGGCTCTATATCCTCACAGAAAAAACTCTTCAAAGAGTAACACATTGGGGTCAGACCTTCATAAGTTTTATAATTTTA
>CAYSCW010000028.1:33400-38701 GCA_964429795.1 uncultured Eubacteriales bacterium
ATTACTGAAAAAAAGAAAAGAGGTTCGGCCGGAATTATTCAAACTATCAAGGTCTGCCCCCGATGCTGACAGAAGAATTCGATTATCATCTTCCCCCAGAGCTCATCGCCCAAATCCCGGCTCCTCGAAGAGATAAGTCACGGATGATGGTGCTTTATCGTCACACAGGCAAAATCATTCATTCTCTTTTCAGCGACTTTCCCTCTTATTTGAACAAAGGGGATGTTTTAGTCATCAACCAGACCAGGGTCATCCCTGCCAGGATATGGGGAACAAAAGCTGAAAAGGAGATTGACTTTTTGTTGTTGGAAGAAGTTGAAAGAGGGACGTGGGAAGTACTTTGTCGCCCTTCAAGAAAAGTAAAAGTCAACGATATCATCTTTTTTCCCTCAGGCCTCAAAGGCAAAGTGATCCAAGCAGAAGAGAGTGGGAAGCGGGTGATCCGGTTTTCCACTCAGGATGTGCTGAAGGAGCTAAGAAAAATAGGCTATGCTCCCCTCCCCCCTTACATCAAACGTAAAAAGAAAGACCAGAGGCTGAAAGAACTTGATCTCGAGCGCTATCAAACAGTTTATGCCAAAAAGGGACAGGCCATCGCCGCGCCCACGGCTGGACTCCACTTCACTCCCAAAATTCTTAAAAAAATCGAGCAGAAGGAAGTAGTACTCTGTCCCATCTCTCTTGATGTGGGACTGGCTACCTTCCAGCCAGTAAGGGTTGATAGGGTGGAAAACCACAATATGCTGGAAGAAACCTATTCTATAAGCCAGAACGCATCTGCCACCATAAATCGAGCTATGAAGAGGTTACACCCTGTTGTGGCTGTGGGCACAACCTCGGTCAGAGCCCTGGAGAGCGCCTTCCAGAAAGGGAGGCTCCGACCCGGAAAATCCTCCACCCGCCTTTTTATTTATCCTGGATACGAATTCAAGGTAGTAGACAGGCTCCTGACCAACTTTCATCTTCCCAAATCCACATTGTTGATGCTGGTTGCAGCCTTTGCCGGTCTTGATTTTATCAAACAGGCCTACGAGGAAGCTATCCGAAAAAGGTACAGGTTTTACAGCTACGGAGACTGCATGTTCATTATTTGACAAAATGACACTCTTATCATATATATTTCAATGATTTTTAAAGGAACAAGATATTCTTTGATGGCAGAGCAAAAAAAGAAAGGCTACGACGAGACCGACGAAAAATTAGAAAGCATCCTCCATCCCAGCACTCAGGCTAAAGCTTTCAAGATCACCCTGAAATTCGGCTATAAAATGACACCGGACTATGAAAAAGCGGTGGAACTGGCCAAGAAAAGTCTCACCTACAAAGAAGAGGGAAGCGGTGAATGGATAAGCCATTCAGCCACATATACCCCCGATGAGGTCGATGATCTTTTCCAGCTCTTCAACCTCATCCACGACTGGGAAAAAACTGAGGTGCTGGTCAACCATAAAAGAATCCCTTATGGCCATCAGCTATGGCTCCCCCTGATGTGGTTCTATCGGATTAAATAAAAACCAGAAGCTTATCTTTTCTTTCTCAGTATTTCAGTCTCTTTGAGATTCACTTCATAAGTCTCAGGATCGATGATCACTCCGTAATCTTCTTTTGCCTTCTCGAGGCTCAAAATTCCATTTTTGACTTCCTGGGCCACCAGATTGGGATCGCGCAGGTAAGGGTCACCGTATCCTCCTCCACCCCCAGCTTGCTGGAAGAGGACAGTCCCTTGGGGAACACTCTCAACCAGGTCTTTGCTCGATGTCTTATACTTCTTTCCATCTGGATAATGCAGTTCAATCTTATTCAAGGTCGCACCTTTCCCATCGAAAAGCCCAAACGCAGGTTCAACATCTCCGTCTCCAAATGTCACCACCCTTGTATTCTCTCCACCTATTCTGAACATCGTTTCAACACCAAGGCCTCCTCTCCACTGACCAGCCCCTGAGGAATCAGGCCAATATTCGTGTCTTAAAAGCAAGTGTGGAGTCTGCTGCTCGAACATCTCATAATCCTGGTCCAGGACGCCCCCAGAAGCATCGATCATACCTATGTGATCATACCCATTCACTCCAGAAGTTGCTCCAGATCCCCCTTTCAATCCCATAAATCCTATATCAACATACTTGTCCTTCTTTCTAGGATCATACCCACTGGTCAGATAACATAACAGCTGGTTCCATCCTGCAGTCACTCTTTTAGGTATGGCTTGAGACAAAGCTCGAATAATCGCATCTGCATTGGGAGGGCAGAGATGATTTCCGAAGGTCGTGGCTGCCGGAAATTTTGCGTTCAGGATGGTGCCTTCAGGAATGATGATCTTCACAGGTCTGACCATTCCATCATTATGAGGCATATCAGGGTTAACCATCTGAAGGAAAGTCAACAGAGTAGCACTCGCAGAGGAAGTGTAAGTTCCATTGACAAATCCATCGGTCTGAGGGTCTGTATCTGAATAATCGAAGATGATTTCTTCATCCTCGACAGTTATCTTCACCCTTATTTTGTATTTCGATCCAGGTGTTTTCCCATCATAATAGACAGTCGATTCTCCCCGGTAAACACCATTCGGTATGGTTCGAATTTCCGCCCGCATCATTTTTTCGGTGGAATCAAAAAGATACTCCTTATGGGATTCAAAAACATCAAGTCCATATTTTTCGATCAACTTCAAAATCCCTCTTTCCCCTACTACACACGATCCTATCTGAGCTCTCATATCCGCAGCAACCATATCAAAACGGATATTGGCGAAAATAAGATCCCACACATCCTTTCTCAATTTTCCCCGTTCATAGACTTTAACTGGAGGAATCCGAAGTGTCTCCTGCCAAACCTCGGTGGCTTTGGGATTATATCCTCCTGCAACAGCCCCTCCTACATCGGCCTGATGTCCTTTGGCAGCGGCCCATGCTATGAGTTTATCCTGGTAAAATACGGGCTTATAAACAGCCACATCATTGTTCTGATTGCCCATGGAGAAGACATCATTGTGGAAGATGACATCACCTGGATAGATTTCTTCTCCAAAATACCTGACAATATACTCACACACAGGTCCCAGCGAAAAGGAGAGGATGGGAAGGTTTTCGGTCTGCTCAAGCATCTTACCCTGTTCATCGTAAATCCCGGTAACGAAATCTCTTGCTTCACAGAGGATAGGAGATCTGGTCGTTTTCTCCAAGACGATACTCATCTCTTCAGTTATGGACTTAAACCTCCTCTGGAATACCGAAACCAATATTTTATCTATCTTCATCTTACTCCATCAGCCTCAACCTTTTCTTGATCTCTTCTTCCTTGGTTTTTAAGTACATGGTATAACTTCCGTACCGATCACAGAGGACATTATATTCAGGGGTGATGAAAGTCGTCGTATTCACCTGTTCTATTATGGCCGGTCCCTCAACTTTATTACCACAACTCAGTCTGTGTCCATCATAGACGGAGACTTCCTGGAAGGCTTTCTCAAGGGGAAGATAGACTTTTCTCCTCTTTTTTAAGGCTCCTGAAGGGTCTTGATGAGCAAATTTCTCCTGCTTGAATTTTGGCTTGTCAGTCTCCCCCACACTTAAAAGCCTTAGGTTAATCAGCTCGACCGGCGTCTTTTCTTCTTTTAAAGAATATCCATAGAGTCGATTGTGTTCAGGATGAAACTTGGAAGCGATGGAATCGATATCTCCCTTTTCTATCTCCTCCTTGGTGACTTCCACATTAACCTCATGATATTGCTTAACATACCTCATATCCAGAGAATAGAAGTGTTGAATGCGTTCCTTGGGAATGAACTCTGACACAAGAAGACCGGAGGCCTCTGTCTCCATTGCATGGAATAGAGACCTGAATTTCTCCTTGTCGATCTTGTTGAGGGGAGTGGAGTAGGTTCTGACGAAGTTGTGCTTCAAATCAGACATCAACATTCCTGCCGCGCAGAAAATAGAGGATTCCTTGGGAATAATCATGACCGGAATCTCAAGCTCCCGAGAGATCATACAGGCATGAACTGGCCCTGCTCCTCCGGCAACAACCAGGGGAAATTCTCTGGGGTCATGACCGCGTTTGACACTGACTTCCCTCACTCCAGAGGCCATGCTGATGTTTATCACGCGGTACATTCCCGAAGCTGCCTCAACCACATCCATGCCTAATGGATCCGCAATCTTGTCTTTAATGGCTTTTACCGCCTTATCATAATTAAGGGGGATTTTTCCCCCTGCAAAAAAATCTTTATCGAGATAACCGAGCACCAGATCCGCATCTGTACAGGTTGGCTCTTCTCCTCCCAAGTCGTAACATGCGGGTCCCGGCTTCGACCCGGCACTCTGAGGCCCCATACGTAGAAGACCGCCTTCGTCAACCCAGCCAATACTACCTCCTCCGGCTCCGATGGTGACGATTCCTAACATGGGCAGGGCTATTCTCAGTCGATTGATTTCCCCCTCTGTGGTCACCAAGGGCGTTTTGTCCCTGATAAGGGCGGCATCAAAACTGGTGCCTCCCATATCAATGGTTATACAATCATCATAGCCTTGAACAGAAGAATATTCGATTCCAGCCACAGGCCCGGCTGCAGGACCTGAAAGAAGAGTGACCGCTGCCCTGTCCATAGCAATCTGTGGTAAGACAATACCTCCGTTGGATTGCATGATGAGCAAAGCCCCTTTAAACCCAATATTTTCTAATTTTTCGATCAGACTTCTTAAATATCGCTTCAATGGAGGTCCAACATAAGAGTTCAAGACAGTTGTGGATAACCTGTCATAGTATCTGATACTGGGCAAGAAGGAAGAGGATACTGTTAAATAAGTATCAGGAAATTGTTCTTTGATAATCTCCGCAGTTCTGGACTCGTGAACGTGGTTGGCAAAAGAATTCATAAAACAGATGGCAATCGCTTCCACACCCTCCTCTTGAAAAAGCTTCGCCCCATCTTGAATATCCTCTTCTCTGAGTTCCGTGATCTTATCTCCTTTGTAATCAAGTCGCTCTTCTACAGGAAATCTCAAGTATCTTGGAACCAATGCCTCGACATTGGTGTATCTGTTGTTGTACTGCTCTTCCCTAATCCCTCTTCTCATCTCCAGGGCATCTCTCAAGCCTTTTGTGGTCAGAAGGCCTGTTTTGGCGCCTCTTCGAGTCAGCACTGCGTTGGTGGTGACTGTGGTTCCATGGACGATGGAGGTCACTTCCTTGATGAATTCTCTGAGAGATATATTCCGGGCCTTGGCCATCTCCGAAAGCCCCTCCATCAATCCAATGGATGGATCATCCGGAGTGGATAAAACTTTATAGATCTCAGAGCTTCCG
>CAYSCW010000028.1:38801-41263 GCA_964429795.1 uncultured Eubacteriales bacterium
TTGAATTCACCAAATACTTCCTTGAAAACGTTTGTTATCTCACCTAAAGTGGCATAGCTTCTCACAGATTTTAGGACGTGAGGCATCACATTCTCATGGGTTCGAGCAGCCTTTTTTAATCCGAATAATGCCTCTCTCACTTTCTTCTCGTCTCTTCGAGCTTTGATCTCTTCCAGCTTTCTCCTCTGAGCTTCAATCACTCGGGGATTGAATGGGTGTATCTCAACCTCAGCCATTTCCTCTTCCATCACATATTTGTTCACCCCGATTTTGACGATTTCTCCCGATTGTATCTTTTTTTCATAGAGATAAGCTTGTCGGCTGATTTCTCTTTGGATGTAACCTGATTCAATCACCTGAACCATACCCCTCAGCTCCTCAACTTTTTCCATGCACTCTTTTATTGCCTTTTCCATCTCATTGGTCAACCACTCGATATAATAGGAACCCCCCAGAGGATCGACCGTATCCTTGAGTCCCATCTCATCTGCCAGAATCTGCATGGTCCTCAAGCTGATCAAGGCGGCTTTCTTGGAGGGAATTGTGTAGGCCTCATCATAGGAACAGAGAGCCATAGTTTGTGTTCCTGATAGAGCAGAAATCAAAGCATAATAAGCACCACGTACGATATTATTTTCAGGCTGTTGGATGGTTAAACCGCCACCTCCTCCGCCGGCGATCATCCTTAAGGTCATGGAGCGAGGATTCTTTGCTTTGAAACGTTCCTTGATGATTTTCGCCCAGAGTCTTCTTCCTGCCCTGAATTTAGCAATTTGTTCCCACATGTTGCCATGAATGTCAAAATTGAAAGCAATTCTTGCGGCGAAATCGTCAATGCTCAATCCGCGCTTGAGCACTTCCTGGATATAAGCGATGGCGATCTCGAAAGCATAGGCCATCTCCTGGACCGGATTCGCCCCAGACTCTCTGATATGATAGCCACAGACACTGAAAGGATTGAATCTGGGAACATTCTTGGAACAGAATTCAACCATATCCCCTATTAATCGGATAGAGGGCTCGACCGGAAAAATCCAGGTTCCCCGACCGATATATTCCTTCAAGATATCATTCTGTGTTGTGCCTCTCACTTGATCCCAAGAGATTCCCTGTTTTTCTGCTACTACCAGATACATAGCCAACATCACCGAGGCGACAGGATTGATGGTCAGAGAGGCGCTGATTCTATCCATAGGGATGCCATCAAAAGCTTCTTCCATGTCTTGCAATGTGTCTACAGCCATCCCCACTCTCCCTACTTCTTCCTCCGCAAACGGGTCATCAGAATCTAACCCTAGCTGGGTGGGTAAATCAAAGGCCACATTAAGAGCTGTCTGTCCCTGTTCGAGAAGCCATTTAAACCTTTCGTTTGTTTCCTTAGCCGTTCCAAATCCCGAATACTGCCGCATCGTCCAAGGCCTTTTGCGGTACATCAGAGGATGAATTCCTCGGGTGAACGGATAATCTCCAGGTTGGCCAATCTCTCTATCAAAGTCGAGATCTTTAATATCTTCAGGGCCATAGACGGGCTTGACTTTAATCCCGGACTCAAGGATGACATCTTTTATTTCATCAGATTCTGATTTTTTCATTATACGCCTTAACCTTTTCTTTAATAAAATTGATAATATCCTCTAACCTGGCTCCGACTGGGAATACGCCGGTTACCCCATAATCTATGAGAGTCTTGATATCTCTTCTGGGAATATTCCCTCCGACTAACACCATTTTATCTGTAAGATCCTTCTCCTTTAGCCGGTTCATCAACTTCTGACTCAAAGGAACATGAGCCCCAGAATAGATGGAAAGACCTATCACGTCCACATCTTCCTGCAAGGCCGTATTGACGATCTCATCGATTGTTTTGTGAAGGCCCGTATAGATAACTTCCATCCCTGCATCCTTAAGGGCGAGAGCAACCACTTTTGCCCCTCTATCATGTCCATCAAGACCGGGTTTTGCTAAGAGGACTCTAATTCTTTTTTCTGCCAAAGGCCTTTTCCCGCTCATCAGTCTATCAAAAAATGGGGTCGCGTCTTAATATTTGCCGTCGATGATCTCGGTAAGAACTCCGTGAGTCGCCACAGGATGGATAAAGGCATAATTTCTCTTATACTCAGCAAAAAACCTCGGCTTCTGATCAATCAGCCTGACCTTATTTCTCTTGAGCAGCTCAAGGGATTCTTGACAATTATCCACATTATAACTGATGAGCATAACTCCTTCACCCGCACGTCTTATAAACTTCGCCACATCTCCTGTACCATCAAAATCTTCCATGAGTTCTATGGCTGTGGGGCCAACCATGAAACCTGTAACCCTGATCTTCTCTGGCTCATCGACATAACGGTAAGCCACTTCCCAGCCGAAGGCATCGATATAATCCTTCTCGGCTTTTTTCACGTCATTGACAGCAATGCAGATATGATCCACATAATTGGCGGTTAATTTTTCCGGCATTC
>CAYSCW010000028.1:41363-42454 GCA_964429795.1 uncultured Eubacteriales bacterium
TATATATATGACCCTCACGATTATAGCCTGATCCTTATCTTCGAGAGAAGTAAGGGGTGTTCCCCGTTTCAGCGGAACCTGGAGGCAATTTGAACAGAATCGCCCCCTCTACCGGACATGTTTCGAAGCATTCCCCACACTGCTGGCAGAGGTCAAGAACGACCGCCGCCTTGCCACGATGTAAGCCGATGACGCCAGGCGGACATACCCTGGCGCAAGCTCCGCATCCGTTGCAGCGGAAAGCATCAATCCACGGATAGAGCCCCGCATGACTGGATCCAGAATGGGGATAAACGCTCATTTTGGTTCCCTGTATGTGGGGACGGGTAGTGGCAATTTTACTCAATATCATGACAAATCTCTCCTTTCATGATCTCCTCATCAGTTGCTCAAACATCTCAGAATCTCATTCCCAAGCGGTATCCATCCTGGATAGCATCAAATCCTCGTCTTACCCAGACACAATCACCAATCATAGCCGTATCTCCTTTGAAAAATCCATAGCCCAGTTCTTTGTTGGGAACGAGCTTAGCCAAGATGACCGTATCGGCAGGCACAAGCTGGTTTTTAAACTCTTGTCTTTCCTTTGTTTTCCTGTCAACAATCGTCCAATCTGCCACCACTCCTTTATCCGTGATCTCCTTTACCTGACCGTAGGTCAGCTGTTGGACCTGGGCCTGCTTAAGTCTGAGCCTGTAGCGCCAAATGTAAGAGGGATTGACATCCCAACCGAACCTTGGCGCTGGGTCGATCATAGCTATGCCATAATCCTTGATCCCTTCCTTCTCCATCTTTCCGATCACGAACAGGCCAAGCGATATAGCTGCTCCTGAACCTCCGAGAATGACCACATTTTTCCCCAACTCCACTCTGCTCAGAAAAACATCGAACATGCTGAGCACGCGGGGCTTATCCGCCCCTGGAATGTCCGGAACTTCCGGTACAGCCCCTGTTGCGATAACAAAGGAGCCCGGTTTCTCTCTATCAAGCAATTCCTTGGTCACAGGCGTGTTGAGGACGAACTTGACTCCGAACTTATCACACTGAGTTTTCATGTGGTTGATCCATCTCATGAATTCCTGATCATCCCA
>CAYSCW010000029.1:0-33399 GCA_964429795.1 uncultured Eubacteriales bacterium
ATTTTAGTCACTGATTCATAAGTAGGAAATCCTGGGTCAGGAACCAGGACTTCATCCTCAGGATCGACGATGACTAAGAGCGCCACGAAAAGAGCCTCTTCTGAGCCGACAGTGATGCAAACCTGGTCGGCAGTAACCTGAAGTCCGCTCTTTTCAGCAATAATCTCTTGCAGTTCTCTGAGCCCGGCATTGGGACTGTAACCCAAATGCCAATCATCAACATTTTCTTTCAGAATGTCACGAAGGGCTTTAGGCGTGGGGAAGGACGGCTCGCCAAGCCCGAGGTTGATGCAGGATGAATCGGCAAGATCATTGATGCGGCGAAGCAGTGTCTTTTCGATACCCTGCGTGCGCCTGCTTGTAAGAGGCCTCATTTTCTTCAACTCATCTCCGCTTGCGCAGGCTGCTCACGATAGAGATTTTATCCTTGCTTGAGATTTCATCCACTTTGCGGATCACCTTTGCGGGCGTGCCAGCGACTATTACACCAGGCGGCACGTCTTTAAGGACAACTGCCCCTGCCGCTACAACACTTCCTTTTCCCACAGTCGTCCCTGCCAGCACAACCGCATTGGCTCCTACCAGCACGTCATCTTCGATAACCACAGGCTTTTTGCTCGGAGGTTCGAGCACTCCTGCAATCACAGCGCCAGCACTGATATGACAGTTGCGGCCGATGATCGCCCTGGCTCCGACTACAGCATTCATATCGACCATCGTTCGCGCACCGATCTCCGCACCGACATTGATCACTGCCCCCATCATGATGATGCAATCCTTGCCTATGCTGGCCCCTTCTCTGACAACTGCATAAGGTTCAATCCTTGCCTCGACTTTACTCAGGTCAAGAAGGGGCAGTGCCGAATAACGCGCTATGATTTCTACATGCTTGTCTTTAATACGGTCTTTATGTTTTTCCATCCAGCTCTGAATCAAAGGGTAATCACCGATCAAGATCCAGAAGTCTTGACTGCCGAAGACATGAAACTTCCGTCCTTCGAAATCTTTTTCTTTAAAATTTCCAGAAATGTACACTTTGGATGGGGTTTTCTTCTTGCTCTTTGAAATGAGTTCGGCGATCGTTTTATAGTCCATCTTTCGCTTCATCGATTTCCACCAATCCTGTGTTGCTGGAGCGTGTGATGATGATTTCGTTATCGAGACCATGTTGACGCGACAGCGCCTCCATGATCTCGGCGATTTTTTCTGTCTTGTCTTCTTCGCAGAGGGCAAAAACAGAGGAACCGCCGCCGCTGACATTACAGCCGTAGGCTCCGGCTTCCAGCACTTTTTTCTTGATTTCCTTGTACCCGGGGATAAAGCTCGATCTCACAGGCTCTGATATATGATCTATGTTGATCGCTTCACCTATTTTTTTTAAATCCCGGCTCAGAATGGCAAGAACTAAGGAGGCACAGCAGGACATTTGTTCTTTTACTTTGTCCAGTGGGAGGCGGTCAGGGATCAGGCCTCTTGTTGTCTTTTGCGCCTTTTTCATAACAGAGATGACGATTGGAATATTCGGCAATTCCATTCTCTCTACGATGAAGGGAGAATAGCTTTTTATCATCACAAAGCCTCCAAGGAGGCAACCTGCAACGTTATCAGCATGGGCTGCACTTCCTGTTGCGCACTCGCCCTGTCTGGCGATGTCGATGATGCCATTAGGGCTCAAATCAGCATCCAGGAGTTTGTTCAGGCCGTAAACACAAGCCACGGCAGAGGCTCCTGAAGTCCCCAGGCCTGAACAGGATCTTACCTGTTTTTCAATTTCCACATTGACGCCCTTGGTTGTTCCTACTCTTTTGAAAAATTCCGAAGCAGCTATGCCAGCAGAGTTAGCTTCTGCAGAGGAAGGAATCCCCTCGTCCCTTCCCACGATATTGATGTTTATGGCACCTGTATCGTTCAATTCTGTTGTAATAATATCGCAGGGGTTTTCTAGGGCTATGGCAAAGATGTCGAAACCAGGCCCAAAATTGGCAATGGTAGCAGGAGCTTTGACCGTAACTTTTTTCAAATCAGACCCTCTTCTTTCATGATTTTCTTCAGGATTTCTCTTTTCGGTTCACTCAGCCTGGTGAGAGGAATCCTCAATCCTCCTCCAGGTAAACCCATAAGGGACAGAGCTTCCTTGGCAGCCATGGGGTTGGTTTCCATCCTCAAGGCCTCGAAAAGACTGTAATATCTGTGATGGATTTCTTTGGCTTTATCAAACTCACCTTTAAGGCAATGGTCGACCAAATTCCTCATGACCTCTGGAACGATATTTCCTGCAACAGTAAAGACACCGCTTCCGCCGAAAGAGAGGAATGGATATGCAGTCGTGTCCTTTCCGGTAAAAACTACAAACTCTTGCCCTCTGGTAAGATGCAGAATTTTTGCCAAATGATCCATAGCCTTATTGCCATCCTTTGTGGCAATGATATTATCGATTTGAGCCAGTTTGACATATGTTTCGGGTTCGATGTTGATACCTACCCTGGCTGGAGCATTGTGGATGATGATGGGAATTTCAGAGCTCGAAGCGACTCGCTCATAAAATTCGACAACTCCGGATTGGCTGGGTAAAACGAGGAAGGGAACAAAAACCACTGCGTAGTCACAGCCCATATCCTGATAGAGCTTTATTCGGTTTATGGTCTGTTCCAGATTGTTCGAACAGGTGTCCGGAGCTATTTTGCATTTGCCTCCAGACTCATCGACAACGATTTCAATGAGCTTTTGTATTTCCGACTCTGTCAACGCTGGATTTTCGCCGGTTACGCCAAGAGGGGCTATGCCGTGGATACCGCTTTGAACCTGGCGTCGGACCAGATTTCTTAATCCTTCCTCATCCAGATTCAAGTTTTTATCAAAGGGCGTTATTAATAGAGTAAAAGCTCCTGTTATCATTTTGATACCTATCCTTTAGAAAATTTGAATAATCTAACACAAAAAGAGACATCGAATCCGAGAAAAGTTTTCACTCATTTCATGTATCACAGGGTGCATATGTAGTCAAGATAAAGAGACAGATAGATAGCGTTTCCGTGATAATTTTGGGAACTGTCAGGTAAGCTGATTCGTCAGCCCGCGAATTTTCCCCAGCGAGGATGGAGAGGAACCTTAGATTTTAGTTTGGGAAATGTTAGCCTGTTTGATCTGGAAAAAAAATATAATATCTGTATTAACTAGAAGACAATATTAAATTCTGTCCCCTTATCTCTTTTAAGTTCTACAGTGCCTTCAATCTGGTGAACTAGATCCAGGACTAGCTGCATGCCTAATGTTTCTGTCTTATGAATGTCTAATCCTTCTGGCAGTCCAATTCCTGTATCTCTCATCGTTAATGTATACTTTCCGTTTTTGTTCGAGCGCATCCTTACTAATATCTCTCCACCTTTTCCATCAGGAAAAGCATGCTTCAGGGAATTCGATGCAATCTCACTTACAATCAGACCACATGGAATTGCTTTGTTAATATCAAGATAAACATCTTTTACATCTACCTTGAAATCAATCGGTTCCTTCCCTACACTGTATGCAGAGAATAGATGGTTAGTCAGCCTCTTTATATAATCTGAGAAGTCGATATTTGCCAGATCCTTGGATTGGTAGAGCTCTTCGTGGATGAGAGCCATGGATCTTATACGATTCTGGCTTTGTGTGAACATGTCAACGATCTCCTCATCTTCGATTTGCCTTGACTGAAGTCTGAGGAGACTTGATATTATCTGCATATTGTTCTTAACCCGATGGTGAATCTCCTTGAGCAGAACCTCTTTCTCTTTGAGTGAAGCCTTGATCTGCCGTTCTCTCTCCTTGAGTGCTGCCTCGGTCTGCTTGCGGACATTAATTTCCTGTTGGAGTTCATCGTTGGCAACTCTTAACTCATTGGTGCGTTCTTGCACCCGCTTTTCCAGTTGTTTGGCTCTCTCTCTGATAGTATGCGTTCTAACATTAAAAATTGTGACAATTAGGAATAAAATGACTATACCGACAAAACCTCTAAACCACCAGGTCTGCCAGAACGGAGGTGTAATCTTTATTTTTAATGATACCCCTTCTTCATTCCAGAGGCCATCGTTATTCGAGCCTTTGACTCTGAAGACGTAGTCACCTGGCGGGAGATTGGTGTAGGTTGCAAAACGCCTGTTCCCTACATAATTCCAGTCTTTCTCAAACCCTTCCATCATATAGGCATACTGGTTCTTCTCCGGTGAGACATAATGAAGTGCTGCAAACTGGAAGGAAAAAACTCGATCTTTATAAGAAAGCTCTATCTCTTCGGTCTCTAAAATGGATTTACTCAGGATTGAATGCTCATCTTCTCCTTTACTGATCGGGACCGATTTATTGAAAATCTGGAAATCCGTTATCATAACTGGAGGAATATAAGGATTATCTTTGATGTGTTCAGGATGAAAGACGTTGAATCCGTTAACGCCTCCGAAAAACATCTCGCCACTCTTACTTTTGTAATAAGCTCCTGTATTAAATTCATTGCTCTGAAGTCCGTCTCTCACATCGTAGTTTCTGAACTCTTCAGTTCGCGGATTAAACCTTGAGATCCCTCTATTTGTACTGAGCCAGAGATATCCTTGATTGTCTTCCAGTATACCGTAAATCACATTGTTTGGCAGTCCATCTTCTTTGGTGTAATGGGTAAATTTTCCTTCCTTCCGGTCATAACGATTGAGCCCTCCCCCATAGGTTCCAACCCAGATCATGCCCGTGCTGTCTTCATAGATGGAAATAACCCGATCATTGCTTAAGCTATAAGGATCGTTGGGATCATGTTTAAATTGTGTAAATTCTTCCTTTTCCTGATCAAATTTATTCAGTCCCTCACCGGTTCCAATCCAGAGCATGCCTGCACTGTCTTCAAGGATGGATGCAACCCGATCACTGCATAGGCTGTTGGGATTTTCAGGGTCATGTATGTAATGAATAAATTCATCCCTTTTTCGGTCGAAACGGTTGAGCCCTCCTCCAAAAGTGCCAATCCAGAGCACACCCCTACTGTCTTCATAAACTGACCGGACATAATTTGCACTTAGGCTACCGGGATTATCAGGATCATGACGGTAATGGGTAAATTTCCCATTTTCTCGATCAAATTTATTCAATCCATCATAGGTTCCAATCCAGAGCATGCCTGCACTGTCTTCGAGGATTGACCTGACAAAATTGTTACTCAAGCTGTTAGGATTTCCTGGATCATTAACCCAGTGTTGAAACTCTCCCTTTTTCCGGTCAAAACGATTGAGCCCTCCACCGTAGGTCCCGACCCAGAGCACGCCAGATCGATCTTCATATAAAGAAAAGATATCACCTTTGTTCAGACTAAAGGGATTTTGGGGGTTGTGACTGTAACGCAAAAATCTCTCTTTTTCTCTGGAGAACCGGTTGAAGCCTCCTCCAAAGGTTCCAACCCAGAGTACACCTGTCCGGTCTTCATAAATTAACAGGATAAAATTGCTGCTCAAGCTGTAAGGGCTTCCCGGATCATTTGCCCAGTATAGAAACTCTCCTTTTTCCCGGTCAAAACGATTGAGCCCTCCGCCATAGGTCCCGACCCAGAGCACGGCCGCACTGTCTTCAAAGATTGATTTGACATAATTGTTACTCAGGCTATTAGGGTTGTTGGGATCATTCCTGAAATGAAAAAATTTCTTCTTTTCTGGATCAAATTTATCCAATCCATTATCAGTTCCGATCCAGAGCACCCCAGTCCTGTCTTCAAAGATTGCACTGACAACATTATCGCTCAAGCTTTCAGGATTATCTGGGTCATGACAGAACTGTGTGAATTTTTCCTTTTCCCGGTCAAAACTATTGAGTCCTCCGCCGTCGGTTCCGATCCAGAGCGTGCCAGTTTTGTCCTCATAGATCGTGCTGACATAATTTTGATTCTGGCTATTAAGGTTGTTGGAGTAAGGCGCGAAATGTTCGAATTGTCCGTTTTTGCGGTTAAATTTATCTAATCCTCTCCTCGTCCCGATCCAGAGCACACCAGACGAATCTTCATAGATTGACAGGACACAGTTATGACTCAAGCTTTCAGGGCTATCCGGATCATGCATATAATGAGTAAATTTTTCTTTTTCCCGATCAAAACGGTTAAGTCCTCCACTATAAGTTCCAACCCAGATCACCCCAGCCCTGTCTTCGTAAATTGAGAGGACATAATCATCGGATAATGAGGTTGGATCCAGCGGGATATCATTATAGACAACGAAACTGTATCCATCATATTTGTTCAGCCCGTCCTCTGTGCCAAACCATATGAATCCTTTACTGTCTTGGAGTATACAATTTCCCGTGCTTTGGGAGAGTCCCTGTTCGATGGAAATATTCTCAAATTTTATATTCTGCTGTTGGGCATTCAGGTCTGAAGGAAAAAAGAGGGCTACAAGTGCTATCAGGGCTACGGATTGTAATAGAAAGCTCCGTGAGAGTGCTTGAAATATCATATTCTTCACCTTCTTGAATTGATATGAATTTCTTTTACACAGAGAAAGGATTCTTCCTCTCGGGTGTTTGATCTTTGAAGATGTTTTCATTTGCGGTCCTCTCAAAAGTTTAACTGGGATGTGTACTTTTATGTGTAATCTTTGCAGAGTTGATAGCATCATTCAATCACCTATCAGGATGAATTTGGAGGTGATATATTCTGTTTTTTTCTAACTCATAAAGGTGATAATTTTGATTGCGGGAAGATAACACTGAAGGTGGGTTTGCCCAGGTTAAGAAAGGGGATTGCTTGTTTAATTCACTTGAACCAGGTTTCCCTGAGAATTTTCCGAATATCCTTTTCTTCCTGTTTAAGCAGAACACTGTGGTCGGCTTTTTCCAGGAAACCAAGCTCTTTCAGCTTTGTCAGGATCTTGCCGGTCGCATCAAAAGGAGATTCCTTGTCTGCATGGATGATAACTTCTGGGTTCTCCGATTCCTCGTAAGGTGTGGAAATGCCGGCCACATTCTGGAGCTTTCCCTGGTCAGCTTTCTCGAAAAGGCCTTTTATGTCTCTCTTTTTCAATACCTCCAGAGGGCATTTATGGTAGACTTCGATAAACCTGCCGATCAGTTGACGGCATTCCTCACGGAGCTCGCGGTAAGGAGATATGGTAACAGCAATAGCAATCACTCCGTTATCGGTGAGTAATTTGCATTCGAAAGCTATACGACGGATATTCTTGTAGATTTCTTCTTTGCTGAACCCCAGTTTTTTTTCATACTGACGTCGAATCTGCCCCCCTATCAGAACAGATGTCTTGTATCCGAGCATCTTCAATCTCTCGGCGAGAACCTTGCCTGTTTCCTTTTTTCCGGAGAAAGGAAGGCCAGTGATCCAGATCGTAAAGCCCGCCGAAATGTTCTTGCTTCTAGTGTCTTTTGTCATGGAAACTCACTTATGATTTATTTTCAATCTGTCATCAAGTACATTCTCAATTAGGCAAGGAAAAAATCCTATTAAAAATTATCATCTCAACAGAATTTTCGCAAGCTGCATTTATCATTTCATTATCAGAGGCCAGTAAAATTTTACAAACAGCAGGAACAGCATCCATGAGACGGCACTTATGAAGAGTGCCGGCTTTAGGATGTTTCGGATTTTGAAATATCCGGACGCATAAGCTATGGCGTTGGGCGGAGTGCCTACAGGCAGACAGAAAGCTAGCCCTGCGGGAATAGTGACAGCAAGCACAAGAAGCTCTGGTGAGACGTTGAGTGTTGAGACAAAACCAAAAGAGAATGGAACCAGAATAACCACGGCCGCGGCATTGCTAATGAGTTCGGTCACAATCTTCGCCAGAGCAGAGAGCACGATAATCAGCAAGAAAGAAGAGAGCAAGAAGGAATGCAGAATCTGTCCTGCTAACCAGTCGATGGCTCTGGTCTCGGCCAAAGCTTTTCCCAGAGCTATGGCACCGCCGTACATGATAATAACACCCCAGTTCACATAATCTATGACGTCAACCCACTTGGCGATGTTGAGAACAAAGACCATAATCGCTGCTGCCAGCGAAATCACAGCCAAACCCATATGATGGCCGCCGTATATCCAGAAAAATATGGTTACCAGAAGGAGAATTCCTATCTTTAGTTCATTGCGGCTGATGCGGCCTATGCGGTGAAGCTCTTGCTGGAGGAGTCTGCGCGCCGGGCTGATATCCTTGATCTCGGGTTTAAAATAGATTGATAAGATGAAATAGGCTACAAAAGTCAGGAGGAGAGCTATAGGCACAGCAGCTATTGCCCAGGAAGTGAAGGAGATATCCCGCTCATAGGTTTCCTTGAGCAGCTCCACTGCAAGCGGCGCCCGGGCTCCTCCCAGAAAAGTTCCTATTCCGCCGATTACGGCCCCCCAGGCCATCGCCAGAAAAAGAGCGATCGCAAAAGGACTTTTTCCCTTTGACAGCTTGAGGCTCTGGGCGATTTCCATGACCACAGGAAACATCATCGCCGCTACAGCGTGCTCGGGCATAAAGAAAGAAAGGAATGAGCTTGTGAAGAGAATGCCGAAGATGACGAATTGAGGGTTTTTGTCGAAGCGTGTCAGAAAGAACAGGGCTATTCTTTTGGAGAGCCCGGTATGCATCATTGCCCCAGCCAGGATGAAAACGCCCAGAAGAAAGAAAACAGCGCTGTTTCCGAAGAAGGAAAAGACGAGGTTTTTATCCAGTATCTCTAGAGCTGGGAGGAGGATGATTGCCACAAGGCTGGTCGCAGCCAGGGGAATGGGCGTGAAAATCCAGAGCGTGATGCAGATGGTGGCCACTCCCAGACATTTAATCCCTGATTCACTCAGGCCTGAGGGAGGCGGCAGAAAGATGAGGACAAGGCCGAGGAGCATTCCGGCAAACAAAAATACTTGTTTTATCCATCTCAGGTTGCGGTGGTTTGAAGAATTTTCAGCCACTGTGGCACATTGTGGTTTTTTCCGAAAATCTGCTTCCTAATTTATACTAAATAAAAAACATATGTCAATTAATTCTATCCCTCTTTTGGGGAGGCTGCTTTTTTGGTGATTGCAGGGATCTTCTCGCCTGGCCCTTATTGGGAATAGAATTCCATCTGGGCCGCCTGCAGGGCAATCTTAAGCCAACCGCGACTTATAATAAAGATCTGCCCGATGATGAAGGCCGTGAGAATCGGGAATAGAGAACCTGATGTTATCAAAGATTTCAGACCCCAATAAATCAGGAACAAGATAATGGCTGTTATTATCAGCAGATAGTATAAAGCTAAAGTTTTTCCGAAATTCCGGAAGATAAAAACCATTGTTTGCAGAAGAGAACGGAAGACATAACGTGTATCTTCAAGGACGATTTTAATGCGTGTGTAATCAAGAATCATTCTTATCAGGAAGATGAGAAACAAACCAATGGCCAATCGCACCCAGAAAAGATAGAGCATCATCTGTTCATTGGTGCCGCTTGCGGTGAGGGGACGAAAAGCAAGATTCAGCAGCACATGGAGGATGATAAAAAGCACCCAGAGGAGGAGAGAATAGATGCAAAGCCGGAAGAATCGGCCGAAGAATTTTCCAGCTCCTTGAAAAAACATCCCTGCAAAGCGCTCCTTCTCTCCCTTAGCTGCGGTCATTCTCATGGGGTGGGCTATAGTGAACAGGATGCCGCCGTTTAGAAAAATGGATGCCAGCGAGTAAGTAAAAGTCAAAATAAGAAAGAGACACAGCATTGTATGAACAGCTCCTCCATGGTGGACGAGCAACTCAAAAATGAAGTTGAAGTCAAGTCTTTGAAGTAGAGTATCCGAGGCTTGACTTTTCCCTATTGTCCTGGCCAAAAAGTTAAAAACAGTGTAGAAAAACACTGTAGCAAACAGAAGGTTTATCAGCCATAAAACAGAAATCATCTTTGGCTGTAATGTCGCCTCTCTTATCCCGTATCCATAGCTTCTCAATACTCTCATTTTCTCCTCCTTCGTCACAGAGAAATCAAGGTGAGAATTTTTTGAAAGTCGAGCATCAATTCCAGAGTCCATTTCAATGGTGAGATTTTGTTGGGCTTTAAGTGCCGGGAATTATTCATGTAGTTGACATCGACGACAACTTTATGTTCAGGATCGACGCAGGCCGATTCGAGCTTATAAGGCCTATAATAGACGAATCTCTTCCACCTCGTTCTCCCATCCCATTTCTCACGGATTTTTTCTCCATTTTCAAATATGATGAGAATCTCCTGGGGAAAGATCAGCTCTCCTTTCCTCACAATATTGACTTCATTCTTGAATACTTTTTCCTTATCTTTTTCTTTTTTCTCTTCGCTGGTTTTGAACTGGCCGTTGAAAATTCCCTCCTGTTCTTTGACCTCTTCTGACCTGAGCGCTCCGATGGCATAATCCAGTTTATCGGGGCTCCACAAGAATTGGTCGAAAAACCAGTCGAGATCATGGCCGCTTACATCTTCGGCTACTGCAATAAAATCCTCGGTTGTTGGATGTTTGAATTTCCATCTTTCGAAATATGTCCTCATAATCTTGGCCATGACATTTTGTCCGAGATAATTTTCCAGAGTCAAAAGTGTCAAGGCCGCTTTCTGATAAGTATTGGTAGCGTAACTTCCGCCACTATAGAACTCCCAGCTATTCTTGACGATCGGATCGAGCTGAGCGGTTGCCATCACCTGAAGTCTGGACAGATCGAGATCACTGATTTTTAGCGGCCCCATTTTTATCATCGATTGATCCTCGCCATAATACCTGGCCATCGCTTTTATTTCAGAATAAGAGTTTAGCCCCTCATCCAGCCAGGCTTCCTCGAATTCATTGGAAGCCACCATCCCATACCAGTAGTTATGCCCGAACTCATGGATGGTGACCATTTCCGAAAGCAACAATCCCTTGGGAAGGAAGGAGGCACCAAAGGTTGTGAAGAGGGTTGGGTATTCCATTCCTCCGGCTGCCAAGCCTTTCAGAGGAGGGTCAACAAGAGTAACTGTGGGGTAAGGATAAGCTCCGTAATTCTGGCTGTAAAACTCAATAGCGTTCTTAAGTGAGCTCAGGTATCTATCCTTCAGCTTCAGGTGGCTGCGATGGACAAGCAGAATGATTTCGGTTTTAACGGGCGGATTCTCTAAAGTATATAGCTCGTGGAATTCCACAAAATCTGGACAGGCTGTCCAGGCAAAATCATGAATATCTTCCTGATAGTGGATGTAGGTTTTGGTACCGTTACTGTTATCGACTTCTTTTATTCTTTTTCCGGTTGCACCCACCACATATTCCCTGGGGACAGTGATTTCGACTTCATAGACACCGAAATCAGCAAAGAATTCACTGGATCTGTGGTACTGATGGCAGTTCCATTTACCATCCTGAAGAACACCGGTTTTGGGATACCATTGAGCGACCATAAAAAAGTCATTGAAAAATCCTGAGCGGGCAATCACTTTTGGCAGCTTTGCATAAAATTCGATTTCAAGTGTAATCTTTTCCTGAGGTGGAACCGGCTCGGGGAGGGAGATCCGCATCACTGTCTGGTCGTCTTTATTCCCATCGTCCGGTTGGATATATTCGATGGCTGCTGTTAAGTCAACACCATCTTTTATACCAATCTTTCGGATCTCGTTATAACCCCAATTCTCTTTATCTTTTTTAAAGTCACGACTGAGATGGCCACTTTCTTTCATGAAGGTTGAGCGGTTATTCTTAAAAGCATTGAGATAGAGATGGAATTGAAGCTCAGAAATGGAAACCTTTGAGTCGTTCAGCCATGTCAGAGTCTCGGAAGCTGCGACAGCCTTCTCTTCGGGAACGAGCCTAGCCTTAATCCGATAGTCGACAATATGTTTGCTCAATGCAGCAGAAACAGATTGATTGAGAATGAAGAGACATGCAAGAGTCATCCATACTGTTTTTTTCATTGTATGTTCCCCTTATTTCATGAATTTATTCAGTAGGATATCACACATGTACATAACTATTCTATTTTTACAATGAAAGAATACAAATAATAAAAGATAAAATAGGGGATTAAAATAGGGGACAAAAATAGGGGACATGATACCTATTTCCTATTTTTTCTTTCTGGGTCTTCCTGGTTTCCTTCTGACCAGCACTCTTCCAGTTATTTGCTCCATTTTTCGGATGGAACTCTCTGATCCGAGAGGATAGCCGTATCTCTCATGCTGCTGAAAAAGCCGGAAGTTTTCTTCCGTAACTACCTCTCTCAAATAAAAGGCCCAATCCTCGATCTCAAAAAAAGGGAAATAGGTATCATGTCCCCTTTTTGAGAAAAAAATTTGAATCGAGTCGAAAGCGCATGAGCTCAAAAATTGCAGCTATCTTATCTTTGTGCTTCCCGGTTCGATGAGTGTTTATATATTCCCAGACGATTTCACCTTCAGGAGTTACTTAAAGTGCTCTTCCCTGATCTGACTCAGTGATTAATGTGTTCCCATTGGGCAGCCTCTGGTTTGAACCCGATGCTAAGGAGAAGAATTCGTCTTTTTCTTCTCCTCTGTATTCCCATATTATTTCCATGGTTAACGGGTCAAATTCTATGAAACTTGACATGTTATCTTTATAGATTTTCTGTCTGACAAGTTTATATCCATTGGTTTGAGATAATCGTTCATATTTGGCTTTATCTTTTCTCTTCCATATAAAAAGATTGTTAAAAACAAGCATATTTCCGTTATTTAGCATTACCGGTTGATGCTGTGTTTTCCAGATGTCTGGCTTTTTGGCCCAGACAATCTTATTCTCTTCTAAATCTGCGATAGCTATAGTATCCAACGTACGCATGGATAGAAGGGCGTTTCCTTTTTTGAATATGGGAGATTTATGGGCAAATTTTCCATCCAAAATCTCAAGTGTATTTGTGTGGAAAAGATCTCCTGCGGGAGGCATGCCCTCCATCAGGTGAGCGAATTCTGAATGTTCAAAGAGTTCAAGAATGGAGATATTCTTTATTATCTCACCATCTGCATTGAGGATAGTTATAAGACCCTCCAGGATGGGGTCTTTCTGGTTGATTCGAGGAAGTGTCACCAGTCTTCTATTCAGGGCATAAATTTTATCATCCACAACTTCAAAATCATGATGAAATCCTCCTTTTATTGCCCAGATCAAGTTGGAGTGTTTGTCTATCTTGATGATGCCATTTCCTTCATAAATTGCCAGGAGATCTCCGTTGGTGAACAGATACACTCTTCTCCAGAAATATCTCCAATGTTCTTGGTTATACCAGATATCAATGTCTTCAACATCAGGGAAAGCATCTTTAAATTTAAAGTGCCATCTGTGCAATTGCTTTCCATTCATATCCATTAAAAAAGCAGATGGTGCATGGCCTGAGTTATAGAGGTTGAACCCCTTGTATGCTTTTTTGGCATTAAATTGGGTGATACTGTCTTTTTTAGGTGCTTTGTGATAGCCAGATAAATAAGGGAGAGTATACAGTTTTGATAAGGAAGATTTGCTTTTTTCTGTTATTACTATTCTTTTATATATGTATGTGAGAGAAATAGCCAATATAAGAACTATGAGGAATGAAAACAGAATTTTCTGATTTTTTTGCCTCTTCTCTCCTTCTTCACTTCATTCACTCATCTTGCGGGAAAACCGAGTTATATATCGAACACTTCATAATCAGAAAATATGTGAATTTCCCTTTGTATTTACAGCAGATAATGCATGCTCTGTGCGATTTTCGCTTCCTGATGTGGTTTGCTAAAATATCACAATAGAGTTAACACAGTCAATCGAGAGATGAATTGACTGACTTCGAATAAAAGGCCGGGGTTCAAACCTCTCCAATCCTACTGGGTTCATCCTCTATTTTTAAACCGGCCTTATTGCTGTGATATAAAAATTGAAAACCGCTGCAATCACTGCTATATCTGGGAAGCGTAGATTCAATTCCTTTACAGAAACCTCGAAAAAGACGGAAGATTCCGTCCAGAACTTTTGGTTGTTGCAGGCTGCTTGACTGGAAGCTGAAGAATCAGCTGTATATAATTTTCATCTATTTCGGGCCTCTCGGTTGTCAAAAAGAAACGACCCGACCAGGGATATAATAGCGCCAAAATTCAATAGCGAGTGTACACAACTCCCTTCATTGATGTATAAATAAGAAAAGAGTGCCATGCCTTATGGGATCATTCTTAATATAATTGTCGTTGCGGCATTCGTATTAGCGTTTATCAAGGCGGAGATGAAGGGAAGGATAATCTTAGCTACAATCATGGGAATATTGATCCTTCTTCCTCAAGTTGTTCCGATGACATATACAAGCTGGACATGGTGGGTGCATTTTTTAGCTAAAGTTGTTTTTGGCTTATGTTGTCTTATATATTTCAAATGGGCAGGATTGACTAATTAGACCGCCGAAGCAAAAAGCAAATTTAAAAATTCAGGTTGAGGACGAATCTAAGTGCACCCCAAAAATTCGGGAGGGAAAAAAATTTCCCTGGATGATTCATGAATAATCTAGGTTTCTTATCTTAGAAAAAAGTATTATCATAAAATAGGCTTTACTTTTGATCATTAATCAGAAAAGGAAAAAAAAGATGGATAGAAAAGCGATCGTAACTTTATCATTTTTATTCGTCTCTGTTTTCTTTGGATGTTCAGAAATACTTTGGGGCTGCCAGCAGGATTTGCTGGAAGATGAACGAAACACCATCTCTGTTTTCGAGAAAACAGCTCCATCTGTTGTCTTCATCACCACTAAGGTGATCCGCAGAGATTTCTTCTCCATGGATGTCTTCGAGATTCCTCAGGGTTCGGGAAGCGGATTTGTATGGGATGAAAAGGGGCACATCGTCACCAACTTCCATGTTGTCCAGGGTGCCAATATCGTCAATGTCACCTTCTCCGACCATTCTACATATCAGGCTGAGGTTGTCGGCGTCGAACCCAGCAAAGACCTCGCAGTCATCAAGGTAGATGTCCCCTCGAGAATTTTGAAAACCGTACCTGTTGGTTCATCGGTAAATCTTCGAGTCGGGCAGAAAGTGATGGCCATCGGGAATCCCTTTGGTCTGGACCAGACCCTTACGGTTGGAGTGGTTAGTGCTTTGGGACGAGAAATCACATCGGTTGCCAACCGGAAGATTCGCAATGTTATCCAGACCGATGCCGCTATTAATCCCGGCAATTCTGGAGGTCCTTTGATTGATTCTCAGGGCCGCCTTATCGGTGTAAACACAGCCATCATCGCACCCAGCGGAGCTAATGCCGGCATCGGTTTTGCTGTCCCTGTTGATATTGTGAAGAGTATTGTTCCTCAACTTATCCAGTACGGAAAAGTGATAAGACCAGGGATGGGGATATCAGTGGTAGAGGATTCTATCGCTCAACGCTTGGGGATTAAAGGTGTCATTATCCTCAACGTTTCCCCTGGAAGTGCGGCTAATAAGGCCGGACTGAAAGGGCTCTCCCGTAACCAGAGAGGGGAGTTCATCCTTGGAGATGTTATCGTGGCGGTCAAAGGGATGGAGGTGGAGAATTACGATGCATTGGCCTACGCCCTCGAGCAGTGCAAAATCGGTGAGATGGTGAGTGTGGAATATATTCGCGATGAAAAACGGCAGAGAACTCAGGTGAAGCTTCAACAAATCGATTAGACGTTTTTTGATCACATCATTAGAAAGACTTTTTATGGTTAGATAAGTCTTTAATATACTCAGGAACATCTCATTTAACTTTAAACCTTTCCTTGTCTCATACAGGCATTGAAAAAAATTTCTTAAAGAGGAGAAAAATCCCTCTTCTCTAAATAGAAAAAATCACCATGAAAATCACCCCAAAGGATGATTGACAGCTAACCAGACAGATAAGTAAGAATAAAAGTACGCGAAGGCTATATCTTTATTAAGTCTGTAATAAAAGCCAAGGAGATACCATAATTAATAGACTAAAAAAGCAGAAGGAACAGCAATCTCAATTTATCGTGGCCAAGGTAGAGCAAAGAAATATTTGAGAGATGTCTACAGCCATAAATTGAATAAAGCAAGGATAGAGCGAGCATAATGCAATCTCTTGAATCATTTTTCTTCAAGCTGAATATCAACACCATCCCTCCCATGATCGTCGGAGTCTTGATGCTGGTGCTGGGTGCAGTAACCTTGTTCAAGGAGAGAGCATCAAAGGTCAGTTCATCATTTTTTATAGTTACTTTAAGCATTTTTGTGTGGTTGGGGTCACTGACATTGCTATACTCTTCCTCGAGCGAACACGGAGCGCTCTTCTGGGCAAGGATAGGGCATTTCGGAGTGGCTTTTGTTCCCAGTTTCTTCTTTCTTTTCACACTGAATATACTCCGTCGCTTAAAAAAATACATATATTTTGGTTGGGCCACCATTGCCATCTCTGGGATGTTTTGTGTAGGGCTCGTATTTTCTCCTTTTCTGATTGAAGGCGTTTCGCTCATGCCTTGGGGATATAATGTCCAATACGGTCCCTACGGGTTCAGTCTGATCCTCTATTTCGGCTTTTTTATGTTGATCAGCTTAGATTTACTCTGGATTGAATACATCCAGAGCACATCAGATCGGGAGCGAAGCAGACTCAAGGGTATTTTTCTGGGAATCACAGTGGGATTGTTAGGTGCTGTCGATTTTGTCCCTACATTCGGATTGAAAGTCTACCCCATCGGCTACATTCCTGTTTTTTTTTGCACATTGATTTTGGGACAGACCATCATACGCTTTAGGTTGGTCGATCTGACACCGTCCTTTGCTGCCAGTCGTATCCTGGATACCATGGAGGGTCTGGTAGCGGTAGTTGATCTGGAGGGCCGCATTTCTGTGATAAACAAAGCATTGTGCAAGCTCTTAGGCTACAGGGAAAGAGAACTCAAGGATAAGAAGATATCTCTCCTATTTGACACGGAAAAAAAGAACTTTCCTGCTGCTCCTGATCCCGACTGGACTCTCCACAACGAGGAGATGGAATGGAAGAAGAAGGATCAGACCATGGTGTTGATGAGTGTCTCTGCCTCTGTGATCACAGATAAAAATGGGGAGCCAGCAGGGATTGTCTATGTTGCCACAGATATCACAGAGCGTAAAAGAGAAGAGCGAGAGTTAAGACTGGCCAAGGAATCTGCAGAGCGGGCCAATCAAGCCAAGAGCGAGTTCCTGGCCAACATGTCTCATGAAATAAGGACACCTCTGACCGCAGTGATAGGATTTTCTGATGTGTTATCAGACACTCAGTTGAGTGGAATCCAAAAAGATTATGTGGATACGATACGGGAAAGTGGGAACCTGCTTCTCGCTCTTATCAGCGATATTTTGGACTTTTCCAAGATCGAAGCAAAGGAAATTCAACTGGAATATATCGACTTCAACTTAAAAAAGCTGGTTGAGGATGTCTTGAAGATAGCCAGGCCAAGGGTGACCAGCAAGAGAATTGAGCTGTACTACTTTTACCACGATGAAGTGCCCATCTTCTTCAGGGGAGACCCCACACGGGTGAGGCAAATCATCCTGAATCTTTTGAACAATGCCATAAAGTTTACTGAAGAGGGTGAGATAGGAGTGATTGTGCTTCCTGCGGAGATAAAAGCATCCGACTCTGATGTGAAAGATGGTTACTATACTGTCCAGATATCGGTGAGAGATACAGGGATCGGGATACCACCGGAAAAGCAGAAAATAATATTCGATGCCTTCACCCAAGCCGACTCCTCCACAACCCGACAATTTGGAGGAACGGGATTGGGACTGGCCATATGCAAGGCTTTGGTGAATAAAATGGAGGGTAAAATGCAGGTGGAGTCTGAACAAGGAGAAGGGAGTATATTCACTTTTACCTTGAAGCTCAAGAAAGCAGATCCTTCTGCCTTTGCCCACATTTCACCGATTCAAGCAGATGAACTTAGAGATAAAACCGTGTTTGTCGTCGATGACAATGTGAATGCTCGCCGCCTCATGAGGTCTTTCTGCCAGAAAGTTGAGATGAAAATAATCGCTGAATTGCCCTCAGCCATCGATGGTTTGCGTGAGCTGAATTCTAAGGAAGAGTTACCCGATCTGATCATCTCTGATATCATGATGCCGGAGATGGATGGGTATGAATTCGCCCACAGAATAAAAGATAATCCCAGATTCAAAGCGATAAAGCTGGTTGCCATCTCGTCGGACGCAAGGCCAGGATCGGCCAGAGAGGCCAAAGATTCGGGGTTCGATGCATTCATAGCAAAACCTGTGACAGAGAGAGGATTCATCAATGTCATCAAGACCGTGTTGGGAGATAAACGGCTTCAAGGACAGATCGTCACCACTCATATGGCCGAGGAGTTGGCCAAGGCTAAGGTTAAGGTGCTTGTGGCAGATGATAATCCTGTTAACCAAAAGCTGGTAAAAATCTTGCTGCAGAAAATCGGCTGTGAAGCAGAGATCGTTTCTAACGGAAAAGAGGCAGTAGAGAAGGCGATGGCGAATGAGTATGATGTTTGCTTGATGGACATGCATATGCCAGTCATGAATGGGATTGAAGCCACCAAGAAGATCAGGAAAAAAGGAAACTCGACTCTTCCCATTATCGCTCTTACAGCCGCTGCGGTTAAAGAAGGTAAAGAGCAATGTCTTAAGGCAGGGATGAATGACTTTCTTACCCAGCCCGTTCAACCGAATAAGTTGAAGCAGAAGATTATGGAATGGACAGGCATTAAGCACAGAAAGGTGCCATACTCATCGACTTCTACAGAAGATCCTCACCTTCTTTCATGAATTCATTTTCAGGCTTTGTCCCGAAACTGCTGGATATTTGAACCATAAATATGAATTGTCAGATCCTCTGAATTTCTGGTGTAAGCAATATCGAAGAAGGGTTAACGACGACTTTTCTCGATATTATCGATGAGCTGACTGATATTCTGTTGACGGGAGTTGAGGTTGAGCGACGACTTCAGAACCTTAAGCGCCTTATCTTTCTCTCCGATTCTGTAATAACAGAAACCGAGTGAGTTGAGGAGGCTTGTCTCGCTGTTGTAGATTCTGTTACCTTCAAGCAGATACTTGATCGCTTCAGAATACCTTTTCATTCCGGCTAAAGATTTTCCCTTAATCAGAAAATACTGGAATTTCAGCTTTTGGTCGTCTTTTATGTTCTCGATCAGTTCCATACTTCTCGAAAACTTTTTGATTTTAAAGAGAAAGTATGAATATTCGACTATTCCTTGATTATATGTCGGCCTCAGCCTGAGTGCCTTTTCGTAACATGTTTCCGCCTTGTCGAAATCCTTTGCCTTATCGTATTGATTGGCTATGGCGTAAAAATAGAGATAATTATTAGAAGCGGGGAAAGACTTAGCCAAAGTGACAGGATGGGGGATTTCTTCTTGAGGGGAGAGGATGAAATTCAATTTTTTTTCGTCGATGGCGTTTCCTTTTCCATCCTCTAGAATCAAATGAATTTCATAATAATCAGGTGAGAACTCTCGAGCGGATAGAGAATGAGTGATGGCCAGGATTTCATTATAAGGATAGTCTTTGGTCTTTAGAACATAAGTCTTGGGGGAGGGATTTTGATCATCAAACCGTTTCACAGAGAGAATTACCTGTCCGCTTTCCCATAAATCACTATTCATGTTCACCAGATTAAAAAAGATGGCCAATTCTTCTTTTAAGGAAATGGTGTTTTGCGGATCAACCAGTAATTTTCTATTCATAACTTTAAAAGGTTCATGGAAATGGCCGGTGTATTCATCTATTTTGTAGCCGATTAGGGGACCGTTTATCTGTGGATTCTCTGAAATATCAGGAATAGAAATATCTTTCTCAAAAACACTGAACTCTTTACCCACAGAATTTTGGACAAGAACATCTATTCGGTATCTTCCTTCGATTAAAGGAAAAGAATCCTGAATGGAAATGCCGTTAGCTTTGATCCTGTCCATATCCTGAGGATCAAAATAAAAAGGGAAATCCTTTGAGTATTGAAAGATAAGATTCTCATTGTCTCTTACGCTGACGTTAAGTTGAAAATTGCAGTAATACTGATCTTTCGGTTCAAAATAATCTATGGACACACTTTTAGGACTGATAGAGAGATGAACGAAATTCATGTTCAGTAAAGGATCGTGGATCAAGGCAACATGACCTGAACTTTCGATGTAATTGGTTAGATATTCTGTGCTGACCACCCCCTTATAGTTTAAGAAGTGGGTGGCATAGGCAGCGGCTACATCCTTTTTCGGGGATTCGAAGATAGCAGCTAAAATGATGTTGCTCTGGGGCGATGGTTGATAATTTTGAGGGAGTTGACCGGGGATCATGGAGATGGCCACTCCAGCCAGGCTGGGGGCGAGTTCCTTGATTTTCTGATAGACCTGTCGATAATCGGAATAATTCATGCCTCCGGCCTCAATCAGAAGACTGGCAGGGCCATCAGAGATTGGATTATACAGTTTATATTCTCCGGATCCGCCCCTTTGGTAAAACACAAGAACAAAATAGGTGGGAAGGCCCTTCCTCTTGTCTCCATAGTAGTACCAAACCTGACACGGATGGATACCAGCCGTTCCGTCGAATCTTTCAATGCTGTGTGGGGGGCCGAGGATGATATGCATCCTTCCCATGTCAGTCATCCATCCTTCGCGAGGACTGTCTCGCTTCAGAAACTTGTTGGCGTACAGGAACCGCCTCAAATGCTCTTCTTTGTATTCATTTTGAGGAGTTCCTGGAGTGGGGTCTCTCTGCTGCCAGAAGGCTTCGATGAAGATATCCCTGTCTCTTTCTGTAATAAGTTGCATGAAAGTTTCTTTTTCTTGGGGAAGGATGATATAGTGGGTCAGCTTGAGCCAACCCTTGTATTTTTGCGGGAGATCTCTTTCTCTGTTTTTCCCATTTGAGTAGACGATTAAGCTCGATATAAGGAAAGTAAGAATGAAAAGTCTTCTGTAAACTTTCATGGATACATCCTGTTGGTCAAATTTGCCTTTCAATCGTGGTTTCCTGTAATTTTATTGACCTTTTCGATCAGGTCATCAAGCTTCGCTTTATCCTTGCCAGATAGATAACCATAATGCTCTCGCTTGTATTTATTGAGACACATCAGGGCTTTTCCCTTATCCCCTTGTATGAGGTAGGCCAGGCCTAAGTTATAAAGGGGAAAGCCGTAATCTGGGTTGAGCTCCACAGCCCTTTCCCAGCAGTGGATGGCTGCTTCCATCCGTCCCGCTTGTCCATAGGCTGTCCCTAATCCATTATAAGCCTCGGCATAATTGGGGTCGAGCTCCAAGGCCTTCTTGAAGTTCAGGATAGCATTCCAAAAATTCTTGTCATTTTTTGACTTTATATATTGGGAGAGATAAAGAGAACCAAGATTGTGGAAAGCAATGGGATAATTCCCGTCTATGGACAGAACTTTTGTGAAGGCGTCACGGGCGTGCTCGAAATCTCCTTTTTTCCAATAAGCCACACCCAGATAATTCCATATTTCAGGGTCATAATCTATATAACTTAAGGCATTTTTTAGAATCTCCACAGCTTTATGGTATTCACCCACCTCTGTCAGTACAATGCCGTAAGTTTCCATGATTTTATAGTCTGAGGGATTGTTTGTCAGCCCTTTCCTGAGAATTTCTAAGGCCTCCTTCAATTTCCTCTGTTCTTTGTAGACCGTGGCCAGATAAGAATAGGCTTGAGAGAGGTCTTTCCTTTCGGCGATGATTTCTTCCAGAAGCTTTATGCTCTCCTCTAAACGCCCTCCATCATAAGCTTTTATGGCCGCCATCAGTTTGTCCTGGTAGGGAAGCAGGGTCTTCAAGTCATCTTTTTCGGTGAAGACCGTTTTTTCTGGCGCCTGATGATCGGTGATATAACCCAGACTTCTTAGCTTCTGGAGGGTTTCTCTATTTATACTCTTCCTCCTCTCTTTCTTGTCAGCGTAACTCTGCTCTTCGATGAGTCTTTCAAGGCTGTTCTCATATATTTTTATGTCCTTAGTCAGAGCAAGATTTTCCAGCTCATCAAAATCTTTTTCCAGATCATAGAATTCTGGAATCGGTGAGTCTATAAATTTTCTATTATTTTGGATGAATCCCCTCAGAGGGGCCCATCCTCTGGTGTAAAATGGATACAAAGATTCAAAATAGATCAATCTTTCGGGCAATTTTTTACCCTTTAATAGTGGCAGGAGCGAGAGCCCTTGAAGATGGGAAGGCTTGTCCACTTCTATAATATCGCAGACAGAAGGGAAAATATCCGTATGACAGACGGGTTGCTCTATTCTATCTGGTTTTATTCCTGGATAAGAGATAATCAAGGGGACCCGGATGGTTGCATTGTAGGCAAAATAGCCATGGGTCTTTTCTCCATGCTGCCCCAAGGATTCGCCATGATCTGCGGTGAAAATGATAACAGTATTGTCAAGAAGATTTTCACTTCCAAGATAGTCGAAAAATTTGCCAAGAGCAAAGTCCGTATATGCGATTTCACCATCATATGAATGGCCGCCGTATTGGGTTTTGAAAGGCTCAGGAGGGTCATACCTCTGGTGAGGATCAAAGCAATGAACCCAAACAAACCAGGGATTTTTCTGTGCTTTGAGCCAGCGCAAAGCTTTTTCCACTACAACTTCGGCTCTTCTCTCCACATAAGAAAATTCCTGGTTGCTTTTGCCCCCGTAGTTGTCATCATAGAGATCGAAACCTTGGGTGAGCCCAAATCTTGAGTCCAGAGGAAAGGCGCCCACGAAGGCGGCCGTAGAATAGCCGCGTTTTTTCAAGTGTTCGGCCAGGGTTAAGAAATCTTCGTCAACGACGAAATTGGAGTTGTCGTGAACTCCGTGATGCAGGGGAGTTGTGCCGAGGAAAATATTAGTATGGGAGGGCAAAGTGGTCGGCGTGTGGGCAAAGGCTCTGGTGAAGAGAACTCCTCTTTCTGCCAGCTTATCTATGTTGGGAGTGATTGCGTGGTCTTTGCTGTAACAGCTCAACCTGTCCGGACGCAAGGTGTCTATAGTAATCAGGCATAAATTGAATTTGGTACTTCTCGAATCTGCCTGAGCAAGCGGGTGCAGGACTGTAACCAAACATAACAAGAAAATGTACAGGATTTTGCATCTGCATTTTCTTCTCATCTTCTTTTTCCTTATAGCATCCGTTTGAAAGCTCCAAAACTGAAGCTCAATTCTTGGCCATCCTTTATCCACCGGATTTTCCAGCCGCCGGAGAGAGGGAGGAAGCCCCTTCCGCCGGAGAACAGGAAGGGGCTTTGAGATTAAGAAGCTAACAAAAGCTTAGAAGTTGAACCTGATACCTAATCTGAACACTCTGGGATTGAGGATTCTCAGATCCTGTCCGAAGTTATCCGCTGTGATGCGGTTTTCTTTCTTCAGGGCAGTAGCAGAATCGAGGATGTTAAAGGCATCGGCAGCTACCGTGACCGATGAAGTGTCAGAAACTTGAAAAGTCTTCTCCACTCTCAGGTTGAGCACATAGAATGCCGGCAGCCGCTCGTCTCCGTATTTCCCTCTACCGCCGTCCGGGCTTCCGTACACTTCTTCTTGACCTATGCCTGGCATCTGGACAAGAACGTGGGTGGGTCTGACATATCCTTCCCGGGCAGTAAAAACACCGCTGAAGCTGAAACCATAAGGTAACTGATAGAGGCCGGAGAGCTTAAACTGCCATCTGGAATTGGGGAAAAGGTCTTCGATGCCTGAACCGCTGCTCTCTACGGCAACCACGCCTCCTTCAAAGTATCCCTCATTGTTTACTCCCAATGCCATTTCTTCAGCAAAGATGTCGTAGTCGAAAACACCCAGAAATTCACCTTTGAAGTATCTCCTCCAATCAGACAGTGTGAACGAGCTGTTCAGCATCCATCTGCTGGAAAGTCTCTTGGTGATAACGATCTGTCCGGCAAGGTAACGGTCAAAGGCCTTCTTGTGATTTGTGATGTACCAGTAAGGGAAAAGCTCATGGCGGCCGTAGTAATCGTATCCGGTTGTCTCGTCTTGGCCAGCGAGATAGTAGTTATCCTCGGTCTCCAGTGTGCCGTCAGCCTTCATGCTCTTGATCCAGGTCTGTCGATGCCTCTTCTTGTAGAAGAACTCTAACCGAGCGGCAAAATCAGTGAACAACTCTTTCTCATAGGAGATACTGATTTCATCCAGAAGGGGAGAGTTGTAGTCCGGATCATACCTGTTCAAGGCCACGATGGCTGTCGGGTCATCAGGATTAACAGCGCTGCTGTAATCCAGCCAGTAATTGGGATCGTTAGGGTTTTTCAGCTCGCCTGTTGCCCAATCATACCCGAAAAGCTCATCCGAACTCACGCGGCCATCTCCATTGAGGTCCTGCCAGAGGAGATCGATCTCGGTCCAACCCAGGGGATTGATATCGTTAGCTATATTGTTTCCAGATTGAGATCCATAACGGGCGATGGCCAGCTTGATGACATCCTTTCCATTGCCGAACAGGTCATAGGTCAGACTTATGCGCGGGGAAATCACATTCCATGAAACACCCGGGTCAAACTCGTCGACGCTGATTGCCGGCATGTACTGAGGAAACAACATATGAGCAGGGATGCTGACATCTTTAACTGTGGATTTTTCCCGGTCGTACCGGACTCCTAGATTTAATGTCAGTCGGCCTAAAGTTATTGTGTCCTGGAGAAACGCTGAGAATCGGTTGAAGTAGTAGTTTACTATGTAGTCTCTAACCAGCCACCCTTCCCACCATTCTCCTGTGGGCAGGGTTTCATCAGGGCCAGAGTAGCCAAGCCACACACCACCTTCAAATGTGGAATATGATGAGGTGGTTGCACTCACGTAGTCCACTCCAAACTTGAATTCATGATCTGCACCCAAAAGATTCTCAGAAAAATAGATGCCGTTGAGGTTGGCATTAATCTGGTTTCTGTTTGTCCCATAGTCCAGGGTGTTTCCGGACATATAGAAGGATGGGTAGTAAGACCAGACCATGTATTCTCCGGAACCGTCAGAGGTATGCTCGTTAACCGGACGTAAGAAGAATCCTCCGTTGGTGTAGATGAATTTCGCGTTGAGGAGCAGATTTCCAAATATCTGGTCCACTTCACCCTTCCAGAGGTAGGTGGGTCCTTCTTGATTCCAGAGGGAGTCAGTATCCTGCTGGGTATAACCAACCCACGCTCTTCCCCATTTCTGCTTGTTGTCATATTCGACAAAGAAGTTGGCTCTTGTGGATGGAGTCAATTGGAAATCCAACCGGGCGTATCCAGAGGCCAGCCAGGTCTTATCCGATGTCCCTGCCAGACTTAAGCCATCTATATCCTGGATACCCCAGGACGCATAGAACCAGGCTTTGTCTTTTAAGATTGGTCCACCAAAGTTGGCTCCATAGAGATAAAGCCTGTTAATCCCTGCTGCAGAGTAGCCGATATTTTTTAACTCTTGAGGGACATTATCGGATTGCCAGGCGTTGCGTTCCACATCCAGATAGAATGTTCCCGAATATCTGTTTCCTCCCCGTTTGGAAACGAGGTTGATCTGGACACCACCTGTCTGAGATTTGATGTCATTGTTTCCGTAATTGACTTGAACTTCCTCGTAGCTGGCTATGTTGAGATAAGCAGGAGCTGCTCCCAGAGCAGAATTGTCCGTGATGTTTGCTCCGTCGATATTCCAGGTGTTGTCCTCATCGGCTGAGCCATGGCCGGTATAGCTGGATTGCTGTCCGGCTTCGTTTCCTCCGACATCCGATTTATCCACCAGCATACCGGGAATGACGTCCATCATCACCCAGGGATTCCTGGCTGTGGGCAGTTTCATGATCATATCGTCGGTAACATTCACACCGACCTGCGCCCTTTTTATGTCGATAACAGGCGCTTTGCCCACGACAGTCACCTCTTCGTGTATTGCTGCCATTTCCATGGTGATGTTCAGGTTAAGGTCTCTTCCGAATGAGACAACCAGCTTTTCCCGGGTGATGGTTTTAAATCCTGGAAGCTCGAGTTTCAACACATAATCATCAGCCACCGGCAGCTTCAAAAAACGGAAGTGCCCTCCTTGAGAGCTGATGTCTGTCATTTGAGGTATCTTGGAGCTGTTCAGAGTTACGTTCACACCTGGTAGGGGAGTGCCTTCAGTATCCTTCACGACTCCCTTGATGGATCCGAATTCCTGGCCTTCGGCAAAAATTCCAGTCAGAAAAAGGAACCACAGAAAAACCACCACAAAAACTATGACTTTTTTCACATTTACCTCCTTCCTCGATAGTCTTTGTAAACCATTAACCTGGAGCGAAAAGCTTCACTCCACCATTTCCCACAATCTTTTCTCCATTTGCGCCGTTTCTCACCTCCTTTCGTTTGTTGGCTCATTCAAGATGCTCCTTAAGCCACGGATATCTAAGGATCAATCTGTCCCGAGAATGACAGCTTGATGAGCGCTTCTGAGTGCACCTCTAAGCGTTGGACAGCCTCTGTTGATACAGTCAGCTGTTCCAGTCTTCTCCTCTTTTCAAAAGTCATCGTCTTGTTATTGAGCAAAAAACATGCCACAGGTAACTTTCCATACTACCAGCCGAAGAAAAATGCCCGAAGAGAACATCCTTTACATGTAAAAGATTAAAAATGATTGAGTTAAGGAACTATTATTTAATTTTTTTTCTGGGCAATACTTTTTTGTATGAGCTGATAAGATTTAAAGATCGGAATTGAGATGTCTAATTTTTAGACGTGCTGATGAGAATGGAAATTCTAATTTATTGAAAGTAAATGAAATAGATTATGAAAGCAGGATTTGTCTAATTTTCATCCAATTTAAGATGGATTTATCCCCATTTTCCTCCAAAGGATTTTATTTAGTTTCATTATCCAACTTTGTAGATGAAACATATCAGGTTTTCCTTTTTTGGGCTTATTTTCTTTATTTTCTTATGCTTAGACTGATCAGCAACACTCCAGCCAGAATAGAGGCAAAGTGAAAGTCATTCCTTTATTTTAGGAAAGAGTATCCGGCATTTCTCTCCTGTTAACTGGCATATTTCTTGCTGAAAGCTTGGTTGAGATGAGTCAGGCGAGACACAATAATCAAATTATCACCCAAGAAAACTTTGGATTTCGAGGGCCATATATTGGAGATCGATTCAGATCGGTTGAAAAGAAATTCAGGGAAAAGGCGCTCAATTTCTTCGTTGATTATTTTTGCCTGAAAAGCGATGTGGATCTTAAAGAATTTTTAGAAAATTTAGAGCGGAACATCATTGTCAAGGCTTTATCCAGGTTCAACGGGAATCAAAGGCATACAGCCAGATATTTGGGGTTAAAACACACCACCTTACATCAAAAAGTAAAGAAGTATAATATCCATTTCCGCAAGCAGCCCACCACAGAATGCACTTGGTCTGAAACCGCTGACTGAATCCGCAGCGTATTTACCTAGGAAGTAGCCTTGTAACTTCAATGTTTGCAACAAATCAGCTATTTTCATGGTTCGTGGGTGTCCTTGGAAATGATATATTCATACCTTTTGTCATCGTTGATGTCTTTATTCCCGTTTTTTATACTTCTTTCTCCTTCGGAGGGGAGGGAGAGATACATGATGCAATTCGACAAGGTGATCTTTCTCGTGTCAAAGAGTTTCTTCTAAAGAGGCCTGAGTTGATAGATGCCAAGAACGATAACGGCTGGACTCCTCTTCATCTTTCCTCGTTGCGTGGCCATAAAGATGTGGTTCATCTTTTGATAAAAAATGGAGCTGAGGTGAATGTAAAGAACAATAAAGGACAGACCCCACTGGATAACGCCACAAAGATAGGGCACTAAGAGATAGTGGAATTTCTTATAGACAATGGAGCCAAGTCAAATTCTCAAAACTTGCAGCTATGAATTACAGCATGATTTTGTATTTTTTTATTTTATTATCCAGGGTCTGACGGGTCACTCCCAATATCCTGGCTGCGTCACTTTTGTTCCGGTTAGTGTGTCTCAAGACCCTGATGATGTGATCTGCTTCCACTTCTTCCAGAGTGTCCAGGGGAGCTGGAATTATCTCTCCCTTTCTGCGCATGGTATGAGGAAGATCTTCTGGCTGCAAGACTTTTCCATCTCCCAGAACCACGGCTCTGTCTACGACATTCTTGAGCTCTCTGACATTTCCAGGCCAATGGTAGGACAGCAACAGCTGTTGGGCTTTAGAGGAAATCCTTTTCACTCTTCTCGCTGTGAAATAATCCACCAGCGGGATGATATCTTTCTTCCGTTCTCTTAAAGGAGGGAGCTCAATCGATATCACATTCAGACGGTAATAGAGGTCTTCCCGGAATTTGCCTTCCTCGACGGCTTTTTTAAGATCCTTGTTCGTCGCCGTGATGACCCGGACATCCACTTCGATATTCTTGGTTCCCCCCACACGCTGAAATTCTTTTTCCTCCAGTGTCCGCAACACCTTTGCCTGCATATCGAGGCTCATGTCACCGATCTCATCGAGGAAAATGGTGCCTGTATGAGCCAACTGGAATCTTCCCACTCGGGCGCTGCTTGCCCCGGTGAAAGCGCCCTTTTCGTGACCGAACAATTCACTCTCGATTAATTCCTTGGGGATGGCAGCACAGTTTACTGCAACAAAAGGATTATCGTTGCGAGGAGATAGAGAGTGAATGGCTTTGGCCACAAGTTCCTTTCCGGTCCCAGTATCACCTTGGATGAGGACTGTCACATCTGAAGGGGCGACTTTTTTTATGGTGCTGAAGACCTTCTTCATCTTTTCAGAATCTCCGATGATTTGGAACCTGGGCTTAAGGGCATTCTCCAGACGAATGTTTTCTTGGATTACCTGCCTGTGGAGGCTAGAATTTCCTAATGCTATGCCAGCCTGATGAGACAGTGCGGACAAAAACATCAGGTCGTCCTGGGAGAAGCTTCCCTCAGAGGCTCTGTTATCCAGATATATAACTCCCAAGACATCTCCTCGGAAGAGCAAAGGAGCACAGATGGCAGATCTTATACTGTATTCCTTGACACTCTTCACATCTTTAAATTCTCTGTCTTTTAAGGCATTGGCAGTGAGGAGGGAGACTCTCTCTCTGAGCACCTTATGCATTATGGTCTTGCTGACTTCCAGCTTTTCTGGTTTTTGTTCGCTTGAGGTATCCTGGACAAACTCACAAGTCAATTCCCCGGAATTTTCGTCGATCAAGGCAATGAAGCCTCTTTCTGCATCGAAGGTTCTGAAGGCCGTATTCATTATTTCACTCAGCAATTGGGAAGTATCTTCCAAAAGCAAATTGACGTTCTTACCGAACTCATAGAGAAGCATGAGCCTCTGATGGTCTTTCTGGAGTGATACCAGGTCCATAGTGTCAACAGAGAAAAGTGCGGTCTTTTTTGCATCCCAGGAAGCAATTTCCACTGTGTCTTGGTTCATATCTTCGGAGGGCAGGAATTTAACTCGCGCAGGAGAACAGATATCCTCTGATCTGAAAACGAGTAAAGTATCGCCTAAAGCGATCTCGTCACCATCATTTAATCTGAGACGTGAAATGATTTTTCCGTTAATCCTGGTAGGATGCTTGGCACCCAGGTCATGTATTTCGAAGCCACTCTCTTTGAGGGCAATGATCTTGGCGTGATCGCGAGACACACTTTGGTCTGTGATGAATATATCGTTGTTGGATCTTCTGCCGGCTGTGGTGACAGCCTTGGTGAGAGGGAAAGTTTGATCCTTGGAGCCGGCCTGCTTTAAGATCAGATAAGCCATGGTTTTTGGTTCTCTTTTATTTTACTCATTTTTAAGTTCTTTTTAAACCTGTATTCACCATATTAAACACAAAAATCACTTAACAAAATCCAGAATATGCTCTTTCATGAAGTTAATAGGGGGGATTTTTTATACAAATGCTGGCTTAATTACTGTTCGGATACGGAAATAAATTGTTCAAGAACGGACATATTTTTTTTCAAGCGTTAGAAAACCCCATAAGAAAATCCTGGCATATTTTTTGCTTATTAAAATAATGAATGGAGATTAAATTCCTTTTCACATTAAAGATTCACCAGCATGCTGAAGAATTTTTTTTTGATGATGCAACATTTTTGATTCATAATGCGTATTAAGAAGTGGAGCGGACGAAAAGAGGAGATGATGAAAATGCAACTCAGCCAACTCTTCGGGCCAAAGGGATATCCAGGTTTATTGAAGCTCCGTATAAGGTTAGTAAAATCTCCAACAAAAATCCCATCTTTGTCGGATGGCGGGGTTTTGGCAGGTGATAATATTATAAGCGAAAGATTTTTGGAGAGAATCTGAAAAAAGAGGATTGACAGTGGCAGTAGAATGTCCCAAATGTCATTTTGGAAACACCGAAGATTCGCGTTTCTGCGGACAATGTGCCACACCCCTTCCTGGACGTAATGATATCTCTGCTTTACCCACAAGAACCTTGAACACGAATTTTGGAAGAATGACCAGAGGAACTGTTTTTGCAGGAAGATACGAGATCATCGAAGAACTTGGCGAGGGAGGAATGGGCAGAGTCTACAGGGTTGAGGATAAGAAGATCCGTGAGGAAGTGGCGCTTAAGCTCATAAGACCTGAGATTGCTGCAGATAAGAGAACAATCGAGAGATTCGGAAACGAGCTGAAGTTCGCCCGCAAAGTAGCCCACAGGAATGTGTGCAAGATGTACGATCTCGGTGAAGAAGGGAAGACTCCCTATATCACTATGGAATATGTACCTGGCAGAAATCTAAAAGCCATGATAAGGATGATAGGTCAACTGAGTGCAGGACAGGCTGTGTCCATTGCCAGGCAAATATGTGAGGGTTTAGCTGAAGCACACAGGCTTGGGGTCATCCATCGTGATCTGAAGTCCAGTAACATCATGATCGACAAGAACGGGAATGCTCGCATTATGGACTTCGGAATAGCACGTGCTCTGGAGACAAGAGGGATAACAGAGAGGGGAACAGTGGTCGGCACACCCGAGTACATGTCTCCTGAGCAGGTAGACGGCAAAGAAGCAGACAGGCGTTCTGATATCTATTCCCTTGGAGTGATACTCTATGAGATGATCACAAGCAGGCTTCCTTTTTCTGGGGAGAGTTCGCTTAGCATTGCTTTGAAGCACAAGTCAGAGATGCCTCCTGATCCTGGACAGTTCAACCGCCAGATTCCTCATAACCTCAGCCGGATCATCCTTAAATGTATGGAGAAGGACAGTGAACGTAGATATCAAAGTGGAGAAGAGCTTCTCTCAGAGTTGGAGGGAGTAAAGAAAGAGATAACAACAACTGAGTTGAGGTTGCCAGAGAAAACTCCTACAGCTTCGAAGAAAATAAGGAAAAGATACAGCAGGATTGGAATATCGGTCGTAACCTTGCTTGTTTTGATTGTCATGGTGAGTTTAGGATATTTCCTCGTTGGCAGACAAGGTCCGGCATCTCCTTCTGCGATGAAGATGCTGGTGGTGCTGCCTTTAGAAAATTTGGGTCCGCCTGAAGATGAGTATTTTGCCGATGGTATGACAGAGGAGCTTACCAGCCGCCTGGCAGCTTTACATGGGTTGAGTGTCATCTCCCGTACCAGCGCGCTTAAATACAAGGATACAGGTAAGACTGTCAAACAGATCGGAGATGAATTGGGTGCAGATTATGTGTTGGAAGGAGCTGTCCGCTGGGATCGGGACTCAAATGGCAAAGGACAGGTGCGAATCACACCTCAGCTCATCAGGGTCTCTGATGATACGCATCTCTGGTCTGAGCGATATGATCGAGTCATCGAAGATATTTTTTCCATACAATCAGAAATCGCTGAACAAGTGGCTCGGAAACTAGAAATCACATTGTTAGGACCCGAACTCAAATCTCTGGATACCAAACCGACTGACAGCCTCGAAGCCTATGATTGTTATCTCAAAGGCATTAAACAAGAGGATAAGGGATGGGCTTATTCAGATGATAAGGAATTCGAACGGGCTATCGTCATGTATAAGAAAGCCATTGAATTAGACCCTGACTTTGCCCATGCCTACATCAGATTGTCTTTAATCAATTCTAGGATGCATTTCTTTGGAAAAAGCAATGACGAAGGGAGATTGGCCGAGGCAAGAGCTTATATTGAGAAGGCTTTTGAGCTTCGACCCGATCTTCCTGATGCGCATATTACACTGGCATTCTATTACTACTGGGGTTTTCTTGATTACGACAAAGCTCTCGAAATCTTCGAATCTCTTCGAAAGGCCAGACCCAACATATCGCCAGAACTGGTAGGGTACATCAAAAGAAGGCAGGGCAAGTGGGAAGAATCCTTAAGGTTAATGAAAGAGGCATTTAAGCTCAATCCGCGTTTTTCTCAACTCGCTTATGAAATTGGCCTGTCTTACTTGGGTATGCGTCAATACAAACAGGCTGAGGAGTGGTTCGACAAGGCCCTCTCCATCTCTCCGGATCGACTGTCACCTCAATTAGGCAAAGCTGGGATCTGTGTCCTTTCCAAAGGAGATACCCAGGGAGCCCGGACTTTATTGAAAACGTTGCCCTCACACCCTTTGACGGATTATATGTGGTTTACTATTGGAATGATTGATCATAACTATCAAGAAGTGTTGGACCGGCTTGCTTCCTTGTCTTATGATTCTTATCAAGGGCAGCAATTCTACTTCAACAAGGATCTGCTCTACGCCTCTGTTTATCATATGTTGAAAGATCCTGCACGCCAGAGGATTCATGCCGAATCAGCTCGCCAGAAGATAGAGAAAATTATTAGAGAACACAGCGGAGATCCGAGACATCACGCTGCTCTCGGCCTTGCTTATGCCTATATGGGACGAAAGGATGAAGCGGTTCGGGAGGGCAATCTGGCAGTAACATTACATCCTGTATCAAAAGATGCAGCCGCAGGCCCTATTTATATACTTGACTTAGCCAGGATTTATGCCTTAGTAGGAGAATATGATCAGGCAATCCTGCAGCTGGAGTATCTGCTCTCCATCCCCTCTTCTGAATACCTTTGGCAACTTGTTTCTGTTCCTCTATTAAAAATCGACCCTATGTGGGATCCGCTGCGTAACCGCCCAGGATTTCAGAGCTTGCTTCAGATGAATGCAGGCCAAGGTGAGGAATCTTCCCAGTAACATCCTGCTCAAGGGAACCGGATAAAAAAGTATGTGTTTCGGATGGACAGGAACCGCAGCATCAATACTCAACTAGATGAGATATTTTCATTCATCACGGAAATGAAGATGCAATCAGAGGATAAGTTCTGTTTGACACTCCATTCATCAGCCATTATTCTATTCTTGTCCATAAGATAAGAGGAAAAAAGTGGCCATAGAATGCCCCAAGTGCCATTTTGGAAATCCTGAAGAGTCAAAATACTGCAGCAGGTGCGCAACCCCCCTTCCTGTCCCCGGGGACATCTCTGCCATTCCTACAAAGACCATAGACTCACCCGAGGAGAAATTGACCAGGGGAAGTATTTTTGCCGGAAGATACGAAA
>CAYSCW010000029.1:33499-38501 GCA_964429795.1 uncultured Eubacteriales bacterium
GACTCACCCGAGGAGAAATTGACCAGGGGAAGTATTTTTGCCGGAAGATACGAAATCATCGAAGAGCTGGGAGAGGGAGGGATGGGAAAGGTTTATAGAGTAGAAGACAAGAAAATACATGAGGAAGTGGCGCTTAAACTTATCAGGCCTGAGATCGCTGCTGACAAGAGGACCATAGAGAGGTTTGGCAATGAATTGAAATACGCCCGAAGGATTGCTCATAGGAGTGTTTGTAAGATGTATGATCTCGGGGAAGAAGGAAAGACACACTACATCACCATGGAGTACGTACCTGGGGAGAACCTCAGGAACATGATCAGGATGATGGGACAGATGAGTACAGGACAGGTCATATCGATTGGAAAGCAGGTATGTGAGGGGCTGGTTGAAGCACACAGATTGGGAGTCATCCATCGTGATTTAAAGTCGAGCAACATTATGATCGACAGGCACGGGCAACCCCGGATTATGGATTTCGGCATAGCACGCTCCATAAAATCGGAAGGAATAACAGAAAGAGGTGTGATGGTCGGTACACCTGAGTATATATCTCCTGAGCAAGTGGACGGCAAGAAGGCGGACGAGCAATCAGACATCTATTCTCTGGGAGTCATCATGTATGAGATGGCCACAGGGAGGGTCCCATTTTCAGGGGAGAGTTCATTGAGCATCGCTCTGAAGCACAAGACCCAGACACCAGCTGATCCTCGGCGGTTAAATCCTCAGATTCCGAAGAATCTCAGCTTGGTCATCCTGAAATGCATGGAGAAGGAAAGGCAGCTCAGATACCAGAGTGCAGAAGAGCTTCTTTCTGAATTGGAAAAGTTAGAGAAAGCCGTGCCCGCTGTGGAGAGAAAAGTTCCTGCCATAAAGCCGACCGCATTAAGAAATGTTTTGGTAACTTCCAAGAAACGCTGGGTGCTCATTGCTGCACTGTTTGCTGTGATCGTCATAGCTGGAATTTCTTTTCTTCTTTCTAGGAAAGAAGAGCCAGCTCTGCCTTCATCGCAGCAAAAGATGCTGGTTGTTATTCCGTTTGAGAACCTGGGCCCTTCTGAGGATGAATATTTTGCCGATGGGCTGACAGAAGAGATAACCAGCCGATTGGCAGCCTTGCACGGACTTGGTGTCATCTCTCGTACCAGTTCCTTCCAGTATAAGAGCACAGAGAAGACAATTAAACAGATAGGTGAAGAGCTGGGTGTGGATTATGTACTGGAGGGGACAGTTCGCTGGGATCGAGGTCCGGATGGAAAAGGCCGGGTGCGGGTCATACCACAGCTCATCCGGGTCTCAGACGATACTCATCTCTGGTCTGAACGCTATGACAGTGTTATCGAGGATATCTTTTCTGTTCAGTCTGAGATTGCCGAACAGGTTATCAAACAATTGGACATCACGGTTCTAGAACCGGAACGCAAGGCTTTATTCGCTAAACCTACGGAAAATCTAAGAGCCTATGATTATTACCTCCAGGCCATCAAACAATTTACCAATGCTTATCTTTCTCAGGATGCGAAGGAATATGAGAAAACTCTTGAGCTGTTTGATAAAGCCGTTGAGCAAGACCCTGAATTCACCCTTGCCTTTATCTATAGAGCTAGTATTCATAGGCACATGTATACAGTCGGAGTGGATCGTAGTGATGAGCGACTGCAAAAAGCAAAAAGAGACATAGATAGAGCTCTGGAAATTGCTCCTGATCTGCCTGAGGCTCAATTACAATTGGCGCAGTACTATGTCGTGGCCTTACAAGACTATGACCGGGCATTACAAATATTCGAATCTGTTCAGAGGGCCCGACCCAACATCTCGCCTTATCATCTAGGGTATTATCAGATAAGACTTGGGAAATGGGAACAGGGTTTACAGAATATGGAGAGGACGTTTAAACTCAACCCACGTTCTTCTGATATTGCACATACATTAGGCAGGTATTATGCTTGGTTAGGAAGATACGGTGAATCAGAGCAGTGGTTTGACCGTGCTCTTTCCATCTATCCGGATCTTTATTATTCCAAATTAGGGTTGGCTCGGCTTCCCCTTCTTTCAGAAGGTGACACAAAGCAAGAGCGAATCCTGCTGGAAAAATTAAGGCCGCATGTGCTCACGGATTACAATTTATTTTACCTTAACTTATACGAACGGAATTATCAAGGAGCGCTGGATCTGATCGCCAGCTCTCCTTATGAAGTCTTTCAGGAAGCCCATTTTTACATACCCAAAGATTTGGCCTATGCAACAGTCTACAGCGCCATGGGCGATAACACAATGATGAAGACACATGCTGATGCAGTGCGAATCCAGCTGGAAAGCGCCATTGAAGAGCGTCCTGAGGACACAAGGCTTTACGCTGCCCTTGGCCTTGCCTACGCATTCCTGGGACAAAAGGAAAACGCCATTCGGGAGGGAAATCGGGCTGTGAATCTGTATCCCGTCTCCAAGGATGCCTTTGAGGGGACTCAATACATCCTGAAATTAGCCATGATTTATACAGTGGTGGGCGAGTATGAGGAAGCTATAAGCCAGCTTGTATACTTGCTTTCTATTCCCTCTGGAAACGTTATTTCCGTTCCTATCTTACGGCTGGATCCCATATGGGATCATCTGCGCAATCATCCTAGGTTTCAGCAACTGCTGGAAGAGAATCCCAAAATCGAGTGAATATTCCATCTCTGCTCATTTTTTAGAGCGAACGACAAATGCTTTCTGTTTTTGGATTGAGATAAAGTTCTACGAATCAAAGTAAAGGTATTTTATTCTCCTCGCATTTTTTCGTCATTTCATCAGGCCATATGCTTGATTGAACTTCACCAACATGGGCTTTCCTGAGGAAGAACATGCACAGCCGCGATTGTCCGATCCCCCCTCCTATGGTCAAGGGAAGCGTCCCCTCCAACAGTCTCTGGTGAAAATATAAACCGATATTCTTCTCTTCCCCTTTGATCTGAAGCTGCTTCAATAATGACTCCTTGTTGACTCTTATTCCCATCGAGGAAAGCTCGAACGCCCTCTGAAGCAAGGGATACCAGATAAGGATATCGCCGTTCAATCCTTTCCTGCCTTTCCCGGTTTCCGTGGACCAGTCGTCATAATCGGCTGCCCTCTCATCATGGGGTCTTCCATCCTTGAGTTCGGCTCCGATTCCTATCACAAACACAGCTCCCTTTTCCCTGCAGATCTTGTCTTCCCGTTCTTCAGGCGTCAGATCAGGATACTTTTCTAGCAGATCTTCGCTGTGAATGAAGTGAATCTCCTCGGGGAGGAAAGATCTCCCCAGCTTTTTAAACTTGTCACAGACGAGATTTTCCATTTCCTTTATGACCTTGTAGATCTTCCTTACCATGAGCTTGAGAAAATCAAGGATTCTTTCATCCTTGCTGACGACCCTTTCCCAATCCCACTGGTCCACGTAAACGGAATGGAGGTTATCCAGTATTTCATCGGGCCTGATGGCATTCATATCCGTGTAGAGCCCCTCTCCGTAAGAAAAGCTATAATCAGCGAGCGCCACTCTCTTCCATTTGGCAAGCGATTGGATGATCTCAGCCTCCTCATTTATGTCTGTGATAGTGAACCTGATTGGCTTCTCTTTGCCGGTGAGATAATCATTTACACCGGTTTTTCTTAAGACTATAAGAGGTGCGGATATTCGCGTCAGGTTCAACTCATCGGCCAGTCTGTCCTGGAAAACACTTTTGATAAACTTTATCGCTTTTTCTGTCTCTTTGAGATCCAGGGAAGGGCTGTATCCTTCGGGAATGTTCAGGTTGCTTCCAAGCATGGCAAACTCCTTTTGGTAATAATACCTTTCTTGATCGAGGTAAAAATTGCGTTTTTGCTAAAGACTGAGGATTATATATCTTTTCTGAACATTTTAAAATTCCTGATCTTTATCCTCTGGATTTGGCAGAGATATGATGGTATCTCTCCTAAGGGGCGGCCAGAGAAGGAGGCGTTTACAGGACAGACAGCACAACTCTCGAGTTCTGGACAGAGCAGGCATTTCATGGCGGGAGTGGAGAAATTGTCCATGCTCAGTTGAGCATAGTTTTTGGAAATTCGCGGAAAGACTTTCCTGTAATTCAGGATGAAATATTCCAGGTCTCCAAAATAGAATTTCTGATAGAAGGTAGAATTCTCTTTCCCCTTGAAATAGTCAGGGAAGAGGAAGCATCCCCAGATCTGTCCATCCGGTGAGATGGCCAATCTGTCTTGTCCGGCCGCACAGAAGAAGATACCTTTTTTGTGGTTGTCTCTAAAATTTGTGACTGGTATTGTGTTGTGTTTTTTATAATGGATGAGAAGTTCTTTTCTCAGCTTTTTCAATTCCTCATTGAGTTGTTGAAGGGATGATGAATCCCAATGCTTCAGAACGGAGAAAGAAAAATAAATGTTGGGTATGCCCAGTTTCATCAGGAATATCATCGATTTCGACAGATAGTGGACGGTTTGAGAGGAGAAGACACTGTTCGTTTCCAGGTCGATATTTGGATATTTTAATAATTCATTGACGGCAGAGACCATCTTCTCGAAGGTTCCTTTTTTCCTCTGGATATCCTGGGCGAATCCGTCAAAGCTTAACTCAACCTGAAATTTGTGCTGGTTAAGGAATCGCAGAGTGTCTTCGTTGAGAAGGCTTCCGTTGGTAGTCAGGGAGTAAGTGGCTCTTTTTTTAAACTCTTTATTTTTTTTATCCAGGATGGATAAGGTTTTTCTGATCAGATCAAAGGCGAGGAGAGGCTCTCCTCCGTAGAAGTTGAGATAATAACTAGCGGTCAGGTGGGGCAAAAAAAAAGCAAGGCTTTCTCCATAGTCGAGTCATCCATGTAAGTACGGGCTTTGGTTTTATAGCAGTAGCTGCAGTTGTAATTGCAGTCATCGGTCATGATGAGGGTAAGACTGGATAGTTCCATGGGAAAGATCGATGTTTAATAGGCAAAAAGATTTTTATTTTAACGGAATGAAAAGTATTTTATAGTAATAAAATTACTTATTATCT
>CAYSCW010000030.1:0-35757 GCA_964429795.1 uncultured Eubacteriales bacterium
GCTATCGTCCAAGACGCACTCATAAAATATGCTAATCCCTACTTGGCGGGATTATTTGGATATACTCCGGAAGAGGTTATTGGAGAACTGTTTGCTTCTTATCTCGATCATGAAGAAATTTCTAAGGTAACCAAGCTGTACACGAATCGCTTAGCAGGCAAGGATGTCCCAATTATATATCAGACAAAAGCTCTACATAAAAATGGAAATACTATTCGTATTGAAATAAGCGCCAGCGAAATTAAATATCAAGGGAAATCTGCTGATTTTGTTTTCATAAAGAAAATAGATAAATAGAAAAAAAGAAATAGAGATAATGGAGGCCCGGAGGCCTCTCTTGATCTGCATGACGCTGTATGTTAACTGCCTCAAAAGACAGACGGTAAAAGAAGAGGAAAATTATACTTAATGGTAAGCGCAACGGCGAGGTAGCTCAGTCGGTAGAGCAAGAGACATAAAATATCTGCGTCGGTGGAAAAGAAAAAGACCGAAGGGGATAAATTGGTAACCTGTTGATGAAAAAATTTAAATGGCTTTTCAGAAGGACTTGAGGTAATCCTTAAGCTTCTGGGCGAATTCGGGCCGCTTCAAGGCAAGATCGATAGTGGCCTCGATGAACCCCAGCTTGTCGCCGGCATCGTAGCGTTTCCCTTCGAAGAGATATCCATAGACGGGCTGCTTTTCAAGAAGAAGCTTTATGGAATCTGTGATCTGGATCTCGCCTCTCTTGTCAGGCTGAGTTTCTTTAATAGCCTGAAATATATCCGGGTTAAAGACATACCTTCCCAGAATTCCTAGATCGGAAAAAGCCCTCTCTGGGCCGGGCTTCTCGATCATGTCCTCAACTTTAAACACCCGCTCAGAGATCTGCTTGGGCCTGATGATGCCGTATTTCCTGGTTCCTTCCTCATCCACCCGTCCGAGAACGATGACCGCAGCATTCAACTCCTCGAAAGCGTCCATAAGCTGCTTGATACAGGGTATGGGACAGGCAAAGATATCATCGGGAAGCAAAACAGCAAAAGGTTCATCACCCACATATTCTTCAGCCATCAAGATGGCGTGACCTAATCCCAGGGCCTCCTTCTGCCGGATGTAGCAGAATTCGGCCAGACTGGATATCCTCTTGATCTCCTCCAGAAAATCAAGCTTTCCCTTTCGCTCCAAAAATTGCTCCAGCTCCGCATTTCTGTCAAAATGATCTTCCATGGTGGATTTGCCACGACTGGTTATGATGGCAATGTTTTCGATTCCCGACTCCACTGCCTCCTCAACCGAATACTGGATGAGAGGCTTGTCCACAACAGCCAGCATCTCCTTGGGCTGCGCTTTGGTGGCAGGCAGAAATCTTGTTCCGAATCCAGCAGCAGGAATGACCGCTTTTCGAACTTTCATCTTTACCTCTCTATGGTTTGTACACTGTCTTTATATTTTCTGGTTCAAAAGCACGGTTCCAGACGAATCGATGGGTATTTACGATCGCCTGGTCTCAGAATTTATAGCTTATAGATACATTAGGAACCATGATGTTCATGTTGTACACCCCGGCCTGGGCATCCTTCCAATCCGGATCAATCTGAGTCCTTTCATAAGGTATATCTCTTTCTTTCCCCATCAGGTATTCCAGACTGATATCGATTTGCAGGCCGTTGAGGCCGTATCCGAAACCGAGAGTAATAACGTTGAAATCATAATTAGGAAGGAGAACATTCATTGTTCTATCCGGAGCGGGTGAGGGATCCCAATAATATCCTCCTCGAAGAGCGATGGTGTTGATCCTGTATTCCGCACCGAACCTGATCTGAGTTGCATCATTCCAGTACATCTTTCTTTCTGGATCCACGATCAAGGACCAGATGGGATCATCATATTCCGTTTTCATGACTTCAATCTTGGACCACTGGGTCCATTGAATATCGGCGGTCAGGGTCAGATTCTCCACAGGCCTCAAAGCCACTCCTCCGGCAAGCCACATGGGCCAGGTCACATCTCTCTCTGCACTGGTGGTTGTGGAAATATCGGCACCATAAAGAGGACTTCCGGGTATCAGGCCCAGAATGTTGAGTTTGGAAATCTCGATATCTCCGCTGAAGCTGATCTTGCTGGGCGTGCGCACAGTCGCACCCACACTGAACATCTCGCTGGGTTTGACCAGAATTCCGAGGGTTGCTCCATAGCCCCAGCCAGAAAGGCTCTCATCGTACTGTCCGATATCCACTCCCAGATCTTGGTCACCGGCATGGGTTCTGACGCTAAAAGTGGCGTAGTTTAAATTAAGAGTTGCTCCCACGTAGACCATCTCATTTATTTTATAGGCGAGGGCAGGAGAAATGGTCACCATGCCGATTTTGCTGGCCCAGTCATACTTCTCCCCCATGGATGCCGCCGTAAAATCGGCACCATCCCACTCAGCTCCGAGACCGGCAGGCACATAGACTCCTATTCCTGCCACCAGATTCTCACTTATCGGGATATAATAAGCAGCCAGGCCGGCAAGATAATGTTTTGTGGGCGTTTCCGCGTTGACTACGGGAATGGTTCCCAGTCCTGGAATGTTCATGTTGAGCTCGTATGTTCCAGAGGGGATGATATCCGTTCCGTAGAAACCAAAATACTTGGTGGTGAACTGAGCGATACCGGCTGGATTCCAGAAGATGGCGCTAAAATCATCGGCCAGACCGACATAAGCGCCACCCATGGCCAAGGCTCTTGACCCGAGGCTGTTCAAATTCAACCCATTGGCCAGGGTTAGAGAGCTGAGAAGTGCAACAGAAGCGATAACCACAAGAGGAATTCTTCCTTTCTTCATCTTGACCTCCTTCTGTTTTCCATCTGTTTACTACAATTTCATTTTTTTTTCAAACAAAACATGGCGCAAGTACCGTCGTGATGTCCCTGGAGGTATGCAACGTTAGCTCAAACGGCCTGGACTTCTTTGACTTCAGGAACCTTCTTCTTCAGGAACCTGGTTATTCCATGGGTCAAGGTCATTTCTCTCATAGGGCAACCCTCGCAGGCACCCAGGAGCCGGACCTTAACCACCCCGTCATCGGTCACATCAACCAGCTCCACATCCCCGCCATCGGCTTGAAGATGGGGCTTCAGTTCCTGGATGGCTTTCTTGACTTTTTCTTTCATCCATTCACTCCTTAGAAAAGGTTAAGATTTACGGAAAACAAATCCCTTTTTATCGCTGATATCAACAACCACGGTATCTCCTTCGCCATAATCTCCTTCAAGGATTTTTAGCGCCAGTGGGTTTTGAACATCCCGCTGTATGCTCCTTTTCAGAGGTCTCGCTCCATAGACAGGATCATAGCCTCTTTCGCTCAACAGCTTCTTAGCCTCATCTGTCACTTCAATCCTTATCTTCTTCTCGCTCAGCCTCTTTCTCAATTCCTCAATCTGAAGATCCACAATCTGGAGGATCACTTCAGGTGAAAGGGCCCTGAAGATGATGATTTCATCCACCCGGTTGAGGAACTCCGGCCGGAAATATTTTCCCATCACTGCTTTGACCTCCCTCTCCATTTTTTCATAATCCTGGTGGAACTCTTTGATCTCCTGACTTCCCAGATTGGATGTCATGATGATGACGGTGTTCTTGAAATCCACTGTCCTTCCCTTCCCGTCGGTCAGGCGTCCATCATCCAGAATCTGAAGAAGAATATTGAACACATCGGGGTGAGCCTTCTCGATCTCGTCGAGGAGAATAATCGAGTAAGGCCTTCTCTTTATCGATTCGGTCAGCTGTCCTCCTTCCTCAAATCCCACGTATCCCGGAGGGGCTCCTATCAAGCGAGAAACAGTGTGTTTCTCCATGTATTCCGACATGTCGAGTCTGACCATGGCCCTTTCGTCATCGAAAAGAAACTCAGCCAGAGCCCGGGCCAGTTCGGTTTTTCCTACTCCTGTAGGGCCGAGGAAAATGAAGGAACCCAAAGGCCGGGAAACATCCTGGATACCTGCCCGGGCCCTTCTTATGGTATCAGAAACCACTCTTATCGCCTGATCCTGTCCCTTGACCCTCCGGGCCAGATTGGACTCCATCTTGACCAGCTTCTCCACTTCACCTTCTAGCATCCTGGAAACAGGAATCCCAGTCCACTTGGAGACTATCTCTGCCACGTCTTCCTCATCAACTTCCTCTTTGAGCATCTTGCCTTTTTTCTGCATCCCAGCCAGTTTCTTACCTGTTTCATCGATCATTTTCTGGATTTCCACCAGCTTCCCGTAGCGAATCTCAGCAACCTTCTCCAAATCACCGGCTCTTTCTGCATTCTGCTCCTCTATCTTTAGAGCATCCATCTGCTCCTTCAGTTTGTTCATGGAATCGATCAATTCTCTTTCCTTCAGCCAGCGCCCTTTGAGAGCCCGGCTCTTTTCTTTCAAATCCTCAAGCTCTTTGTCCAGGTTCGTCAGCTTTTCTTTGGCACTTTTCTCCTTTTCTTTCTTTAAAGCCTGTTTTTCGATCTCAAGCTGGATAATCCTTCTTTCCAGTTCATCTATCTCTTCAGGCATGCTGTCCACTTCGATGCGGATTCGGGAGGCCGCCTCATCGATGAGGTCAATAGCCTTATCAGGAAGATATCTGTCAGCAATATAGCGATTGGAGAGGGTGGCTGCGGCCACCAGTGCGGAGTCTTTGATATCCACGCCATGGTGAACCTCGTATTTCTCCTTCAGCCCTCTCAGGATGGATATGGTTTCTTCCACAGAAGGCTCTCCCACATAGACCTGCTGGAACCTTCTCTCCAGAGCGGCATCTTTTTCAATGTATTTCTTGTATTCGTTTAAGGTGGTGGCTCCTACACAGCGAAGTTCTCCTCTGGCCAGCGGCGGCTTGAGCATGTTGGAGGCATCCACCGCGCCTTCAGCCGCCCCTGCCCCTATGATAGTGTGGAGTTCGTCAATAAAGAGGACGATCCTCCCTTCGGCCTCCTTGATCTCTTTGAGGACGGCTTTGAGTCTGTCCTCGAACTCTCCCCTGTATTTTGTCCCCGCGACCAGGGATCCGATATCCAAGGCGATGATTCTTTTGTCTTTGAGGGGCTGCGGAACATCGCCATTGGCAATCCGCTGGGCTAGCCCCTCAACGATGGCGGTTTTCCCTACTCCTGCCTCTCCGATCAGGACAGGATTGTTTTTTGTCCTGCGGGAAAGCACCTGGATGATTCTTCGGATTTCATCCTCACGGCCTATCACGGGGTCCAGCTTTCCCTGCCTGGCCAAGGCAGTAAGATCCCTGGCATATCTCTCCAGGACTTGATACTTGCTCTCAGGCTGAGGATCCGTGACTCTCTGGGTCCCCCGAATCTCACTCAGGGATTTAAGGACAGCATCTTCACTCACTCCGTTTTCTTTCAAGATCCTACCTGCTTCTGAACCATCCTCCTTCAACATTGCCAGCAGCAGATGTTCGGTGGAAACATACTCATCCTTAAGCTTTTCTGCCTCTTTCTGGGCTTTGTTCATCACCTCTCTTAAGGATGAGGAAAGGTAGGCTTCACCTCCTCCTTCGACTTTAGGAAGTTTCTCCAGCGCTTCCTCCAGGTCTCGGCGAATCTTATCCACATCGGCTCCAATCTTGGCCAAAACGGAGAAGATCACATTCTCTTCCTGATTAAGAAAGGACCACAGAATATGTTCGGGACGAAGCTCCTGATGTCCCAACTCTTCCGCTTTGGACTGGGCGAGCTGGAAAGCTTCTTGAGACATGAAAGTGAATTTATCCCACCTCATTTCATACTCCTCCTTTATTAAAGTATTGATCCCCTAATATGTCAAGAACAGGTACCTTTTCTATCTGATAAACAGAAAAATTTCCTTCGAATATTTTTTTTCTGAATCCCTTGACAATTTGATAAAAACTGATATGTTTTTCTTGGGAGTGCGAAATGGAAGAAATTGAAGTCTCGAGTTGGTTGACCTTAGACGCCTTGAAAAAAGCAGCAGAAATCAAGGAAACAGTAGGGAATCTTCAGTCTGGCCATTTCATGTCTGTTTTTTGCAGCATTGAGGAGGACTATCTTGAGCTCTGTTACAGTGATACGGCTTCGAACTTCATAAGACGGTACGAGGATAAAGAAGAATTCCAGCTGGCTTTAGAGAAGAGAAAGGAAGAAGAAGGGGAAACTCCATACGAAGAAGAGCAGGGGTACGATGAGCCTCTTGAAGAAGAAGGAGAGGACAATTTCGACTACGACGAAGAATAAACCACATGCTGCTTAGGATTCATTTTTAAGCCCTTCCTCTATTTTCCCCCTCTGCTCTGTCATAAACATGATCTTTTCTGACAAGAAAAGCTTTACTCCAGGTTATTAATTTTTTATTTTTTTATCTTCTTTAATCTTTCTTTAAGATCGCTGAGGAGATTCAGAGCATCCAGAGGAGATAGCGAATCCAGGTCGCTTTTTTCAATTTCTTCCTTGATATTCTCCAACATTTCCCGTTCCTGATCTTCTTGAAACAGAAGAAGCTGAGCTTTGTCCCTTTTTTTAGAGACCCCATAGGCAATCCAAGGACGTCCTGTATCATCCAGCTCTTTTTTTTCCAGGTTAAAAAGAACCTCCTTGGCTCTCTCCACCACACTTCGGGGGATACCGGCCAGCTTGGCCACATGAATGCCGTAACTCTGGTCGGAAGGTCCAGAAGCAATTTTTCTTAAGAAAATGATGTCATCTTTCCATTCCTTGACAGAGACATGGTAGTTCTTGATCCTTCTCATGGTCAGGGCCAGCTCGGTAAGCTCGTGATAGTGAGTGGCGAAAAGAGTCTTGGGCCGTGCCTCCTCCCTCTCATGTAGATATTCAGCCACAGCCCAGGCGATGCTGAGGCCATCAAAAGTAGAAGTTCCCCGACCTATCTCATCCAGAAGGATCAAGCTTCTGGAAGTGGCATTGTTCAGGATATTGGCCGTCTCCAGCATCTCGACCATGAACGTTGATTGGCCCATGCTCAGGAAATCCATGGCCCCGATCCTGGTAAAAATACGGTCCACAACACCGATTGAGGCTTCTTTGGCAGGGACAAAGGAGCCCATCTGGGCCAGAATACAGATTAGGGCTACCTGTCTGAGATAAGTGGATTTTCCTCCCATATTGGGGCCAGTGACGATCAGGATCTGATCATCTTCCCTGTCAGTGTAAGTATCATTGGGAATAAAAGGCTCATCCTGGGTCTTCTCGATGATGGGATGGCGGCCTTCCACAATCCGGATTCTGTCCCCCGCATCCACTTCAGGGCGAGAATAATTGCGCTGAGAGGCTAATTCGGCCAAGCAAGAAAGCACATCCAAGTTGGCAATGTTGGCGGCTATCTTCTGCAGCCGAACAATTTCCTGAGCTATCTTTTCCCTCACTTCTAAGTAAAGCTTGTATTCCAGTTCTGTAATTTTCTCTTCCGCCTTGAGCACCTTCTCCTCGTATTCTTTCAGCTCAGGAGTGATGAATCGCTCGGAATTGACCAGAGTCTGCTTTCGGATATACTCAGGAGAAACAAGAGACAGATTGGGCTTAGTGACTTCGATAAAGTAACCGAACACTTTGTTGTAGCGTATCTTGAGAGATGAAATGCCCGTTCTTTCCCTCTCTTTTTTTTCCATCTGAGCGATAAAACTCTTTCCAGAATGACTGATTTTCCTCAACTCATCCAGTTCTTGGTTGTATCCTTCTTTGATGATACCGCCTTCTGTCAGCAGAAAAGCGGGCTCTTCCTTGATGGCTCTATCGATCAAATCCACAACATCCTGTCCATTATCCCATTCCTGATGTATCTCTTTTATCCTCTTGGAGGAGAAGGCAGAAAGAAGCGGTTGAATCTGGGGAAGAGGAAAGAGGGATTTCTTGAGGGAGAGTAAATCTTTGGGATGGGCTACTCCGAGGGAAATCCTCCCTGCCAGGCGCTCAAGATCGAATATTTCCTTCAGGTACTCCCTCAACTCGTGTCGTTCAATGGTGTATTTATGAAATTCAGCGACAGCATCCGCCCTCTCCTTGATTCGAGAACAATCCAGGAGGGGCTGGAGAAGACAAGACCTGAGGAGCCTTCCGCCCATGGAGGTCACCGTGAAATCGATGACATCCAGCAGGGAGCCTCTCGAGCTTCCGTCCCGCAGGTTACGGACAAATTCCAGATTCTTGATGGAGACGGCATCCAGCACCATATGGTCGGCCGAATGGACAAAAGAGACCTTGTGAACCAGAGCCAAGGAATCCTTCCTCACTTTTTTGAGATAGTAGAGCAACGCTCCTGCTGCAGAGACAGCCATTTCTTTATCATCAAGATCAAAGCCAGCCAATGATTTGACCTGAAAATGAGTGAGCAAAAAATTCTTGGCCTGGGAAAAATCAAAGGCCCAATCCTCGATAGGACTTATGAGAATAGAAGAGATGGCTTGCTTGTTGAAGAGCTTATCTACACCGGCCTCTTCCTCGGATGGAACGACAATCTCCTTGGGAGATATCCTGAACAGCTCATCCACCAGGTGCCTATTCCCTCTGGAGTCCTGATAGGTTCTCATCTGTCCAGAGGCCAGATCGATGACCGCTAACCCCCAGTCCTCTCCCTTAAGATAAAGGCCAGCGATGTAATTGCTTTCTTTCCCTGCTTCCAGATCAAATTCAACAGCAGTGCCTGGAGTAAGGATCTTAACCACATCCCTTTTGACCACACCTCGAGCAAGTTTGGGGTCTTCAACCTGTTCGCATATAGCCACCTTATATCCATGTTTGAGGAGCTTGGCCAAGTAGGAATCGGCAGCGTGGTAGGGAACACCACACATGGGGATTTTCTGGCGGGAAGTGAGGGCGATCTCCAAGATAGAAGAGGCGACTTTGGCATCTTCATAGAACATCTCATAAAAATCACCCAGGCGAAAGAACAAAATCGCATCCTGGCATTCCTTCTTTATCCGGTGGTACTGATCCATCATCGGAGTGAGAGAGTTAAGGGGAGACATTTTCGATCCTTCACTATACTTCGCCCTTACAGTTTTTTCAACACTTTCGACCCCAAAGTAAGCATTTCCGAAACCGTGATGAATGAAGATATTTCATTCAGTTAGGTAGTGAGGCGGCGGTTCCCCTCCATCCGAAGCCCAATTTGACAACACGAACATCCTATAGTATATCATCCCTGATGCTCAATGGGCCCAATCTCCTGACCTTACTGAGAGTCCTCTCCATCCCCGCCTTGGTAGTGGCTCTCCTCACCGAATTTAAGGGAAAGGAGATCGTATCCTTCATCATTTTCTTCCTGGCCGCCCTTACCGACACGCTGGATGGCTTTTTGGCAAGACGAAGAAAGCAGATTACCACCTTCGGTCAGCTCTTGGATCCCATTGCAGACAAGCTGCTGGTAGCTTCCGCTTTTATCTGCCTCGTGGAGCTGGGAGCTGTTCCGGCCTGGATGGTTGTGATCATCATCGGAAGAGAGCTGGCCGTCTCGGGATTTCGCGCTATCGCCGCTTCCAAAGGAATAAACATCGCCGCCTCTGTTCTTGGAAAAATCAAGATGATTTCAGAGGCAGTCACCATATGTCTCTTGATCTTAGGAGATAAGTATCTGGGAGAGCTTTATTTTCTTTCCCAGGTAGGGCTTTGGGTGATCATCGCCACGGCTCTGCTCTCTGCGGGAGAGTATTATTTAAAATTCGGACGCCTTATCCTATCCAGACATTCCTGATAGAGCTTCCTTGACCTTATCCAAATTAGAGAAATTCTCCACATGCAAAACATCGAGAGAGGAACTCCATTGACGGCTTATTCTTTTTGCCAGTCTCGAGAGAACCTGACCTGGACCCAATTCTACTAAAAATTCTATTTTCTCCTCTCTCATAACCTCCATGGATTTGTACCAGAGGATCGGTCGACTCACCTGTCTCTTCAAGGCATCTCTCGCTTCCTCTCCCCTGTGAATGATCTTGGCCTCCACGTTAGTCACGATCGGAAACTCTAAATCTTTAAACTCAACCGCATGCAGGTCATGGGAAAGTCTTTCCTCAGCGCTCATCATCAGCTGACAGTGAAAGGGAGCGCTTACAGGGAGAATGACCGAACGGGGGGCTGCGATCAGATCCAAAGCTCTTTTGACCGACTGTTGGTGGCCTGCGATTACAATCTGTTCCTGGCTGTTCCAATTGGCTATTTCCACCACTCCCTCCTTGATTTCAGACAAAGCCGTTTTGACCCTCTCGAACTCGACTCCAAGAAGAGCAGCCATGGCTCCTTCCCCGACTGGAACTGCTTCCTGCATGTATCTTCCTCTTCTATGGACAAGCTGTAGCGCCTCCTCAAAATCCAACGAGCCTGCCGCCACCAGAGCCGAATATTCTCCCAAGCTGTGTCCCGCAGCCAGCAAAGGTTTCTTCCCCAGCAGGCGATAGGCTATGTAACTGACAGTCAGAAGAGCGGGTTGCGTGTTTTGGGTGAGCTTTAATTCCTCCTCAGGTCCTTCAAAGCAGAGGCTTGAAATTTTGAATCCCAGAGTCTCATCCGCCCGGGCAAAAATCTCTTTGGCCAGGGAGGAGTTGTTGTGAAAATCTCTTCCCATGCCTATAGTCTGTGAGCCTTGTCCGGGAAAGAGAAATGCCATATTTTGCATACTCGCTCCTTTTACGGTCGCATATATTCTTCCAAGTCTTCTACTCGAATCTGAATGTCGGCTTGCTTTCTGAGATTGCTTATCCAATCTTTGATTTGATTTTCTATCTTATCTTTTCTGAGTGAAGACTCAATTTCCTGAAGCATCTCTATCATCGGTTTGGGCTCCAGCCCCTTCTGTCTCTCGGATGGGACATAGTGGTTCCGGTAATAGACTTCGATTTCAGCGAGACTGACCACAATGGTTTGGCCGAACTTCCTGGAGACGAGCGACTCAAAAAGAAACTTCTCCCTGATATATTCCCTCAAGCCAGACCAATCCAGGCCATACTCTGTGAAGATTTCCTCGATTTTTTGCTCCCCCATTCTCTCTATCAGTCTTTTCTGATAGGCATCCAGTTCCTGGCCATGGGCTCCGGTTTTCTCTACAAACAGTTGAATCACCAGCTTCTGATCAATTAGCTTATCCAGAATAGAGGAAAGAGGAAGCCCGGATGAATCTCCCGCTCCTTCTCTAAAAAGAGCAAAGGCCTTGACAATCCGGAGGTCGGTTAAGGTGATGACCTCTTCGTTGACCACGGCAACGATGCGATCAGCGGTCTTTTGAAAACCTGCTGGAATCAATGTTAAACAGATAAGCAGGATGGAGGAGAAACCAAGGACTCTGCGAAAAAAATGTAAGGAATAACACATGGAAAAATCAGGTTTAAAAGACATTTCCTATAGTGATAAAGGCCAAAACCCTCCCTTCTCCCTCTGGAGCATCTAAATTCCAGCCAAGCTCGAAGCGAATGGGTCCCAGAGGAGTGCGGTAGCGGAGTCCGACTCCTATAGTATCTTGAAAAGCAGCCCAGCTCATCTGCTTCCTCTTGGCAAACACATTTCCTGCATCATAGAAGAGAGTGGCAAACAAATCTCTGAACGAGGATAAAAGAGGAACCGTCAGTTCCAGATTCATGAGAAAGAGAGCTTTCCCCCCCACTGGCATCAGAGAATGAGAATCCTTGGGGCCCAATTCATCAAACCTCTCTCCCCGGAAAGAATTGCTCCCCCCGGCAAAAAACCTCTCGTGGATGGGCATTCTGCCTCTTCCCAGACCGAGGCGAAAGGTCGAGCTGAAGGTGACGCCAGGGATAATGGGAAGATATTGCTGATATTTAATGAAGTTTTTCAAAAAGTCTGATTCTGCTTTGAACAGAGCATAGGCCCATTCAAAAGCAAAGCTGAAAAAATGACCCCTCCGAGGATTAAAGGGATCGTCCCTGCGGTCCCAGATAAAGCTCCCCGAGATAGAGGAGGCAGAAAAAGGCGAGTACTGCCGGTCTATCTCTGATTCGGAAATCTGAAGGTCAAAGAGCGTCGTTCTGGCCCATCTCAAAGTGGTCAATAAGAGAGAACTTTCTGAGAGAGGTTTTATGGTGGTCAGACTGATGCCACTCCTCTCGAAACTAAAGCTTGTCCGCTCCTCTCTCTCCAGCCATGCATTCAAATAGGTCTGGAGGGGCATCCCGAAAAAGTAGGGCTGTTCCCAGGAGATCACTCCTCTCTTTTCTCTGAGGCTGAACTGACCTACAAGACTGAGCTGAGCCGCCCGGCCGAAGATATTGTTCCTTATCAGCTCGGCCGTTCCACGGAGTCTTGCCACATTATTCCAGACAGAAAAGGTACGAGGCTCGTTCTTTGTCTCCAAACCCAAGCCTAAACTGACATAATTCCTCTCCCCTTCTCTCACGCTTATGATCAGATTCTCGCTCTCAGGAGAAAGGGATACTTCCTCTATTTTAACTTCGGTAAAAATTCCTAGATTTTCCAGCCTTCGCTTGCTTTCCCGGATAAGTCTGAGACGCGCATAGTTGCCTTCCTCTATTCGGAGTTCTCGAAGGATGGTGCTTTTGTGGGTGACACTGTTTCCGGCGATGATGATCTTTTCAATCTTGACCCGCCTTCCCTCCTGGATATCAAAAGTCACTGAATAAAGATCCTCATCTACCTTTTCTACACTGGACTGAATCTCCGTCCCCCTCAATCCTTGCTCCAGATAAAAATTCTCAAGCCTTTCCGCATCCCGCTCGATGATTGGCCGGAAGAAGGGGCCCTCAGGATAGATGCTTATCTGCTCCATGAGCTTTTCTGATGACAGCACTTTGCTTCCTTTAAAGAAGATATTCTTGATCCTTTCCTGATTTCCCTCCTTGATGTAATATATGGCTATAACCTTATCATCTATCCGGGTAAAATTCAGGTCAACCGTTGTCTGGGAAAACCCATTCCTCTCGTAAAGCGCCTCTATCTCCTGAGGCAATTCGAACAGCCTCTCGCCGCTTATCCATCCCAGAAAAGGAATTCTTTCTCTTATGCCAAGCGCCCTCCTGAGCTGTTCAGAGGTGAAGTATTCCAGCCCCTCAAAAGAGATATCCTTAATTCCGTATTTCTTGTCAGGCGCCACCTCATACACTACTCGCATACTGTTTTCTTTTTTTTCTATAAAAGAACGCACAGAGGCAAACAGGTATCCTTTGTCTCTTAGATAATTTACGATTTTTGCCTCGCCTTCGCTCAAACCCCATTCCTCAAAAATCCTCTCTTCCCATATAGGAAGGAGAAGTCCCAGAGGAACTTCGGCTCCTTTGATCACGACCTCCAATCGCTCGTGGGGCATGATACCGAGTTCCACAGAGACTCCGTCTTCCTCAAAATCGGTCCTCTTAATGTTCACTTCTGCCCGGTTGTAGTCCATGGCATTGTAAAGCCTCTTTAGCTTCTGAACGTCACTTTCAAGCTGTGCGGGCACAAACACATGGCCTTCTCTGGTTTCCATTGTCTGCCGAAGATCAGCTTCTGGCAGAATGATTTGACCTGAAAAAACGATCTCTTTGATCCTGTATCTTTTTGAAGAACGAACTTCAAAAAGGATATCCACAGAGGAGGTTTTGAAGTCTTTCTCCACAGCGGTCTTGATTTCAGGGTCGAAATAACCCTGCTTTCTCAAAGCCTCTCTCAGCTCTTCCTCAGCCTTGGCCACCATTCCATCAGAGAAAGGACTATTCTCGCGAACGGAGTCTAAGGCCTTCTTCAGCTTTTTCTGAGAGATTCCTTCCTGAACCAAGATGTTGATCTTCCCGGTAAAAAACCTTCTGGTGAGAACATAAGTCAGGTGGATCTCCTTCTCCCCTTCCCTTAAGACCCTGATATCAGAGAAAAGTCCCGTACTGTAGAGATGCTTGATGCTCTGTGATATCTTCTCCAAAGAGAAAGGCTCTCCTTCATTCACTGGGATCAGCTCAGTCATATTCTCTCCGTCCTGCTGGCCTTGGATCTGGACGGAAATTTCTCTGATAAGAGGGGAAGATTGTTGAGATTGGGAGAGAGATGTCTGGGATAGTAAAAAAATCCAAACAAAAGGTAGAAGAATTATCCTCATTATCTGCTTTGTACCTCTCAAATCAAAACCTCTTGTGAACTTTGACATCGATGCTCAACCTTCCTTCTTCATCCCGCATCCCTACGATCGACAAATCATCAGTCAGTTCCCACTCAATCCTGGTCAGCTCTTCCCTCTGAGTGGTGAGATTGGTTGAATAGAGGATAGAAAAGTCTCTTGCTATTTTCTTACCAATAGTCAGGCGGGCCGTCATCTCAGCCGAAGAACCCAGGATAAAGGGAGTAATTCGAAACCTGTCTATGCTGAACAATTCTTCTGCTCTTTTCTCGGCCTCTTCTGAAAGTTGAAAAGAGAGAAGGGAAGCCGTGCTCTGTTGGGTAGCAGTATCATAGGAATAAGTCCTTTTAAATGCCTCCCCCATAGCCAAGAGAGCCAGCACATCCTCTGGCGGGAGAGGAGGAGAAGAACTCAGCTCAGGATTAAGCTGATCGATGAAGCCGGCAAGAGAAAAGATCACCCGATAATTCTTGACAAATGTCTCTCCTTTAAAATTGAGGTAGGGCTCTATGACTGAAGGATTAAAAAAGCTCACCATTCCACGCAACACCTCGAACTTCCTGTCCTGGAAATAGACATCACCTTCGATCACCTCAATCTCTCCAAGGAGAACGGGAGCAAAGACACTCCCGCCAATGGTGAGATCAAATCTCCCTCTAAGCCTTCCCAAAGAATTTTCCATCCAGGCATCGTCATCGGCTCTTAAACGAATATTCAAAGTCAGGTCATCAAAAAAACCGGGTTCCCTTTGAGAGCTGTAATAAGGTGAGGAGGAGAAAACGATTTTTTCATAGATTTCCCGCCTCCAAAGAAGCCTTTGAATCCTGAACTCTCCTTGTAAGATAAAATGTTCGGGATCCCTGATCAGGTTCATATTTCCATCGGCAAAAGCACGGGTTCTTTCTATGGGAGAAAGGAGCATATCCTTTCCTTCTATTTTAATGTCGATATTCTTCACTCCTCCTTCCCCCAATCTTATCTCGCCAAATCCCTGAACCTCACCACCGCCCAACTTGGCCTTAAGGGATCGAAGTGTCACCTTGCTGTCTTCGATGAACATCAGACCAGAATAATCTTGAAGAGCCTGGGCAAAACGAGGGAAGGGAAAAACAGAGCCCTTAAAATCGACAACCCCCTTGACCTGAGGATGTGATTTGGGACCTTTGATTTCAACCAGATAGTTCACTTTCCCTTTTACTCCTCTCCATGGAAGAAGAAGGTCGAGATTGGTGTAAGCTCCTTTGATCTCGGCAGAAAGGTCCTCCTCTTTAAAGGGAAAATTGATGGAGGCTTCCACTCTGTTTTCTCCTGGAAAGAGATTTCCTTTTAACTCGAGATGGAGCAGCTCCGGTGTGTAGCTAGCCTTTACTTCACCTCTGATCTCCGTTTTCTTTAAAGGAGTGATCTCCAAATCCCGAATTTCAAAAGAACCGGATGCCAGATCCTGCCCAAAAATACCCTTCCCCTTCAGGTTTAAGAAAAGAGTTCCCTTTAGGCTTGAATCCAGGGAGGAAAGATCGATCCCTTCCACCTGAGCATCCAGGTTGAATTCTTGGGATACAGGTAGGCTCATGAAATCTGCTTTGACCCTGCCCTGGTGAAGCATGAATTGAAGGTCGGAAAGGGAGAGGGAATCAGGTTCCCATTCCAGCTTACCGCTCAAAGCCGTAAGCTTCAGGTTCCCGAATGTGGCTGAAGGGCTTGAGAAATTCCCCTTTAGCCGGATTATTCCCTCTTTTTGGACAACCTCAAAATTCCCTGAGCCTTCTCCCACTAAAGGCAGTTTAATATTCAATGGAGGAAAGATCTTCTCCACAAAAGCCCGCTCCATCTGGAGTCCTGCTTTGAACTCCTCATTCTCAGCAAAAAGATTGATTCTTCCTTCCATAAAGGGATCATCGACATCGAATCTCCCGAAAAATTTGCCTCCCGTTATCCTCGCTTGTCCTTTGACCGAGTCGACGTCAAAGCGATCAAAACCACCTGGCGAAAACTGAAAACCTGCTTCCACCTGGGGATTGACAAAATCACCTGAGATGTGAAGCTCCGCCTGTCCTTCCCCTCGTATCTCAGGAAACCCGAAACTTCGGGTCAAGATGAGCGAGGTGAAATGGCGGGCTTGAGTGAGGTCTCTGACTTCTCCAAGTATCCGCAAGTCGATGCGCTTTCCTACCTGAGCATTTCCTTCGACTTCAACTTGAGCAAAAGTGGAGGTGAGCGAAGGAGAGGAAAAAGAGAATTCACCGTTTCTTTTCCATTGAAATTTGAACGGCCCTCTTATGGGAAATCTATCAGGGTCCGTCTTGACCATCTCATCCCTGAATTCTCCTTCTGCTCGAATATCCCCTCTTTCTATGGAAAAACTTCCCCAAACAGGGGAAGAGATGGGATAGGTAAGGCCAACATAATTCATTATTGAATCCAGATAAAACCTCCGGGCCTCCCCCCATACTCTGTTCTCCCCAAAATAAATTTTCAGAAATTCTGGGGGAGAAGATTTCCTCTGAGCACTGAGCTCTAATGTCCCTATGGTGCTTTCCATGAAATTGATCCTTCCTTGGACCTTGTTCATCGCAACTCTATTCAACACCAGATCCTCACTGGAAAGATCGCCTCTGAAAGCGAGGAGGCCATCTTTTCTTGTCAGAAGTCCCTTCCCTTCGGCCTTTCCCTCCCAGGAAAAGGGCAATCTGAGGAAATTGGCGATATAAGGCGTTGGAAGTTTGAAGAAAGCCTTAAGCTCAAAAACAGGCTCGAACAGATTACGGAGACTCCCTTCTGCCTTGAGGAATGACTCTGTTCCCTGGAAAACCAATCTCTGTATTTCGATCTCCTTCCCTTGCCCATCGAGCTGGATGTTTACTTTTCCTTCCAATTGTTCCTGGGCGGAGGAAAGAAAGATCATGCTTTCCTTAGCTTCTGCTTTGATAGAAAATCGGTCTCCCTTTTGAAGGAAGAGAACATTGATTCCCTTCGCCTGATAGCGATCCTCTTTTCCCCAGTAGAAAAGCTCCCCTTCCTTGATCAATCCTTTCTGGACGGAGAAAGGGAGGGATAATTCAAATTCTTTCTTTCCCTCCTTTTTTCCTTCCAGTGTCTCGTAAATCCGGAGGATTGGATGGTCGATATGGACATTGAGGGGTTTCTCCTCAGTCAATAGCGACCGCAATGAAATGCTTACTGCCACTTTTTTTGCTGAGAAAAAGGGGGACAATGATTTTGTCCTGGCGTCTTCAAGGACTAAAGCAGGGGGAAGAAAAGAAAAATAAAGGCGGGTATACCCGAAGCTTGACTGGATTTTCTCCTTTATCTGACGAAGAAATATGCTCCTGGCTACAATTCCTGCTCCAAAAAGCACCGCCAGTATCAAAAGGACGATGATGAGCGATCTGGCTTTCTTACTTATTCTCATGACCTTAGATCAATAATAAAACACTAAATATAGCACTTTTCGCCAAAAATATAAATTCATGGTCAACAAAGGACAGGGTCTCCATTTCCGTGATAGAGGTGAGGGATGAGGGATCGTCAGCACGCTGATTTCCCCAGCGAGGAAATCAGCTCTCGTTCGGACTTCACTCTCCTCTCCTGCGGAGAGGAACCATGCCCGCTCAGTCCTCACAGGGGCTTCCTCATCCCCCATCCCTCACCCTTTTCAATTCAATATATATATTAAACTTATTACGGTTTTGAGGATGCTTCATCAACAAAGGGTGGGACCTCCATTTCTGTGATGAGCAAAGATATTTCATCGAATTAGGCAGCAAGGCAGCGGTTGCTGTCCGTCCGAAGCCCATGGTGGAAGGGTGGGAGGGTCTTGGCGAGGAGGGACTGGAACCGCTGCTTGAATGGAAATTGCCTCCATGATAGGGCTGATGCTGTGAATTCATCGGGCATAAGATGGGGAAAACAGGGGAGAGAGTTCTATTCTACGGAAAAAAGGAGGGATCCCGCCTCCACTGAATCGCCTGTTCTGGGGCTTATCCTTATCACAGTTCCTGGTTGAGGGGATTTGATTTCATTCTGCATCTTCATCGCTTCCAGAACCAATATGGGCTGTCCTTCCTTAACCTTTTCTCCTACTTTGACTAAAACCTTGACGACTCTTCCTGGCATCGAAGTTTTGATATCCTGTTTTTTGGGTTTTTCCCTCTTTGTCCCCAGAATCTGCGAGGCGGACTTTTTCTTGAGGTTGAAGAATTTCCCGTTGAGGTATATAGAATAGGAAGAGGCGGAATTGCTGTTGATGATGATGTTGTAGACTTTGCCATCGATGTTTAAAAGAACCTCATCTTCACTCACCGACTCGACGGCCACTGTATAGGTTTTCTTTCCCAAAGAGACCTGAATGTCATTGTGCCCCTTTTCATGGAGGTTGATCCTGTATTCTTTGTTGTCAAACCAAAACGAAAAATTCATCTCAAAACCTGTTGGAAAAGTGATCCAATCTTCCCTGAAACTTCCAGTTACTGTCTCTTTGCCTTCCTTTTCTTGAATGAGAAACCAGCCCGGCCTTTTTTTCCATAAAGCTCTTTACTCCTGCAGCTATCAAAACCACTTCCCTTTCCTCCGTCTTTTTTCCGTCCTTCTCTTCCTCCATATTGGCTATGAAGTGGGTATTATACTCTCCTGCTAAAAATTTCGGATGGAGAAGGATGCGTTTGAAGAAGGGAATGGTGGTTTTTATGCCGTAAATCTGGTATTCAGACAAAGCCCTAAGCATACGATGTATAGCTTCCTCTCTTGTCTTTCCCCATGTGACAAGTTTAGAAAGGAGAGAATCATACTCCAGAGGAACCACATATCCCTCATAAACTCCGTTGTCATCACGCACGCCCAATCCCCCACTGGGAGTGCGGAGATGGACAATCTTTCCAGGAGAAGGGATAAAGTCGGTATCTGGATCTTCTGCATAGATACGGCATTCTATGGCAAAGCCTTGAGGTTTAATCTCCTCTTGCCGGACACTGAGCGGCAAACCAGCTGCTATCTCGATCTGGCTTTTAACAAGATCGATGCCGGTGACCATCTCGGTAATCGGATGCTCTACCTGAAGCCTAGTATTCATCTCCAAGAAATAGAAAATTTTGTCTTTATCCACCACAAACTCCACTGTCCCTGCATTTCGATAATTGACAGCGGCAGCCGCTTTTACCGCGATGCGGCCCATCTCTTGCCGGGTTTCTTCATCAAGAAGAGGAGATGGTGTTTCTTCCAGAACTTTCTGGTATCGTCTTTGGATAGAACATTCTCTCTCACCGAGATAGACAGTATTGCCAAAATTGTCCGCCAGGATTTGGATCTCGATGTGATGAGGCTCCTCGATATATTTTTCGATATAAACCGATGGGTCATCGAAACTGGATAGGGATTCAGATTGAGCCAAGCGGAAATTGGAGACAAGATCCTTCTTGTCCTTGACCAGTCTCAAGCCCTTCCCCCCGCCTCCCGCTGAAGCCTTGAGGAGAAGAGGAAACCCGATTTTCCCGGCTTGAACCTCCAGATCGTTCTCATCTTTTATGGACTCGAAAGTGCCTGGAATGACTTGCACTCCTGCTTCAGCCATCCGCGCCCTTGATGTGGTTTTCTTTCCCATGATCTCCATCGGCTCAGAAGGAGGCCCGATAAAGACGATCCTCTCCTCCTCGCATCTTTCCACCAGCCTGGAATTCTCTGCCAGGAATCCATAGCCGGGATGAAGAGCATGACATTGGCTTTTTTTGGCCACATCGATGATTTTATCGATGTTGAGATAACTTGCCGACGGCCTGGCCTCCCCGATGTAATAAGCTTCCTCGGCAAGCCTTACATGGAGGGCTTTTCTATCTGCTTCAGAAAACACGGCCACGGGCACGATTCCCATCTCCCGGCAGGCCCGGATGATCCGCAGCGCAATTTCACCTCTGTTGGCGATAAGTATCTTTTTGAACATCTTGGCCATACCCTTCTTCCGCCCTTCTATTCCTCAGCTCTACCTTTTTTCCCTTTATTTATTATAAAGGAATATTTCCATGCTTTTTGGGAGGATTCTTGTCCCGCTTGTTTTCCAGCATTTTCAGGGCCGCGATCAACTTCGAACGGGTCAATCGAGGTTCTATCACCTCATCGACATACCCCTTCTCACAGGCAATATAGGGATTTGCGAATTTCTCACGAAATTCCCTGATTTTTTTCTCTGCCAGCTTCTCAGGATCTTTGGCCTCATCCAGCTCCCGCTTGTAAACGATGTTCACAGCTCCCTCTGGCCCCATGACAGCAATCTCTGCAGTCGGATAGGCATAGTTGATATCCGCCCGAATATGCTTTGAGGCCATAACACAGTAAGCACCTCCATAGGCTTTGCGGGTGATGACAGTGATTTTGGGAACGGTTGCTTCAGCAAAGGCATAAAGAAGTTTGGCTCCATGGCGAATAATGCCCCCGTGTTCCTGGGAAACACCGGGAAGAAAGCCGGGGACATCCTCGAAGGTGATCAATGGGATATTGAAGGCATCACAGAAGCGGACAAATCGAGCACCTTTATCGGAAGCGTTGATATCTAAAGCCCCAGCCAGATGATCGGGCTGATTGGCCACAATGGCCACCGATTTTCCTCCTAGATGCCCAAAGCCGATCACAATATTCTGAGCATATTCACTCTGGACTTCAAAAAAATAATTATCATCCAGAACTTCCCGGATGATAGCTCGAATGTCGTAAGGCTGATTGGGATCATCGGGAACCATGAAATTGAGCTTATCGTTTATCCTGTCGGATGGATCGTCTGTATCCCGCTCTGGAGGATCTTCCAAGTTGTTGTTCGGGACAAAAGAGAGAAGCTCCCGAATCAAGGAAAAAACATGCTCCTCATTCTCCGCGGCAAAGTGAGCCACTCCGCTTAAGGTGTTATGGGTTTCTGCCCCTCCCAACTCTTCCATGGTCACTTCTTCCCGGGTGACCGCCTTGATCACATCAGGCCCGGTAATGAACATATTGCTGGTCTCTTTGGTCATGATGATGAAATCGGTCATGGCGGGTGAATAGACCGCACCCCCTGCACAGGGGCCGATAATGGCTGAGATTTGAGGAATGACACCTGAAGCCAGGACATTCCTCAAGAAAATATCCGCATATCCTGCCAAACTGGCCACTCCTTCCTGAATCCGGGCTCCCCCAGAATCGTTAAGACCGATGACAGGAGTGCCAACTTTCATGGCCAGGTCCATAATCTTGACGATTTTGGCTGCGTTGGCTCCGCTCAGAGAACCTCCAAACACGGTAAAATCCTGGGCAAAGATAAAAACAGTCCGGCCATCGATGGTTCCGTAGCCGGCCACCACTCCATCTCCGTGTATTCTCTTTTTCTCCATACCAAAATCGTGGCTTTGATGGATCACGAGCTTGTCCGTTTCCTGGAAGGAGCCTTCATCGAGCAGCAGATTGACTCTTTCCCTAGCCGTAAGCTTCTTGGTTTGATGCTGTCTTTCGATGCGCTGTTGACCGCCCCCTAATTCAGCAAGACGGCTCCTTCGCTTAAGTTCTTCCAATTTTTTATCGATGGTCATTTTATCTATCTCAAGCTTTATCTTTTTTTGACCTTGCTCCAGTCTTTTAAGAATCTCTCAACTCCCGCATCGGTCAGGGGGTGCTTGACCATCTTCTCCAGGACTGCAAACGGCATAGTGGCCACATCCGCTCCCATGAGAGCAGCTTCCACTACATGAAGAGGATGCCTGATGCTGGCTACGATCACCTCGGTCTCATAACCGTAGTTGTCGAATATGGCCAGTATCTGATCCACCAAAGCCATGCCTTCATGAGCGATATCGTCAAGACGACCCACGAAAGGACTGACATATCTTGCCCCAGCTTTAGCAGCCAGAATTGCCTGGTTTGGAGAAAAGACCAGAGTGGTGTTGACTTGGACTCCCTTCTGAGACAAGATCTTGGTGGCCTTCAGTCCCTCTATACCGATCGGTATTTTAACTACCACATTCTCGGCTAGCTTAGCCAGAGTCTGTGCTTCCTTGACGAGGTCATCGGCTCGAGAGGAGACACACTCCACACTGACCGGGCCCGGAACAATCTTGCAGATTTTCTTTATTAGAGCATCAAACTTCATATTCTCTTTTGAAACCAGGGTGGGATTTGTGGTGACCCCATCCAGGATTCCCCAACTCGAAGCTTCGCTTATCTGGTCTAAGTTTGCCGTATCAAGGAAAATCTTCATGCTTACCTCCCAGTTTTAATAGCAAGAGTGCATTTTTTATCGGGCGCATTTCTTTCTGTTTTCACGCCGAATCTATCATACAGTATTCCAAAAAAAGTTTAAAGCCGGAGTTGATGGAGGAGAAAAATTCTATTTCTTTATCTTCATCACCATATTGGAAAGAGTGCCTATTCCTTCTATCTGAACATCCACCCTATCTCCTGGAGAAAGAGGGCCTATCCCGGCAGGAGTTCCTGTGGTGATGATATCCCCTGGAATGAGAGTCATGATATTGGAGATGAATCTCAAAAGAAAAGGAACGGTGAAAATCAGAGAGCTGGTGATGGCCGATTGTCTCAACTTCCCGTTGACAAAGGTCTTCAGCCTTAACCGGGAAGGATCGATGTCGGTCTCGATGCATGGTCCGACAGCAGCGAAAGTATCGAAGGACTTGGCTCGGGTGAACTGTTTGTCTTTCTCCTGGAGATCGCGCGCAGTTACGTCGTTAAAGCAGGTGTAACCCAGTATGAAACTGTCCAAATCATCGCTTTCCTTGAGGAGTTGTGCTCTCTTTTTAATGATGAAGGCCAATTCACCTTCATAGTCGACCCTTTTGGACATCTTCGGATAAACGATAATATCATTAGGACCTATTACAGCAGAAGGAGGCTTGAGGAAAATCAAGGGCTCCTCAGGCAGTCTTCTTCCCATTTCCATCGCATGATTGTGGTAGTTTACGCCAATGGCAACTATCTTGGATGGTTTCACAGGGGAAAGAAGGGTCACATCCCCGATAGAGACCTTTTGATCAGTGACTCTGCGGGTCCTAAATATGGAACCCTCGATCCTGTAAAGGAACTCCTCCTTCAATATCCCATAAGAGCTCCTGTTATTATGTCTATAACGGTATATTTTCATGGCATATCATCTCCTATAATTTCCGATATGGATTTCGACATTTCACTTTCGTTGCCAGCCCGATCCAGGGCGGTGATAATGTATAAATAACTTTTGTTCTTTTCAATCTCCTTATCGGTATAAGTATTTTCTCGAATCGGATCAGGTGTCAACAAACTGTATTCTTCCTGCCCTGTCTCCTGGCGCCAGACCCTGTAGCCGGCCAGGTCTTTTTCCTGATTTCTATCCCAGGCTAAGGAAATAAAATCTTCCCCTTTTATCGCCACCAGGCCCGTGGGAGCCTTGGGCGGAAAAGTATCCTTGGCCTCAACTTCAATGACCTCGGAGTCGGAGCTCTGGAGATAAGGAGATGTCTCTGTAGCCGAGGCTCTGACAAAATAACGATAGGTCTTCCCAAAAACAAAATCAGTATCATTGTACATCTCTTCTTTAATCAGATCGCTATTCAGGCAACGGGGAGGGGCCTCTCCCTCTCCGCGAAAAACATTATACCCCATGACGTGGGCGGGCAAAGATCGGTCGATATTCCTCAAGGGGGCGTTCCACAGGATAAGGATGCGATCCTCCTGGATCTCAAAATTTATATTTTGGGGAGGAAGGGGGAGGGCTTGTGGTCTGATGGTGAGGAGCCTTGAAAAATCAGACTTTCTTTTTTTTCTGTCTCCTGCTCTGAAGCCAAAGGTGTATTTTCTGGAAAGAAAATCCTTCTGCTCCAGCAGGTATTGATATTGATAAAACTGAGACCCCTCATTCTTTTTAATAAGGTATTCAGGAAATTTTTCTTTTTCTAATGCAAGATAGAGCGCTGCTTTTTGCAAAAATTCTTCTTCGGAGATTTGTTCCTCGAAAACAGGAGCTTCCTCTTTTTCGGATTCTCCACCTTCTGATTTCTCCTTTCCCATTTCCTCCTCAAACAGCCAGATTTCAACCTCTTCTACTCCATCCAATGACTCTCCGTCGGTGTAGGTAGTGGGATTTGTCCATTCCAGGAGGATCCTATTTCCTCTTTGAACGGCGCTAAAATTTTCGATTCTTTGCGGCTTCCGGATGATAGGAGGGTATATAGCCCCCTTTTTTCCACAGGAAGTCATGATGAGAAAAAGAGAAACAACTAAAAGGCATGAAAAAAAATTCTTCATTAAAGAATGAAGCGGCTTAGATCCTCGTCCTTTATGATATCATTGAGTTGATCCTGAACGTAATTTCTATCGATATTGATTCTTTTTTTCTTCATGTTTGGTGCTTGAAAAGAGATCTCCTCCATGACCTTTTCCATGACTGTATAAAGCCTGCGCGCTCCAATATTCTCCGATGTTTCGTTAACCTTCTCTGCAATGGCTGCCACTTCATCTATAGCATCCTCTGTGAATTCCACCTTGATCCTTTCTGTTTCCATGAGAGCCTTATACTGTTTGATCAAGGCGTTCTCAGGCTCGGTTAAGATTCGTATGAAGTCACTCTTGTCTAAAGAAGTAAGTTCCACTCTTATGGGAAATCTCCCCTGGAGTTCGGGTATGAGATCAGAAGGTTTAGAAACATGAAAAGCGCCGGCTCCGATAAAAAGAATATGGTCTGTTCTCACCAGTCCATACCTGGTGTTGACTGTGGTGCCTTCTATGATGGGCAACAGATCTCGCTGCACCCCTTCCCTGCTCACTTCAGGTCCCCGTCCTGACTCACGGCCAGCGATTTTATCCACTTCATCCAAGAATATGATTCCCGAGTGTTCCACTCTCTCTACTGCCAAACTGGCAACTTGATCCATATCGATCAGCCGTTTTTGCTCGTCTTCCAGCAGATATTCCTGAGCTTCTTTTATCTTGACTTTACGTTTCTTGGGTTTGCCGCCAAGAAATCCAGGTAGGATTTCCTGGATGTGGATACCGATCTCTTCCACTCCGCTGTTCGAGAAGATCTCGAAGGGAGAGGCCATCCGTTCTCTCATTTCAATCTCTATCATCCTCTCATCCAAAAGACCTTGGCGCAGCTGACTCCTCAATTTTTCTCGTGTCTCTTGAAATTTGAGGTTATCATCGGGATCGTAGGCGTCTGCCCTTCTTCTGAGAGGAGGAAGAAGGATGTCAAGGATTTTCTCTTCAACGTTTTGTTCTGCCTTCTCCCAGATCTCTTTGATTTTTTCTGACTTGACCATATCCACCGAAATCCTCACTAAATCTCTGATCATCGACTCTACATCCCGGCCCACATAACCCACCTCAGTGAATTTGCTGGCCTCAATTTTCAAAAATGGGGAGCAGGTCAGTTTAGCCAGCCGCCGGGAAATTTCGGTCTTTCCTATCCCTGTAGGTCCAATCATCAATATATTTTTTGGGGCGATTTCGTCAGCAAGCTCAGGGGGAAGTTTCCGTCGCCGATACCGGTTTCGAAGGGCGATGGCCACTGCTCTTTTGGCAGCTTTCTGCCCGACAATGTATTTGTCTAATTCGGATACGATTTCTTGAGGAGTAAGCTCAGCCTCTGGTTTCATCATTGAAGCCTTTGTTAGACTCTGGGGAAGAACAATAGTCATTTACAGTTCCTCTACTAAAATTTGATCGTTGGTATAGACACAGATATCGGCGCTGATCTTCATCGCTTCCAAAGCAATCTCTTTTGCCGAAAGATCTGTATGACCAATCAGAGCCCGCGCTGCGGCCAGGGCAAAAGGACCTCCTGAGCCGATGGCAATGACCCCGTCATCAGGCTCCACCACATCACCTGTTCCAGAAATCAGATAAGAACTCTCCTGGTTGGCAACGATCAATAGAGCCTCCAACCTGCGCAGGGCCTTATCCAGACGCCAGTCTTTGGCCAATTCAATGGCAGCCCGAGATAGATTCCCTCGGTATTCTTCCAACTTCTTCTCAAACCTGGAAAAAAGGGCAAAAGCATCTGATGTGGCCCCTGCAAATCCAGCCAGGACTTTCCCGTCGAAAAGTCTTCTGATTTTATTCGCCTTCTTCTTGAAGATGGTCTCGCCTATGGTCACCTGTCCATCTCCGGCCATAGCGATCTTGTCCTTGTGACGGATGCAAATGATGGTTGTTGCTTGAGTCATCGGAACATCTCTCATTTAATAAATATAATGTATAGGTAAGAAGAAGTAAAGAGGCAAAGGAAGCATCTTCCGTAATAGGGGTGAGGAAGCGTTTCCGTTTCCATGACAGCTAATAATGAGGGATGTTGTTCGACATAGCGTCGGTTCCCGTCCTTCCTCGCCAAAAAGGCTCACTCTGTTTTCAAAATTGTCATTGCTAGGAAAAAATAACGTTCCCTTATTTCTTCAAATGAGGCCTTTTCTCTTCAGAAGAGGCTCAACCTTGGGTTCTGCTCCTCTAAAGCGCATGTAGAGCTTCATGGGGTCTTCTGTTCCTCCTCTCTCCAATATATTCTTCCGGAATGACAGTGCTGTTTTTTGGTCAAAAAGGCTCGTTTCTTTGAAGGCTTCAAAGGCATCGGCATCCAGAACCTCGGCCCAAATATAACTGTAATATCCCGCAGAATAACCACCGCTGAAGATATGTCTGAAGTAAGGGCTTCTGTATCGGACAATGATTTCAGGAATCAGGCCTATTCGATTCAGGGATTCTGTCTCAAACTCCAGGGCATCAAGTTCCTTGGGTTCCGTGAGAGTATGCCAATCCATATCCAGATAGGAGGCCGCCAGATATTCCACAGCCGCAAATCCCTGATTGAACAGAGCGGCTTTCTTCATTTTATCAACCAATTCTTGGGGAATCGCTTCGCCGGTCTCATAGTGCTTGGCATACACCATCAGGACTTCTGGCTCGAAAGCCCAGTTTTCCATAATTTGGGATGGCAATTCCACAAAATCCCTGGGTACGGAGGTTCCTGAGAGCCGGTAATAGGTACAATCGGAAAGCAGCCCATGGAGAGCATGGCCGAATTCGTGGAACAGGGTCAGTACATTCTCCGAGCTAATCAACGCCGGCTTTCCTCCGGTTGGTCTTGCGAAATTGCCGTTGTTGGTGATGAGGGGATGAATGTTTTTTCCCTCGAGTCTGTATTGTTTTCTGAAACTGTTCATCCAGGCGCCGCCTCTTTTGCTGGCTCTGGGGAAATAATCCGTATAAAGTATGCCGATGTGCGAGCCATCAGCATCTTTGACCTCGAACACCCTCACATCTTCATGGTATTTGGGAATGTCGTCTCTTGCCACAAACTGAATGCCATAGAGCTTACTGGCCACATAAAAAGCACCGTCTCGGACATTTTCCAGCTTGAAATACGGCCTCAACATTTCTTCATCCAGGGCATATTTGGCCTTTTTCACCTTCTCAGAGTAATACCACCAATCCCAGGGTTGGAGCTTAAAGCTATTGCCCTCTTTTTCAATCATCTCCTGAAGCTCTTTGGCTTCCACTTTGGACACCGCTAAAGCCGGCTTCCAAATTTTGTCGAGAAATTGATATACGTTCTCTGGTTTCTTCGCCATATTCATCTCGAGGACATAATCAGCATGGGTTTTGTAACCCAGAAGATGCGCTCTTTCCACACGAAGGGCTGCTGTTCGGGATAAGATGGCCTTGTTATCAAGCTCATCATTATTGTTTCCACGGTTGATGTAGGCTTTGAAGATTTTTTCCCTGAGGTCGCGTCTTTGTGAATACTGCAGGAAAGGGATCATGCTCGGATTATGGAGGGTAAACACCCATTTGCCCTCATGCCCCCGTTCTTTTGCTGCTTCTGCGGCAGCAGTGATGACCTGCTGTGGCAGCCCGGCCAGATCGTCCTCGTTTTCTATGACCAATTCGAAGCGGTTATCCTCTTTTAAAATATTCTCCCCAAAATTCAGGGTGAGGACAGACAGCTCCTTATTAATCTCCCTCAACCTGGCTTTTTCTTTTTCATCCAGATTAGCACCGCCCCTGACAAAATCTTTGTAATATTTTTCAAGGAGCATATTCTGCTCTTCGGTTAAATCCAGCTCATCTTCTTTCTCATAAACCGTATTTATTCTCTGAAATAACTTCTCGTTCAACCGGATATCATCCTGGTGCTTGGATCGTAAAGGCGCCGCCTCTTTAGCAACTGCCTGCATTTTGTCGTTTGTCATCGATCCGTTTAAGACATCGAAAACACTATCGACTTTTCTCAACAATTCGCCACTTCGCTCCAGGGCTTCTATGGTGTTTCCGAATGTCGGAGTATCAGGATTACCGACGATCTCCTCGATTTCATTCTGCTGCTGGTCCATGGCTTCTTTAAATGCCGGAAGATAATGTTCCTCTTTAATCTTGTCAAAGGGAGGAACGCCAAACGGGGTATCAAATTCAGAAAGCAGGGGATTTACTTCCATTGTTTCCTGCTCCTCTTGTTTTGCACAGGAGAGAAACAGCAATCCAATGACGATTAAAAAGCAGATAGTCTTTTTCATTTCATCTTACTCCTTCCTTTTTTTATTTTACAATTTTAAAGTCAACCGGTATCTGTAACCCAAATCCCTTAATTTAAATTTGAAAGATTTAATCACCTTGATCTCCGGGATATTCCATTTGGCAATACAGGCATAGACTTCTTTATACCCCTTCTTGCGGGCATATTCTATGATTTCTTTATGAAGCTTCTTGGAAATTCCCTGGTTGCGGAACGGCTGGGAAACAAAAGTGATCTGAAGGAAAAACTCCGGCGGAGTCCACACAGCTGAAACAGGCAAGATATCGTACATGTTATCGACTTCAGGCGCGCCCAGAGAAGGATATCCCATGAGATATCCTACAATTTGATCACCGACCAGCGCAACGAAGGTTTTGTATTTGTTACCGCGCTTCAAATAGCGATTGCAGTAATCATCTATTCCAGATTTTATCTTAACATCGGGAAATCTCTGGGCCAGTTCAGACTCCAATTCCTCCACAAGTTTTAAGACCTGCTCTAAATCTTCGGGCTGGTATTCTCTGGCTTTGACTTCTAAACTCACCTCTTCAACCTTAAATGCTCTTCAGAACCGATAGACCTCTTTTATAATATAAAACAGTGAAAGAGGAAAGTTTCAATATTTTTTTTTGCTAATGAAGATTTTAAGAAGAATCTGTTTTTATGGAGATTTTTTCCAATGATTAAGGCATAATGAAGGAAACTCATCGGTGAAAACAAAACACACAGATATCTTATCGCTGCTGAACATAAAACCTTCCTCTCAATCCATTGATTATGTCAAAAACAAAAAGCCATTCCAACTGCATGCACTCCTCACTGAACAAAGACATTCCCGAACCTGGGACCTGAGCGCCGCCATAAAAGATGATGTGGAAAAAGGACTTCGGCAGATTCTTTCTGTGGACGAAGATATCTCAAAAAAATTTCATCTGATGGCTAAAAGCACTCTTTTACTGGATCAAGCCGCTCATGCGGTGAGCCATGCCATAAAGGAAAGAAGAAAAATTTTTATCTACGGCTGCGGATCGACAGGCCGCCTGGCCAAACAGATGGAAAGCGCCCTCTGGCGTCCTTTCTGGAGAAGCATTAAAAAAGGCCCATTATGGGATAAATTGAAATCTGCCATACCCGAGGATGTAGAAGACCGTCTCATCGGAGAGATGACTGGAGGAGATCGAGCCCTCATCAGTGCTCTGGAAGGATTCGAAGATTTACAGCTTGTAGGTAAACTCCAGCTCAAAGACAAAAGGATTGAGAAAGGCGATGTGGTGTTCTGTATCACAGAGGGGGGAGAAACCTCCTCAGTAATAGGGGCAATGCAGGCCGCATGGGATCAGTATGGAGAACTTACTAAAGACAATATCGTTGATGCCAAAAATCATCTCTACTTTCTCTACAACAATCCCGATGATGTACTCAAACCGTTTGAGAGAAGCTGCTCGCTGATTGAAAATCTTGCCATCACAAAGATCAACCTCGCCACCGGACCCCAAGCGATCACTGGCTCCACCCGGATGCAGGCCGCCACTTCTGAAACATACATCATGGGCAACATCCTGGAAGCCGGCATACAAAAACTAATGGAAGACTTTTTATCAGAGGAAGAAACTCTCCTTCTCGGTTTCCCACCAAGGACAAGTATAAAGGAAAGATTGCTCTCCTTTGACAAGATAAGAAAGCATTTGATGAGCTTATTGAAAGATCTGGGGAAGTTAATTCTTCTCGAGTCCAGGACTTACAGAGACGGGAAGAGGGCAACCTATTTCGCCAAAAAGGCGCTCATCACAGTCTTCATCGACTGCGCGGAAAGAAGCCCCACCTTTCATCTTCATCCTCTGGACAGGGCCGACGAAAAAGAGAGGAAGTGCTGGTTGCAGGTGTGGACAGAAGCAAGAGACTATAAACATGCATGGCAGACTCTCTTGGGAAGGGGTTATAGCGGACTGGATGAGTCATTCTACAAAAATTATTTTTTAAGCCAGATTGAAGACCATTACCTCAGGGAGGCCGCCCTGAAGAGTCTCTCTCAGGCCGGTCCTGATCAGGAAAAACTCTACGACTTTTCCTTCTCCAGAGAAAACATAGAGAGAAGAGGACCTCAGGAAGGGGACCTGGGAGTGCTGGTCTGTCAGGATGAGGAAATCGATGAGCTCGCCGATCCTGATTCTTCTTCGAGCCAATTCATTTCCCTGTTTAAGCAAAAGAAAGCCAACGTGGCATTGGTTTTGGTCAGCAATAAAGACCCTCAAGAGGTTGAAAATATCGTCAGACTACTGCCGGTGGCAGAGGATCAAGACGTTGTTGTCACCTTCACCATGGATCGGACAGATGATCCTCTTAACCTGAGAAGGCAAATTGCCCTTAAAATCCTTCTGAATGCACATTCGACAGGAGTGATGGCAAGGATAGGAAAAGTGGTAGGAAACACCATGACCAATGTCAATCCCAGCAATCTGAAGCTTATCGGCAGGGCCACATACCTTATTATGAGCCATGTGAATGATGCGGTCTCGAAGGAAGAATGGATCAAAAAAAACGGAAAAACAGACCCGATCACTTATGCCCAGGCCAATGCTGTTCTTTTTGAGGCAATGGATTTTGTCGCCGAGCAGGCGGGAGAGACCAGTGAAGTGGAGCTTAGCATCATCAGGATTATAGAGGCCCTGAGAAAAAAAAGTTTTGCAAGCTGGGAAGAGACGCTTTCCATCTCCGAAACAACAGGTCTTGAAAATTATCTTGAAAAACATAACCCTGCATGACAGACGTTGAATTTTGAAAATATGACCAGGCCAGTAAACTCTTCATAACAGAGGCACACTTATGGGTTTTGCCACGATTGATTATCTGGTTGTCGCTTTCTACCTGATGGGAGTGACGGCATTCGGAGTAATGTTATCAGGCAGACAGCGGTCCACATCAGACTACTTTCTGGGTGGCCGTCAAATCCCCTGGTGGGCGGTGCTGTTTTCGGTGGTAGCCACAGAAACCAGCACCTTGACTTTCATCAGCATCCCTGCTGTGGCCTACGGAGGAAAACTGACATTTCTGCAAATCACTTTCGGCTATATTTTAGGCCGGATCGGGGTAAGTCTGCTCTTTTTGCCCCGCTATTACCAAGGTAAGATCTCGACAGCTTATCAGTTTCTTGGTTCCCGGTTTGGCGACAGCATGCGTAATATCACCAGTTCGACCTTCATGGTGACCCGTCTTCTGGCAGATGGAGTGCGCCTTTTCGCCTCAGCTATTCCCATTGCCATTATCCTCCGCATGGCGGGGGTCAAAATCTCCGACCTGAATATCTATTTTATCTCCATCCTGATGATCTCCGGAGTGACCCTCGTCTATACCTTTCTGGGCGGGATCAGGGCTGTGGTGTGGATGGATGTGATCCAGATGGGAATTTACCTAGGAGGAGCTTTTCTGGCTGCAGGAATAATCATAAACCGGTTGCCTCATGGTCTGGCCAGCGCAGTAAGTGTGGCACAAAGTGCAGGTAAATTGAATCTTTTTCATTTTGGTTTTGACTTGAGCTTCAGAGATTTTCTTGCCCAGCCTTACACATTCTTCACAGCACTCATCGGCGGAGCGGCCTTTTCTGTGGCTTCCCATGGTACCGACCAACTCATCGTACAGCGGCTCTTGACCACCAGAAAGCTCCGATCCAGCCAAAAAGCCATAATCGGCAGCGGCATCGTGGTGTTTCTGCAGTTTGCGCTGTTTCTTTTTATAGGAATTCTGCTCTATGGTTTTTACAGCGGCCTGGAACCTTCCAAGCTTGGCCTGGCCACCACAGACGAAATCTTTGCTAAATTCATAGTGGAGGAGCTTCCGCCCGGACTTTCGGGCTTGATAGTCGCGGCCCTCCTGGCCGCAGCCATGAGTACTCTCTCATCCTCTATCAATTCCCTGGCCTCCTCCACCACCATGGACATATATAAGCCTTACTGGGGAAAGAACAACTCTCCAGAGAAAGACCTGAAGATATCCAGAACAATCACCCTAGTCTGGGGAATCATCATCACCGGTTCAGCCTTTTGCTTTGCTCTCTTGCAGCTTAAATCCTCAGGAGAAAGGCCGGCTGTGGTAGAACTCGGCTTGGGAATCGCCTCCTACACATATGGAGGATTGCTGGGAGCATTTATGTTGGGGATCCTTTCCAGAAAACTCCAGCGCATCGACGCTGTTGCGGGATTCTTTGCGGGATTGATCGCCCTGCTCTTTCTGGTAAAAGGCCCTGTACAGATATTGCTTCCTGGGGAAGGACTGACCATCGCCTGGCCGCTTTACACCGTGGTCGGCAGCTTGATCGTAGTTGTTGTGGGAAACCTCACCTATCTGCTCCGAAAACTGTAATTTCCTCTCTTCGAGCCGAAGCAGATCCCTCTTCTTGGATCCATAATCCAAGGGATGAATCCGCACCGCTCCTTTTATCATAGGGATTTCGTCTTAAACAGGATTATGAAGATTGAGCGGCATAGAAGAATCCATCTTGTCAGTTCCGATATGGCAACAATTATGATAACATGGGGTGGTGAGTATTTTCTCAGGCAGAGATAAAGAGAAAACTCAGAATCCCTCTCTCAACCAGAGCAATATTCGGTATATAATCCTGATTTTCTTGCTGGCGATTGTCATCAGGGGGCTATATCTTATCGACAGTAGCGACAATCCGACTTTTCATGTTCCTGTTGTCGATTCTCGCACCTATGATCAGATTGCAAGGGAAATTGTTGACAAGGGCAACCTGACCCGCGATCTGTTCTGGCAACCTCCTTTTTATCCTTTATTCCTGTCATTGATCTACCTGTTCAGTAAAGGCTCGATCCTATCCATCAAGGTTTTTCAGATGATCCTGGGAGGGTTGACATGTGTTCTGGTGTATTCGCTGGGAAGGAAAATCTTCAATAAAAGGATAGGACTACTGGCAGGAATTATTGCAGCCCTCTACCTCCCGCTCATCTTTTTCGAAGGAGAACTGCTCGCAACTGGATGGGCGGCCTTCTGGTCTGTGGTTCTGGTGCTCGGATTTCTCAGCACAGCAGAGAAGCCAGGATTCGTGAATTGTTTCCTGTTAGGGTTTTCGGGTGCTCTGAGCATTATAACACGACCTGTGTTCCTTCCGTTTTTCATAGCATGTTGCATATGGCTGATTATTCAAGCTTCCAGGCGGAAGACTTTGAAAAGATTACTCCCCAAGGCAATCCTGATCACGGCTGGATTCTTGGCTGTATCACTTCCAGTGGGCTTGTTGGGATATTACACCACAGGTAAAATTCGGATCCTTCCTTTTTCTGGTGGAATCAACTTCTACATCGGCAACAATCCGGATTATAAAAAAACGATCGCTTTGAGGCCGGGGCACGGATGGGAAAAGTTTATCGGACTTCCCCAAAAATACGGCATCAACAGCATTTATGAAAAGGAGAAATTCTACCGAGACCAAGCAATCTCATATGCTGTTAATGAACCCGTAAATTTCACCAAAGGTTTATTGTACAAAACAGCTCAGTTCTTCAGCTCGCGTGAAATTCCCCGTAACATCAATATTTATTCTTTAAGGAAGTGGTCAAAGTTGTTGCGCATCGGAGTCTGGAAAGCAAAGAGATTCGGATTTCCTTTCGGAATTCTGCTATCACTCGCCGTTGTGGGAACAGTGTATTGGTGGCGCAAAATTCCTGGACCATTATGGTTATTAATGGTTCTCTATCCTGCCTCCATCATACTGATATTCGTTGCATCGCGATATCGCATGCCCATTGTGCCATCCATGTGTATAATGGCCTCTGGAGGTTGTGCGGCCTTATGTCAGATTGTGAAGAAACAGGAATGGGCTAAAATCGTCACTCTATCCGCAGTCTTTCTTCTAGTGGTTGTGGCAAGCAGTGCTTTCGGACCATTTCATGAGGAACAGCTTAACTATGACGCTGAACTCTATTACTTTCTTGGAGTTGCCCTGGAAGAGCGAGGTCAAACAGACAGAGCCAAGGAAGCCTACAGAGAGGCAATCAGACTAAAGCCTGACTATGCTGATGTTTATTATAATCTCGGAGTGATAATTGCTGAGGAAGGAGGTTTGGAAGAGGCGATGAAGTACTATCGTCGAGCCATTGAAATTGACCCTGACTATTCCACTGCCCACTACAATCTGGGAACGTTGTTCCAATCTCAGGGCAAGCTTGATGAGGCGATCTGGCATTACTACCAGACTCTTCGTGTCCAACCCTATGACGCCTATGCCCACAATAATCTTGGGAATGCTCTTAGAAGACAGGGCAAACTTGCCGAGGCAATCAGACATTATCGCCTCGCGCTTCAATTCAAACCCGATTACGATCTCGCACACAACAACCTGGGATATGCATTGTTCAGACAGGGCGACCTGGATATGGCTTCTGGACATTTCCAGAAAGCATTGGATTTGAAACCATTCTGGCCACCAGCCTTAATCGGACTGGCTAGAATTTTGGCCACACATCCTGATCGAGATAAGCGTGACCCTGAAAAGGCAGTTTTTTTGGCTACCAAGGCCGCTGAATTGACAAAATATAAGGAATCAAGAGTCTTAAACATCCTGGCCATGGCCTATGCAGCCACAGGCCAGTTTCCCCAGGCAGAAAGCACAGCAAAAAAGGCATTGGAGCTTTCTTTAGCTGCTCAGAACTCCGGCTTAGCCGCTGAGATCCGCAAACGGTTAGAACTTTACAAAAAGGGGGAAACAGAGTAAAACCTGTCTTTTTTTGTTTTTGTTATGCTCCCTCTTCTCCGGATGAGGATTTCCGCCGTATGAACCGCCGCTCGCAGCTCAGGCAGATGTATTCAACCTTCTGGGTCTTTCGTTTTGCCCGGCTTCTTGTATCCAACAGTTTGCTGAGTACTGCCACCAGAATGAGTATCAGAATGACGGGATGAAGCTGGAGGAAAAAGAAAAGCAGGAGCATGATGCCGATCAGGAAGAATACGGCGACCAGAACTATCCAGAAGGGATAATCGGTTGTATACTCGCGCTCGGCGGGTGATACGTTCTCCGAACCACAGTAAGGACACCTCATTCTTGTATCTATTTTACACAAAAATAAAAAAATCCTGTATCAATCCTTATTTCCGTGACAGTTTCAACAGCAGTCAGGTAAGCTGAGGTGGAAGCCATCCGGAGGCGAGAGGGCAAGGTTTCTGTCCATCCGAAGCCCATAGTGGCGGGTGGGAGGGTCTTG
>CAYSCW010000031.1:0-34321 GCA_964429795.1 uncultured Eubacteriales bacterium
ATCGACAGCTATGCAGAGGATGTATCGGCTGTCAGGAGACCATTTGAGGTTCCAAAAATCAGGAAGATCAGGAAAAAGTTCACGCTCCTCACCAGTATCGAGAGAGCGAATACAGAGCACACTTTGCGTGCTGCTTTTGGGTCCTAACGAGTCACGGATAGAAATATAGGCGAGATATTTGCCGTCAGGGGACCATCCGTAGGTTATGGTTACTCCCTTTTCGGGATTTGTAACCTGGTAGAGCGTCTGGGATTCTTTGCCATCAAGTGAGACGATGCGTATACCGACAAAGTTTGGCTCTCTATCCCAATCCCACCAATCATAAGCAATCTGTTTTCCGTCCGGTGACCATCGGGAGCAGAATGCCTGAGCACCGGATTTATTCCATGAGCCTTTGTCTGTCAGGTGGCGTTTCTTTCCAGTAGCCATCTCCTGGACCGCCAGATCTCCTGTGTTCCAGTCCACATAAGTCAAATAGCGTCCATCAGGAGATATCGCTCCCAATCCCGTTTCGATACCAACCCCAATCTTTCGCAATGCAAATTCTATGTCGCCTTTTCTGATGACAGTTCGGGCTTTTAATAATACGGACAGTTTTTCTTTGGCCACTTTGACTGCTTCTGTTTGCTCAGGATATTCATCTACCACTTTCTGGTAAGCCTTAGGGGCCTCTTTCAGACCTAATTTTTCGTAGCAGAAGCCAATATGGAGTTGAGCCTTGGCAGCGATTTCGCGGTTTTCTGGAAATCGCTCAAGAATATTTTGATAAAGATCTATGGCTTTCTGCAGATCTCCTTTGGCTTCCTCCAGATAGAGCGCTTTTTTGAAAAGCTCTCCGGCGGTCTACTGGGAAGATAGATTATTGGAAGATAGCAACAAGCTTAGAGATAAGACAAAGGCAGCGAATATAATTTTACTTGCTCTTTCCATCTTCAGCCTCCCTTTACTCATTCGTTTTTTCTTGCGGCAGGAAATTCTCCATGACCCATAGGCCGCCTCGCATATCAAAGGTAGAGCCAATAGAGGTGAAGGCAATATAGCGACCGTCAGGATGAGCAGTGGGAGAGCTGAACGAGACCATTTCCAGATTAAGTTTTTGAGCTTCACCGCCTTCAGAAGGAATGCGCCACAACGACCACTTATATTTTTCCATCTTGCTACTCTTCAAATTACCTAAATCCGCTGCTAACTCAATCCAATTTATAGGGGGACGTTTGGGGAAGAGAATATATTTTCCATCGGGACTCCATGTGATCCAGATATAGGCGCCTATTTCATCCCATGAGTAGAGCTCGCGGGATTCTCCTCCAGCGGTTGGAATGACTCTCAAAGCTCTTTTTGTAGAGATGTTATTGATAAATGCTAGCCATTGCCCATCTGGGGAAAGTGATATTGCAAAACGTACAGGAGAGCTTTCCCGATAGAGTTCTTTTTCTTTTCCACTTTCGATATCCCCAACCATGATTTGACAGAGGTTGTTTTTCCTTTGGTTACGGACATAGAAAGCGGATTTTCCATCATGAGACCACTCGTATGATATATGAATGTCTTCTCCGAGTACGATAGGCTTAATATCACTTGTCTGGACATCGATCTTGTAAAGTCCCCATCGAGGAGGCTCTTTTTTATAGCTTGCCCGGACAAGGATATACTTCCCGTCCGGAGACCAGCGGGGAGGTCCGTCAATATTGAGTTTCGTTGGGATTTCGCGATCCATTCCCGTTTCAAGAGAATGAATACAGAGCACTCTTTGACCACGGCTCTGACCGGCACGGCTAAGGGAAAACGGGCTTCTGACAGAGATGTAAGCAAGGTAGTTGCCGTCCGGAGAATAGCTGGGCCTTCTATTGAATCCTTCGAAACGTTTGATGAATATTTTCGGCGGAGTGAGGATTCTTCCCGTATCAGGGTCGACTTCAGCAATATAAATATTCCTTTGATCGGCAGAGACAATGAAGTAGAGAGATCCCTTTTGAGTGATTCCTACGGGTGAAATTATACCTATATCAGACTTAATCATTTGGGGAGATCCATGAGGTTTTCCTTCGTCAATGTTTAAGGTCCAAACACTCAGGGCTCCTGTCCGATCGCTGGCAAAGACAAGATTTTTTCCATCGGGTGCCCAACCGAGCACAAAATCATCTGCTGGATGATCTATGATTGGAATTTCTTGACTTCCATCTACGGATAAGAGGAAGACATCGCGATTTGCGGATCCTTCTTTTGATGTATAGTCATAGACAATATAGCTCCCGTCAGGTGAATAACTCATCATGGTTGGGGAATTTTCTATCCCTTTCTTGGCAAAAGTTTTAAGGACTCTTATAGATCCATCTTTGATGGAAATAGATACGATCTGGTTGGTTTCGTCGTTTCTTTGCGTTAAGAGTGCCAGGATATGCTTGTTATCGGGTGACCAGTCATAAGTTTGTATGACTTCTTTCTTCTTATCCGTGCGATAGAGAATTCGAGGTTTGGAGCCGTCAATCTTGATGATGCGAATCTCTGTCGCGCCATCCTCTTTATACCAATCATAAGCTATCTGCTTGCCGTTGGGCGACCATCTGGAATACAATGCAAAATCTGACTCCCAGGAGCCTTCATGTGTAAGATTACGTTGTTTTCCTGTTTCGATCTCCCGGATGGCCAGGTTGCCAGACCAGTCCAGATGAGAAATGTAACGACCATCAGGAGAAATTGCTCCCAGTGCCCCTGATCTTGCAACGCCAATAATAGCATCTGCCCAGACCTGTCGGATCTTGAATTCTTTATCGCCTCTCCCGACAAAAGTTTTAGCTCTAGACAAGACTGAGAGTTTTTCTTTAGCAATCTTGACCGCCTCTTTTTGCTCAGGATATTCATCTACCACTTTCTGGTAAGCCTTTGGTGCCTCTTTCAAACCTAATTTTTCATAGCAGAGGCCGATGTGGAGTTGTGATTTGGCAGCAACCTCTCGATTTTCAGAGAATTTCTCAAGTATCTCTTTGTAAAGATCGATAGCTTTCTGTAAATCTCCCTTTGCTTCCTCCATGTATAAGGCTTTCTCGAAAAGTTCACCTGAGGTCTGCTGGGAAGATAGACGGTTGAATAAAAAAAGAATACTCATTGTTGAGATTAATAAAGCGAGTAAAATCTTTTTTACGATTTTCATTTTTCCCTCCATCTCATTTTTTCGCTTTTAATATAAAGTATTTTCAGATGAGATGTGTTAAGGAAGTATGAAGATACAGTGAAATTTTAGCGTAGATATAAGCGAATCAATCAATAAATTTGTACCCCACGCCTCTGATGCTGATGATGTGTTTTGGGTTGGAGAGATCGTCCTCTATTTTTTTTCTGATGTTGGCAATATGGCTGTCCACTGTTCTGAAAGTCACATATGTATTATCTTCTCCCCAAATTTTGTCCAGGAAGTCATCTCGAGAAAGCACTTCTCCCTTTTTCTGGATGAGAAGCTTAAGCATATGAAATTCTAAGGGCGTCAATTCAAGCCTTTTTCCTTTCTTTTTCGCTTCGTATTTTTTAAAATCTAGCTCGATCCAACCAAAACTATAGGTGCCTAAGTCTTGTATCTGTTCTTCTGTTCGGCGGAGAATGGCTTTCACCCTGGCCAGAACCTCCCGAAGGCTAAAAGGTTTGGTGACATAATCGTCGGCACCCAGCTCTAATCCCAACACTTTGTCTATTTCTTTATCTTTAACAGTCAACATGATGATCGGAGTTGTATCTCCTTTCATTCTCAGTCTTTTACAGACCTCATACCCATCTAAAACCGGGAGCATAATGTCAAGAATGATAAGGTCTGGGTTCTTTTCTTTGGCGAGGGCCAGACCTTTTTCTCCATTTTGCGCTTCAAAAACCATATATCCTTCAGATTCCAGCTCATCCTTAAGACTCAATAAAATCCCGGGGTCATCTTCGACAATAAGGATTTTTTTAGACATGCCTCACACTCCTTTTTTCTTTATGGGGAAGATGAGAGAGAAAGTGCTCCCCTGACCGACTTTACTCTTGACAGATATTCTTCCCCTATGGGCTTCAACAGTGTGCTTGACTAATGTGAGTCCCAATCCTGTTCCTTTTACAGATTGTTTGAGTGCACTTCGACCTTGATAAAACTTATCGAATATTTTATCCATCTCTTCTTGAGGGATTCCTATTCCTTTATCTTTTATTTCAATAAGGACATTTTCCGGTTCTTTTCTGACTCTGACAGAAATTTCCTTTCCTGCAGGAGAAAATTTAAGGGCATTATCCAGAAGATTATTGAGAGCTTGGGATAAGGCGTCTTTGTCGAGAGAGAGAAGAGGAATATCTGTATCGATATGTGTCATAATTTTTGTTTCTTTTTGGATTTCCTCTTTTTGAAAAGTTGCTATTTGTTGGGATACTAGATGAGCCACATCGGTCTCCACAAATTCATATTCCCTCTTTCCCTCTTCGATTTTGGAAAAATCCAAGATATTCTTTACCAGTCTTGTCAACTTCTCAGCATCCTGGGAAATAACCGAAAAATAATGATCCATCTTGCCAGGATCTTTAACTTTTCCTTCTTGCAGGCGCTCAACTAGGGCCTTTATAGACGTCAATGGCGTCTTAAACTCATGGGAGACAGAGGAGACAAAATCAGATTTAATCTTCAATACTTCCATCTCGTGAGAGACGGTTCTCACTATGAGTGCGGAGCCAAAAATGAGGACGATGATAAGAGTGATGATTGTCCAGAAGTAAAAGCTTTTTCTGATATCTATTATTCCCAGACTCCCTGTCTTGCTGCGGGAAAATTGTATTCTCCATGGGGGGAAATTATTTTCGAACAACTCAGTCACTGTGTTGAGCTCTTTTGAAGGATTTATCTTCCCCAAGAATATTTTGCCTGAAAGATCAGAAATAGTAATATTCGTATTTTTATTTAGTTGGATATCATCGATAATTTTGCTCAAAACCTCTTCTTTTAAATATCCGGTATTTATTTTAGCTCCCAGTAGTCCTTGGGAATTATTCCCTTTTCCCTCGGGGATCCTGAGTGATAAAGTTAAAAAAGTTCTGTTATCGATGGTTTTTGAATGTCGATAGGGGAGTGCTGTGTAGAGTTCAGTCTGGATGAGCTCTCTTCGAAGCTCTGGAATGATATAGTTTTTCAGATCATTGATAGTTTTCCATTCCTGGAGTTTTTGTTGGTGCAGTTTTTGTAACTGTTCGAATTCTTCCTTGTATTCATCCAGCGATGAGTCTGCCATGATTTTGGATGAAGCTTCGATATAAGCTTCTTTAGCCATGGAAGCATAAGTTCTAAATTTATCCTCGTTAAGATTCCAAGTCATATAAAGAATATCATTGTAGAGGTCTAGAGAGCTCTCCAGAGAATTTTCCGTGTCTCCCAGATTTTTATAGCAATCCATGAGTTGAAGCCGGGCTATAAGGCATAAAGGCAATCCAGATGAACCGAAGTTTTCCGGATAGTCAATGCAAATTTTTGAATAATTTTTAAGAGCTAGGTCGTATTTCTTCAATTTTGTGTAATTACGGGCGATGTTGTTGAGCATTTGAGCCTGGATGTTTTTATCTTTTGAAGAAGAGAGGAGCTGCTTGTAGAGGGAAATGGCACTTGTGTATTTTTTACTCTTGAATTCATATTCTTCAGCCGTTTTAAGTTTCTCTCTTTCTGATTGCTTTAGAGACGACAGTGTGGATGGAGGATGGACTGCTGTGACAGGTTGAAAGAGAGGAAACAGAGGATCTTGGTCTTTGTAGAAGAGGAAGATCTGCCCGACCAAAGGATATTCAGCAAATTGAGTTTTTAACATTTTTTGTAGTTCGGGAACTTGTCTTTCAGTAAAGGCTTGATGTTGAGCTAAATTCTGGAGATTGACTTCGATATCCTTAAATTGATAGTTGATTCGCGTCTTTAAAATATCTGCAGCTCCTCTGTGTTCGGTTTCGATCTGCTTAACTAATCTAAATCTTTCATTCCTTATAGCGCGGATACCCAAGATACTCAGTGAGACTGAGGGGATGAAAATGGTCAGAAAGAAGATAATGATGAGCTTTTTCTGTCTTTTGAGAGCAATCTTGAAGTTTTCGATCATGTTTTATTGAGGAAGGGTAAAAGTTCTAATTAACTATAACATATTGGCCTAAAATAAACGTTAAGCAAGTGTGAAGATTCTGTCAAGTTATGATGGAGAAAAAGGGGGACTGTCTCCCTTTCATTGGACGATCTTGGAGGCGAAGACAAGCTTGAGGTTATATTTGTCTATGAGATGAAGATTTTCTTTCAGAACTTTCAGTGTCTGTGGAGCAGGGTGGCAGATAGCCAGAGCCTTCCCTCTCTTTTGAGCAAGCTCAAAAAGCTCGATCAATTTTTTCTTGATATATTCTTCATCGCTCTCTATATCCAAGAAAATATTGCGGTAGGCCGAGGGTATGCCCATAATTTGTGCCACTTCATAGGCCACAGAATCACTGGTGGTCCGGCTGTCGATAAAGAAAAGTTCTCTTCCCTTCAGTCTACTCAAGATGATTCTCATGAAAGTCACATCGGCTGTGATTTTCGATCCCATGTGGTTATTAACACCACTGATATGAGGAACCTGCTTAAGGCTCTTTTCTACGGCATCGATGACTTCAGTCTTACTCATCTCAGAGTGAATCATCCCTTCGGTTCCGTCGTTTCCTTCCTGGTTGTTGATGGCTTCGAGAGGAAGATGGAGCATAATCTCCAGTCCATTCTGATGAGCAATCTGAGCTGTTTCTTTAGCTAGGGGGCTGAAGGGAAGCACAGAGATGGTTAATGGTTTCTTGAGCGAGCATATCTCGTTTATGGCATTCAGGCTGTACCCCATATCATCGACAATGATGGCGACTTCTCCTTTGGCTTCGATGATGGGGGGCTTTTTTTCCTCTATCTTCTCTTTGACTTCCCTTAAACAGGAAAAGAGAAGGATGATCTTCTGCTTTTTCTTCCCTTTTATCTCCCAGAGGTAATAGTCCTTCTCATCGGTTTTCTTCTCTTCCTTTTTAGCCACCGAAGCTTTTGCACTCCGCAGGTCTTTCTCAAAAGACGATTCGAGTTCTTTGTATTTATCAAAGTCAAGATCGACCAAAACATGGGAGACGCCTTCACTGTCTTCATATTGGTTGATTGACTCAGGAGAAATACCATGCAGGGAGAGCTTTCCCGTCACCATTATGTCGAGGTCTTTTTTCTTGGCGATAACCTTTTCAGCAACAGCCTCTTTTTTCTTAGGGAAGGCTGCAAAGACGTAGGATATTTCTCCCTTTTTCCAAGAAATGTAATCCAAACCCAGGACAGAAATTAGAGCAATAAGCAAGAAAACAAGTGGAAAGAAAAGGGGATTCTTTTGGACGGTTTTCTCAGCGAGCGTTTTCCCTGCAGGAGGGATTTTCCTTTCCATAGACTACATTTTGGGGATGATCTTCATGGTCTCTTTTAAATAGGAATCATCACTCTGATCTTTACTCTCGAGTACGACATCGGGCTTTATGCCCTTTTTCCATATTTTCTTCCCGGATTTGAGGGTAAAGATTCCAGAATTGAGAACCAGAGCACTTCCATCATTTAAGGCAAATAAACTTTGCTGCGCGGCCAGCCCGGGAGTAGGAAATCCGAGGATTTTGGATTTTCGGAATTCCCTGAGAATCGTGGCCAGGGCCTCTGCAGGACCGATGGTGGCCTGGTTCGTCCAGATGATGAGGGGTATTTTTTCCAGTTCAGGCTTTTCTAGAAGGGAAAAGACTTTCTTAGCCTTCTCCCTTTGACTGAGGTAGCCTACTTCTTTAGCCTCGAGAAAAAGGTTGGCAAGCTTCATCGCTTCTTCTAACTCGCCTTCATAGCAATTCCTTAGATCCAAGATCAAAGGATTCTTCTGATCCTTGAGCCGAGGAAGGATATCTTCTTTGATTTTATCTACACAAGGGGAATAAAGATGATGGATCTTTAAGATGCCACTGGTTTCTTTTTGTGCAGAGAAAGAGATGGGTTCCTCAAAAAGCGTTTTTCTTTCGATGGTCAGCATCTGGGTTTCGCTTCTTCTGATAACTTCCAGATTGACGCTTTTTTCTTTTCTGTCTTTAAGATTGAGGTTGGCTTCCAGCATGCTCATCGGAAGAGTGGATTTGTGGTCGATAGAGGCGATAAGATCGCCCAATTCGATATCTGCCGTCTGGGCAGGGGAATTTGCTATGATGGCTAGAACTTGGGGATAATATCCATATTTCTCTTTGTAGAGGATTAGTCCTGTTTCTTTAAGCCGTGCTTCTTTCTGGAATTGGTACTTCAGGAAATTCTCCTTATCCAAGTAACAGGAGACAGGGTCTAGAGAATTGGCCAATCCTCTGAATGCTCCCTCCATAGTTTCAAAGGGTTGAGGTTCTTCAAAGTAGTGATCCCTGAGAAGGCTGATGACTTTTTCCACCAGCTTGAGGTCTTTAGGTGAGGCGGAGTCTGAGGAAAGTCCGGGGAGAAAGCTTCTTTCTAGAAGAAAAAAGAGAGTGACTGCAAAAACTGCTATAAGAAGAATGATCTTCGCTCTCTTCTCTACCATCTATCTCAATGAATCCATTTTTATTTTATCATCTTCTTCCGAGCCAGTGCAAGGGATCGAGAGGTTTTGTCTTGAAGCGGATCTCAAAATAGAGGGATGGACCTTTGAGCGAGCTGATATCACCGATGAGCGCGACAGGCTGTCCGGCTTCAATAAACTCTCCTTTTTTGATCAGAAAATCCGAGCAGTGGCCATAGAGAGAATAATAATTCATTCCGTGATCGATTATGATCAAATTCCCATAACCTTGGAAATAGTCGGTGAAGACAACCTTGCCCGGATGGATGGATTTGACCACCAAATGATCTTTCTTCGGGGCTATTTCTATTCCGTTGTTTATGGTCAGAGTGTTGAATCGAGGATGTTTCTGTATACCAAAGCGAGTGATAAGCTTGCCCTCGATCGGCCAGGGAAGTTTTCCCTTTCTCTCGTAGAGAGGGACGAGCTTGATGGGGAGAGAAATTTCCTTCTCCAGCAATCTCTTGATCAGCATCTGAAGCTGTTCAGCCCTTTCGTTCAATTCCTCAAGAGTCTTTAGATGGATTTTTCTATTCCTCTCTATTTCTCTTACCAGAGCGTTGTATTTTCTTTCTTGAATCTCCAGTTCTTGCTGCTTCTTTTGGGCATTTGAAATGAGCTGGGTTATCTCTTCTTTTTTCAGCTCAAGTTCTGATCGGGCAGATTGAAGTTGAGCCAGAGTTGTGATGTAGTCCGTGATAACTTTCTCTTGATAGCGGGCGAGAAGTCCCAGCTTTTTGCTCTCGGAAAGGAGGCTTCCCAGATCTTCTGCCTGCAACATCAATTGGAATGTATTGAATCTGCCGAATTTATAGAGGGTGATGAGTATTTTTTCTATGGATTGTTTTTCTTCCACGAGCTTAGCCTCCAGGGCTGAGATGGTTTTTTGTACGGCTGCTTGTTCATGATTTGCCTGATCCATTCGAATATTGGAGATAGAGATTTCCTTCTTTGTCAGATTCTTCTGGAAGGCAGTCCTATCCAGCTGAGAGAGGGTGGTTGATTTTTCTCTCTCCAGTCTCCTGATTCTGGATTGAAGGTTTTCTATCTCTCTGGTCAGTTTAGAGAGTCTTTGCTGGTAGTCGGAGATATCAGGTTGAGATTGAGATAAAAGTCCACTGCACAAAATGAAGCTGAGAAAGAGCATTGTCAGAAGAAGAGTTACTTTAGGAACAACGGCTCTTTTTTTTATGTAAATTTTTAAACTCATTTTCTCACTGTATAGATGATACCCCCAACAATCCCGATAATAAATCCAAAGGCCCAATCGATAAGGCCGAAAGAAACGGCTGCATCAGAAGAAATCCCGTAGAATTTAAATATTTCAACGTAAGAGCCTTCTCTCAGCCCCAGCCCCCCGATGGTGACGGGAATGACCAAGATGAGAAGAACAATCGGAATGAAGACAAAATAATCCAAAAGGGGGATATCGAGATGAAGGGCCTTCCCGATAAGATAATAGTGAACAATTACGTTGACCTGAAGAAGAAATGCCCAGAAAAAGGCTTGAGCCAAAGCGCCTTTTTTTTCTCTGTAGAGAAGAAGGATGTCTCTGAATTCAAGAAGCTTCTGCCTGACTCTGCTGAGAAATTTCATCTCCGGAATTTTTGAGATGATTCTTCGTGTATAGGGAGTGAAAAAGAAGGCCACAAGGATCAGGCCAAAAAGCCCAACCAGGAGAGAGACCAAGATCAGAGGAACTTTCTGGGCAAGATCTAGACGGAAGAGAGAGGCAACAAAAGCAAACAAAAAAAGGACCACAATCCCTGTGAATCGTTCAACAAGCACGATAGCTGAAGATTTCAGGATGGAGTGAGCATAGCGGGAGCCGTCCCAGATTCTCACGATGTCTCCTCCAAACCGGGTTGGGAGGAAATTGTTAAAAAATGTTCCCACCAAGTAGGATTTGGCCAGAAAGCCGAGAGGAACGGCATGGCCTTGAGCCAGGATAAGAATTTGCCAGCGGTAGGCGCTGATCAGGAGCCCGATGGCGTGAAGCAGAAACGAAAGGATAAGCCAGAACAGACTGGCCTCTTTAACAATGTAATAAATTTCTTTAATCGAGGTTTTAAAGATGAGCAGAAACCCGATGATGGAGAAACTGAAGATGAATTTGAGGGCAAAGATCAGAAGATCTTTTTTCTTAGACATTCAAAACGTCAGAACTTATTCTTCTTTTTCTTATAAAAATACTTGATTGTCACCTTTCCCACAAGTCCGCTGAGAAGAAGGAGAGAGAGGAGATTGGGGAAGGCCATGAAGGCGTTGGCTGTGTCACCAATATACCAAACGATATTGAGATGGACGCCTTGGATAATGGAACCGATAAAAAGAAGGATTATGAAAGCGATTCTGAAGGGATAGATAATCCTCACTCCGAAGATGTATTCCAGGCATTTCTCCCCATAATAACACCAGCCCAGGAGAGTGGAGTAGCCGAAAAGAAAAGAACTGAGGGCAATGATATATCCCCCATAGGGGATAGCAGAATCAAAGGCTGCAGCGGTAAGGGCTGTGGAAGTCAGTCCATCAGAAGATCCGAATGCGGCTGTTTGGAGGTACATTCCAGTAATGACAATGGTCAGGGTGGTGAGGGTGTTGACAACCAGAGTATCGATGAAGGTTCCAGTCATAGCGATGAGACCGTTTCGAGGGGGGTCAGAGGATTTAGAGGCGGATTGGGCGATAGCGGCTGAACCCAAGCCTGATTCGTTGGAGAGAAGACCGCGGCGGATTCCGATACTGATTGCCTGTTTTACGGAAGTCCCCACCAGCGCACCTCCCATAGCTTTTGTGGTAAGGGCAGAGTGGAAGATGACAGCAAAGGCTTGAGGGAGGTGAGTAATGTTAGCCAGGATGATGACGGCAGCTCCTCCAAAATAGAGGATGATCATGGTCGGGACCAGCCTCTCCGACACACTCCCAATCCTCTTTATTCCTCCCAGAACAACGGCCCCCACCATGGTGGTGATGACCAGGCCCGACAGCCAGAAAGGAACGTTGAACTGGTCGTTGAAGATCAAAGCCATGGAATTGGACTGGGCCATGTTTCCCGTGCCAAAGAGGCAGGCTGTGGCACCACAAATGGCAAAAAACATGCCCATGAATTTGGCAAGAGCTATGTTTTGGATTCCGTGGCGTGCATAATACATGGGGCCGCCGGACATTTCTCCCCGTACATTCTTGATCCTGAATCGAACTCCCAGAAATCCTTCTGCGTACTTGGTAGCCATGCCAAAAAAACCGGCAATCCACATCCAGACAGGTGCACCTGGTCCTCCAGTGGCGATAGCAGTGGCCACACCGGCGATGTTTCCGTTACCTACTGTAGCTGCCAGGGCAGTCATTAAAGCGGCATAAGGAGAGATGTCTCCTTCTTCCTTTTCGGGCTTATCCTTCCCTATTGCTCCTCTGAGGACCATCTTCAAGGAGAGGGCGAGCTTTCTGACTTGTATCAAGCGAGTGAGAATAGTCAGCAGTATTCCTGTGCCGAGAAGGAGGACAATCATCCATGAGCTCCACATGAAATCGCTGAGCTCTCGGATGGAGACGAGCGTTTTGTCGAGCAGGGAAAGAGTGACAGACAGGTTGAGCTCCAGGGTTTCGTCTTCTTCCATTATTTCGATTTCTCGCTCCACAGGGGTCAAGCTGTAGAGGTCCATCTTGATGATGTATTTGCCGGGTTTCAAATCGCGATAGATGAAATTTCCTTGAGGGTCGATGGTGGTCTTGGTGTATTTTTCGGCCCCCAGCGGCATCAGCAGAATAATCCCATGAGTATAGGGTTTGTCCTTGGGGAGAAGGATGACCTTGCCTTTGATATCAGCTGCGTTTAAGGCTGTGAGACCTGTAAGAAAAGTAAGAGTCAGAATAATGGCTGAGAGTCTTTTCTTCATCATCTTTTCCTATCCAGAGAAGATGGTTTTTATGAAAATGAGGATGATGATGATGGCCACGGGTGTGAGAAACTTTATGGAAAAGGCCCAGAGAGGTTTCAGCTTGAATCGCGGGTTTCCGGAGAGCACTTCCTGAACGGCTTTTCTGACACCCCAGATGTATCCTAGAAAGAAACAGATCAAGAGGGCACCAAAGGCCAAAGAGACGTTACCGAAGATGAAATCCATAGCGTTCTGGAAATCTATCTTGGTGAAAAATTTCACTCCTCCTGAGGAGAGGGCCGAAGGAACACCGAGCACAAAGGAAAGGAAGCCAATCATCCAAGCGGCCTTTTTCCTGGACCAGTTCCGTTCGTCGACAAAATAAGCCACGGGAACCTCAAGCAGAGAGATGGTTGAGGTTAAAGCCGCTACCGAGAGCAGCAGAAAGAAAAGACTCCCAAAAATAAACCCGCCCGGGATTTGAGAGAAAATAAGAGGAAAAACCTTAAATACCAAGCCTGATCCTGCAGTGGGAGCAATGCCTGGGATTGCAAAGAGGGTGGGAAAGATGATGATTCCAGCCAGGATAGCGATAAGCGTGTCTGCGAAGCAGACCCATCCTGCCGAGGAGACCAGGTTGTCGGATTTTGGGAGGTAGCTTCCGTAGGTGATCATGGTTCCCATTCCCAAGCTGAGAGAGAAAAAAGCCTGACCCAGGGCAAAGAGGATAATAGTGCCGTTGAGTTTTGAAAAGTCGGGTTTAAGGTAGAAAGACAGGCCTTTACTGGATCCTGGAAGAGCCAGAGCCCTTATAGCAAGAAAAAAGATCAGGATAAAAAGGAGAGGCATGAGGACCTTGGTCCATCTTTCTATCCCTCCCTTGACTCCTTTGGAGATGATAAATGTGGTGATCACGATGATGATGAGAAAAAACAGGAGAACCTCAAAGGGATTGGAGCTGAATTCGGTGAAGATCCTTTCTGTCAGTTGGCTTGTCACCTCACCACTGAATACACCCGATGCAGTCTTCACCAGATAACCCACTGCCCAGCCAGCAACAACGGAATAATAGGAGAGAATACAAACTCCTGTCAGGATGCCCAGATAACCGATGAATTTCCAGGGGGAACGGGGTTTTATATGTTCGATGGCTCCCACAGGATTCTTTTGGGCATGCCGGCCTATGATCAACTCTGCCAGCATGACGGTAAACCCGATGAGGATGACGGCTAGAATGTAGACAAAGACAAAGACAGCTCCTCCATTCTTTCCCACCATCATGGGGAAGCGCCAGATGTTTCCCAACCCGATGGCCGAACCTGAGGCAGCCAAGATAAAGGCAATTTTAGAGCCCCAGCTTCCTCTCTCTTGTATGTCCTTGGTATCCATGAGCCTTCTCTCGTTTTAAAAGGCGTGACTCCTTTTTTATTTCAATACTTATTACCATAAACAATGGGGATTGTAAAAGAAATAATATGAGTGGATAGCATCTTCTATCTGGTTAGGAAGAGGGGCGTCGGTGCCCGTCCCTCCGAAGCCAATGGTGGTGGGTGGGAGGGTCTTTGGCGAGGAGGGATGGGAAACGACGCTGTGACGGATGACATCCCTCATCATGAGCTGTCACGGAAACGGAGATGCTTTAACATATCCAAAAAAAGTTGCCTATTCTGACCTCTCCCATTAAAATGATAGTTTAGTTCGAGAAAAGGAGGTTCGAGCCATGCCAGCAATCGAGATTAAGCTGGGTATTTTCTGGATCGGAGTCAATGATAGAACCACGGACCTTTTCGAGGGTTTATGGCCAATCTCAAATGAAGGAGTCTCTTACAACTCCTATCTCATAAAGGACGATAAGAATGCCATCATCGAGCTGACAAAATCTTTCAAGGGTGATGAATACCTGGCCCAGATTGATGAAGTTGCGGATATTTCAGAGATAGACTATATCGTTATCAATCACCTGGAGCCTGACCATTCAGGGCTGTTGAGGACTCTAAGGCGGATCCTCCCTCGAGTAACCATTTTGTGTTCAACCAAAGCCAAAGAAATGCTGAAGGGCTTCTTCTCTATAGAAGAAAATGTTCAAGCGGTCAATGATGGAGATACTCTTTCTTTGGGAAAAAAGACTCTAAAATTCTTCTCCACACCCTTCCTCCATTGGCCTGAAACGATGATGACCTATGAGACTTTAAACAGGATCCTCTTCCCCTGTGATGCCTTCGGAGGCTACGGGGCTATCCGGGGAGCGATTTTTGACGATGAATGCAAGTATTTCGATTTCTACGAGCAGGAAGCATTGCGCTACTACGTCAATATAGTCGCCAATTACAGTCAAAGGGTCTTAAGCGCTATAGAAAAAATTAAGGATGTTCCTGTGGATGTCATTGCTCCTTCTCACGGCCTCATTTGGCGCAAAAATGCTTCTCATATCGTCAACCTCTATAAAAAGTGGGCAGAGTACGCTACTGGAAAAGCAGAACCAGCAGTCACCCTTGTTTATGGGTCAATGTACGGAAACACAGAGATCATGATGAACGCTGTGGCTCAGGGGATTTCAGAGGAAGGTGTTTCCGTGGAAATCTTTGATGCCTCCAGAACCCATGTCAGTTACATCCTTCCCTCTTTGTGGACAAGAAAGGGGGTGATGATCGGTGCTTCAACCTACGAAGTCTCTCTTTTTCCCCCAGTGGCAGAGGTTCTGAATATGGCGGCCCATAAGCATATCAGAAACAAGAAAGCCGCCTTTTTCGGGAGCTATGGATGGAGCGGAGGAGCTTTGAGAGATGTCAAGAAGATCATCGAGCCACTGAAATGGGAACTTGTTGATACCCTGGAATTTGTGGGGAGTCCATCAGAAGAAGAGCTCAAGAAAGGAAGAGAATTCGGGACCAGGTTCGCTGAGTCGGTCAAGAAGGAGGAATGAAAAACCTCCTTTTGTTTCGTCTGGGGGGCTTGGGAGATCTTCTGGTTTCATACCCTTCTATCTGTCTTCTGCGAAAATCTCTCTCTTCCAGTTTTCTTTCGCTGGTTTGCCGCGAAGATTATGGGATGATCCTGAAAGATACAGGAGTTGTGGATGAAATTATCTCCTCTCATGAGCGGAAGCTTGCTCCTTTTTTTTCTGAAGAATGGCCTTTCGATAAAGGCCAGAGAAGTTGGCTTCAAAAATTCGATGGAATCTTAGGATGGATGCAGAAGGAAAGGACTCTCAAGGTTGATCCATCCTGGTTGTCATCCCATAAAGAGAATTTTCGTCTTTTTACTTATTATAATCGAAGCAGGAAGACGATCAGTCGATTCTTTTTCCACGAGACAAGACAGTTCCTCCAGGAAAAAGGAAAAAAGACTTTCCACTTCAAGGAGTGCATCCGCCTTCCCTTATGCCCATTCCCTGAAGAGGAGGGGAAAGCGTTTCTTGGAGAAGCAGGATTGATCTCTAAAGAAAGGATCGCGGTTATTCATCCAGGGAGCGGGAGCAGACGAAAATGTTGGCCTTTCCAGAATTTCCTCCGCATCATCCAGCGCCTCCATCAGAATGGCATGAAAGGTGTGCTGGTTTCAGGACCTGCAGAAGATTGGATAGAAGATGAATGGAAGGGATCCGTATTACCTCAAGGTTGGAGCTGGCTTCCAAATCTCCATCCACTAAGACTTGCTGGTTTGCTTTTTGCGTGTTCTTTTTATTTGGGGAATGATTCAGGAGTAACCCATCTAGCTGCTGCCTGTGGCACTCGAACGCTTGCCCTTTTCCGGAAAGATCTAGAAGCCATATGGAGGCCGTACGGACAGGTTTCTGTCCTGAGCGGACGTACACTTGAAGAAATCGATATCGAAAGTGTCTGGCACGTGATCAAGGAATGGTTGTAAAAGGATTGAGATACTATCAAGATGAATTCTTGCTTTAAAAATTCAGAGAAAATGTGTTAAGATAATGAAAACTCAGTAAGAAATTAAGGCAAAATGAACAACTCGGACTGGAAGGATAGACTAGCCAGTTTTTTCGAAGATGTCAGGATCATCGAGAAATGCAAGGAACAAACACTCAAAGACTTTGATCAGTTCTGCGAATTCATCGCTGAACCTGCTTTCGAAAGCTTAATCGAGGAGCTTCAGAAGCTGAGGATAAAATCCAAGTACAGAAGATCAAAGAAAAAATCAATCGACTTTCAGATAAATTTTTCGGGCTCAAGAATAGATCAATTCCACTATATCATCTACCTTCCCAAGAATTCCATCGAATTGAGACCAGGATTATTGACAAAGGGAAGAAAAAGTAAAGAGGGCCGTCTGGAGACGACAGAAAGAGTTTTCTTGGAAGAGAGCAAACCCGAGGAGCTTTTGAAGTTACCCAAAGAAAAAGTCATTATCGATGTCATAGAACATTATAAAAATTATATCTTCGAGAACATCGCCAAACCTTAGCTAGTCCAATCCTTTTTTCCTTCTCTATTCTCTTTTTTATCTGGAAATAAAGGGGCACTTTACCGAATATGGCTCGGTCCTCTGGAAGGAGAATTCAGCCCTTGCTACGAATTCGGTAAATGTGCCGGATTTTCCATTTTCAGATTGAAAGGCGAGCCAGGATTTGTTAATTTTGATGTCTTTCATGAAGAGAAAAAGATTACCCCGGGAGATATTCTCCATCCAGTTTTTGGTTTTGATCTCTTATTCTTCCATCGCTGTTTTGACTCTCCTTCCTCTTTTCTTTGAACATTTGGGTGGTAATCCCCGGCGGATAGGATTCCTGGTAGGCATTTTCTCCCTGGCTGCATTCCTGTCCCGACCAATAGTCGGCTGGATTCTGGGCCGGGTTAATCCCAAGAATGTTCTTCTTCTCGGACTCATTCTTCTGGCCGTGAGCACAGGATTGTACTTTTTCATCCAGAGCTTAAACTGGTTTGTTATTCTCGTCCGGATTTCTCAGGGAGTGGCCTTTTCTTTTTTTATCTTAGCAGCGTTGCTGATAGTGGTTATGGTCTCTTCAGAGGAGGAGAGGGCTTATGCCATAGGAGTAGTCTCCACTGGTTTTATGTTTCCTCTCCTCATAATTCCTTATTTGAGTGAAAGGATTATTGAAGGATACGGGTATTTTTTCTTCTTCTTGTTAGCTTTTTCTCTGGCCTTGATTCCCTTGCTGTACGCTCTTTTTGTGAAACTCAAGCTTCCTTCTTATTCCGATTCTACAGAGGTGGAGAGCGCAGGTTTTTTGCGACTTCTCAGGAGAAAAAGAATATTCATGATTTTTTTGCTGACTTTTATCTTTGAAATCGGCTTAAGCTCCAGCCTCAGTTTTGTCCCGCTCCTTGCCCATGAAAGCTCTTCCATGAGGTCAGGGTATTATTACACGTTTCTCGGTTTAACCGCGGTTTTCATGCGGCTTTATGCAGGAAGAAGGTTTAAATATTGGGGAAATCCCCTGTTGATAGTTCCTGCCTTTTGTTTTCTCTCAGCAGGTGGAGTGTTGATTTATTTTTCTCACACAAATCTCCTTCTAGGAGTGTCAGGAGTCATCTGGGGGATTGGAGTGGGAATTCTCTATCCTCATCTCTCGGCTATGATCGTGGAAGGAACCTCTGTTCGGCAGAAAGGGAATGCTTTGAGCCTTTTTGCTTCATCGGTGGATTTAGGTTTTGCCTTTGGCCCCCTGTTTTTTGGTTGGGTCTCTCAATATCTCGGCTTAAGGATCACCTTTGTGCCTTTTGCCCTGTTCATTCTTCTCTCCTCCTCGGCTCTCATCTGGGCAGGAAAAAACTCTTTTTTTAGGATACAGCATGGGGGCAGTAATGGACAAATCCAGAGAATATAGAGTAAGGATAGATCAGAATTTCCAGACCGAGCGTAATTTATCCCGTTTGTCCAAGCGGACGATCCCTTCCTCTTTTGCTGCCTTGACAGCCTCTTCATATTCTTGTCTTGTGATACTTCTGGCTAGAGGTGAATCGTGCGAGACATCCCCGCAAGGATAATACTGATCCATGACATTGACATAGGTGTTGGGGGAGATTTCAGAGGCGATGAAGTGCATGGCTTCCCGAGTGCCCGCCAGAGCCTGAGGAAGGACCAGATGGCGCACCAGAAGGCCTTTTTGAGCAATGCCCCTCTCATCGCACATCAGGTCTCCCACCTGTCGGTGCATTTCTTTCAAGGAAAGCTTGGCTATTTCGGGATAATCAGGGGCTCGGGAGTATTGCTCGGCCACACGGCTGCTGGCGTATTTGAAATCGGGCATGTAGATGTCGACAATGCCATCCAAAAGCCTCAAGGCTTTTACAGAATCGTAGCCTCCAGTGTTATAGACAAGAGGAACAGAGAGTCCCATATCCACGGCCTTGAGGAGAGCTTTCAAGACCTGAGGGACATAATGAGTGGGGCTGACAAAGTTGATGTTATGGCATCCCAGTTTCTGGAGTTCGATCATCATGCTGCTCAATCGATCAAAGGAAACCTCTCTTCCCTCTCCTAGATGGCTGATGGAATAATTCTGGCAGAAAATGCATCCCAGGTTACAGTGAGTCAGAAAAATCGTGCCTGATCCGTGAGATCCGACCAGCGGTCTTTCTTCTCCAAAGTGGGGAGAATAAGAGGAAATCTTAGGCAGATACCCTCCTTCACAGATTCCCTTTTCTCCTTTAATTCGGTTGACCTTACAGTTGCGCGGACAGATGCTGCAGTCTTCAAGCATCTGTAGTGCCTTCTCCACTTTTTCTGAGAGGAGCCCTTGCTTATGGGTCTTGATGTAGGCAGGCTCAAAATTTTTTTGATTCATGTGGAAATGATTATATCATAAATGGAGAGAGAGCTTTTACCCTTCCAATTTTAAGAAGATGAGTATACAATCAAAAATCTGATGAAGCCCCCTGTATCTCCTCCTTTTCTGACCGTTTCTCAACTAGAAAAAATCACCTTTCTCTCTCATGGTTTTGGGACGTTCATATGGAAAATACAGGATTTCAAGAAAAGGCCGGAATGGGAAAATTTTCGATTGATCTTCCTCCGTCAGATCCATTCCAATGTGGTCCATCCGGTTGTGGAGTCTTTTAAGAACGACTGCCAGGGTGATGCCATGATCACAGATCGGCCTCATCTCCTTCTTATCATCAAGACAGCCGACTGTCTCCCTGTCCTGATGGCGGATGAGGGAAAAAGGGTGATCGCGGCGGTTCATTGCGGCTGGAAGGGCACCAGTAAGAGCGTGGTGCAGCATGTGGTCAAGGCACTCAAGCGTTACTATGGTTGTTCACCACCCTCTCTTTTCGTGGCCATGGGTCCTCACATTGGAAAGGAATGCTATGAGGTAGGTGGGGAGGTGATGAAAAGTTTTGAGGAGGCGGGACTCTCGTTGGATTTTTTCCATCCTCATCCTCAACAGAAGGGAAAATATTTTTTTGATTTAAAAAAGGCGAATGTATCTCAACTTCTAAGCCTTGGAATCAAAAAGGAGAATATTTTTCCTCTGGATTTCTGTTCCCACTGCCGGCCGGATTTCCCTTCCTACCGGCGTGATGGGAAGGAGGCAGGCCGGGTGCTGAGTTTCATCGGCATGTCTTTCTAGTTGCTTTTTCGTTTCATTTTTTTTATCCTTTAGATAAATGGAAAAGGTGTATTCAGAAATATCTATTCCCGAGCTGAGCCTCTACAAAAAAGGGAAGGTGAGGGATATCTACAAGATTGAAGACCATCTTCTTATCGTAGCTTCGGACAGAATCTCTGCCTTCGATTATGTTCTTCCTTCCTTGATTCCTAATAAAGGGAAAATCCTCACCCAGCTTTCCATATTTTGGTTTGATTTCACTTCCCTTGTCTGCCCCAATCATCTTATAGCCACCGAAATCGATGACTTCCCTGCAGTCATTCACAAGTACAGGGATATACTGCAAAAAAGAGCAATGCTGGTTAGAAAGTCAGAAGTCATCCCGGTGGAATGCATTGTTCGTGGTTATCTTGCTGGATCTGGCTGGAAGGAATACCAAGCCACAGGAAAGATAAGTGGCATCAAGTTGCCTCAGGGGTTGAAGGAGTCAGATAGATTAGAGGAGATGATTTTTACCCCTTCTACCAAGGCAAAAGAGGGACACGATACCAACATCACTTTCAAGGAAATGCAGAAGTTGGTCGGTGCAGGCTTGGCTCGAAAAATCAAGAAAACGAGCCTGGAGCTCTATCAAAAAGCCTCTCTCTATGCTCTCTCGAAGGGAATCATCATAGCTGATACTAAGTTCGAGTTCGGACTCATTGACGGCGAACTTTATCTTGTGGATGAAATCTTTACTCCTGATTCCTCGCGTTTCTGGCCCCAGAAGCTCTACTCACCAGGCATGCGACAGCCCAGTCTGGATAAACAGTTTGTCCGTGATTATCTGGAGAGCACAGAATGGGATAAGAAATCTCCTCCTCCACCCTTGCCTTCATCTATCATCGAAGAGACATCCAAGAGATACATGGAAATCTATTGCTGGTTGACTGGGAAGAATGAGTTATAATGCAGGGAAAATTGATTTGCACATTCATTCCAACAAAAGTAGTGATGGAGATTTCTCTCCTTATCATATCCTAAAGCTGGCCGAGGAGAAGAAGCTCAGGGCGATTTCCATCTCTGATCATGATACAGTCGCTGCCTACCCGGAGGCTCTAGATATCGGCCGAGAGGTGGGAGTGGAAGTCATTGCCAGTATTGAGCTTACCACTCTCTTTGATGAGCGGGAATTTCATCTCCTTCTCCCTTTTGTTAACTGGAAGAAGAAAGCTCTCAAGAAGATCATCGATGAGGTTTCCAAGAGAAGATATGAAGAGGCTGAGGAAAGAGTAGCAAAGCTTCGGGAATTAGGTTTTGATATAGGCTGGAAGGAAGTGCTGAAAAAATCAGGACCTTTCCCTCCTCTAGGAGTGACTATTGCTCAAATGCTTTTGGCAAAAGCAGAGGAAGAACAAGACCCTCTTTTCCGGAAATACTTAGAAGGAAAAAACCGGCCTTTTGCTCCTTATCACTTTTACAGAGACTATTTCATGGAAGGGAAACCCGCCTCCGTTCCCCGAAGAAATATCAGCCTGTTGGATGTTCTGCGTATGGCCCCTCAGATAGAAGCCGTACCAGTTCTGGCTCATCCTGGGGCTTATTTTCAAAGAGCAGAAAAGAGCGATCTTCGCATATTGAAAGAAAACGGCCTCGAAGGCATAGAGGTGTATTCTTCTTACCACGATTCTTCCCAGATACGGTTATACAAGGAAATGGCTGGAGATCTGGATCTGGTGCCCACTGCAGGGTCTGATTTTCACGGAACCATCAAACCCCATATTCCCTTTGGTTCTCTTATTGAAGGGGAATACTGGATGGTGGAGGAGCTCTACAAAAGGAGAAAATAAATGAGCATAAATTGGCTGGATATTGTTTTTCTGGTTATCTTGCTGGTTACGTTCATTTTGGGAATCATCAAAGGGCTCATCCGACAGATCATCGGTATCTTAGCCGTGATCATCGGTCTGATTTTAGCTGTCTATAATTATTCATATGCTGCTACTTTCTATGCGCGTTTCGTTTCCAATCGGACTCTCGCTCAATTATTGGGTTTCTTCACTATATTCATAGCTGTGCTGTGTATAGGATGGCTTGTGGCCTTCCTGCTCTCTAAGATGATGAAAGGGCCTTTGAAATTTTTGAATCATGTCTTTGGAGGTGCGCTAGGGCTGTTAAAAGGAATTCTCATATGCGGAGTGGTTGTCCTTGCGCTTTTAGTCTTTCCTGTGAAAAAGGAGGCATTGAAAGAATCCCAGGTTGCTCCCTATTGTCTTAAAGTTGCTGAAGCCTTGTATTACCTGATACCTCAGAGCCTTAAGCAGGAATTCAAAAAGGCCTACCATGACATACTGGGAAAGGGGAAGATGCATGAAAAAAGAGTATGAAAGTCTCAATCTTCACCAGAAGATGGAAATCCTGATAAAAGAGATGGTAGAAAAAGAACTTCCTCTTCATGATTCTTTGAGAGAGTTCAAGATGATTTACATAGACCTGGCCACAAAAAAATACAAAGGAAACAAGACTCGAATAGCCAAAGCCCTGGGAGTTCACCGTAATACGCTCCATAACCTTAACAAATCATTGAAAATCAACCCCAAGAATTAGCAATCTCATTGTTAGAGTGCTAATTTTTCGCAATTTCCTCTTGACAAGAAACGGAATTTTAATTATATTAGCACTCTTCCATTTTAACTGCTAAATTTTACAATTAGGAGGTCCAAATGAAGGTGATACCCTTACAGGACAGAATTCTTCTCAAACGTTTAGAAGAGAAAGAAGTCAAGAAAGGGGGAATAATCATTCCCGATACCGCCAAAGAAAAACCCCTCGAAGCTAAAGTCATAGAGGTAGGTAAAGGGCGTGTGACCGAAGAGGGAAAGGTTGTTCCTCTTGAGGTGAAGAAAGGAGATAAGGTTCTCATCGGAAAATTCAGCGGAACAGAAGTGGAAATCGATGGAGAGGAACACGTGATCGTTCGTGAAGAAGAAATCTTAGCTAAAATCATCTGATTTTGAGAGAAAGGAGGAAAAATGGCAAAACAAATAACACTCGGTGAGGAAGCAAGGCAAGCCCTCTTGAAGGGAGTCAACATTTTGAGCAACTTGGTCAAAGAAACTTTAGGACCGAGAGGGAAGAATGTTGTCTTGGAGAAGAAATTCGGATCCCCCCTCAGCACCAAGGACGGTGTGACTGTGGCCAAGGAAGTCGAGCTTAAGGAACCCTTGGAAAACATAGGAGCGCAACTGGTTAAAGAAGTAGCTTCCAAGACTTCAGATGTAGCAGGTGACGGAACAACCACAGCCACGGTTTTGGCTCAGAGGATTTTTGCTGAAGGATTGAAGTATGTGACAGCTGGCGCCAATCCCAGCCTGATCAAGAAGGGAATCGACAAGGCTGTTGAAAAAGTTGTCGAGGATTTGAGGAAGCTTACCCGTGACGTCAGTGGAGAGATGATTGCTCAAGTCGGCGCTATCTCGTCCAACAACGACGAGTCTATAGGAAAGATCATAGCCGAAGCCATGGATAAAGTAGGGAAAGATGGCGTGATCACAGTGGAAGAGGCCAAAGGGCTGGAAACAACCATGGAGGTGGTGGAAGGAATGCAGTTTGACCGCGGATACCTCTCTCCTTATTTCATCACCGATCCCGACAGGATGGAATGCGTGTTGGAAGACCCCTTAGTCCTTCTCCATGAGAAGAAGATCAGCAATTTAAGAGAACTGCTTCCCCTGCTGGAGAATGTGGCAAAGATGGGCAAACCCCTGTTGATCATTGCTGAGGAAGTCGAGGGTGAAGCCCTTGCTACGTTGGTGGTCAACAAGCTAAAGGGCACTTTCCAATGTGCAGCGGTCAAGGCTCCAGGCTTTGGTGACAGACGGAAGGCCATGTTGGAAGACATCGCCATCCTTACCGGAGGAAGGGTCATTACAGAGGATATCGGCGTTAAGCTGGAGAATATAGGAATTGACTGGCTGGGCAATGCCAAAAAAGTGGTTATCGACAAGGATAACACCACCATCGTGGAAGGAAGCGGAAAGAGAGAGGATGTTCAAGCACGGATCAAACAGATCAGAACCCAGATCGAGGAGACAACATCTGATTACGACAGAGAAAAGCTTCAGGAAAGACTGGCCAAGATGGTGGGTGGAGTAGCTCTGATTCGAGTCGGTGCTGCCACAGAGACTGAACTTAAGGAGAAAAAGGCCAGAGTCGAAGATGCAATGCATGCCACCAAGGCTGCTGTGGAGGAAGGGATCGTTCCCGGTGGAGGAGTGGCTCTGCTGAGATGCCAGAGGGCTCTGGGTGAGCTTAAACTGGATGGCGACTTACAGATCGGTGTCAACATCATCAAGAGATCGCTCGAGGAGCCTCTGCGTCAGATTGCTGACAATGCTGGCTATGAAGGCTCCATCGTAGTGGAGAAGGTCAAAGACTTGGAACAGGATATGGGATTCAATGCTCTGACCGAAAAATACGAAAACATGGTCAAGTCCGGCGTCCTGGATCCGACCAAGGTTGTGCGGATTGCTCTCCAGAATGCCTCCAGTATCGCTGGCTTGTTGCTGACCACAGAAGGATTGGTTTCTGAAATTCCTGAAGAGGAGAAAGGACCTAGATATCCTGCTCCGCCAAGCGACATGTACTAAGACATAAGGCGATAGTCCAAAGGCCCTGAGCTCATGCTCGGGGCCTTTCTTTTTTTTGGGACTTTTCTGTGGTATAAATATCACAGTGATCAACTTTTTTGACCGCTATATCTACAAAGAACTAACTCCCCCTTTTCTTCTAGGCCTCCTCATCACTACCTTTGTCTTTTTGATGAATGAAATACTTCTCCTTTCAGAAGTGTTTATCACTAAGGGTGTATCTTTCTCCACAGCCGCCAAAGTTCTCTTTTATCTGATCCCAGCTATCATCGCATTCACCCTCCCAATGGCGATTCTTATGGGTATTCTTGCTGGATTGAGCCGGCTGTCCTCCAACTCGGAGATCATGGCCTTCAAGACTCTGGGAATCAGTTACAAGAGACTTCTTCGCCCTGTATTCGTTTTTTCTTTTGGAGGATGGTTACTGACCTCTTTCTTAACCCTCTATCTTGCTCCCCATGCAAACTACAAGTGGGTGCAGATATTTACTCGCTCGGTGCTGGCCAAAGTCAAGCTGGAGATCAACCCCAGAGAATTCAACGAGGACATTCCTCATACAGTCCTCTTTATTCAGGATATTTCTTTAAAGAAGGATTGGGAAAATGTCTTTGCCTATTTTTCTGATCCGGAAGAAGAGCCCAGAGTGATTTTGGCTAAAAAAGGGAGGCTAAATTTTTATCCGGAGGAAAAGAGGGCTATCCTGAAACTCTATGATGGAGTGGTTCATTCCCATTCTCGTTCCCAATCCGAAAAATACGGTGTGACCTCTTTTAAGCAACTAGAAGAAGAGATCAATGTGGACAGCTTTTTTCCCTCTCTTTCCTATAAAAAACGGGTGAGAGAGAAGGACATAAAAGAGTTGATCGATGATCAGAAGGTCATAAAAGGGGAATTGGCTTCCCTGAAAGAAAATGCGGAAGGTCCCTATGCTCGTTGGCAAAAAAGAAAGAATTATATTTCCCATTGGGTGGAGATCCATAAAAAATTTGCTTTTCCGTTTGCTTGCTTTGTGTTTGCCCTTTTGGGGCTTTCTTTGGGAGCTTCCACAAGTAAAGGAGGAAGGACAAGCGGTTTCACCATTAGCCTGGGAATCATTCTCATCTATTATGTTCTCATCACTGCTGGTGAAAAGTTTGCCATGGATGGCAAAATCTCCCCTTCCTTGGGAATATGGGGAGTCAATGTTCTTCTTTTACTGGTGGGAATTTATCTTTTCAGCAAATCATTAAAAGAATCAAGGCCTTTTTCTGTTTTTATTCGTTTATTCAAAGGAAAAGACAAGAGCATTGCCTTGACCAAAAGGAGGAGAAGTTCCCGCAGATGGCTCCGTCTTTCTCTTCGTTTTCCCAATATTCTGGATCGTTACATCATCCGGAAATATCTGGTCATCTTTTCCCTGGTATTTCTGGCCCTGTTGTGGATTTATATCATCGTTACCTTTTTTGAACGGATTGATAATATTTATGAGCACGAAAAGTCAGTTGTTCTTCTTTTAGATTTTATTCGTTATAGCCTGCCTGAGTTTATTCATTACGTTCTTCCCGTCGCTGTATTGACTGCCACTCTTTTGTGCTTGGGGCTTTTAACCAAATTCAATGAGATAACGGCCATGAAAGCCTGCGGCATCAGTGTCTACCGGATTGTCCTTCCTGTGCTCTTTATGGCCAGTATTGCCAGTTTCCTCTCTTTTTATCTTCAGGAGAATGTGCTTCCTTATGCCAACAAAAAAGCCGAGGAGATTTGGAACAAGATCAACGATGTCCCTCCCCGCAGCTACAGTTACCTGGATCGGCGCTGGGTGTTGGGAAAAGAAAAAAACAGAATTTACTACTATAATTATTTTGACCCAGAAGAATCTGCGTTCAGCAAGCTCTCTATCTACGATATCGACTTATCCTCTTGGTCTATCGCTAGAAGGTATTACGCTGAGAAGGGATATTTGAGTGAAAACAATCTTTCCTTGAGAGACTGCTGGTACAGGGAATTTGAAGTGGGAAAACCCGTTGAATTCGAGAGAAAAGAAGAGATGAATATCACTCTCGGAGAGAATAAAGATTATTTTTTGAAGAAGATGAAGGAACCTGATCAAATGAGTTATGGCGAACTCAAGGATTATATAGGGGAGATTGAGGAGAGAGGATTCGAGACCCAGAAGTTCAAGGTAGCTCTGAATTATAAAATATCTTTTCCCATTGTCAGTTTGATCATGACCCTTTTGGGGATTCCTTTTGCTTTTTCTATGGGAAAGAGGGGGACTCTGGTGGGCATCGGCTTGAGCATTGTGATCGCCATGATCTACTGGGGGACCATCGCCGTTTTTCGAGGGCTTGGAGAGGCCAACTATCTGAATGTCTATCTCGCTGCCTGGGGACCTAATTTGATATTCGGCTTGGTTGGTCTCTATCTGGTCTTTACTCTGAGGACATAAAGGAAATCAGGGATATGCACCGATCTCCTGAGATTGCTAACGTGTCCCTTGATTTCCAATGCCTTGCCTCGAAAGATAGATGAGAGAAGCGAGAGATGTTAGAGATAATCCACGGATTTGCCAAAAAGAGGAGGGAAGAGGATTACATCTTGTATTTGCCGAAGTCTTCAGGCGTTAGGCTTTCTAGCCACTTCTTCAGTTTCTCCGAATCTTCGAGGCTTTCGTCAAATTTTAAGCTGTGAGCCTTTTTGACAACTTCCTCATCGACATAAATAGGAGCATCGGTCCGTAAGGCCAAGGCTATGGCATCTGAAGGACGAGAATCGATGATCAGCCTGTTGTTGTTGTAGAGGCAGTGGATAAGAGCATAGAAGGTATTATCCCTGACGTCATTGACCACAATCTTCTCCACTGATATTTGGAGCTTTTTCAGGAAGTTTTTGAGAAGGTCATGAGTCATGGGGCGAGGAGTGGATATGTTTTCGATTTTTAAAGCAATAGCATTGGCTTCGAAAACCCCAATCCAAATCGGAAGCATCCGCTCTTTGTTCGTATCTTCAAGGACCACGATAGGCATTTTGGATATAGGATCCACAACCAGACCCTTTATCTTCATTTCGATTTCCATGATTATCTCCTCGCTTGTCTTTTAATATAGGGCCTGGAGAAGGTGTTGTCAAGGAGACCGGTCATTTGGTTAAGGATGAATGGAAAACCAATTTCTATGATTGAGCAGGTGATGCATATATGAGGAGGTCTCTTCAGCCTTGACTGGATAAGACTTATAAATATATAAATTTATAAGGACCTTGAAATTCTCACCACATTTTTTCTGGAGGTGCTCTGTTTACCTTTAGGCTGAAGTAAAGATTCCTAGGTCTATTGGCCTATTTTTCCTGTGGAGGGAAAATGGTCCATGGCATGGCCGGAAGATCCCTTAGATAACCATTCAACCATTCATATTGAGGGTGCTTTTCCAAGAATTCCTTGGCATTGAATCCAATATTACAAGAGCTTCCCCACTTTGCCCAGAGTTGCCAATTCTTGGCCATACTGGAGTCCGCCACTTTTCCATCCACGGTGCCTCCAGGAAGATACGCCCCCAAGGTTCCGGGAACCATTCCATTGTCTAACTCCCAATGACCGCATATTGTTCTGAAACTCGGTTTTTCCTTTTCTAAGTAGACGTCATAATGATCGGCGAGCATCCGTTTGGCGCTTTCAACATCAATTTTCCCGTAATGTTTTGTCATCAGTTGTCTCCAGCGAATTCGGCGCGCCACACAGAAGTCTCTGACGTCATCATAGGTTGCAGTTGTTTCTTCTCTAAGTATCTTTATGTTATCGGGAACATTTGATCCGGTGAAATATCCATTCTTTTTTTTCTCTAAACTGTGATGCTTTAAACCAAGCTCAAGGCGAGCAATCTCGTTTGACCGGATATCACCTAGAAGCCAGGAATTGGCGTAGGCACCGTTGTTGTTCTCGATCATTATCATTGCCCACTGGTCAATACTGTTGGCATGCTGCATGGCTTTTCTTGCTCTTACAAAAACGGGAATTCCTTCAGGGTCGAATCCCTTAAAGTCTCCGATTGTTGTCTCTGTGCCCATCAGCCCGGCGTCGGTGATAAAAAAGTCGGTGGTGCTGTAGAGACAGGGTCCCCAAGACTGCATCAAAATGCGATGGCCCGTCTCTGGAGTTAAGTCCACGATGATATTGCAGAATCTCAGAAGCGCATAGAGATACCAGGAATTATGCGCCATGACGATTTTGCCGTCAACGGTGGCATCTCCGGTGGCGATGAATGCACTGCAGCCAGGGCCAGGCACTTTTTCTGATTCTTGCTGTTGGGGCCACCAGTGCCATAGAATATCGATAAATCCATTCATGAACAGCATTTCCTCAACAGTGACTTTTTTCCCTGCTTTTTCCATACCTGAAACCATACCTTTTATCTCTTCCATGTATTCTGGGGGGACCTTATCTTTGAACACCTCTGAGGCTGCTTGGACAAAGAAATCGATTTCTTTGGCTGTTTCAAATTTTTGGGTATGAGCCACGGTTTGGAAGAAGTCGTAAATCTCATTGGCGGTCAAGTATCCTCTCTGAAAACCCATCTCGAATGGTTTCCCTTCAATATGGAGATAGATCCAGCCGCTCACATCAAGGCGGTAAGCCTTCCCCAGCCATTCCTTTTCCTTAACAGTTAATGGAGGGTTTTCTCCGAATGTGAAAAAGGATAAACAAATAAAGGTAAAAAAGCCAACAAGTGATAATCCAAGGATCTTTTTCCCCATTTTGACCTCCCTTTTTTATAAGAAAAAAATTTTTTGGACTCTCGAAGTGATAACAAGTATTGCCATTTATGAAATTACGTCCATTCCTCCATGCTTCACTTTTTGATTTTATCTGTTTATGTTAGGAAGCCAACCGTTTTTTAGTGAACCTATAATCTCACTTTGTGTCTTTGATGATTTTTTTTATGTTCTCGGCAAGCCCGGCAAGAATCAAAAGGTCTCCTTTTCTGATCATTTCCCCGGCAGAAGGGAGGGTGATGGTCTGGGGGGGGAATTTTCTTCTGATTAAAAGCACATCGATACGGTAGAGTGCTTTGAGGTTGAGATCCTTAAGGGTTTTATTCCAGAAGGACGAGGGAGCGTCGATCTCCATGATGGTGTAGCCTTTTCCCAGATCGATGGTTTTTGTCTGGTGGGTAAATTTGAGCTTCTGGACCAGGCCCGAGGTGGCCTCTTTCTTGGCAATCTCATGGTTGTAGGCTTCGATGACGTCTTTTCTTTTGAGGACACCGATAAATTTTTTGTTCTTCAAGACAGCGATTTCAGCCACATCTTCACGCCCGAAGATTTCCATGGCTTTTTCCAGGTTGTCTTCATAGTCAATTTGAATTCCCGGCACAGCGATGTCCTCAGCGATAACGAACGAGTCGAGAAGTTCTTTCTCATACACCAGTTTTTTCAGTTGGTTGAAGGAAAAACAACCCTTATGGTTTTTCTCGGCATCCACAATCTGGAAGGTATGATGTTTTCCTCCGATGACTTTGTCCATAATCTTGCCTACTCGCTCGGTGTTAACAAACAGCTGGTAATCTTGACTGACTAAATCCTTGACGAAGAGAGAACGGAGGATGTTCAATTCTCTTCCTTCTTTGAAGAGAATACCTCTGCGCTTCAGCTTTGCAGTGTAGATAGACTCTCTACTGAGGCCTACGGCCACCAAGGATGCGATGATGCAGGAGAGCATGAGGGGTAGGATGATTTTATAGTCGTATGTTAATTCGAAGATGATGACGATGGCCGTCATGGGAGCGTGAGTGGCGCCGGCCACCACGGCTCCCATCCCTACCAGAGCGAATGCTCCAGGGGAAGAAATGGATTGGGGAAAAGAGTTGTGGAATATGGAGCCTACGAAGTTGCCAGTCATGGCGCCCATAAAGAGGGAAGGAGCGAAGATTCCTCCTGAGCCTCCCGAGCCGAGGGTTAAGGACGTGCCCAAAATCTTGGCAAAGATGAGGAGGAAGGCCAGCCAGAAAACGATTTGGTTTCCCAGGCAGGCATCAATGGCTTCGTAGCTGACTCCGAAGATCTGGGGAAGCTTCCAGCCGATGAGGCCTACTAAAAGACCGCCGATTGCTGGTTTGAGCAAGGGGTGAAGGTGCAGGAGTTCAAATTTATCTTCAAGAAAGTAGAGCACCTTGATGAAGAGGATGGCCACCAGGCCACTGATGATTCCGAGGAGTATGTAAGGGCCGATTTCCCAGACACTGATCAATGTGTACTTGGGCACGGTGAAAGCTGCAAAATCTCCTATAAGAAGTCTTGATGTGAGAGTCGCTATGACTGAGGCGATGATGATGGGACTGAAGGAGAAGACGCCGAATTCACCGAGGATGACTTCCACGGCGAAAAGCGCTCCTGCGATGGGTGCATTGAATGTAGCTCCGATTCCAGCTCCTGCTCCTGCGGCAACAATAATCCGCATTCCTCTTTCCGGGATACGAAATACCTGACTCAACGTAGAAGCCAGGCTAGCGCTGATCTGGACAATCGGTCCTTCCCGCCCTGTTGATCCTCCTGAACCGATGCAGATGGATGAGGCAATGGATTTGATGAAAGCCACCTGATTTCTGATCCGGCTACCGTGAAAAATCTGAGCTTCCATAATTTCGGGAACGCCGTGACCTTTCGCTTCTCTTGCTCCGTAATATACGAGAGGCCCTACTAAAAGACCGCCTATAGCTGGGATCAATATTGTCCAATACCATGTCTGGGAGGAAGTAGCTTCAATGATATTAGGGGCTCTCCAGAGCAGGCTCTGGAAGAAATGAATCATGAGCTTGAAGACAACAGAAGCAAGGCCTGCAATGATGCCCACGATCACGGCAAGAAGACTCAGCCGGATATGGTCACCGAATTCCGTTTTCTTAAAATTCATGGTCTCTGGTCATCTTACAGTCTGGAAAACGTAGACGTTCCGATCTCAAAAAAGCTTGAGCTGTTGTTGGGATTCTGTTTCGAGAGATTCCTTTTCAAAGAGGTTTATTTTTCCGTAGCATCCATCGTGTCCGGGGATGATTTTGACCTTCCCCTTTCTCATCCTCTCCACACCGAGGCTAACTCTTTCTGGCATGAGCTGCCTAAGGTCTTCAACAGGCACTTCGGTAAGGATTTTATGCTCGTTGTCGAATTCGTGTATGAAGTGGAAGTAGATATCCCACACACTCTTGCATTCAGAAGTTTTGTTGATGGCTTGAGCGATGATTTCGTTGAGAGGAATGAGGTTCTTGAAAGGTACTCCAGGAGGAAATTTCTCTCCTTGCTCCCTATCAGCCAGTTCTTCCACCCTGTGCATCACCCCCACAGTCAGCTTTTTTCCGCATTCAGGGCAGATGTATCTGTGCTGTAAGGTTTGCTGGGGAGATAAGATGACACCGCACTTGCGATGACCATCGTAGTGGTACTTTCCTTCTTCTGGAAAGAATTCCACTGTGTAGATGAACTTTTCAGGATCTTTGCTCTTAATGGCCTGAACAAGACCGTCGTAGCTGAAATTCGTGTTGAAAGCATTCGCTTCTCTTCCAAGACGGGAGGGAGAGTGAGCGTCAGAGTTAGACACCAGGGCATATTTGTCTAAACAGGAAAGTCGCCAATTCATGGGCGGGTCAGAGGAAAGGCCTGTCTCCAGGGCAAAGATGAAAGGAGTCATCTCTTCAAAGCATTCCTCGATCGCATCGAATCCCGAATTGGCACCGAATAGGGAAAACCAGGGTGTCCAGATATGGGAAGGAATGACCACACAGCGCGGGCAGAGTTCCGCCACGATTTTGACAAAGGCCTTGGCATCCATACCCAGGATTGGCCTGCCGTCAGAGCGGAGATTGCCCAGTCCGGAGAGCTTGCGGTTGATTCTGTCCACAGATTCAAAGTCAGGAGCGAGGATGAGGAGGTGAACTTTCCGGACCTTTCCTTTCTTGGAGTAGATAAAGCTGATTTCGGCAGAGAGGATGAAGGAAACATCCTCAGGAGAGACAGGGACAGTCTTTACATAGTCATTCTGAGGAGAGATGATATTTCGAAGCTTGTAGAAACCGTTTCCTTCAGGTTCCAGTTTGTCGCGTATAAGGAAAAGCCATTCTGGATGGGTGAAATCGGCTGTGGCCAGAAGCCGTATCCCCTTGATCTTAGCCCAGTAGGCCAGAGTGTCGAGGTTCATATCACGGGAGGTGGCACGGGAAAATTTGGAATGTATATGGAGGTCTGCGATGAATTTCATCCTGAATGAGAGTAAAGTTTATGAAATCTGTAGTGACATTTCAAGAGAAAGATTTAGAAAGTATTCTTATTGATCCTTCAGGTGGCGGCACTTTTTACGGCTCGGGAGATTCTTATCGTCGGAGAATCTCAAGTGTGAGAGAGTGAACTTAGGCAGACTTCTCCTTCACCTCAAATGCAACAGACTTGACTACTGACTTTCCCGTAACATTATCTTTGATTTCTATGTTGAGGGTGTACTGACCCGCGTCTACATCTCGTTGCTCTTTTTCCTCGATTTTCTGGCCTTCTTTTTCTGTTGTTATGATTACTGTTTGTTTTATCGGTAATGGCTGACTGATAATGGGCGTATCATATTGGGCTTTGGCATAGCGAATAATTCTTTCTTCTCCCTTTAAGACTTCATAGGAGACTTCGATGTCAAATTTTCCTTGCTCGTTGGGCTGGGCTCCAAAAACATAAAAGAAGATATCCAGATTCTCTCCAACAGAGAATACATTTTCTATACAAGGAGTAATCTGAAGAAAAGAGTAGGTGAAGAAACCCTGGTGAATTTCAGCCTTCGTCTCTGCCGCCTCCATCTTTTCTATTTTTTTAACGGAAAATATAGGAGTAGTCCCCAGTTCTTCTGTAAAAAGAGAACTATTTGGGAGAGAAAACTCGAAATATTGTGTTCCAATTTTTTTCAAATCCAGAGAGGCTATAGCCATGGAGAGAAGATAATCACCGGGAGGAAGGGGATATCCTGTTGAGTAGAGCTCTTCCTTCTCCGGATCATACGCTTTCCCTTCTGTTTGAAGATTAAGGGGGATATAGACCTCTTTAGCCACTTCTTTTACAGCGCCTTTTTCCATCCGGTTGAATTGAAGAAAGACGTGTCCGCTCGTCTGCAAGAGGGCTGGAGTCTCGGTTGCAGGTGGTTGAGCTTTTTCTTCTTCCTTTTTTTCCTCTGCGGGCTCTGAGACTTGAGGGAGAGGAATAAAACCGAGATCTGCATTCTTGGCTTTAAAATAGAAAACGGCATGCATGTTTTCGCGTGCCGGAAGATAGATATGCCAAACGATGGAGAATGGAATATCCAGGCGAGGTTCTCGAGTTTGTGTGCCTTGTTTAAATATTGATTTCACAGTATCTGGAATAATGACAATCTTAGCTTCTTCCTTTTTCTCCTGTTGAGCAGCCATTGTGGACATGGAAAGAGAATACAGGATGAAACCTGTGATAAGTGCGATAAAGATAAATGTTTTGCCTTTCATTTTACCTCCTTATATGGAACCATTCAGGTTCGAGGTTCTTGTTGATTTTCATCATTAGGGCGATGATTTGACCTTCTTCGGATGGGGAAAGCATATTAAATTTTAACAGATAATATACCAAAACCATATTTTTTTTTCTACATATATTTCACGATAGTAAATATCCTTATTTCCGTGATGCAGTAACAGTCAGGTAAGCTGATTCGTCAGCCCGCGGATTTTC
>CAYSCW010000032.1:0-16748 GCA_964429795.1 uncultured Eubacteriales bacterium
ATCATTTTGTGGATAGTAAAGAAAAGTGAAAATATTCATCACCGGCGGAACTGGATTTTTCGGCTCGACTCTGACCGAGGCTCTTTCCAGAAGAGGCCACCACATCACTGTTTTGACTCGAGCCCTCAAACGCCAACCTTCTGCACTCCAAGGAATGACTTTTCTTGAAGGGAACCCCACCCATCCCGGTGCCTGGCAAAATAGAGTCACCGAACATGAGACCATCATAAATCTGGCAGGTGCTACAATCTTTTGCCACTGGAACAAAAAGGCAAAGGAGAGAATCAGGAAAAGCCGTATCCTCACCACCCAAAACCTGGTTAACTCACTCCGAAAATTCAGGGGAGAGACAACCACTCTTCTTAGCGCATCGGCCGTGGGTTACTACGGTTTTCGAGGAGAGGAAAAAGTCGACGAAAACAGCCCTTCTGGAGAAGACTTTCTGGCCGCTGTATGTGCAGACTGGGAGAAGGAAGCAGAGAAGGCCAGGGATTTTGGAGTGAGAGTCACTTTATGCCGTTTTGGCATCATCCTCGGACGTGAAGGTGGAGCTTTAGCCCTGATGAGGAAAGTCTTTGTCTCTTACCTGGGAGGTCGATTCGGTAACGGAAAGCAGTGGTTCTCTTGGATTCACGAACAAGATCTGGCTCATATTTTCCTCTATCTGCTGGAAGGAAAACAGCTTGAAGGCCCTCTCAATTGTACTTCTCCCCATCCTGTCCGAAACAAAGAATTAACAAAGAGTATGAGCAAGGTTCTTGGAAAGCCTGTGATTCTACCTCCAGTGCCCGGTTTCGCTCTTAAAATAATACTGGGAGAATTTGCCCAAACCCTTCTCAAGGGTCAGAGAGTCGTTCCCAAAAGATTACTGGAGGCAGGTTTTACGTATCGCTTTCCTCATTTCGAAGATGCTATCGAGAATCTTTTCAGCATTGAAAGCTCATGAGGGGGAAAAGTTATTTCCTCTCCCAAAATATACTCATAAAAAACCACTCAAATAATTCAGGAGGAAGAATGAAAAAAACACAGGTTATTATGGTCTTGGCACTTCTGGTTTGTTCATTCCTTTCTTCACCATCCGCAACTGCCCAGAATGCCGAGAAAATCGGGAGTCTGTTCGAGAAGCTTTCCTGGAGATGCGTGGGGCCTGCTGTGATGGGAGGCCGAACCGTGGATATCGAAGCGGTCGAAAAGAAGCCCTGGATTATCTATGCCGTCATAGGTCCCAGCGGGGTTTGGAAATCAGAAAATAACGGGATCACTTGGAAAGCCGTGTTTGAAAAAGAAAAGACCGTATCTGTCGGGGACATCGCCATTTCTCCCTCCCATCCAGAAATCATCTGGGTAGGCAGCGGTGAGGCCACCTGTCGAAACAGCGTCACCATCGGGAATGGAGTCTATAAGTCTGAAAATGAGGGAAAAACATGGCAAAACATGGGACTGGAAGACACTCGCCATATAAGCCGCATCGTCATCAATCCTGGAGATCCCAACATCGTTTTTGTAGCAGCCATGGGACACCTCTGGGGTCCCAACAAAGAAAGGGGGATATACAAAACCATCGACGGCGGAAAAACTTGGAAGAAGGTTCTCTACATTGACGAGAACACAGGATTTGCTGATTTGGCCATGGATCCGGAGGACTCCCTCATCCTCTATGCTGCTGCTTATCAGCACCGCAGGCTTCCCTATTATTTTTCGAGCGGAGGGCCGGGAAGCGGACTCTATAAATCCACTGACGGAGGAGAATCCTGGAAACGCTTGACCAAGGACCTTCCACAGGGAACTCTGGGAAGGATCGGTATCGCGGTTGCCCGCAGCAATCCCTCTGTTGTCTATTCTTTGATCGAGCACAAGGATGGAGGAATATGGCAGTCCGAGGACAAGGGAGATAGCTGGGAGAGAATGTGTGACAACAAAACTTACAAGATGATCAATTTCCGTCCCTTCTATTACAGCCAGATTCGTGTTGATCCTACTGATGACAAGGTGGTCTATGTCTTCTCTGGAGGGCTTTATGTCTCCCGAGATAGCGGAAAGAAATTCAAGGCCATCTCCCAAAATACTCATCCCGACCATCATGCTCTCTGGATCGACCCCTCCAACCCTCTCCATCTTATCGATGGCAACGACGGTGGAATCGATATTTCTTATGATGGGGGATACAACTGGCACCCTATCCAGCACATGACCCTGGCTGAAGTCTATCATGTCGGTTTTGACATGAGGAATCCTTATTATGTCTACTGCGGCCTCCAGGACAACGGGAGCTGGGGAGGACCGAGCGCGACTCTTGATCCTGCAGGAATCGCCAACAGCGATTGGTACATGATTGGCGGAGGGGACGGTTTTTATACCCAGGTCGATCCTTCAGACCCCAACACAATCTACAGCAACTGGCAGGTTAACCGCATATACCGCTATGACCTGAGGATAGGACAAAGCAAAAATATAAGACCTCAGGCCTCACTCCAAGAGCCAGCCTACCGATACAACTGGAACTCACCCATCCACATTTCTTCTCACGACCCTAAGACCGTCTACACAGGAGGCAACTATCTGTTTAAGACAACAGATGGTGGTCACTCCTGGGAAGTTATCAGTCCGGATCTGAGTACCAACGACCCGGAAAAACAAAAGGATTCTGGAGGGCCGATCACCCCTGACAACACAGGTGCAGAGATCCACTGCTCCATCCTCACTATCTCCGAATCAGCGGTTGAGCAAGGTGTTATCTGGTGTGGGACAGACGATGGCAATGTCCAGATCACCCAGGACGGGGGAAAGATTTGGCAAAATATGGCCGCAAACATCCCCGGCCTTCCTCCCAGCACCTGGTGTTCCTGTATCGAAGCCTCCCATTTTGAGAAGGGCAAGGCCTATGCGGCCTTTGACGGACACCGCGCCGATGATTACCGGCCTTATCTCTTTAAAACCACAGATTACGGGAAAACCTGGACATCCATAGGATCGAATCTGCCGTTTGGCTGGATTCATGTTGTTCGTCAGGATCTCAAAAACAGTAATCTTCTCTTTGCGGGAACAGAATTCGGTATCTTTGCCTCTCTGGACGATGGCCAAAGCTGGTTCTCCCTCCAGAACGATCTGCCCACTGTGGCTGTGCGCGATATTGCCATTCATCCACGAGAGAACGACTTGATCATCGGGACTCATGGCCGGGGAATATGGATCATGGACGACATATCTTCGCTTCAGGAGATGAGTGAGGATGTTCTGGGCTCAGATGCTCATTTTTTCACCGTCCGGCCCGTAACAACCTTCTTTTTCTCCTCCCGGGGAGAACCTTATACCCGCCCCATCTACGCAGCACAGAATCCTGATTTTGGGCTGACCATCACTTCTTACCTGAAACAAAAACCTGATCAAAAACCAAACCTGCGAATCCTGGATCAGAATGGCAAGATCCTCTTTGAAACAAATCTCCTGAAAAAAGAAGGGATCCAAAAATTCACCTGGAATCTTCAGTTTGTCCCCATGACAGAAGAAGGCAAAGAGATCAAACCTGGAATGGCGGGCTTCATGGCTTTGCCAAAAGCCTTTCCCGGAGAATACACCGTCATTCTTTCCGTGGATGGAAATGAGTTTGAACAAAAAGCCATCATTCATCCTGACCCCCGTTTCCCTTTTACTGAAGAGGAGTGGAAAGCTCAACAGGATGCACTGACCGAGCTGATCATCCTTTCCAAGAAAATGGGACTTTCTGTCACATCAGCGAAGCAAATCCGAAGGGAACTGGACAAACTTTATGAATCCCTTGAAGAAAAAAAGGAAGACAAGGACGATATTCTCCTAGCCGTGAAGAGTTTTGATGATGAATTCCATCAGATCGAAGATGTCGTCGTTCCGAAAGAGATCGGTTATAGAGGATCCATGGAGATGACCTTACGAGGTGGATCGCTCTCTACTCAGATCTTATTCTTGGGTATGTCTATTGGAGGATTCCCCTCAGCTCCCACAGAGACAGATCTTGCTCAGCTTAAGGAGCTTTTGGAGAGCGTGGAAAGACTTAAGGATCAGCTGAACAAGATCATTCGGGTTGAAATGCCCAGACTCAACCAAATTTTAGATGCACACGGGATTAAGCCCCTCAAAGTCCCTAAGGAGGTTAAGCTATAGGTTTTTTCTCTTTGAGAGATTTGGATCCTCATAGAAATTTATACGAAAAGAAACGGACTTTCGAGGAATCATCATATAGGATTCAGGTTTAAGACGCACGCCGATTTCACGGGCTGGGAGAATGTGGAAGACAAACCGCTGCTCCTTGATATCCCAAATCCCGTAACCCGGGCTGAATCTTTTGCTGGGCCAGAGATCCATCTCTCTAGCTCTCTTGGCCAGGAATCGATCAGATTGAATGGCTACTTCTTCCACCGCCTCAGACCCGAAAGCATCCAAAATCAAAGCTCTCACGAGTTCATTATGCTCCATCAGACGAGCTACCTCTTCTTCCAGTTGGGGTCCAATGGTACAGATACAAAGGGCCACCTTTCTGGCTTTCTCAAAAATGGGATGTCTGTTTGTCTCTTCATAGTCCAAGATTCTATAGATAGAGGACGGCTGAATCAGACGATGAAGTTTCCTTTTCTCATCCCGCATGAGCTCTTTAATGGACTCATCGATATTCACGTTTCTCTTCTTGTAGCCAATCAGCCTGAAGATCCTCCGCTCCTCTATATCAATGCGGAATCGTGTTATTTTCCCTGTTGCAGCGGGCATGATCTTATTTTCCCACTCGAGCTAATCTCTCGGCTTCTTTTTTTTCTCCCTGGATAACCGACCTTTCCATCTTGTTCAGTAACTCTTGATCGTTCATCCTATCTCCTTTTATTCAGAAATTTACGGACACAGAAGGCGATGTCCTCAGTATGGGCATCCAGAGTGTCGGATGAAAGAGTCGATTTTATCTCATAAAGCTTCCAAAGGCAACTTCACTATGTACTCTAAATTACCCGTAGAAACGATGGACGCCCCCTCTCCAGGAATGCATATATTCAAATCACCGTTAATCTTGAAGGTCCAAGCCAGGAGGAAATTGTCCCCAAGTTTCTTTTGCCCAATCCAGTGAAATCTTTTGGTCAATGCAAGATTTTCCCTTTTTTTTGGAGTATAATTAATCCGCGAGATGAACATCGAACGCATGTTCAGTCCATTCCAGCTTTTCCTCTTTTCTTTAGCTCTCCTTTGCTCTCTTGCCAATACCTCCACCGTCACAGATAACTCGCCTCCGTCTCAATCCGTCCGAGACCGGCAAAAAATATTAAAGAACATCCATGATGAGGTCGTCGAACTCGGCCCACGGGCAGATGAAGATTTCATAAAGAGAGAGTTCTGGTTCGATCTGGACGGAGACCATGATAACAAGGAAGAACACGTCGTTGTGATGAGACATGATGATGGCCATAACTTGAAGATGACGATCCAGGTCACTTATTACACGCCGGACAAAAAACTTATCGTTCGATACGCTCAGGATACAAAGGTTGTGCTTTGCTTTATCAAAGGAGATGAGATAGAGATAGACCACAGCGATTACAGCGATACCGAAATGAACCAGCTTCTTCCTAATCTTCTCAGAGGAATTCAGGACGAGAAAGCCCTGCTCAGGCTGATATAACAAATCCTAGGGGAGGCAAATCATGAATTTTGTCTCACGCCATCTGCTTTTCTATTTTTTAAGGGACTCAACCTTTTTTGTCAAGAAAATTTTTTTTCAAAAACTTCTGTCCTGAAAGAAAAAACAGAGAGAAGCCAATCCCCTTAACTTAAGAAGTCAAAAGATCTGTTATTGGCTCTCTGGATGTTCAGTCTCAGCAGAGATTTTTTATTTCAGGCAGGGAAGAAAGCCCGTTCCTTCGGGCATCGGCCAGCATGACCTTCGCCAGCTCATCCATTTTTTCCTTCTTCAAAAGGGAAGGCGGATTTTCATCCATAAGCTTCTTGACTTCCTCGAAAGCTCTATCAGCAGCAGACTTCCCGCCCAAGGATGTCCAATAGTCATAAGTGTCACGGTCCAAGACTTTCGGGAAAGTGTGTTCAAGGCGGTACCACTTTCTGGTGTGAGGCATGGATAAAAATTGAGTATCTGCAGAGAATCCTTCAAACAGATCCGCAGCAATAGGATCACTCCTCTGTGAGATACCTTCAATCAGGCGGTAGGCCATCCCGCATATCTCATTATCGATAACCAGCTTTTCCAGACTCTGGCAGCTCTCAAAATCCATCATCCCCGGTCCCGAGATCACATTGATACCGGAAATTGCGGCAAGGATAGCCCCTATCCCTGTCTCAAGACCCGCTTGATTGTCATTAGTTTTGGCATCGCTCAAGCCCATGTAAGCGTGGGTAGGAAGGTTCAAATGCTTGGCTATTTGAGCGTAAGCTGAGTCTATCATCATGGTTTCGATCGCTCCCATAGGGGTGGTTCCTTTTCTGAGGTCAAAGCTTGAAGGAGATCCCCCGAATATGACCGGAGATCCCTTCCCGGCGAGCTGACAGATGACCAGGCCACAAAGGTTTTCGGCGACGTGTTGAACGAGGGTACCAGCAATGGTTACCGGAGATGTGGCACCTGTCATTCCCATGGAGATGAGCTCGGAAGGAATTCCTGCTCGTGCACAGTCGATCAAGCTCTGGGTCGTGAGGTTGCTCCATTTTAGAGGGGGAGAAGGACAGGCATCAAAAATAGCCAGAGGCTTCTGTGCAAGTTCTTTCTCGCTTCCTCTCACCGCAACGAGCATATCGTGCATCGGACGGAACCCCTCGATACGAAAAGTACCTGTCACAATGGGTTTGGACGAGTAGGCCAGCCCGAGATACAGGCGGTAGCTGTCCGCGATCACGTCCGGGACATCGCTGCTTATTAGACCTGTGCTTTGAAAATGGATATGTTCCAGGCAATCGGTTAGCCGGACGAATTTCAGCACATCTTCGGTGACCGCTTTCCTCTGTTGCTTTGTTTTGTGGTCAAGAATGGTAACCGCTGCTGAACCTGGATCGAAGTGAATCTCATCTTCTCCCACTGTAAATTCCTTTTCTCCTGTCCGGTCATACAATTTTACCACGGATGGGGTAAAGGAGAGAGAATCCTCCACAAGGCTCTGGGTGAGAAAAATCCTTCGTGTTGATTCATCCACCCTCATCCCGGCTGCTCTTAAAAGGTTCAAAGCCTCCTTGTTTTCGACAAATATCCCTTGCTTTTCGAGGATTACCAGGGCTTCTTCGTAGATTTTTCGGATCAAATCCTTACTTAATAATTCAAATTTTGGTCTCAATGTCGGGATCATGGTTCTATCCTTTCTTCATTTTTTTCAGCAGATTTTTTGCTGCCTGAACGGCAGTCAAGGCGTTTTCCGCATATCCATCCGCCCCGATGTCATCAGCCCATTTCTGGCTGACAGGAGCTCCGCCGACCATCACTGCAAACCGACCAAGGAAATTTCTTGCCTTCAGCATCTCAATAAGCTTTCTCTGGCCAATCATCGTGGTCGTCAATAATGCGGACAGACAGATGAGATCGACCTTTTCCTCCTCGGCCTTTTCGATGAATTTCTCCAGTTTGACATCTGCACCCAAATCAACGACATCAAACCCATTCGCCGATAGGATCGAAGCCACCAGATTTTTTCCGATATCATGGATGTCTCCTTCAATTGTCCCGATCACGATTTTGCCTGCAGATTTCACGTCAATGTGGGCTTTTTCGAGTTCAGGGCGCAACGCTCCCATGGCTGCCTTCATGCACTCTGCACTCGTGACGAGCTCAGGAAGAAAATATTCCCCCTCTTCCCATAGCTTGCCGGCGACTTGTATCCCGGGGACGTATCCCTTTTCGATGACCTCATTCAGATCCATTTTTTCTGCAATGGCTTCCTTAGCCAAAGCTACTGCTTCTTCCTTATTCCCTTCTATAACCGCTTTTGCCATTCCTGCCAAAAGCTCTTCTTTGCTCATGATCTCTCCTTTCTCCTTTACGTTTATCTCATCAAACATCATCTATGGCCCCCTTGTTGTCTGTTTCTTTTGAAATGCCTCGTCATATCAAGGGATCTTGTCAACATTCCAAACTCCGGGCGTATTTCATTAATTTTTCCCGATTTTTATGATTTCCGCCATTTTTCTTATATACTCTGGATCCGTGCCGCAGCACCCGCCGATAAGGTTGGCGCCATTTTCAATTATCCGTGGAATAAACCGGATATAATCTTCAGGCCCTTGGGAATAAGAAACCTTGCCATCCGTGGAAAGAGAAGGCTTCCCTGCATTAGCCTGGGCGATTAAGGGAAGGGAAGTGAGTCCTCTCATGATTTTCACCAGATCAGCCATTTCTTCGCTGTTGAGGGTACAATTTGATCCCAAAACCGGTACGCCGTTCTTCTCGAGCTCTTTCACACACTGGGCGACACTGTTTCCCATAAGGGTAAAAAAACCTCTGGGAACGTGGTTATAGGTCATAGTCACAAACACAGGCAGGTCGCAGACCCTTCTTGCTCCTCTTAAAGCGCAGAAAGCCTCTCTTAGATCGTATTGAGTCTCGATGAGCAGGAAGTCCACACCTCCATCAGCCAACCCTTTAGCCTGCTCGGCATAGGCCTCTTCAAACTCCTCCTCGGAATATTCTCCCTGTGGCCTGAGGAATTTTCCTGTTGGCCCCATGCTTCCGGCCACAAATTCATTCTCTTTTTTGACTTCTTTGGCAATTTGAGCAGCAGCATGGTTTAACTCGTAACATCTCTTTTCCAAGCCATGTGCAGAGACCTTGATTCTGCTGCCGCCAAAACTGTTGGTCAGCACAACATCCGAACCTGCGTCGAAATAGCTGCGATGAATCGCTTCTACAACCTCTGGCTTTTCAACATTCCAGAGCTCGGGGCATTCTCCTTGGGGAAAACCACGTCTGATCAATTCTGTTCCCATCCCGCCATCAAGAAGAACGATCCGCTTTTTCATGAACTCGAAAATCGATGTATTCATTCTATCCTCCTTTTATGGAGCCATCCTGATTGAGGCTGTGATCGATTTGGAACTTGAATGCAAAAACATTTCTTTAAACTATCAGGGACATGCCTTTTTTGTCAACTCCTCTGCAGTAGAAAATAGCCAACAGAGACGCTCCCTCCGGCGCTGTGACTGACTATAGACCTCATTATTATCTACCGCGGAGATGTAGAGTCTTCCTCCTGTTATGGAAATTTAGGAAAGCTGAGTCTAACATGCTATAATTTTAGCCGAAAAAATGTAAAAATCACTGACTGGAAATTAGTAAGGAGGAAACATGCTTCCCCTGAAAAAAAATTTGGTGTACCTAATGGTTCTTTTCTGTCTCATGCTCTGCCTTCCCCTCCTAGCGTCGGGGGGAGATAAAATCCCTGTGATTCAGGTAAAAGGAACTCATTATGAAGTCGGTTACCAAATCGGGACACAGATGAAAGATCAGCTCAGAGAACTCATCCAGCAAAGCAAGGAATACGTAAAAAACAACACTGGGATGGACTGGAGTGACATCAGAGCCCAAGCACAAATTTTGTTGGAATTCTCAAGGAAGTATATGCCCGAGTATGTGGAGGAAATTCGTGGAGCTGCTGATGCGACAGGCATAGATCTGGTCGATCTGTTTTCGGATATGTGCGAGGAGATCTATTCAAAGAATTACTTAGGCAGATGCAGCGATTTGATCGCTTCAGGAGATGTGACAGCCGATGGCTCGGTGCTTGTGGCACACAACAACGACACATCTCCCAATTTAGAAAAATACGCTGTTGTTATCCACTATAAGGTGGATGGAGAGCCAGAGATATTGGCCATCGGTTACGGAGGCCTTGCCATCAGTGCTGGCTTCAATTCTGCGGGCATCAGCCTGACCGGTAATGAACTCAGCATGAATGATATGAAGATGGGAGTTCCGCGCTTGTTGCTTGTGCGCAAAATCTTAGCGGCAAAGACAATCGTAGAGGCCATCGATGCAGCCATATTCCAGCCCAGAGCTTCCAACTACAACCAGGTAATTACCGATGACAACGGCGAGATCTACAGCATCGAGGGATCGGCAACGGATTATGAGGCTCTTTATGGGACGGAGGGCTATTTGGTGCACACGAATCATTTCCTGTCTCCCAAGATGCGTAAGTTCGAGCTGGATCCTCGAGATATAACCTCATCTATCGTGCGCTACAATCGAGCGAATCGCTTGATGAAAAACAATAAGGGACAAATCTCCGTCGAATTGTTGAAAGAATTCCTCCAGGACCATGCCAATCGACCCAATTCTCTCTGCCGTCATGACGAAGACGTTAAAACCACATTTTCCGTCATCATAAATTTGACGACAAAAATAATGCTGTTGGCGAGAGGCAACCCTTGCGAGTCAGAGTATCATCAATATACTTTCTAGCGACATCAGGTTTTCTTGGCTTTTGTCTTCCAGTAGAGAAAAGCCGGAATTCCTGCACAGAGAATGAGCAATCCGGCGAGTGATTTGATCGGTTGCGCCCATACCGTGTTCAAGAATATCCCCAGGTTAATCACAACAAAGAAGACCGGGAGAGCGGGATACCCCCATGCTTTGTAGGGCCTGGGCGCCTCGGGCCGTTTGAAACGAAGTACGAAGACAGCAAGTCCTGTTCCCGCAAAGAATATGACAAGGGCGAAAACCACATACTCAAACAGATCCTGATACGTGCCAGAAAAACAGAGAAGGGAAGACCAGACGGCTTGCCAAAAGATGGCTTTAGTCGGAACTCGGTGTTTGGGGTGTACGTAGGCCATGTTCTGAAAGAATGCCCGATCTTCGGCCATAGCGAAGTAGACTCTGGGACCGTAAATGATGGTGGCACTGAGGCAGCCGAAGATGGAGATCATAATCGTGCCTGCTATGAACTGGGTTGCTGTGGCTCCAAAAAGCTGGGTTGAAGCCAATTCCCCGATACGGGTTACACCTTTCATTCGTTCCACGGGCAAAGCCACTATGTAGATAACATTCATCAGGACATAGATAAGGGTTACACAGAGGGTTCCCAGAATCAGCCCCAGCGGGATATTCCTTTCAGGATTTTTCACCTCTTCTGCGGTGCAATTGACGGAGTACCAGCCGTCATATGTCCAGAGAACAGCGATCAGAGCCAGTCCGAAGAGTCTGAATGGAAACGCACCCTGCGCAGGAAACAGTTGGCCGAAATTTGAAACGCCTGATTTTTTTCCCAACAGAAAGCCCAGGACAATCAGTGCGGCGATAGCCCCAATCCTCAAGAAAGTGAAAATGTTCTGTACCACAATCCCGCTTTTTATCCCAAAGTAGTTGACTGCTGATAGAATCGCTATCGAAAATACAGCAACGAGCTGCCCAGTTGATAAAGAATAATGGAAGCCAGCAATATTCCACTCTAAGAGATAGGTCTTGGTCGATAATACCGGGACAAAATACCCGAAAAATTCAGCAAAACCAACCGCCAGCGTGGCTATCCCCCCGCACTCTATGACCCAGAAAAATCCCCATCCGTACAGGAAGCCGGCCCCAGACCCATAGGCTTCCCGCAGATAGATGTACTGGCCACCTGCTTGGGGAAACATGGCGCCCAGTTCAGCAAAGGCCAGTGCCCCGCTGAGTGCGAAAAATCCCCCCACCAGCCACACGAGCAGGATCATTCCAGGGGAAGGAAGATACTCGGCTATGAAGCCTGTGGTCATGAATATCCCGGATCCCACTATGGCTCCGATCACGAGGAATGTAGAATCAAGAAGGTTCATCTTTCTTAAGAGATGGGATTCGCTGTTCTTTCTCTGTTCCATTATCTAAGATGGCTCACTAGCCATTCTGCTTTTTAAGCTCAGCGTTTCACAGCGGTTTGGAAAAATGTTCTTTTTGGTTATCAAGGTTATCTATAACGCCTTTTGATTCAACATGTTACACAATATTTTCATAAGAATGTATGATCCTCTTTAATTCGGCTTTCAAACCGGCATCGAGAGGCTGAGAAGAATGTGTAAGAAGGATGTTTTTTGCTTTTTTCCGTGCCCAATCCCGTGCATCGTCCTTGGCCTTCAGCCATTCATTGTACGGACGCCGGTCCATCAGGGTAGAGAGCCAGAGGTCTCTCATATTTATTCGAGTGTGTTTCTGGCTGAGGAAGTGGCCGCCAGGCCCAACTTCTCGGATAATATCGATAGCTAAAGTCTCATTGTCGACAACGATACCTTTCATCATCTTGTGGATGATATCAAATATCTCGCAGTCCATGATCATCTGTTCGAAAGACCAGATGAGGCTGCCGTTCAGAAGTCCAATCCCAAGAAGCATATCCGACATTGCCAACGAGGCCATCAGAGTCGATAGACTGTTTTCGACACCCGCCTGCCAGTTGGGTTCTTTTGCTCCCGTGGCAAAAGAGCCCATGGAGAGCGGGATATGATAAAAATCGGCAAGCATATTGGTCGCAGCGCCGAACAGAAAATCCTCCGGTCCTCCGCCCGTGTAAGCCCCTGTCCGCAAATCCATCACAGTTTGGGCCGCTGCATAAAAGACTGGAGCGCCTGGATAAGCCAGTTGGATCAAGGCTAAGGCGCTGAGAACTTCAGCATTGCCTACGACAAGGTTGCCGGCAAGAGTGGCCGGAGCAGTCGAGGCGCAGGAAGCCATAGTCATGAATCCCACGGGGAGGCCTGCCTCTGCAGCAACTAGGGCAGCCTCCAGGCTCCCCCCATCCTGAGAGAGCGGGGATAGTGTGCATTCTGTGAAAGAAAGGAGAGGCCTTTTGCGCAGGGCCTCTTTTCCACCGGCTATGGCAGCCGCCATCTTGACAGCTTCGCGTGCTTCTGAGCCAGAATAAATGCTCTCTGTTTGGACATGCTTCGAAGAGTTCTGCCAAATGGCAAGGAGTTCGTGAAGGCTTCGGGATTGCGGCGGATAATCCTGGGCAGAAACGGGAACCCATTGGAAAGCAACCTGGTCTAAATAATCCGCCACTCGTGCTATGTCTTCGACATCCTTCAGGCATGAACGGCGCAATTGGCCGGTATGAATATCTATCGATTCCACTCCACAACCATCTGTTCCTAGATAAACGTGATTCCCGTCGAGAAGGAGATCTTGGGCGGAATTTCTGCCGGCAAGAGTATAGACAGGCGGAGCGTTTTTCAGGGCCTCCTCAATCATAGGACCTGGGACCTTTACCACAGATGTGTTTCTATCGACTGAAGCGCCATGGGCTTCCCAAATATCCAGGGCTAACTGTGAGGGAAATTTCACTCCGACATCTTCGATGATATTCAATGTGGATGTGTGGATTTGCCGGACATCGTCAGGAGTGAGAATTTCTAGGCTTAATCGAGGGTTTGTAATGGATTTGATTTTTCCTGCCATCCCCATTCCTTATCAGGTTGATTCTTTCAATTCAAGAAGCTTACCATTTCATACCAAAGGAAAAATGCCAAGTCAACAAAAGAATTTGACTGATTTCCCGCATGCCCTGTTGCCTTCCACGGGGAAAGAAATCGGAGGGAATTCTAAGGAGAGGTCGACTTTGGATACTTGATTTCGCTTGAGAATGTTCTCATTTCAGGATATTTTAAACATAAATGAACCATGTACTGAAGTTTGAACAGGGAAAGACATTGGTGAACAAGGGGCAATAAATTATTTCTAAGGAGAAAAAGATGGCGAAGATTTTTCATTTAGACCAGATTAAAAGCGCCTTGAAAGGCCTTCACCCTGTCCGAGAGATCGAAGAAGGTTTTGTGGCCTATTCTGAGGGCAGGTCGGTTGTTCCACCTGTTGGAGAGCTCATCTTTAAGGATCCTCCTGGTGACGTCCATATAAAATACGGCTATCTGATCGGGGATGATTATTACGTCATCAAGATTGCCTCAGGCTTTTATGAGAGTCCTGAAACGAAGCGTTATCGAAGTGACGGATTGATGCTGCTTTTCCGGCAGGGAACGGGTGAGCTGGAGTGTGCTCTGTTGGATGAATGTTATCTGACCCATGTGCGGACAGCTGCAGCGGGTTCTGTCGTTGCTAAATATTTATCCCCCAAAAATATCGATTGTATCGGAATTTTCGGTGCGGGCACCCAGGGAAGGATGCAGCTCGAGTATCTTAAACCCATCACCAATTGCCGAGATGTCATGGTTTGGGGTTTGAACAAGAAGGAGCTCGATGAATACAGAAGAGATATGCAGGAGCAGGGATTTCATATCCAGACGACCCTGGAAGCAAAAGACATCGCCGCAAACTGTAATCTGATCGTCACGGCCACGCCAGCAACCTCTCCCTTGATTTTTGTTGATCAAATCCAGAGAGGCACCCATATAACAGCGGTGGGCTCAGATACTCCCGAAAAGAACGAACTGGATCCCCGCATTCTCCAAAAAGCCGATATCGTGGCTGCTGACAGTATCAACCAGTGTCTCGTGCGGGGAGAGATCCATCATGCCATCCAACAGGGCGTGCTCAGACCGGAGCGCGTTGTTGAGCTGGGAAATGTGATTATTCATCAGAAGCTTCAAAGATCCTCCGATGATCAATTGACTGTTGCAGACCTGACAGGGGTGGCCGTGCAGGATATCCAGATCACCAAGGCCGTGTTTAAAGCCCTGACTTCCTCTGGAGTAACGGAGACCACATCCAAACGCTAATTGAACATCCTGGGAATGGTCTCTTTCCATTCTCGTTGGCGAACAAGCTTCCCGTTCTCATATACGACTCTTACGATACTCACGTAGAAGTTGTTTTCATCGGAATACACGTCGAGTGTGGAGCGAATCTCGAGAATACGGCCCTTGAGTTCGATCCGCCGTCCGGCCTGACCGCTAAATCGAGACTCGGCAGGGCTCTGATCATTGGTTTCATAATAGTTGCGTTCGTAGGTATGATAGCGGTTTCCTCTGGTTTCAAAGTCACTTGTCCCTCTCCATTCGACACTAGTCTTCGCACTCCACAAGTCTCGCTTCCACTCGTAGAAACCCTGCGGCCAGGGAACGCTCTCCAGATAGCGGGCATCAGTTCTCACTTCCCATTGTTCGGGAGGCAGGAAATCAGGCTTGCTGCGCTCGACAGAGGGGATAACTGGTAATTCCAGGCATGTGTTCTCGGCACCCGTGTAGAGCTGAGTTGTCATGGAATGGGGCGTAGGCCAGATCATCGGGAAGAGAGAGTTAGAGATGGAAAGACGGATGCGGTGCCCAGGCTGGAAAGTCCAGGTGGTGAAATGCATCTCAATTTTGAGATCGTAGACTTCACCCGGCTCGAGTGGTTCCGGCTTAAGGCGCGAGAACCGCTGCGATCCGTTGAGAAGAGCACCGCTGACAAGCGAGACAGTACCGTCTGGCTGGACATCCTCAAGCCGGGCAACCCAGTGGGCAAGGGGAGCATCGGAAGAAACACGCAGCCGTGCCGTGGGAAACCCTACGATTTCAAAGCTTTCTTCGACCTTAGGACTATCGAACACAAGGCTTCCGGCATCATCAGGACGCATGTCCCCTGTGGGCTCGCCCCACCATAATCCTGTAGCCACGCCGTAGCTGGGAACATAACGCAGCTTTTCCACAACCGGCTCTCCTGGCTCGGAGAGGAGCCTGCAATGTTCAGAGGGGAAGAGCTTCTTCCAGGTTGTCCCAGGCACAGGCCAGTCTGTTCCAACCCAGTGGCCTGGCGTCATTTTGAGAGAAGGGTCTGGTCCATGTCCCTCACGGATAAAAACAACCAACGGGTCGTCCTCCAGCACTCCTGTATCCCGGTCCTTAAGCCAATAATCCCACCACCGGACAGCCTCATGCCGCCATTCGTAATTAGGGCCTGGGACTCCGTCATCAGGCCAGTCATGTTTATATGGACCGATAACGGCTCTGACCGGAGCCTTCATGTTCTCCAACATCCGGGGGATAGAATCTCTGTAGCCATCGAGAAGGCCTCCGATAAGATAAGTGGGGATTTTTATCTTCTCATACTGCCAGCGCAGCGAGTTTTTACGCCAAAATTCCCCATCCAGTTGCTGCTTTGTGTAGGTCAAAAACCAGGGATAGTGATTAAAACGCCGTTGGAAATAGGCCTCGTCTAGCTGATAACCGGGAGTCTGTGGCAAGGTGTTCTCGTGATCCATGGCCGGCATGAATTCGTCGACGTGAAAAGCCCCATCCATGTGATGGACATCGTCGTGGAAAAGGTCATCGGTGGCCTCCACCGCCAGGATAGCCTTAAGAGCAGGAGGCTGACGCATGGCGACTTGAATGGAATTGAAACCTCCCCAGGATTTTCCCCACATGCCCACACGGCCGTTCGACTCCGGCAGTTTGGAGAGCAAGTCGATGATTTCCACAGCATCATCGAGTTCTTGTTCGGAATATTCCCGGGGAGGCACAGCCCCTTCCGAGGAACCTGTCCCCCGGATATCGACGCTGGCCATGATATAGCCCCGCCTGACGAAATAGAGGGGGTAATCATAGGGATACTCATCTTTTCGGTAAGGATAAAGATCAAACAGAACCGGAAATTTTTCTTCCGGGGAGCGGGGGAACGGCTTCAAATAGGTAACAGACAGCCTCACCCCGTCTTTCATAACCAGCCAATCATCCTCGATAACGAACGGATAGATCGGGGAGCTGGGGTCAACCCGGGTTTTAGATCCGACCAAAGAAGCATCTGAGCGGATAAAAGGGAGAAGCAGGATCAGATACAGCAGTAGGATGTGCAGATGTTTAATCTTTTCCCAGATACCAAGGTTTTTCATAACATTCCTCCT
>CAYSCW010000032.1:16848-31207 GCA_964429795.1 uncultured Eubacteriales bacterium
AAGCTTACCGATTTCATCATCAGGGATTGTCTTGAGTACTCTTCCCGACTTGCCTTGAACAGGAGCTGCTTTTAAAAGAGAGCGGATGATGGCTTCCAGTACCGCTTCTGTCCCGGCTTGGATGATTTTTTCCAGGAGCTTGTCATCCATAACCTGCATATCAAATACTCGAGGCCCTTGATTCTCCATGCTCATCGGATTAGCCGTAGAAAACAGGATACAAACCACAGAGCTTGAATAATTCTCTGCCCGATGAAGGCAGGACTCGCTTAATACCAGTCTTTTCGCTATGAGCTTGAGCTGATAGGGAACCAGAGGAACATCGACGCCGCCCACGATGATGAGGGAATCGTCTGGATATGTAGTTGGATCACCATCAGAGCCTGTATTCTTCGTCTGCCTGGGATTGCCATTGTTTGTGGCCACCAACACGCCGCACGTGAACTGCTCGTTCCCCATGGTGATCACCCTGGAGGAGGTTCCAATCCCTCCTTTCCATCCAAATGCCCTCAGACCTAATCCTATTCCGACGGAGCCTTCCTCCACCAGTTCTTTTGAAGCCTCACGGAGAGCACTCAAAATTTGTTCCTCATCCAGAGTGCTTTTTTTCATATCGCTCAGGAAGGAATCATCGAGACCGATGATAAAGGGAGGCCAGGTCTCTTCTCTGCCTAAATCAAAGCCGTAGGAGAGAATGGCGTTGTAGGCTTTGCCCACAGAGAAGGAATTGGTGAGGACGATAGGGGAGTTGAGATAACAAAAATCATCGGCCACCTGATACCCGGTTACCTCACCTTTGCCACAGAGGATAAAACTCCCGGTGAATATCCTCATCTCCCTTTCTGCAGGGTAGGGGATAACGGCGGTTGCACCTGTCCTGACCGTGACTGACTGCCCCGAAGGATCCAGAACATCTTTGTTTACTGTGAGATGGCCTACTCTGACGCCTTGAATATCCGTGATGGAATTCTTCTTTCCGGGGGAGAATTTTCCCATCCTATGTTTCATTCTACCTATGATCTCCTTGCCATTATTCATGATCCTACTCCCTGATCCTTTTGAATTTCCTGATGATGGCTTTTACCTGACCCAGAGGAAGGCCGTAGGCTGTATTCCCATCGCGCCCTGTCATTGTCTGTGCAGAGGTCAAAGCGTTGAGGATGGCTTCTTGGGTGGCTTCCACGGTCGCCTGATAGACAGGAGTTATCCAGAAATCATTGATAGCTTTAAGGTTATGGAAGGGCCCAGCCTTTTTTCGCAGGATTCTGTTTGCTGTCGAGAAGGCGAGTATGATATCTCCGCTTTCTGTATGGGAAATCGATCCGGTCTGGGCAAGACCCAGGGCGACTCTTTTTGAGACTTTTCTAAGCTGATAGGGAAGGAGAGGCGCATCAGTGGCTGCAATGAGGATGATCGATTTTGTTTTTCCTGTTTTAGAGTGAGAATCTGTGATTTCCTTGCCCACGGGTATGCCATCGATCCGCAGTTGATCCCGGCTTCCGGTGTTGGCCATGACGAGAACGCCGACGATGTATTGGCCGTCGACTTTACGGGAGGAGGTCCCGATTCCCCCCTTAAAGCCGAAAGCAGTCATTCCTGTGCCCCCTCCAACGCCTCCTTCCTCAACGCTCCCGCCCTGAGCGTTCATAATAGCCTGGAATACATCCTCCTTGGATATCGCTCGGCTTCTGGCATCGCTCAGAAATTCATCAAAACATTCGGCGACAACCGGGGTCAACATTTTATCTGAGATGCCCATCTCCGGATTGATACCAGAAAGATATCTCACCGCAGCATCATAGACGATCCCCACATTATAAGTGCCTGTCAGAAAAATAGGGGTCTCCAGTTTTCCAGTCTGCTCGAGTCTGGCCATGCCTGTCATCTCTCCCCAGCCATTCAGGATGAAAGAGGAGGCAAACACTTCCTCCTCATAAATGTTGCCTGAATGGGGAAAGATCACCGTCACCCCCGTCCTTACGGCTTGGGAGCCGTCTCCTTTTACAATCGTTGTGTGCCCGACCTTCACCCCATCAACATCAGTGATGGCGTTACAAGGTCCTGGCTCCAGGGTGCCTATCTGGATTCCCAGCTCACGCAGCCTTTTCCTTGGTGCATCGGAGACTGCATTGCCTCCTTTTTGTTGAAACCGTACACTCTTAAAAAGTGTCTCCGCTTGCGGCCATGAGATTCCAACCAATGCCCCCTTAATAAAATTCCGCCTTCTCATATCCAATCCCCTTTCTTGATGAAGAAATGCGATAACGGTAAAGGTGTGTCTTTGTCTAATGATAAGTCTTTTTTTTATCTCTATCGATGAGCTCTGAGATTTTCATAAGCTTTGATGTTGCCTTTTTGACGGATTCTTCAAGATGCTTGACAGCCTGGTCTATGCCTTTTTCATCCCCGGCTTCAGAGGCCTCAGTCAGAGCCGGAAACAGCAGGACATCATACGAGTAGCGCGCCCCGAAGACAAGGTGTTTGAACCAGCTTCTGCCCGGTATTCCTTCCGCAATCGTGAAATCCCTCTCTACCTGGATAAAAAGACGGTTGGCCTCCTGAATCTCTTCGTCGCTGATCTTCACTGTGGCTCCTTCCTTGCCCAGTATATAAGGGGTTAAAACTGAAGCTCTTTTCCCCATCTCCTCGAGAAGAAGAAACAGGTTTTGAGAGCGTTTTCTGGTGGGATCATATCGGTCGGCCCACTCTTCTAGATATCCCTTAAGTTCCCGGGCATGGGTCTCATAATCAAGAGGGAGGAGGGGATTGGAGGCCAGTTCAATAACCATGTGGGCACAAATCCTGGCCAGAGCGGCTGTGTAGAGCATGCCGGGGTCACCGAAGTGGCTCATCCAGTAATAGTTGTCGTACATGGAGTGATAAACGCCATAATCGCCAGAGAAGGTCATATCGAGTGCAGGAGCCCCTATGTGATTAAGAAAAACTGCGTGGTCTGTCCCGCTTCCTATGGCTCCAATCGTGCCGCTTCCTGATGCTATGGATATAGTCCCCTTTTCTTTAGGACCGGATTTCCAGCATTCATAGACAGTTTTTCCTGTTGCGGGATCCCTGACTTCAACTAAGGCCTGCTTGATAAGAGGAAAAAGACAGGGAACAGCTTGAACAGAGAAGTTTTTTCCCGAAGCGGAGCTATCCACATTGAGATAGGCAATGAGATTCTTTTTGAGATGCTCGTGATTTCCCTCTCCCCATTCGGTCGATCCGGTTAATGTGAATTCTTCGGCATCCCAGCTGGCGAAAACAACCGTGCGTCTGGGTTTGTATCCAGCCTTCCGCGCTTCGGCAAAGGCATGCACCAGCTCCATAAGGCAGGCCGTCCCACTGGAAGGATCATATCCTCCAAATACCCAGGCATCGCGGTGATTCCCCACAACAACCACCTCCTCAGCTTTATCTGTCCCGTTAATGTGTCCTACCACGTCGAAAATTCTTTTAATGGGGTCTTTCATCTCCACTTTCATGTGAACAAGGGTTTGTGTTCCTTCCAACCGGTAGGTTACGGGGAGCACACCTTCCCATTCTGGAGGAGCTTTCTCTCCATCCATGGCTTTCAAGAGGGGAAGAGCATCTTGGGCGGATATGGGAACACTGACGATTTTAGGAAGAGAAAGAGCTTCTTCATGAGAGATCCTTCGACAGCCAGGATTCGAGGCCCACTCCGGAGTCAGAGGGTCTCCTGGATACAGGAAATCATAAGGGATCCCTCCTCTTTGTATGTGACTAATCGGTCCCCAAGGCCCATGGGGAAAGACAGGACCTTTTGCACAGCCGTCCTCTTTGGGATCAGAGTAGATCAGAAGGGCAGCCAGTCCTCTTTTTTCTGCAGTATAGGCTTTGAATCCCCGGTAGCTGTAAGGGGCCGAATATCTGACCAAGGCAATTTTCCCTTTGATGTCGATGCCTTTTTTTTCAAGATAGTCATAATCCTGGGGATTTCCGCTGTTGGCATAAACAAGCGAAGCTGTGATATCGCCAGAACGCGAATAAGCATTGTAAGGAAGCCCGACATCTTTCCTGCTTGTGTCCGGGTCTTCATCATAGCTTTGTTCCCTCAGTTTCAATGTGTACCTTTGAGGAGAGAGGAGTTCGATGTCAATCTTCTCCGGGAAGGAAAGGAGGACATCGTAAGGGACAAGATGCACATCATCGAGCCCCCATTTTTTCCACTCTTCCAAAACATATTCAGCGAGTTGGTTATTCCGGGGAGAAGAAGCCACATGAGGAATAGAAGTAAAATATTGAAGGCAACGGTCCATGTTTTCCGGAGAAATCATCTTGTCTATAAAGGCTTTATAAGAAGACGATCGGGTTTGTGAAGTTAGGGTTCGTAATTTGCTGAAACTGGATTTAACCTGTGGAGTGAATAGGGATAGCAAAAGGAGCAGGAACAAGAATCTCAATGGGGAAGAAGATAGTCTCTTGAGGATTGTCCTTGACAAAGATAACTCCGTCCGTAATAATCCCGATATACGGAATATTATTTTACACTGCGGAAAGTCATGTTGGCAAGCCTAAATAAAAAAAAGGATAAAAAATTTGTATCCTCTCTCTTACGCGGGCTATCCATCCTGGAAGCTTTTGATCAAGGCCATCCCATATTGGGTATCTCTGATCTGGCAAAAAGAACGGGCCTTCCCAAGAGTACCATTCATCGTTTAGTCTACACGCTTTGCTCGGTGGGCTATATGATTCCAGCAGGCCAAGGGAACAAATACACCCTGGGCCCAAAGGTGTTAGGCCTGGGGTTTGCTGTGCTTTCCAGCTTGGAACTGAGAGAGGTGGCTCAACCCTACTTGCTGGAGCTCTCCCACAAAGTAGGGGAAACCGTGAATCTAGCTGTCTTGGATGAGTGGAGGTTGATCTATGTCGAACGAATCAAAACACAGCAGATAGTGAACATCAATCTTCATGTCGGTTCCCGGTTGGAGCTGTTCAACACAGCCATGGGGAGAATCCTGGCTGCTTTTAACGATAAAGATTGGCTGATCCAGTATCTCCAATATCTCGAAAAACTACCTGAAGCTAAGCCCTATTGGAGTAACAGTGGAGAAAAATTGATGGCCATTCTCGAGGAAGTGAGGAAGAATGACTTTGCCATCAACAACGAAGAGCTCACTCCCGGGCTCCTTTCTGTCGCTTCCCCGGTACGAAACCGTGAACAACAGGTAGTAGGAGCGGTGAATATCGCAGTGAGTACAAGTCGCTATTCTTTGAAAAGATTAAAAGATGAACTCATTCTTCCTCTAAAAAAGACGACTCAGGCCATTTCTTCTGCTCTTGGCTGTAAGGCTTGAATAAGCGACGTTCAATGACATATCGGTACCCACAAGGTTCAGTCTTCTATCGCAACCTTCATTATTCCTATCCTCTGATTACCCATGGACAAGGGGCCTACCTTTTTGATGCGGATGGCAGGCGATACCTGGATGCCTCCGGAGGAGCGGCCGTCGTGAACATCGGACATGGAGTGAGGGAGCTGGGGGAGGCCCTTTCCATCCAGGCCCAAAAAGCAGGCTACCTTAATGGAACGCAGTTCACCCATGCTCCAGTCGAAGCTCTAGCGGAGCAAATTTCTGATTTTCTGCCTTTTCCCGGGGGTAAGGTGTATTTCCTCACAAGCGGCTCAGAGGCCATTGAAGCCTCGATCAAGCTCGCTCGACAGTATTGGGTGGAAATGGGCCAGGAATCCAAATATCTTGTTATCTCAAGGAAGCCGAGTTACCATGGAAACACCCTTGCAGCCCTATCCCTCTCGGCAAGGGAACATTATAAGAAGATCTACCAGCCTCTGCTTTCAGAATCCCACACGATTCCCGCTCCCTATTGTTATCGCTGTTTCTGCCATAAAGAATACCCTTCTTGCCAGATAGAGTGCGCCTATGAATTAGAAAAAATGATCTCCACCCTGGGAAAGCAGAAAGTATCGGCATTTCTCACAGAGGTTATAGGCGGATCGTCGACTGGAGCAGCAATCCCGCCCCCCGAGTATTTTCCCATCATTCGCCGGATATGTGATGAATACGAGGTCCTTCTGATCGCGGATGAGATTCTAACAGGAGCAGGCCGAACAGGACGATGGCTTGCCTGTCAGCATTTCGGTCTCGCTCCTGATATCGTCGTCATGGGAAAAGGGCTCACCAGCGGATATTTTCCTTTGAGCGCTCTGGGCGTCACCATGGAAATTGTTGAGTCTATTTTCAGGAAAGGGAGGAATTTTCTTCATGCACAGACCTTTGCACACAACCCGCTTGGATGCGTTGCAGCCCTTGCTACTCTGGATTACATAAAAAACAACAATCTGATGGAACGGTGCAACAAAGAAGGGAAGTCTCTCTTTGATAGTCTCCAATCTCTTCGGGACCATCTCCATGTGGGAGACATAAGGGGAAAGGGATTGCTCATCGGCATCGAATTTGTACTGGAGAGGGAATCCAAAAAGCCATTTTCACGAAAGAAAAGATTTACTGAAAATTTTGTTGTTAAAGCTCTGGATAAAGGCCTGGTTCTTTGGCCCAATACGGGTCATGCGGATGGGGTGAATGGAGACCTTGTCCTGCTGGCCCCCCCATTTGTAATCGGTCAAGAGGAGATCTCTCAAATTCTGATGATACTGAGGGAAACCCTGTCTGAATTCGATTCATCAATTTGAGGAGGAAGGATATGAAAAAAGAGAAAAGTTTTAAAGTCACCTATACAACCTCGGATCCAGCCGGCATGGAATCTTTTCATCACAATTATGACAAGGCCGTGCAGGATGTTGCCCGCCAATTCGGTAAATCCTATCCGATCATCATTGCCGGACAGGAGATCAAAACTTCCCAAGAGTTTGTAGATATCAGCCCCATAAACAGGGAAATAGTCATAGGGAAATTCCAAACAGGAACGGCTGCTGAACTCAACAAAGCTGTGGATGCTGCTTACAAGGTTTTTAAGTCTTGGAGAGACAAGAGCTACAAGGAACGCTGTCGGATCATGAGAAAAGCGGCTGAAATAATCAGCGACCAGAAGTATGAGCTGGCAGCTCTCATGAGCTATGAAGCCGGGAAGAGCCGCCTGGAAGCCATGGGAGATGTCGAGGAATCAGCAGACCTCATCCGCTACTACTGCGCGCAGATGGAAGAAGCCGAGGGATTTGTTCGTTCCATGGGCAGGTTAAGCCCAACCGAGGAAGCCATCAGCGTTTTGAGGCCTTATGGTGTGTGGACGGTGATCTCCCCCTTCAATTTTCCCCTAGCCCTGGCGGCAGGAATGAGTGGGGGAGCTTTGGTTGCTGGTAATACGGCAGTCTTCAAGCCGTCTTCTGATACCCCACTTATTGGCCTAAAACTGTTTGAAATCTATAGAGAAGCGGGAGTTCCTGAAGGTGCTTTCAATTTCATCACAGGGCCTGGGAGAAATTTTGAGGAAGCCATATTCCAGAATAGGAAGATTGCAGGATTTGTTTTCACGGGCTCCTCTGAGGTCGGGATGAAGATCTATAATGGGTTCAGCCGCCATGGGGTCCGGCCTTGCATTCTGGAAATGGGAGGAAAAAATCCTGCCATCGTGACAGACCATGCGGATATGGATATGGCAGCCGAAGGGGTGATGAAAGCTTCTTATGGCCTGGGAGGTCAAAAGTGCAGCGCCTGTTCAAGAGTCTATGTCCAGAGAGAAATCGAACAAGACTTCCTGGAGAAACTGTTGACCAAGATCCATTCCATTAAAATTGGAAACCCGACCAAGCGGGATATTTTTCTCGGTCCGTTGATCAACCAGAATGCAATGGAGAAATTTAAAAATTGGGCAGATATTTGCCGGAGAGAGGGAAAAATTCTAACGGGCGGAAACGTTTTAGCAGAGGGCGATTTTGCCAAGGGCTACTTTGTCGAGCCTATTCTGGTCACCGGGATGCCGAAGGATCACAGGATTTTTCAAGAAGAGCTCTTCCTCCCTCTGCTGGTCATTGCCCCTGTCGATTCCTTGGAAGAGGCGATCGAGCAGTGTAATAAAGTCGACTATGGCTTAACGGCCGGTATTTTTAGCCAAGATGAAGAGGAGGTCAGTTATTTCTTCAATGAAATAGAATCCGGGGTGCTGTATGCCAACAGGCGTTCAGGCGCCACAACAGGAGCATGGCCCGGCGTACAACCTTTCTGCGGGTGGAAGAATTCTGGTTCGACAGGAAAGGGCGGCTGTGGTCCGTATTATGTCCAACAGTTCATGAGGGAACAGAGCCGGACGGTTATGAAACTCTCCGAGAAGGAGCGATTGACATGAATGTGCAGAAAGAAAGGGTAGTCATCCTGAGCGCAGTGAGGACGCCGGTAGGCAAATTTGGAGGCAGCTTCAGGAATAAGAGCGCCGTATCTCTCGGTACATTGGTCTCGAAAGAGGCGATAAAAAGAGCAGGCCTTACAGAAAGCCAGGTCGATGAAGTCATTTTTGGCATGGCCCGTCAAGCGGGAAATGGTCCGAATCCAGCTCGCCAAGTCCTCTACAGAGCGGGTATCCCTGAGGAAAAGACAGCCTTCACCGTTAACAAAGCCTGCGCATCAGGCCTCAAAGCCATCAGCCTTGGATACCAATCCATCCTCCTGGGAGAAAACAAAGTGGCTTTGGTTGGTGGAATGGAGAACATGTCCCAGATTCCTTTCTTACTGGACAAGGCAAGGTGGGGATACAGGCTGGGCAATGGTATTCTTGTGGATGCCATGTACAAAGACGGCTTGTTTTGCCCCTTGGCTGAGATGATCATGGGGGAAACAGCCGAACGACTGGCCGAAAAATATAACCTGTCACGCAGAGAACAGGATGAATACGCTTTGTCAAGCCAGATGAATGCCAAAAAAGCCATCGAGGAAGGAAAATTCAAGGATGAAATCATACCCGTAGAGATAAGGGATGAGAAGGGGAGGGAGGCCGTCGTGACAACAGACGAACATCCGCGGCCGGAAACCACTTTAGAGAAACTGGCCAGACTTTCTCCTGTTTTTAAAGAAGAAGGGACGGTCACAGCAGGGAATTCTTCAGGCCTGACAGATGGAGCGGCTGCCCTTGTTCTAACGACCGAAAGCAACGCCAAGGATCTCGGTATATCCCCCATGGCAGAAATAATAGGAGTGGCCTCGGCAGCGGTAAATCCGCAGGAAATGGGACTTGGACCTGTTCCATCAACTCGTAAGTTATTGAAAATAAACGACATAAGCCTTACAGGCATTGACCTCATAGAGATCAACGAAGCCTTTGCTGCTCAAGTTCTTGCTGTAGAAAGAGAGATGATGTGGGATACAGAGAAGAGAAACATCAAAGGGGGCGCGATAGCCCTTGGCCATCCCATAGGGTGTACGGGCGCAAAAATCACTGTAACCCTTCTGTACAGTCTCATTCAGCAGGATAAAGAACTGGGCCTGGCCACCCTTTGTGTCAGTGGGGGACAGGGCATGTCTCTCCTCTTAAGAAGATTCTAACCATTCAGAGAGAGGAATCCGATGACTCTGCAATTTCCAGAAATCAAAACAGAAATTCCGGGGAAAAAGGCAAAACACATCATTGCCAAGGATAAACGCTATGCTTCAAGCTCCTATATCAAGGAATATCCTCTGGTCGTTGAAAGGGGAGAGGGGGCTATAGTTGAAGATGTGGACGGGAATCGTTATCTGGACTTTATGGCTGGAATAGCTGTGAATATCACAGGATACTCACATCCGCGTGTGGTTGAGGCTGTGAAGGCGCAGAGCAATAAATTTTTCCACATCTGTTCGACCGATTTCTATTATCCATCCTTTTCCCGGCTTGTTGAGCGGCTGGGGAAAATGGTTGCTTTATCAGGCGACAAAAGTGTGTTCCTAACGAATTCAGGCGCTGAGGCTGTCGAGACAGCCATAAAGCTTGCCCGGTATCACACCAGAAGACCCTACATCATCGCATTTCATGGCGCTTTCCATGGAAGAACGATCGGGGCGTTGAGCCTTACGGCGAGCAAAGCCAAACAGAGAAGCTTTTTCGGTCCCTTCATGCCCGGCGTCTTCCATGTCCCTTATGGCTACTGTTATCGTTGTTTCTACAACCTTAAGTATGCTGCATGCGCCATATATTGCGCGGATGCTATCGAGGACATGCTGTGCAAATTGTTTGTGAGTCCTGAGGAGATTGCTGCTGTGTTTGTCGAGCCTATTCTTGGAGAAGGGGGTTATGTTGTTCCGCCGCTCGAGTTTCATCAAAAGCTTCGAGATTTCACCAAAAAACACAATATCCTTCTTGTGGTCGACGAAATCCAATCTGGGATGGGAAGGACAGGCAAGTTTCTGGCAATCGAGAATTTTTCTGTTGAACCGGATATTGTTCTTCTTGCCAAAGGGCTGGCCTCTGGTCTCCCTCTTGGGGCTGTTGTGTCCAAGAAGGGATTGATGAGTTGGAAGTCCGGGACTCACGGCAGCACTTTCGGTGGAAATCCTGTTGTTTGTGAAGCTTCCTTGGCAACTATAGATCTCATCGAAGAAGAACTCATGGCCAATGCTTCAAAAGTGGGTTCCTATCTTATGAAACAACTCAAAAAGATTAAAGGAAAATACCCTCTTGTCGGAGATGTTCGTGGTCTCGGTCTGATGATCGGGGTGGAACTTGTGAAGAATCGAAAAACTCGAGAGCCTGATGGGCCAGCAGCGCACGAAATAGCTCAAATGGCCTTTAAAAAAGGCCTTCTCTTGCTTCCCTGTGGGGAGAACGTAATCCGCTTCTCTCCGCCCTTAATCATCAACACAGCACAGGTAGACATTGCTATTGAAATTTTTTCAGAAGTTTTATCCCAGTATGAGAAAGGGAGAGACTAAGCATGAAAAATAAAGTGATGACCATGCAACAATCTGTCAGAGAATATATTCGCGATGGCGACACTGTTGTCATCGAGGGATTTACTCATCTTATCTGTTTTGCTGCAGGGCACGAAATCATACGTCAAAAGAAGAAAGACCTCGTTGCCTGCCGCTTGACACCGGATCTCATCTACGACCAGATGATCGCAGCAGGCTGCATAGGAAAAATTGTTTTTAGCTGGGCAGGGAATCCTGGTGTCGGGCCTCTGTACGGTCTGAGGAGAGCGGTAGAGAAGGGGATACCCAGACCAATCGAGCTAGAAGAATATACCCATTTTGGGATGGTGGCAAGGTTCACGGCCGGAGCTTCACATCTTCCCTTTATGCACCTGGACACTTTCTATGGCAGCACTCTCTCCCAGCAGAATAAAAACATAAAGGAAGTAAAGTGTCCGTATACAGGAAAGATGTTCGCCACTGTTCCTGCATTAAACCCTGATGTGGCCATCATTCATGTCCAACGTGTAGATAAGGAAGGCAACGCTCAAATATGGGGTCTGATGGGTGTCCAAAGAGAAGCTGCTTTTGCTTCAAAAAAAGTGATTATTGTGGCTGAGGAGCTAGTCGAAAGTTCTGTCATTCGTTCTGATCCTAATCGGACACTTATCCCTGGATTTAAAGTGGATGCAGTTGTCATCGAATCCTTCGGGGCTCACCCGAGCTATGCACAGGGATATTACGACCGTGACAATCAATTCTATGTGGACTGGTACGAGATATCCAAAGACCAGGGAAAAATGGAGGATTACATTGCTCAATGGGTAATTGGGGTCTCCGGAAGGAAAGAATACATTGAAAAATTAGGATTGGAAAAAGTGAACGGACTAAAAGCAGGAACCCGATTGGCTGCCCCTGTAAATTATGGCTACTGATGTTTTAGAATAAACGATAGAGGAGAACGGGATGACTTCGTTTACGCCTGATGAAATCATGGTGACAAGGGCTGCAAATGAGCTCAGAAACGGTGAAGTTGTGTTTGTTGGCATCGGACTGCCGAATTTAGCCTGCAACCTGGCACGAAGACTCCAAGCTCCTGGTCTTATCCTCATCTATGAATCGGGAGCAGTCGGAGCAGTGCCATCTCGTCTGCCGCTTTCTATCGGTGACCCTTGTCTCGTCACTGATTCCATCTCTGTCTGCTCGATGGTTGAAATTTTCAATTACTACCTTCAGGGAGGCTTAATCGATGTCGGATTTCTTGGAGGCGCTCAGGTTGATAGATTTGGTAACATAAACTCTACAGTTATCGGAGACTATCAATATCCTAAGGTCCGCCTTCCTGGCAGTGGGGGAGCCTGCGAGATATCTATTCATGCTAAGAAAATTATCATCATATTGAAACAGAACAAAAAAACCTTTCCTGAAAAAATCGATTTCATTACGACTCCAGGTTTTATCGATGAAAAAAATCAGAGAAAGAAATACGGGATGCCTGGGAGAGGGCCTGTCCTTGTCATCACGGATCTTGGCGTATACACTTTCTCAGAAGAATCTTTCGAAATGGTACTCACAGAGATCCATCCTCCTAATCCCTCAATTGAAAAGATCAATGATAATATATCTTGGGATTTAAAAATCAGTGATTCACTCAAAACAACAAAGCCACCAACTGAAGAGGAATTGAATATCATCAGGAAAGAACTCGACCCAGAAAGAATATATCTCCGCTAAAAAGATCTCTTGTTTTTTTCATGGTTTTACCTAGAAATTATTTTTTGTTTGTTATCAATAATTTATAAAAAAATGTCGGCATGCCGACATTTTGGTTATTTTTTCCTTGATATTTCGTTCTTTTTTTTATATTTTACCTTCTGAATAAACAAGGAGCAATTGCTTGATCATTGCCATTACCAACCAAAAAGGAGGGGTAGGGAAGACCACAACAGCCCTTAATGTTTCTTCCGCTCTTGCTTTTATGGGCAAAAGCACGTTGCTTATCGATACGGATCCTCAAGCCCACAGCACTATCTCATGTGTCAAAGAACCATCACAATATAACAAGTCTCTCTATGACGTCTTGGTAAACAACGATGAAAATATCGGGAACAACATCGTAAGTACAACCATTCCGGGTCTCAATATTGTTATATCCAAAATATCAATGGCGAAATTGGAACCAACATTGTTAGGAGAAATTGATGGTCATTATCGATTAAAAGATGTGCTCGAACCAATCAGGGGAAAATATGATTTTATCATCATCGACACACCGCCAACACTTGGAATCATCACTTTAAATGCCCTGGTTGCATCCGATGCTATCATTATACCTATTCAATCGTCATATCTTAGCCTTGAAGGCACTGATGATCTTTTAGAGACAATAGATAAGGTAAAGAAAGTAGCAAATCCCAACCTTTATATACTGGGAATACTCATCACTTTGCATGATAAAAGAACTAACATTTCCAGGGATGTGGTCAAGAAAATCAAGAACATCTTTGGAAAAATGGTTTTTAATACAATAATTTCTAAAAGCGTCAAACTTGAAGAAAGCCCTGCTTACAAAGAGTCTATTTTCACCTATGCTCCTTATTCGGTTGGATCAATTCAATATAAACAAGTCTCTAAGGAGATATTAAAGCGTGCAAAAAACTAAAAAAACAGGATTGCCAGAATTTATCGATATGAGGCATGATCGCCATTTTGTCGACCTTATATCAACTCGTGTAAAAGGTCCACAAATCAGGATGATTCCTGTCGATAAAATCGATCCTAATCCTCGTCAAGCCAGAAGCGAATTAGGAGATATGAAAGATTTGATTGATTCTATAAAGTCCAAAGGAATTCTGGAACCAATATTGGTCCGCCCAAAAGGTGGACGGTATGAGATTATTGCTGGTGAAAGGCGTTTTATGGCTTCCAAGAGAGTGGGATTGGATGAAATTCCCTGTATCGAGATGATTGTTAGCGACAACGAAGCGATGGAATTAACCTTGATAGAAAATTTGCAACGTAAAGACCTTGATGCATTTGAAGAGGCAGATGGACTTAGATCCTTAGCTGAAAATTACGGTTACAGTCACGATGAGATATCTAAAAAAATTGGAAAAGCTAGATCCACAGTAACCGAAATGATAAATATAAGTAAAATTCCTGAAGAGATTAGAAACTTATGCAAAAATCAAGATATCATGAGCCGTAGTACGCTTATAGAAATAGCAAAACAAAAAAATGAAGAAGCGATGCTAAAACTTCTTACTGAAATAAAGGAAAGAGATTTAAGACGAGAAGACACTCGAGAACTTTCTAAAAAGTTAAAGGGTACGATAAAAAAGATGAGGCATTTCATATACAATTACATACCTACTAAAGCTGATTTTTATAGATTGAGAATAGAATTCAAGAAACAATCTGTAACTAAAGAAGAGATAATCAAAATCCTAGAAGAAGTGCTTAATAAATTAAAGAAAGAAAAAGAATGATATTGGGGTGAAAAATTAAATAGTTGACATAATATATCTTATGCGACGTTAATTTCCCCA